>NZ_JAUSYN010000002.1:0-600000 GCF_030816915.1 Streptomyces sp. B3I8 | reverse complement strand
ACCGGCCCCGCGCCGGGGAGGCGCTGTCCCGCGCCGCCCGCCAGATGGTGCACCTGGGCCGGCCCGACGACGCGCTGGACCTGATGGAGCTCGCCGAGTCCGGCTCCGGTGAGGAGGTGCTGCCGCGCACCAGGGCGATGCTCCACACCATCGAGGCCTGGGCGCAGGCGTCGCTGGGGCGGGGCCAGGCCATGCGACGCACCCTCGGACAGGCGGAGGAACTCTTCGTCTCCGACAAGGGGGACGTGCCGCCGCCGAGCTGGATGCAGCTCTTCGACGAGGCGGACCTGCACGGCATGCAGGCCCTGGCCTACCGCACCCTCGCCGAGCACGAACCGGGCGCGGCGGCCATCGCCCAGCAGCACGCCAAGAAGGCGCTGCGCCTGCGGGAGGGTGGGCGCGAGCGGTCGCAGATCTTCGACCACATCTCGCTCGCCTCGGCCTGCTTCATCGCCGACGACCCGGACCAGGCCGACCGCTACGCACGGCTGGCGCTGAACTCCATCGGGTCGAACTCCTCCCACCGCACCTGGGACCGGCTGCGCGAGATGTACCGGCTCACCGCCCGGTACTCCAGCTACCCGAAGGTGCGCGACCTGCGCGAGGAGATCGAACTGGTGATGCCGCCCGGCTGGAAACGCAAGGGGGGAGGCAGCACCGCCCGCGCCTGACACCCCGTCGGGGAACCACCGTCCACCGTAGGCACCCGGTGGTGGTGTCAGCCGACGACCCTGGCCACCAGGACGCAGGCGTCGTCCTGCCGCTCGGTCCCGCCGAACTCCTCGACGACGGCCCGTACGCAACTCTGCGCGTCCCGGGCCGCGCCGAACCGCTCGGCCAGCCCGAGCAGCCGGCGGGTGCCCCGCGGGCCGGGCTGCCGGGGGACCAGACCGCCGGTGTGCAGGAGCAGCAGGTCGCCCGGGCGCAGCGGTTCCTCGGCCGCGCCGTAGGAGGCACCGGAGGTCGCCCCGAGCAGGACGCCGTCCGGTGCCTCCAGCGCACGCCCCGTCCCGTCGCGGAACAGCAGCGGGGCGGGGTGTCCCGCGCGCGCCCAGCTCAGGGTGCGCGTGGCGGGCCGGTACCGGCAGCACAGCGCCCCGCCCAGTGCGGGCTGCGCGAGTGAGGCGTCGAGCAACTGGTTGAGCCGGCCCAACAGTTCGCCCGGCGGGGCGCCGGTCACGGCCATGCCGCGGACGGCGCCCAGCAGCATCGCCGCCCCTGAGGTCGCGGTGACACCGTGCCCGGTCAGCTCCCCGACGCTCAACAGCGTCTCCCCGTCCGGGAGTTCCAGCGCGTCGTACCAGCCGCCGCCGACCGGCGCCCCGGCGGACGACGGCAGACAGCGGGCGGCCAGGTCCAGGGCGCCGGGGCCCTTGCGCGGGAGCCGCAGGGGACCGCGCCACGGCGGCAGCACGGCCTCCCGCAACTCGACCGCGACCCGGTGCTCGGTCTGCGCGAGCCGGCGGCGCCGGTGCAGCGAGTCGCGGCTCTCGCGCACGGTCCTCCGCTGTCGGCGCACTTCGCTGACGTCCCGGAACACCGCCCACATCGAGACGGTGGAGCCGTCGGCGTCGAGCACGGGTTCGCCCATCATGTGCACGGTGCGCTCCGCGCCGTCCGGGCGCAGGACGCGGAACTCCCCGTCGATGGGCCGGGCGTCGATGAGACAGTCCGTGACCGTCGTGGTCAGCCGCGCGCGGTCGTCCTCGTGCACGAGGGAGGGGAGTTCGTCGAGGGTGAGGGCGGGGGCCGCGGGGTCGCGGCCGAGGATCCGGTACAGCTCGTCGGACCACGCGGCCCGGTCGGTCAGCAGGTCCCACTCGGCGGAGCCGACCCGGCCGAGCAGGGGCCCGCCGGAGGACGGCCGCGCCGGTGCCCGCGGGCCGGCCGCCGGGGCGCGGTCGGTGGGAAGGGGCGGGGGACCGTCCCGCAACTGCGCCAGGTGCGCGTCCACGTCCGCGAGTTGCCGCAAGGCCAGATCGCACAGGGCACGCTGCCAGCGGGCCTCCGGATCGGCGCCGTCCGAGGGCGCCTCGCGCCGTACGGCGTCCATGTCGCCGCGCAGCCGCCGGGTCCGCGAGATCAGCGCGTCGACCGCACCGCGCGGGGGCGGCTGCGCGGCGGAGCGGTCCGCGGGCGGAGGGGACGGCATGGCGTACTCCGGGGGACAGTGCGACCGACTGGTGAAGAAGGACCGCTACGACTGTCGCACAGCCCGTCGCGTGCTGTAAGGGATTTGGCAACATGGGGGACGGTGATGCGGGTGGCATATGACGGTGTCTACAGGGCGCCGTGGACACCGGCGGCCCGGGAGGCGGAACAGCCCGCGCCCCTCACGCGTACAACGCCGGGCGCGGGGCCAGGTTCACCGGCGTGCGGGTGCCGGTGCGCAGGGAGCGGACACCCGCCTCGGCCGTCGCCGAGGACGCGTAGCCGTCCCAGGCGCTCGGGCCGGTCACCCGGCCGGCCCGGCACGCGTCGACCCAGGCCCGCAGTTCGCGGTCGTAGGCGTCCGCGAACCGTACGAGGTAGTCCTGGGGCACCCCCCGGAACTCCCGTTCCGGTGCCGTCACCGTCATGCCGTGCTCCTCGCCGATGCGCGCGCTGCCGCCCTCGCAGACCGCCTCGCACCGCACCTGGTAGCCGAACCCGGTGTTGACGAAGATCTCCACGTCGACCAGCACGCCGCCGTCGGTCTCCATCACCACGAACTGCGGGTCGACGAGCCCCTTCGGGGCCCGGCCCGTGCTGCCGGGCCGCAGTACGGTCACCGCGGTGGGCTCCTGGCCGAGGAGCCAGCGGGCCGCGTCGATCTCGTGCGACACCGAGCTGTCGACCAGCATCGCCGAGGTGAACCCGGGCGGCGAGGAGACGTTGCGGTGGACGCAGTGCAGCATCAGCGGGCGGCCCAGCCGGCCCTCGTCGAGGAGGGCCTTCAGCCGCAGGTACTCCGCGTCGTAGCGGCGCATGAACCCGACCTGGACCAGCCGCCGGCCGTGCCGCGCCTCCGCCTCGACCACCCGCAGCGCCCCCTCCGCGTCGGGCACCAGCGGCTTCTCGCACAGCACGGGCAGATCACGGGCGAACGCCTCGTGCAGCGCCGCCTCGTGGGCGGGGCCCGGCGAGGCGATCAGCACCGCCCCGACCCCCGGCGCGTCCAGTGCCGCGGCGACCTCGGCGTGCGCCGACGCACCGTCGATGCCGGCCACCGCCGCCTCGGCCCGCGCGGTGTCCGGGTCGGCGACCGCCACCACCCGGGCGCCGCTCGTCACCCGGTCGAGACGACGGATGTGGTCGGCCCCCATGTGACCCGCACCCAGTACCGCGACACCCAGCAGTCCGCTCACGTCCGTACGCCCCTTCACGATCACCGGCCTCGGCGTAGCGTAAGCCGCCCGTACGCGGGGAGGGAGGTCAGCCTTCTCGCTCCGGTCCGCACGAACTGCCGTCCGGCGGTGTGGTGCCGTAGAGCAGGAAGGCGTCGACCTTGCGGTGGACACACGGCGAGGTGGCGTAACCGGTGTGCCCCTCGCCTCTGTTGTCGAGCACCACGGCGGAGGGGCCGAGCCGCTTCGCGGTCTCCACCGTCCAGCGGTACGGGGTCGCCGGGTCGCCGCGGGTGCCGACCAGCAGCATCTTCGGCGCGGGCACGTCGCGCACCTTCTCGCGCACGAAGTCGGTGCCCCGGGGACGGCCGTAGCACATCAGCACCTCGGACAGACGGTAGCGGCCGAAGACCGGCGAGGCCTCCTCGTACCGGGCACGCAGTCGGCCGAGGTCGCCGACCACCTGGGCGGCGGTGCGCCGGTCGGGGTCGTCGGCGCAGTTGACGGCCATGAGCGCGGCCGGAAGGTTGTCGACGGGCACGTCCTCGGGATCGACGAGCCCGCCGTCGGCCCGGGAGGCCCCGGCGGCGGGGGAGGGGCCGGTCCGAGGGCCGTCCTCGTGCGCCGGGCCGGAACCGGTCAGGTCCGCGTACCCGGGCACTCGGCCGGGGCCGGGGCCGGGCGGTTCGACGGCGATGGGGCCGGTGGTGGGTACGGCGGAACCCGGCGCGGTGGCGGCGGGCCGGTCGTCCCGGGGCGGGACGACCGTGCCTCCGCCGGTGAAGCCGGTGAGCCGGCCGGCGTCGCCGCTCTGGATCAGGTCGGCGAGCGCCTGCTCGAGCGCCGGCCAGAACTGCTCGCTGTAGAGGCCCTGTCCGACGGCGGCCACCAGGTCCTGCCCGGTGAACGTGCCGCCGAAGTCGGTCGGCAGCGGTTCCTCGTCCAGCGACCGCACCAGCCGTACCATCTGCTCCCGGGCCGCGCGGGCGTCCTGTCCGAACGGGCAGGCGATGTCCTCGGCGCACCGGGCGAGGAAGTCCTCCAGTGCTCGCTGCTGCCCCGCCGCGCTGACCACGCCCTGCTCGTCCGGTGATTCCGTGAGGGTGTCGACACCGTCGAACACCATCCGCCCGACCTTCTTCGGGAACTGTGCCGCGTACACCGCTCCGAGCCGGGTGCCGTAGGAGAAGCCCAGGTAGTCGAGCCGGTCGTCGCCCAGCGCCTGGCGCATGACGTCCAGGTCGCGGGCGGCGTTCACCGTGCCGATGTGCCGCAGCACCGGACCGGAGTGCGCGACGCACTGGGCCGCCGCCGCCCGCAACGTCTCCAGCGCGGCCCGGGGGTTCCGCTCGACGGCGCCGTCCTCGGTCGCCGCCAGCATCCGGTCGGTGCCCTCGCCGCAGCTCACGGGGGAGGAGCGGCCGACGCCGCGCGGGTCGAAGGTGACCACGTCGTAGCCGTCGGTCAGGCCCATGAAGTCCTTGCCGCCCAGGGCCAACTGGGGGACGCCCGGGCCGCCGGGACCGCCGAAGTTCAGCAGCACCGAGCCCCGGGACGGGCCGGACGCACGGTAGCGGGCCAGCGCCAGGTCCAGCGTGCCGCCGGCGGGGTGGGCGTAGTCGAGCGGCACGGTGACCTTGCCGCACTGCAGGTCGGCGGGCATGCCGGCGCCCTCGCACGCGGACCAGACGACGCGCTGCCGGTAGAAGCGCGACAGGTCGGGGGCGGTGGCGCGGGGAGTGGTGGCGTGCGTCGCGGCGGGTCCGGCTTCCGGGGCCGCCGCCGGGGCGCCGCCCGGGACCAGCAGCGCGAGCGCCGTCGCCGTGACCGCCGCGGCGGCCGGCCGGCATCCGAACATCGGCAGCATGCGGCCTCCCGGTACGCCCGGTAGCGCACCGGGACTTCCCCCACTCCAGCCGTGCCCACCCCGGGCTCACCATAGGCGGGCCGGGCCCGCAACGCCTCCGGACGGAGGACGGGGAGCGGGGAGCGGGCGGTGCGTCAGCGGGGCGCGCGGGACGGGTCCGGCACGGCGGGCTTCTCCGGGCGGTCCCGGTCCGGCCCGGTGGCCGCCGGGCGGGGGACGAACGCCCAGTTCATCCGGGGCTCGACGACGTACCGGAAGACCGCCCGCACCGGTGCCGCGCACAACGCGGTGATCATGCCGACGGCGAGCGCGGTGACCGCCAGCTCACCGGCGGGGGTGTGCAGCCAGGGGTGGTCGTACCAGCCCCAGAAGCGCGACGACTTGATCAGGAAGCCGTGCAGCAGATAGCCGTACATCGTCCCCGCGCCCAGGGTGGTGAACCACCGGTGGCGGCGCGGCACCCAGGCGAGGAAGCACGCCGTCAGCACCACCGCGAGCAGGAACAGCGCGGGCGTGCTCAGCAGCCCCGCCCACGCGGGGGCGCCCTGGCCGGTGACCGAACCCCGGTGGTACAGCCAGCCCGCGTCGAACGACGGGGCCGCCCAGTACGCCGCCGCCAGTACGGTCGCCGCCACGGGCAGCGCCAGAAGCCGTGCCCGGCGGGTGCGCAGACGCTCGAAGTGCGACGGACGCAGGGTCAGGCCGAGCACGAAGTACGGCAGGAAGCCCAGGACGCGCTGTATCGACAGGTCGCCGCCGAGGTCGGGCGAGCAGGCGGCGAGCATCGCCAGACCGAGGGCGACGGGGAGCGGGTGGCGCAGCATCAGCCACAGGGGGGTGGTCAGCCGCCAGATGAACAGCGCGACCAGGAACCACATCACGTACCAGGGGTCCAGCAGGCTCAGCGGGTAGCCCGGGTCGTCCTGGGCCCACCGGTAGAAGAGCGTGTACGCCGTCTCGAAGACCAGGTACGGCACGACCACGCCGGTGACCAGCCGCTTGAGGCGGCCGGGTGCCATGTCGAAGCTCCGCGAGAAGTAGCCGGAGATCATGGCGAAGGCGGGCATGTGGAAGGCGTAGACGGCGAGGTACACGGCGTGGACGGCGCGGCTGCCGTAGGTGAGGGGTTCCCAGGCGTGACCACAGGCGACCAGCACGATCGTGAGGTACTTCGCGTTGTCGAAGAAGGGGTCGCGGCCGCGGGGTCCCGCCGGGGTGCGGGAGGGGGGAGCACCGGGGGCGGTCCTCCCGGCAGGGGGCCGGGGCGGGGGTGAGGGTTGTGAGGCGGTCGGGGTGGGTACGGGTGGGGACGGCTCGGGGGCCTGGGGGGCGGCCCGGTGGGTGGCCTGAGGGGTGTCGGGCACCGCATCTCCCGTGCGCGGGGACGTTGGACGGACCAGTCGCGCCTGCCCCGCCGCACGCGTCCCATGCCTGTCGTCGCGCGGCCCCGTCCCAATGGCGCAGCACAAGCGCCGGACCGGCGGTGCCGCCACGCTCCTCGGTACGGTTCCCGTGCGGCGTTCCTCGGTCACTGTCGCCGGTGCGCCGCCCCGCCCGGCGGCGGCCCGGCGCACGGGCACCGGGCGGGGCGGCGCACCGGCGAGGCCCCGCACCGGTCAGACGTCCCCCAGCCGGGCGAGTCCGCGCAGCAGCGCCGTGCGGCCCTGCCGCGGCACCGTCCACAGCGTCGGCCCGCGCACGCCCCACCGTTCCAGGAGCGTGCCCGCGGCGAGGAAGCCGGTGGTCGCGGCGCGCTCCATCAGGGCGACCGGCAGCCGAGTGCGCACCAGGTCCCCGGCGACCACCACCGCCGGGTCGGGGGTGCGCACGGTGGGCCGGCCGGAGTGGGTGCCGACGGCGAACAGCGGGCAGTCCGCCCGCCACTCGTGGCGGGCGTCGACCACCCGGGCGTCCCGCGTCTCGGGGTACACCCGGTGCAACTGCTCGACCAGCCGCCGCTGTTCGTCCTCCCGGCCGGACCCGTCCAACCGGCCGGACCGGTCGGCGGCCTGCCCGGCGGTCCGCCCGTCCAGCGCGTACGCGTGCAGTTCGACGACCGAGCCGCGGGTGCGCGCCGCCCAGCGGGCCGCCTCGCCCTCCCACCGTTCCAGCACGCTGACGTTGTCCAGCGACCCGAACCCGCCGGTGCCGAGGAATCCCGGCCGGTCGGGCGCCACCGGCCGGTCCAGCCACAGCCGGCTGACCAGGAACGGCGGCGCGGTCCGCAGCCGGGCGATCGCGGCCCGCCATTCCCCGGTGGCCAGCCGCGGCGACCCGTCGACCACGGCCTTCAGCCCGCCCGTGTCCAGCGCGAGCACGAGCGCGTCGTACCGCGTCGCGGGAGCACCGGACACGCGCAGCACGCACCCGCCGTCCGCCGCCGGGTCCACGCCCTCCACCGCCGTCCCCGTACGGATGTCCACGCCGAGGCCGGTCAGGTGGCCGGCCAGCGGATCCCACAGGGCCGTGGGGAACGGCTCGCGGGGGACGTCGAAGAGGAGGCCCTCGCCGGAGCCGAGGAAGTAGATGTGGAACATCAGCACCATCTCGGCCGCCGACAACTCGCCCGGGTCGGCGAAGAAGCTGCGCGAGAACACCTCGAAGGCCAGGTGGTGCGCGGCCGGCGGGAAACGGATCGAGGCGAGGAAGTCGCGGGCGCTGACCCCGTCCAGCCGCTCGTACACCTCCGGTACGCGCACGTCCAGCAGGGGCAGTGCCGCCCGCGGCCGCATCCGCAGCAGGTCGAGGCCGCGGAAGGCGGGGCTGAGCGCGGCGAAGCCCAGCGCGCTCCACGGCGGTGTGCGCGGCACGTGCCGGAAGCTGTCGCGCAGGCCGTCGGCGTGCACGAGAGGGTAGTCGGGGAGGCCGGTGAGCAGGTCCAGGTCCGGGTCCGTCCGGCGCAACAGGGCACGCAGGTTGTAGTACTGACGGAAGAACGCGTGGAAGCCTCGGCTCATCGTGACCCGGCTGCCGTCCGCCAGCGTCACCGGCCGGCCCGCCAGCCGGCCGCCGAGCACCGGCTCGCGCTCGTACAGCGTGACGCGCACGCCCCGTTCGGCCAGCCCGGTCGCCGCCGCCAGCCCCGCGATGCCGCCGCCGACCACCGCGACCGACGGGGCCTCGCCGGTGACGCGGGGGCGGCCCGGCGCCGGGTCCAGGCGGACCGCCCGGCGGTCCCGGCCGCGACCGGGGGAGACGGCGCCCGCCGGGGGCCTCACGCGGGCACCCGGCCGACGAAGGTGTGCGTGATGCCCGTCTGCCAGCCCGGCAGCGGCAGCACCCGCACCTCCGCGAACCCCGCCCGCGCGAGCCGCTGCCCGAAGGCGCCCGCCGTGTCGAAGTCGACGACGCTGCGCCACAGATGGCGGTAGAGGGTGCCGTCGCCGCACGCGCGGCCGAGCGGGGTGACGAATCCCCGGCACACGACGTCCCAGACCAGCCGGTCCGATCGTCGGCCGCCCAGCGCGTACTCGTGCACCGCGAGCCGCCCGCCCGGCGCCAGCAGCCCGCGCAGACCGGCGAGTACGGCGTCCGGGTCGGCCACATTGCGCAGCAGGTACGCCGCGAACACCGCGTCGAACGGCCCGCGCACCCCCTCCTCGGCCAGCCGTTCGGCGGACGCGTGGACGAACGTGACGGGCGTGGCCCACGGCTTGACGGCCGCGCGCGCCAGCATGCCCGCCGACGCGTCCACCGCGGTGACCTCCGCCCGCGGCAGCACGGCCCGCAGCGCCGCCGTCGACGCGCCCGTGCCGCAGCCGACGTCGAGGACCCGCGTCCCGGCACCGCCCTCGGGCAGACCGAGGCGGCGGACGGAACGCCGCAGGTGGGCGTGGTAGCCCGGGTTGAGGGCGACCAGCGTGTCGTACCGGGGCGCGGCCCGGTCGAACGCGCCGGCCAGCGCCTCGTCGCGCAGCAGGGTCATGCGAACTCCTCGGCGGGGGTGGGCAGCTGGTGGTCAGGTGGCGGGGAAGGGGCGCCGGGGCAGGCGGCGCAGCTCGGCCGCCGAGCGCAGCATCGGGCCGACCGGGGCGTGCAGGCCGACGGCGAGATCCTCGTACAGGCCGGTGCCGCCGTCGAGGAAGCGCAGCAGCCGCGCGGCCGGCACCCGCTCGAACAGGCGGCTGAAGAACTCCGCGCCGTCCACCCGGCCGGTGTCCAGCGCCCGCAGCAGTACGGCGTCCATCGCCCGCGACCGGGCGGAGTGCGCCGGCGGCGGCAGCGGACGGCGGCCCGCGCGGACGGCGGCGGCGATCGCGCGGTTCTGCCGCTGCACGGCCGCGAACGTGTATCCCGTCGACGGGCGGGTGGCGCCGCCGGCGGCGCCGATGCGGAAGACGGACTCGCCGGCGGCGCGGGCGAAGGGCGCGTCGGTCATCGGGATGACCCCGGACTCCGTCGCCACCACCTCCAGCGGCCCGAGCCGCAGCACGTCCCCGGTGTACGCGCGCAACGCCGCCTCGTAGGCCTCCAGGGACAGCACGGCGCGGGAGAACTCGGTGTACTCCACCAGGGCCTCGTGCGGCCCGGTCGGCAGCACGTAGCCGAACGCCAGTCCGTGCGCCGGACGGGGGACGCGGAAGTCCATCAGCTCCACCACCCCGGGGTCGAACACGGGCCGGGCGGTCCGGACGAACCAGCCGCGGAAGTGCTGCAGCAGCGTGGTCCGGGCGGCCGGCAGGCTGCCCAGCGGCCGCGAGTCGAACACCCAGCGGGCACGGACGGCGAGGGGGGAGCCTCCCGCGTCGGTGCCGAGGACCTCCGCACCGCCGGGCACACCCCGCACGGTCTCCACCACCACCTCCCGGCGCCGGACCGCGGGCCGTTCGGCGAGCCGTCGGTCCGCGAACGCCTCGAACGCGTCCGACCGCAGCATCTTGTAGCGCAGCGGGGCGATCTCGCCGACGGTCGCCCTCCCTGCCGGACCGTGCACCCGCAGCCGCTGCCAGGCGGCGGTGACCGCGCTGTCGTACGGGCCCGGACCGCGCTCCCAGTAGCACCAGGTGCGCGGCGGGGGGCGCAGCGGGCCGGGGGGCGCGTCGAGCAGCGTCACGGAGGGGCGGGCCGGTGCGGCGGACGGGGCGGAGAGCAGGAGGGCGAGCGAGAGCCCGGCGGCTCCCGCCCCCACGATCACCACGTCCGCGTCGTCGCTCACCCGAGGTCTCCTTCGCCCGTCCGTCGCCGGTCCGTCGCCCGTTCGTCCTTCACACCGTCCGCCGTCAGGGATTCTGTCCGACCCCTCGCTTCGGATGCGGTCGGGCGACGGGCCGCGGTGACGGCAGGTGCGGCTACGGCACGTCGGGTGACGACCCGCGCGGTGACGACCCGCGCGGTGACGGCCCGCGCGGTGACGGCCCGCGCGGTGACGGCCCGAGCCGTCACGGCCGCCCGGCCGTCGTCGTCAGGCGTGGGACTCCTCCTCCCGCAGGCCGCGCCGCAGTTGGTGCAGGCCGCGCCGGGCGTGGCTCTTGACCGTGCCGAGCGGCCAGCCGGTGCGCTCGGCGATCTGGGTCTGTGTCAGGTCCTCGTAGAACGCCAGGCGCAGCACCCGCTGCTGCGCGGGCGGCAGCCCGGCGAGCGCGTGCCCGACCAGCACCCGGTCCAGGACCGCCTCGGACGGCTCGTCGGTGTGGGCGACGGCGGCGAGGGGCGCGGTGGTGAAGGCCACGGAGGTGAGCAGATCCAGCCGCCGGGTCCGGGCGGACAGGGCGTCGGCGATCTTCCGCCGGGCGATGCCGACGATCCACCCGGCCATCGCCCCGCGCTCGGGACGGTAACCGTGCCGCCCGCGCCACACACCGAGGAACACCTGCTGGGTGACGTCCTCCGCCTCCCGTACGTCGCCCAGCGAACGCGCGGCGAGCGAGTGCACCAGGGCCGACCAGCGGTGGTACACCGCCGCGAGGCACGCCTCGTCGCCCTCGGCGAGGCCGCGGGCGAGCTCCTCGTCGCCCGGGCTGTCCTGGACGGTGGCCGGGGGTGCGGTCATGGGTGTCGGCTCCTCGTGCGGCGGCGGTGCCCGGTTCGGGGTACCTGTCCCGATGCCCGCCATTGTGGGAGCCAGACATGATCGACTCGCGCCGATCGCCCGTTGTGTGCACGGTGAGTGTCGCGGCACGGGCCGCCGCGACCGGCTCCCGGGCGTCCCCTGGCCCACCCGCGCCCGGACTCCCCGCCGCCGGGGTTCGCGCGGCGTATCCGTGGCACCCGGAGCCACGGAACACGCGGTGCGTGCGGAAGACGCGCGGTGCGTACGGAAGCCGAAGGAGACGCCCATGTCCGCGACCCCGGAGACCACGGACGTCCTGGTGGTGGGAGCCGGCGTGGCCGGGCTGGCCTGCGCCCGGGACCTGGCGGCCGCCGGCCGCTCCGTCCGCGTCCTGGAAGCCTCCGACGACGTCGGCGGCCGGATGCGGACCGACCGCGTCGACGGCTTCGTCGTCGACCGCGGCTTCCACGTCTTCAACACGTCCTACCCGCAGGTCAGGCAACGGCTCCCGCTGCGCGACCTGCGGCTGTGCCCCTTCACCCCCGGCGTGCTCGTGCACACCGACCGCGGCAGGCTGCGCCTCACCGACCCCAGCCGGGACGGCCGCTCCGTGGCCGGCCTGCTGCGCGGACGGCTCGCCGGCCCGCGCGACCTGCTGGCGCTGGGCGTCCTGTCGGCCCGGGACATGCTCGGTCCGGCGGCGCTCATCGAACGCGCCGAGGACCGCACCACCCGTACCGCGCTGGCCTCGGCCGGGTTCTCCGAGGGTTTCGTGGAGCGGTTCTTCCGGCCGTTCCTCTCCGGGATCTTCCTGGAGGACCAGCTGGAGACCTCGTCCCGGTTCTTCCACCTGGTCTGGCGCAGCATGCTCCGCGGCACGCTGTGCCTGCCCGCCGGCGGCATCGGGGCCGTGCCCGACGCGCTCGTGAAGGCGCTGCCCGCCGGCAGCGTCCTGCTGGACACGGCCGTCGCCGGGCTCACCGACGACGGTGTGCGGACCGCCCACGGCGACCTGCTGCCCGCCCGGGCCGTGGTCGTCGCCACCGGCAAGGGGCCGGCCTCCGCGCTGCTGCCGGGGCTCGACGTGCCGGCCGGCCGGGTCGTGACGACGTACTACCACGTCGCCCCGCGCCCGCCGCTGGACGAGCCCACTCTGCTCACCGACACCCGCATGCGTTTCCTCAACACCTGTGTCGTCAGCCGGGTCGCGCCCACCTACGCGCCGCCCGGCCACGCCCTGATCGCCACCTCCGTCCTCGGCGAGGACCACTTCCAGGTGCGCAAGACGGTGACGTCGGCGCTGGAGGAGGTGTACGAGACGGACACCGCGGGCTGGGACCTGCTCACGGCCCGCACCGTCCGCGACGCGCTCCCCGCCATGCCGCCGCCCCAGCCGCTGAGCCGCACCTCCCGCGTGGCACCGGGCCGCTACGTGTGCGGCGACCACCGGGCCACCGGTTCGGTCCAGGGCGCGCTGGCCTCCGGCGCCCGCGCCGCCCGCGAGGTGCTGGAGGACCTGCGCGCCCTGCGTGGGCGGCGCTGAGACCGGTGCCGGGGGGAGGCGGGGGCCGCCGGGAACCCCGGAGTCCGGGCGGCGTACCCCGGGGCCCTGGCACGCTGCGCCGCGTTCAGGCCCGCGCCCGGCGGAACCGCTCCAGGCCCTCCGCGAGGTCGACCACCCGATCGGCGTAACCGCGGGCGGCCTCCCGGGCACGGCCCCGCAGCTTCCACGGCTCGTGCACCCCGGTACCCGGCACCTGAGCGAGTTCGGGCACCCAGCGGCGTACGTACCCGCCCTCCGGGTCGAACCGCTTCCCCTGCACCACCGGGTTGAGCACCCGGTTCGGACGGCTGTCCGTCCCCGTCCCGGCCACCCACTGCCAGTTCATCTGGTTGTTGGCGAGGTCGCCGTCGACCAGCAGATCGAGGAAGTGCCGGGCGCCCACCCGCCAGTCCACGTACAGCGTCTTGGCCAGGAAACTCGCGGTCAGCAGCCGGCCCCGGTTGTGCATCCAGCCCTCGTGCCGCAGCTGGCGCATCGCCGCGTCGACGACCGGATAGCCGGTGCGGCCCTCCCGCCACGCCTCCACCTCCTCACGGGCGGCCTCGACGGTGCGCCAACGGTCGTGCCGGGTGCGGTAGTCGGCGTGCGCGGCGGCGGGCCGGGCCGCCAGCACCTGCCGGTGGAAGTCCCGCCAGGCGAGCTGCCGTACGAAGGCCTCGGCACCTGGGCCGCCGAGGTTCCTCGCCCCGTGCACCACCTCGACCGGGGAGAGGGTGCCGAAGTGCAGATGCGGGGAGAGCCGGGAGGTCGCGTCGCCCGCGAGGTCGTCGTGCCGGTCCTCGTATTCCCCGACGTCCCCGACGTCCCCGACGCCCTCGACGTCCTCGACGCCCTCGCGCAGCCATGCGGCGAGCCGCGCCCGTCCCTCGCGTTCGCCGCCGGGCGCGAGCCCCGGCGACAGGCCGGACAGCTCCTGGCGGGCGGGCGGTTCCCGCGAGCCGATGCCGTCGGGGACCGGCACCGAGCGGGGAGCGTCGAGCACGGGCCGGACGCGCTGCTCGGACCAGCGCCGGAAGTAGGGGCTGAAGACGGCGAAGTGGTCCCGGCCGCCAGGCGTCACCGCGCCGGGCGCCAGCACCGTGGTGACCGCGTCGTGCACCAGCAGCCGTCGGCCCGCCGCCTCCAGCGCGGCGCGCAGCCGGTCCTCGCGCCGGCGCGCGTGGGCGCTCACGTCGGCCGCCATGTGCACCTCACCGGCGTCCACCTCGGCGGCCACCCGGCACACCTCCTCGACCAGGTCGCCCGAACGCACCACCAGCCGGCCGCCGCGCTCGCGCAGCCCGGCGTCGAGGTCCCGCAGGCAGTCGGCGAGGAACGCGAGCCGGTTGGGCACGGCGAACCCGGCGGCGTCCACCGCGCGGTCCCGCACGAACAGCGGCACCACGGCGGACGCCCCGTCGAGCGCGGCGCGCAGCGGCGGATGGTCGTGCAGCCGCAGATCGGCGGTGAACAGGACGACGGAGACGACGGAGGTGCGCATGCGGGACTCCGGAGGGAAGGGAGGGCGGGCGCGCGCCCCCGTCGGGGGACGGGCGCGCGCGTGGCGGGTCAACGGGTGCCGGGGCGACGGGACCGGGGCCGCCGGCCCGGTCCGGTGGGTGTGCCAGGTCCAGCAGGCGTGCCCGGTCCGCCCGATCCGCCCGGTGTGTCCGGCTCGGCGGGCCTACCCGGTCCGCCCGCGCTGCCCGCCCTGCCCGGCACGTTCGGCCCGTCGGGTGCGGTGCGGGCGGCCGCGCGGGCGATGTTGCGGGCCATGCCGCCGAACACCAGCGCGTGGAAGGGGGAGACGCCCCACCAGTACAGGTGGCCGAGCAGCCCGTGCGGATGGAACAGGGCGCGCTGACGGTAGCGGGTGCGGCCGTCGCCGTCCGCGTCGACGCGCATCTCCAGCCAGGCGAGCCCCGGCAGCCGCATCTCGGCGCGCAGCCGCAGCAACCGCCCCGGCTCGAGCTCCTCCACCCGCCAGAAGTCCAGCGAGTCGCCGACCCGCAGCCGGGCGGCATCCCGCCGGCCCCGGCGCAGCCCGACCCCGCCGACGAGGCGGTCCAGCAGGCCCCGCACGTTCCAGGCGAGCGGGAAGGAGTACCAGCCGTGCACCCCGCCGATGCCCTCCACCACCCGCCACAGCGCCTCGCGGGAGGCGGTCACGGTCCGTTCCCTGCGGTCGGTGTAGAGGCTGCCGCCCGCCCAGCCGGGGTCCGTGGGCAGCGGGTCACTGGGCGCGCCGGGGACCGATGCCGAGGACCAGCGGGTGGCGACCTCCGCCTGGTGGATCCGCCGCAGGGCCAGCCGGACCGCCTCGTCGAAGCCGAGCAGTGGGTCGTCGCCCGGCAGGTAACGCTCGATGTCGTGCTCCCGGCACACCACCTCGTGCCGCAGCGACTCGGTGAGCGGACGGGCGATGCCCGCCGGCACCGGGGTCACCAGTCCCACCCAGTGGCTGGACAGCCCCGGCGTCAGCAGCGGCACCGGCAGGATCAGCCGGCGCGGCAGCCCGGCGACGCGTGCGTAACGCAGCATCATCTCCCGGTACGTCAGCACCTCCGGGCCGCCGAGGTCGAAGGCGCGGCTGACGTCCGCCGGCAGCCGCCCGGCGGCGACGAGCGCCCGCAGCACGTCCCGCACCGCGACCGGCTGGATCCTGGTGTGCACCCAGCTCGGGGTGACCATCACCGGGAGCCGCTCGGTGAGGTACCGGAGCATCTCGAACGAGGCCGAGCCGGAGCCGATGATCACGGCGGCGCGCAGGGCGGCGGTGGGCACGCCCGAGTCCAGCAGGATCCGGCCCACCTCGGCCCGGGACCGCAGATGCGGCGACAACTCCCGCTCGGGCACCCCTGCGGGGGTGAGGCCGCCCAGATAGACCAGGCGCCGTACGCCCGCCGCGCGCGCCTGCTCGCCGAAGACACGGGCCGCCTCGCGGTCGGTGCGCTCGAAGCCGGGGCCGGTGTTGAGCGCGTGCACGAGGTAGTGGGCGACGTCGACGCCGTCCATGGCCGCGGCGACGGACGCGGCGTCGGTGACGTCGCCCTGTACCACCTCCGCCCGGGCCGCCCAGGGATGGTCGCGCAGTCTGCCGGGCGAGCGCGCCAACGCCCGCACCCGGAACCCGGCGCCGAGCAGCTCGGGCACCAGCCGCCCGCCGATGTATCCCGTGGCACCGGTGACCAGGCAGAGGGGGCCGGGCCCGTTCGCGTCCGCGCTCCCACCGTTCGCCGTGCTCATGCCCGCCGACTCCTTCCGTCTCGCCCGCGCCGTTCCGCGCCGTACCGGCGAGGGTGCCGTCCCACCGTCCGTCCCACCCGTCGCATCCTTCCGCCGCGCGGCGGCGGGCGAACGATGGGTTACGCCGATCCGGTGGCGGTGGCGGTGGCGGTGGCGGTGGCGGTGGCGGTGGCGGTGGCGCGGGCCGGGCCCGGCCCGCGCGACGGAGGTACCGGGTCGGCCGTCCGAGGCAGGCCGTGGGTCCGCCCGTCCGACCGAGGTCCCGGGGCGTCGGCCCACGTGGCGCGCGTCCGGCGGGTTCGTGTTCTGGTGGTCCTCGGTGTGGACCACAACATCTTCCTGATGTCCCGGGCCCGTGAGGAGACCCTCCGCTTCGGCGTGCGGCAGGGGGTGCTGCGGGCGCTGGTCGCGACCGAGGGGTGATCACTTCGGCCGGTGTGGTGCCGGCCGCGACGTTCGCCGCGCTCGGGGTGATTCCGCTCGCCTTCCTCGTCCAGGTGGCCTTCATCGTCGCCTTCGGCGTGCTGCTGGACACGCTCGCCGTGCGCTCCCTGCCGGTCCCCGCGGTCGTACGGGACGCGGGCCCCCGTGCCTGGTGGCCGGCCCGGTTCGGCGGACCGGCGTCCGGTGGATCGGCGTTCGGCGGATCGGCGAAACGTGACGGTCGTGCGCATCCGTGGCCTCCGCCCACGCGGAAACACTTCACAGAAGCACGAGCCCACCTCCGCCCCCAGCGGAAGGAACCGCGATGCACCTCCCAGGCCCGGACCGTCCGACGACCCGACCGTGCTCCCCGCCCGCGGGGGCGCGCCCGCCCCACCTGTCCGCCGGGGGCCTGTCCGCCGGGCACCCATTCACCGGGCACCCGTCCGCCCGGCGCCCGGCCCGCGGAGCCGGCCGATGATCGGCGCGGTGCGCACTGTGCGGGGGCGGACCGACCACGTGGTCGTCGTCGGCGCCGGGCTCGCCGGGCTGTCCGCCGCGCTCCACCTGCTCGGTGCCGGGCGCCGGGTGACGGTCGTGGAGCGGGGCGAGGGGCCCGGCGGCCGGGCCGGACGGCTGGAGCGCGGAGGATACCGGTTCGACACCGGGCCCACCGTGCTGACCATGCCGGACCTTGCCGAGGCCGCCTTCGCCGCCGTCGGCGAGTGCATGCGCGACCGGCTCGACCTGGTCCCGCTGCACCCCGCCTACCACGCCCGTTTCGCCGACGGCAGCGCGCTCGACGTGCACACCGACCCGGACGCGATGGAGGCCGAGGTGGAACGCTTCGCGGGACCCGGCGAAGCGGCGGGCTACCGGCGCCTGCGGCACTGGCTGGAGCGGCTCTACCACGCTCAGATGGGCCGCTTCATCGACGCCAACTTCGACTCCCCGATGCAACTCGTGCACCCCGACCTCGCCCGCCTGGCCGCCCTCGGCGGCTTCGGCCGGCTCGACGCACGCATCGGCGGCTTCCTGCGCGACGAACGGCTGCGCCGCGTCTTCTCCTTCCAGGCCCTGTACGCCGGCGTCCCGCCCGCCCGGGCGCTCGCCGCGTACGCCGTCATCGCCTACATGGACACCGTCGCCGGGGTCTACTTCCCGCGCGGCGGCATGCACGCCCTGCCCCGCGCCATGGCCGACTCCGCCGCCGATGCCGGTGCGGACCTGCGGTACGGACACACCGTCACCGCGCTGGAGCGGAAAGGGGACCGCGTCACCGCCGTCCGCACCGAGGACGACCGCATCCCCTGCGACGCCGTCGTCCTCACCCCCGACCTGCCCGTCACCTACCGCCTCCTCGGCCGCGCCCCCCGGCGCCCCGTCCGGCTGCGGCACGCACCCTCCGCCGTCGTCCTGCACACCGGGACCGACCGTACCTGGCCCGGACTCGGCCACCACACCCTCTCCTTCGGCCACGCCTGGGAGGGGACCTTCCGCCAGATCACCCGCACCGGAGAGCTGATGTCCGACCCCTCCCTGCTGATCACCCGGCCCACCGCCACCGATCCCGCGCTCGCCCCGCCCGGACGGCACGTCCACTACGTGCTCGCCCCCTGCCCCAACACCGACATCGGCCCCTCGGCCGCCGAGTGGACCGACCTCGCCCCGCGCTACCGCGACCGGCTCCTCACCGCACTCGAACGCCGGGGTCTGCCCGGTCTCGGCGCCGCCATCGAGGAGGAGTGCCTGGTCACCCCGGCCGACTGGGCGGCCGAGGGACACGCGGCCGGCACCCCCTTCTCCGCCGCCCACACCTTCGCCCAGACGGGACCCTTCCGGCCCCGCAACCTCGTCCGCGGCACCGGCAACGCCGTCCTCGCCGGCTGCGGCACCACCCCCGGCGTCGGCGTCCCGACGGTCCTCGTCTCCGGCCGCCTCGCCGCCGAGCGCATCACGGGCGCCGGGCGCGGCACGGGCCCCGCGCGCGGCGCCGACCGCCCCGCCGCCCGTCGGGGTCCGCGCCCCGCCGGACAGGGAACCGCTCCGTGACCCGGCGCGAGCTGGACGCGGCCGGTATCACCGACCCCGCGCTGCGCGCCGCCTACACCGCCTGCCGGGAGCTCAACGCCCGCCACGGCCGTACGTACTTCCTCGCCACCCGGCTGCTGCCGGCCGAACGCCGGCCCGCCGTGCACGCGCTGTACGGGTTCGCGCGCTGGGCCGACGACCTCGTCGACCTGCCCGACCCGGCCACCGGCACCGCGGGCAGCGCCGCCGCCCTCGACCGGCTCGAACAGCGCCTGGTGGCCGGGCTGCGCGACGGCGACAGCGAGGAGCCGGTGGTCCGCGCCCTCGCAGACACCGCCGACCGCTACGCCATCGACCACCGCCACTTCACCGACTTCATGGCGTCCATGCGTGCCGACCTGACCGTCACCGACTACCCCGCCTACGACGACCTGCGCGGCTACATGCACGGCTCGGCGGCCGTGATCGGACTGCAGATGGTGCCCGTCCTCGGCACCGTCGCCCCGCGCGCGGAGGCCGAACCGTACGCCGCCGCGCTCGGCCTCGCCTTCCAGCTCACCAACTTCCTGCGCGACGTCGGAGAGGATCTCGACCGGGGCCGGATCTACCTCCCCGCCGACCTGCTGGCCGCCCACGGCGTCGACCGCGCCCTGCTGCGCTGGAGCAGGGACACCGGCCGCCGCGACCACCGCATCACCGCCGCGCTGCGCGCCGCCGAGGACCTCACCCGGGGCGTCTACCGGCAGGCGGTCCCCGGACTCGCCCTGCTCGACCCCGTGGCGCGGCCCTGCATCAGGACCGCGTGCGTGCTCTACGGCGGCATCCTGGACGCCGTCGCGAGCGACGGCCACGCCGTGCTGCACCGCCGCGCCGTCGTCCCCCGGCGCCGCCGGCTCGCCGTGGCCGTCGACGGCCTGGCCCGCGTGACCGGCGCCCGGCTGCACGCCCGCCGCACCGCCACGGGGCCCGGCGGTCCCCGGTACACCCCCGTGGCCGTACCCCCCGCACCCGAGGTCAAGGAGAGGGAGACCGTATGACGTCCGCCCCGGGCGGCGGGAACCGCCCGCCCCGCACCGCCCGGCTGCCCCTGCGGCTGCGGCGCCACGCCCCGGCCTGGGCGGCCCAGCGGCCCACGTGGCGGGAGGCCAGACCCGCTGTGATCTCCGGCCTGTTGAAGCAGGCGCTGGCCCGCCCCACCGGTAACTGGTTCGTCGTCGGCGCCTCCCGGGACGTCCCCGCCGACCGCCCCCTCGCCCGTACCGTCGCCGGACACGAGGTGGTCCTGTGGCGCGACGCCGACGGCGTCCTCGTGGGCGGCCCCGGCATCTGCCCGCACCTCGGCGCACCCCTGCGCGAGGGCCCCGTCCGCTGCGGCACCCTGGTGTGCCGCTGGCACGGGCTGGCCCTGGACGGCACCGCCCGCGCGGGCTGGCAGCCGTACCCGGTCCACGACGACGGCGTGCTGGTCCGGGTTCGGCTGGACGAGGCCGGCGGCGAACCCCCGCTGCCCGCCCCGCTCGTGCCGCCCCGTCCCGACACCGCCGGCGCGCTGGCCGCCGTCCACGTCACCGCCGGGACCTGCGAGCCGGAGGACGTCGTCGCCAACCGGCTCGACCCCTGGCACGGTGCCTGGTTCCACCCCTACTCGTTCGTCGACCTCACCGTCGTCTCCGTGCCCGACGGCGGGAGCGAGGACCCGGACGAGGGGCTGGTCGTGGACGTGGCGTTCAAGGTGGCGGGGCGGCTCGTGGTGCCGGTCCGCGCCGAGTTCACCGCGCCCGGACCCCGCACCGTCGTCATGCGCATCACCGAGGGGGAGGGGCAGGGGTCCGTCGTCGAGACCCACGCCACCCCGCTCGGCACCGACGGCCGGGGCCGCCCGCGCACCGCCGTCGTCGAGGCCGTCCTCGCCGTCTCCGACCGGCGCGGGTTCGCCCTCGCCCGCAGCGCCGCCCCCGTCGTACGGCCGCTGATGCGCGCCGCGTCCGGCCGGCTGTGGCGCGACGACCTCGCCTACGCGGAACGCCGCTGGGAGCTGCGGGCCACCGGCCGCTTCCCGGGGTGAGCCACCCGCGTACCACCGGCGTCCGACAACGGAACGCCGTGCCCCGCACATGTCCAGGCGGAACCGGGGCAAGCGGAGGAACACGACGGTGGACGGCAGGCGACGGAAGTCGAATCGGAGGTGGCATCGACGATGAGCGCGAAGGTGCTGGAGTTGTTCCCCGCGGGGGCCCCGCGCGGATCGTGGCCGGCGGAGGAGTTCGCCGCGCAGCGCCGCGCCGAGGGCGAGGCGGCGACCGTGGTGATGGACCTCGAACAGGACGCGTTCCTCGTGGTGGTCCCCGCGACGGACGACGAGTAGCCGCCGGGGCGAACCCGGGCAGGGCGGGAGAGGGGCGTTCGTACCGCTGACGGACGCCCCTCCCGCATGGTGTCATGTACCTGATTCGACGACCCTTGCCGTGCACCGCCCCGCCGAAGGGCTCCGCCATGCGAACACCCCGCACTGCGGCAGTCGCCGCAGCGTCAGGCGCCGCCGCCCTGGCCGCGCTGCTCACCGCCCCCATGCCCGCCGCCGCCCTGCCCGACGGCACGGTCCCCGCCGACGGCACCTACTACGTCCAGAGCGCCGTCACCGGGCTCGCCGCCGCCGACGCCTCCGGCACCGTCGAACAGCACAACCCCCGGGGCGACGAGGACCACCAGCAGTGGATCCTGCGTGCCGACGGCCCGACGTACCGCCTCGAAAGCACCGGCGCCGCGGGCAGTTGCCTCGGCCGGGCCGGCGACGCGGCGAGGACCGTCCCCTGTACGAGCGCCGACGCCGCCTGGGAGATCACCCCGCTCGGCGACGACCGCCAGACCCTCCGGGTCCCCGGCACCGAGCGGTACCTCACCGTCGCCGCCAAGCCCTCCGGCGCCTCCTACCCCGCCCCGCTCGCGGTCGGCGGCCCCGGCGACCTGGCCGCCTGGTACCTCACTCCGGTCACCTCGCCGACCCGCCCCATGCCGCCCGCCGATCAGCGCACCCTGGACCAGGTCACCTTCCTCACCGCGCACAACGCCTACGCCAACGGCGTCGACGGCGGCTTCGCCCCGCCCTTCGTCAACTTCCTGCCCAACCAGTCCCGCGGCATCGACCAGCAACTCGCCGACGGCGTACGCGGGTTCATGCTCGACCTGCACCAGACCCCGGACGGCGCCATCCTCTGCCACGACAGTTGCACCCTGGTCAGCCGGCCGGTCGCCCTCTGGGTGGACCTGCAGCGCATGGTCGACTTCCTCGCCGCCCACCCCGACCAGTTCGTCACCGTCTTCCTGGAGGACTACGTCGACGCCGGCGTCCTGCGCGCCGAACTCGACCGTGTCCGGGGCCTGTCCGACGTCCTCTACCGGCCCGACCGGACCGGTGTACGGCAGAACGGCTGGCCCCGCATGGCCGACCTGATCGCGGACAATCACCGGCTGCTGCTCCTCACCGACCACAGCCGCGCCGCCGACGAGTCCACCGGGCTCACCCGGGACAGCTTCGGCGTGATGTACCAGCGCGAGTGGACCGTGGAGAACTACTGGTCCATGGGGTCCGGCGTCGGTTCCTCGGACTGGTCCTGCTACAGCCGGTGGTACGACGCGGGCACCACCCTCCCGCTCACCCGCACCGAGCCCGGCTTCCGCCCGCTGTTCGTCATGAACCACTTCCGGGACGCCACGATCACCTCCACCGCCCGCACCGACAACACCAAACTCGCCGACCGCGCCCAGCGGTTCTGCCAGCCCGCCGCCCGGAAGAAGCCCACCTTCCTCGCCGTGGACCGCTACGACCTCGGCGACCCGGCGGCCGCGGTGAACACCCTGAACACCTACGTGTATCCGTGACACGCGGGTGTGGGTGTCGGCCGGGGGCCGTCCCGACGGTGTCCGGCCGCGTGCCGTCCCGCGCCCCTGATGGGGGCGCCCCGGCTGTCCGGCGAAGAGCGTTCGGCACCTACGGGACACCGAGACCACGCCTGGGGGCACGGGGAACTGCGCGACCCGCCACACTCCACCCGCACCCGCCGACCCACCGCGCCCCCGAACCCAGACGCGCCCCCCGCGACACCGCTGAGATCTATCCCAGTCGGCGTCGCAGGAACGACACCGTGCTCTCCCATGCCGCCGCCGAGGCCTCCGCGTCGTACGACTCCGGTCGGCCGTCGTTGAAGAAGGCGTGGCCGGCGGGGTACACCCGCAGGTCCGCCTCGACGCCCGCGTCGCGCCGCAGCGCCTGCGCCAGTTCCTCGAGACGTTCCCGCGGGATGCTTCCGTCCCGCTCCCCGTAGTGCCCCAACACCTCGGCCCGCAGCCCGGAGAAGTCCGGCATGTCACCCTGGATCACGCCGTAGAACGGCACCGCCGCGCTGACGCGCGGGTCCTCCGCCGCCTGGTACAGCACGAAGCCGCCACCCATGCAGAAGCCGACGGACCCGACCGTGTCCGAGGTCACCTCCGGCAGCCCCAGCAAGTGGTCGACCGCCCCGGAGAGCAGCTCCACCCCGCGCGCCACCGGCAGTTCCCGCATCATCCGCAGGGCCTCCTGGCTGTCGTGGGCGACGTTGCCGCCGTACAGGTCGGGGGCGAGGGCCACGAAGCCCTCCGCGGCCAGCCGGCGGGTGACGTCGGCGATGTGGTCGGTCAGGCCCCACCACTCCTGAATGACGACGACCCCGGGCCCCTGCCCGGACGGCGGGAGCGCCAGGTACCCGTGGGCCGTCGTACCGGCGCTCGGGAAGGTCACGTTCTGGTGGGCGGGGGCACCGGTGGACTTCGGCAGTTCGGACGACACGCTCAACTCCTGAGGGGGGAAGCGGTGAAGCAGGCTTCGGTACGGGCGCCGGAGCCGCAGCTCCGGCGCGATCTTCAACCTTGCCACGTACACGCCCCCGTGTTACGTATAACCTACGCCCATGAACCGCATCGCCCTGGTCACCCTCGTCGTCACCGACTACGACGAGGCGATCCGCTTCTACACCGACGCCCTCGGCTTCCGCCTCGTCGAGGACACGCCCCGGCCCGACGGCTCCCGCTGGGTCGTCGTCGAACCGGCCGGGACGCCCGCCGCCGGCACCGGCCTGCTGCTCGCCCGCGCCAAGGACGACCCGCAGCGCGCCCGGGCCGGCGACCAGACCGGCGGCCGCGTGGGCTTCTTCCTGCACACCGACGACTTCGCCGGCGCCCACGCCCGGATGCGCGCCGCGGGTGTGACCTTCCTGGAGGAACCCCGGCACGAGCCGTACGGCACGGTCGCCGTCTTCCAGGACCTGTACGGCAACCGCTGGGACCTCCTGGAGCCCGCCGCCACCTGAACCACCCGCACGACCGCAACCCTTCACGAAGACACGAAGACACGAAGACAGGCAGAACAGACCGGCATGACCACCTTCACCGACATCCCCGGCACCACCGCCCCCGGCACCACCGCCCCCGGCACCACCGCCCCCGGCGCCCCCGCCCTCGACACCGGCACCCTCCGCCGGCTCCCCAAGGCCGTCCTGCACGACCACCTCGACGGCGCGCTGCGCCCCTCGACCCTGATCGAGCTGGCCGGGCCCGTCGGCCACCGCCTCCCCGCCACCGACCCGGCCGCCCTGGCCGGGTGGTTCCGCGCGGCCGCGGGTTCCGGCGACCTCGTGCGCTACATAGCCACCTTCGAACACACCCTCGCCGTCCTGCAGACCCGCGAGGGCCTGCTCCGCGCCGCCGAGGAGTACGTCCTCGACCTCGCCGCGGACGGTGTGGTCTACGGCGAGGTGCGCTACGCGCCGGAGCTGATGGTCAACGGGGGACTGGGCCTCGCGGAGGTCGTGGAGACCGTGCAGGAGGGCCTCGCCACCGGTACGGCCAAGGCGGCGGCCGACGGCACCCCGGTCCGTGTGGGCACCCTGCTGTGCGGGATGCGCATGTTCGACCGCTGCCGTGAGGTGGCCGAACTCGCGGTGGCGTACCGGGACGCGGGCGTCGTCGGCTTCGACATCGCCGGCGCGGAGGACGGCTTCCCGCCCGCCGACCACCTGGACGCCTTCGCGTACCTGCGCCGCGAGAACATGCCGTTCACCATCCACGCGGGCGAGGCCCACGGGCTGCCCAGCATCCACCAGGCGCTGCAGGTGTGCGGCGCGCAGCGGATCGGCCACGGCGTCCGCATCATGGACGACATCGTGGACGGCCGGCCGGGCCGCCTGGCGAGCTGGATCCGCGACCGCCGCGTCGCCCTGGAGATGTGCCCGACCTCCAACCTCCAGACCGGCGCGGCCACTTCGCTCGCCGGCCACCCGATCACGACCCTGCGCGACCTCGGCTTCCGGGTCACCCTCAACACCGACAACCGGCTGGTGTCGGGCACGACGATGACCCGGGAGGCGGAACTCCTCGTCCGGGAGGCCGGCTGGACGGCCGCGGACCTGCGCACGGTCACGGTCGACGCGCTGGAGAGCGCGTTCCTGCCGTACGCCGAGCGCCGCGCGCTCATCGAGGACGTGGTGCTCCCGGGATACGCGGCAGTGCTCTGACCGGGGCGGTCAACGGGACACCGCCGGGCCGTCAGCCCGTCGGGGCCTCCAGCAGGCCGCGTACGTAGGCGGCCTGGCCGGCGTGCTGGAGGTCGTCGGAGACCACGCTCACCAGGCGCGCGCCCAGGGTGACGGGCGGGTCCCAGCGTTCGTCCACGATCCGCTCCAGGTCCTGGGCGTCGATGCCGCGCAGCCAGGACAGGGTCTGCTCGTGGACGGCGTCGTAGTACCCGGTGAGCAGGTCGGCCGAGTCGACCCGCACCTCGGCCACCTGTGCGGGGGTGTGGCCGTACCCGGTGTCCCGGGCGGGGAGGTCGAGGGCGAACCGCTTCTGCCAGCCCCCCGACAGCCAGACCTGCTCACGCCCGGCGACCTCGGCCACGTGGTCGTCCTGGACCCGGGTGAGGTGCCACACGAGCCAGGCGAGGGAGTTGGCGCCGTCGGCGGGGGGAGCGTTCAGCGTGTCCCGGGGGAGGCCGTCGACGGCGGCGTGGACCTCTTCCCGGATGCGGCTGTACGCGTCGATGAGGATGTCCTTCGCATGCATGCGTCCACCATGACCCATCCTCCTCCCCGGCGCGACCGGCCCCCACCGGCCGTCAGCGGACAACGCACCCAAGGGGTTCAAGGGGCGAAGCCCCTTGAAGGGACGGGAAGGGCAAGGGCGGCGGGGGCGGAAAAACCATGTCGCGCCGCCCCCGGGCCGCTCCCTCAGCCGCCACCCTCGCCCCCCTCCAGCAGGCTCATCAACGCCCGCGCCGCGGGACTCGTCGCCGCCTCCGCCGGCAACAACGCCACCGTCTCGTACGCCCGCTCACCCACCCCCTTCAACGCCAGCGACACCAACCCCGCCGCCTCCCGCTTCGCACCGAAGTGCCGCGGCACCACCGCCACCCCCAACCCCTCCTGCACCAACTCCAGCAGGCTGTGCACGTCGCTCACCTCCAGCGCCACCGTCCGCCGCACCCCCGCCTCGGTGAACACCGCGTCCGTCGTACGCCGCGGACCCCAGTCGGGGTGGAAGTCCACGAACTCCTCCCCGCCCAGCTCCTCAGGCGTCACCGGCCCGCCCCCCGCCAGCCGGTGCGCCGGATGGCACAGCACCGTCATCGGTTCCGCCGCCAACGGCACCGACCGCAGCTGGTCCCCGGCCACCGGCGTCCGCACCGCGAACGCGAGGTCGACCCCGCCCGCCGCGACCTCCTCCGCGAGCGCCCCCGACCCCGCCTGCCGCAGCCGGATCTCCACGTCCGGATGGCGCCGCCGGAACCCGGCGAGCAGCCGCGCCACCCGCACCCCGGCGATGCACTGCTCGGTGCCCACGCACAGGGTGCCGCGCAGCACGCCCTGCACCGCCGCCACGGCCTCCCGCGCGGCCCGCACCCGGTCCAGAATGCGGACGGCCTCGGCGAAAAGGGCCCGTCCCGCCTCGGTGAGCGTCACACTGCGGGTGGTGCGCACGAACAGCGGTGCCTGGAGCTCCCGCTCCAGCGCGCGCACGGACGCGGACAGGCCCGACTGCGACACCATCAGCCGGTCTGCCGCACGGGTGAAATGCCGGTCCTCGGCGACGGCTACGAAGTGCCGCAAGTGGCGAAGTTCCATGATTGAGAAGCGTAACCGCTGAGTTCCATCCGATTCTTCTGTTGGACCGCTGGCCGTCGGCGGACGAGAGTGGTACGCGCGCCGGCGCCGACCCCGCGCCGGACCCTGACGAGACAGCCTTCCTGGAGTGCACGTGTACACGGCAGATCCCGCACGCTACGAGGCCATGCCCTACCGCCGCACCGGGCGCAGCGGCCTGAAGCTGCCCGCCCTCTCCCTCGGCCTGTGGCACAACTTCGGCCCCGACCGGCCCGTGGAGACGCAGCGGCAGATCCTGCGCCGCGCCTTCGACCTCGGCGTCACGCACTTCGACCTCGCCAACAACTACGGCCCGCCGCCCGGCGCCGCCGAGTCCGCGCTCGGCGAGGCACTGAAAGCGGACTTCACGCCCTACCGCGACGAGCTGGTGATCTCCACCAAGGCCGGCTACCTGATGTGGCCGGGCCCGTACGGCGAATGGGGCTCGCGCAAGTACGTGCTGTCCTCGCTCGACCAGAGCCTCACGCGCATGGGCCTGGACTACGTCGACATCTTCTACTCGCACCGCCCCGACCCGGAGACTCCGCTGGAGGAGACGATGGGCGCGCTGCACTCCGCGGTCCAGCAGGGCAAGGCGCTGTACGTCGGCGTCTCCAACTACTCCCCGGAGCAGACCCGCGAGGCCGCCCGCATCCTCGGCGAGCTGGGCACCCCGCTCCTCATCCACCAGCCGCGCTACTCGATGCTCGACCGGCGCCCCGAGGAGGAGGGGCTGCTGGACGCGCTGGACGAGCTGGGCACCGGCTCCATCGCCTACTCCCCGCTGGAGCAGGGCCTGCTCACCAGCCGTTACCTGGACGGCATCCCGGAGGACTCGCGGGCCGCGAGCGACAGCCCGTTCCTGACCGCCGACAAGGTCACCGAGGACCTCGTGGACCGGCTGCGCACGCTGAACGGCCTGGCCCGCGACCGGGGCCAGAGCCTGGCGCAGATGGCGCTGGCATGGGTGCTGCGCGGGGGCCGGGTCACCTCGGCGCTGGTCGGCGCGAGCAGCGCGCGGCAGCTGGAGGACAGCGTGGCGGCCACGCGCGCGCTGGACTTCGACGCGGAGGAACTGGCCCGGATCGACGAGATCGTCAAGGGCTGACGAGAGCCTCCGGGACGCGGAATTCCGCTCGCGGCGGGTGAGGCGGCGCCCACCCGCCGCGTTTCGGCCACGGCCGAGGCGGAATATGTCAAGAGACTGGCTGAATCCGCATGGTGACAGTGAGTCAGGAGTGGCGATACTCGAACACAGGGCAATGCGGCGACGATCGGAACGCGCTGCGGCATTTCACCGTCGGCCCGCCCAGGTGCACAGCGAGCGAATTCCGGAACGACGGGCCTGGCCCGGCAGTGAGCGCCGCACTGGGGGAACGAACGTGCACGACGAATTCCTGTGCCATGTGACCGCCTACGGCATCTGCGGCGGCCAACGGGTCGGTGTGCCCCTCGGCACCTATCGCGCCCCGACCCTGGCGCTGGCGCTGTGGTGGATGCGCGACCGGGCGTTATGGATCGCCGAACGACTCGACCCGCACCCCGACAGCCCCCTCTATCCGCCGAACGCCATCGCCCCGGTCGGCGAGACCGTCCCCGACGTCCCGACCCTGCTGCGCGGCTGGTGCGGCGACGACGGCCAGCAGGAACTGGCCGCCGACGAACTGGCCGCCGGACGCCTCGTCCGGATCGCCACCAGTGACGACACCACCGAGTACGAGCTGATGGCCGAGTCCGTCGACGCCCTGCGCATCCAGCGCTTCGCCTCCGCGCTGTCGACCCCGGCGGCCTGACCGTACCGGGACCGGCCGATCCGGACCGCACCGGGTCCGAGCCCGACCGGGTCCGACACGACCGGAGCGACCCGACTCGACCGGACCCGCGCGGACCGACCCGCGGACCCACGCGGACCGACCCGGACCGGTCCTGACCGCACCGGCGCGGACCGGCCCTGACCTCGTGTTCACCGGCTTGTGCCGCGCTCCCGCGGCGGGAGCGGGGTCCCGCGCCCGCGTACCGGCGGCGGCCACCGGCGGGCCGCCAGGCCGCCCAACAGCCCGGCCACCAGTCCCCAGGCCAGCGCCGTACCGACCGCCGACCACAGGCGCGGGCGCAGGAACAGCACACCGGAGAGTCCGCCGCCGAGATCGCCGACGCCGATCAGTGACAGTCCGTAGTGCGCGGAGATCCGGGTCGTCGCGCAGACGCCCAGGACCGTCAGGGCCAGGGCGACCCCCGTGCGCACCCCGTGCCGCCACAACGGAAGCCGGGCGGGGGAGCGGAGGGCGGCCACATACGCGGCGGACAGCACCAGGACGGCGTCCACCACGGCCAGCCACCACGCCCGCCCGTCGTGCCGGGCCAGAGTGCCCAGGTCCAGGGTGGATACGTCGCGGGTGCGCAGCACCTCGTCGAGAAGGTGCGGCATCGGCAGTCCGAACGGTCCGTCCACCCTGCCGTCCCAGACCGCGCCGAGGCCGAGAGTGAAGACCGGCCACACCACGTTCGGCAGCCCCAGCAGGACGACCGCGAGGGTTCGGACCGGATGGCCGCGGGTACCGGCCACCACCAGCGCGATCACGGCGCCGACCGCGACGCACCCGAGCAACAGCCCCACCATGGCGTACGCCACCGGGCGCGCCCCTTCGAGCAGACGCGGAAGCGGCACCGTACGGGAGGCCACGGCGGTGAGGGCGAGAACGCCGGCGGGCCAGAGCAGGCCGAGGAGCACGGTCGTCGGCACGTCCGTGGTGAAGCCGATCTCGGGGGAGAGCCCGAGGATGTCGCCCAGGTCGCCGAGCGTGCCTTCGCCGAGGGGGATCCGGAAGGTGTGGTGGGCGGTGAGGGACACGGCGAGCACGGCGGGGAGCCAGAGGACGCCGATGCGGGCGGCGTACGCGCCGGGGTGCGTCCCGGGGGCGCGGTGCCGGAAGGCACCGGCCAGGACGAGGGCGCCGGCGAGGGAGACCGACAGGGGGATCAGGGTGAGACCGGCGCGGGAGCCGGCGAGGTCGCCGGCGTGGCCGTCGAGCGTGACGGTGCCGCCGAGGGCGGCGACCACGGTGGCCAGGACGACGCGCGGGTAGCCCCCGGCGGGCAGGTCGGTCGCGCCGGCCGCGGCCAGGCCGAGAGCGGCGGTGCCGGCCATGGTCAGGAAGCCGGCGAGGACGGCAAAGAGGGCGTGCAGCCAGGGACGGAGGGTGTGCACGGTGTCACGTTATGCGCACGGCCGGGGTGGCGCGCGTCGGCCTTTCCCGAGGGTGCGGGTCCGGGCGCGGGATCACACCGCCCTCACCACCCACGCGTAGTCGCCCCGGGCCCGTACCGCGCCTGCCGGGATCTCGCCCAGGTCGGTCAGGAGCTTCTCCAGGCGGCCGTCCGCCGCGTCGAACGCGAGGTCCGTCACCGTGCCCCGCTCCTCGCCGTCCTCCGAGAGAACCCTCAGGCCGACCGCCTTCGGCACCGCTCCCTTGCGCGCCTCGCCCTCCGCCGCCGAGCGCACCAGTACCGCGTCCGACCCCACCGCGTGCAGCGCCTCCCACGGCAGTGCCGTCGTCCGGCGACGGCGCCCGGAGACCCGTACGCCCGTGATCCGGCCCCGCGCCACGTCGATCTCGAACGCCACGACGGTCCCCAGTTCCGCCGCCTCGCCGAGGGTGACCACCGGCAGCCCCACCGTGTGGGAGTACAGCGTCATGGCAGGACCTCCTTGCCGTCACGCACCCGGTACGCCGCCACCTGGTCCGCGAACTCCGTCAGATCGTCCGCGACGAAACGGGTCGCGTCGCCCGGGATCACCAGGGCCCGCCCGGACACCGCGAGGGTCTCACCGCGCGGCAGGTACACCTTGCGCCGGCGCCGCCGCGACCCCGGCACCACCGCGTCGCGCGCGGAGACCAGGAACCCGGCGACCCGGCCGCTGATCCCGCCCTCGACCACCACGTCCAGCACCACACCGACCTCCGCACCGGTGTCCGTGAGGACCCTGGCGCCCAGCACCCGGCCTCGCGCCGCCTCCTTGCGCGCCACCACCGCGGCCGGTTCGGCGAGCACCTCACGGCCGCGGATCATCACCGCGTGCGGACCCAGCGCGTGCACCGCCGTCCAGGGCAGGCTCTGCCGCAGCGGCCCCGCCAGCAGACCCCGGCCGCTGAGCGTGAAGCCCGTGACCCGTCCCGCCGGGCCGTCGAAGACCGTGTCCTTCACCTGCGCGACCACGTCCCCGCCCAGCGTGACCACCGGACGCCCGGACAGCCGGGCCGCCTCCACCAGTGCGCTCATCGCACGCCCCACCTCCCGCTCCGGCCGCCGCGCCGCACCGTGATGACGGTCCCCGACCGCCGGCTCGCCTGCAGCCACAGGACGAGCCCGAAGAGCACCGCCACGGCCACGACCGCGACGACCAGCCACACCCACAGGACCATCGCGCACCTTCCCCTGCCCCGGCCCGGCCCCGTCGGCCGGACGCGTCAGTGTCCGTCTGCCCCGCCCCGGCCCGGTGAAGCGCCGCCCGCTCGTCCACCCACACCGCACCGCTGCGGGCGCCGGCCGGGCCGTGACAGGCTCGGCGGCTTCGGTGGGACTGCCGGGACGATCGCGGGGTACGAGCACCCGTGCGGCGCCCGTGGACGCGGGTGGGCCGCAGGCGAACGGCCCGGCGAGAGAGAACAGAATGACCCAGTATCTGGACGGAGCGGTGATACCGACTGACTTCGACATGCCCGTCGAGCCGCTGCGACGGGCCGCGCATTATTCGGGTGAGCCGGGCTCCGTCGCCGAGGCCCGGTCCTTCACGGAGCAGTTCCTGCGACAGCTCCGCTCCGAATGGTGCGCACCGGTCGACACCCGGGCGGTCGGCGATCTGCTCCTGGTGGTGAGTGAGCTCGTCACCAACGCGGACCGGCACAGCCACGGTCCGTACATCCTCGAACTGGAGGGCACCGACGCCGCGGTGACCGTCGCGGTCTACGACAGCAGCGCGGCCCTGCCCCGCCGCTTCCCCCGGGACCCCGCACGCGTGGGCAGGCACGGACTGGAGATCGTGCACGCCGTCGCGGACCGGGTCACCGCGGAACTGGTACCCGTCGGAAAGTGCGTCAGAGCCGTCGTCGCACTGCGCCGTTGACCCGACGGCCCGACACGTATGCTCACGCCATCGACGCGACATGTCGACACAAGACACCGGCCTTCCGAGGGAGTGAGCGTGGCGGAGCGTCCGCCGCCGCACGGCGGGTCGCGGGTGGGTACGGCGGATGCCGGGTGGGTCCTGGACCCCGCGGCCGTCCTGCTGCTGGTCGAGGACGACGCCGGGGACGCCCTGCTGGTGCGCGAGACGCTCGCCGACAGCGGTCTGTCGATGGACGTCACCTGGCGCAAGACCCTCGCCGAGGCACGGGTCTTCCTGGAACGGCGCGGCCCGTCGTCCGTCTGCGTCCTGCTCGACCTGCACCTGCCGGACACCCAGGGCCTGGACGCCGTACGGCTGGTGCGTGAGGAACGGCCGGACGCCGCCGTCGTGGTGCTCACCGGGCTCGCCGAGAAGGAGGCCGGGCTCGCCGCGGTCGCCGCGGGCGCCCAGGACTTCCTCGCCAAGGACGGGCTCACCCCGGAGGCCCTCGGCCGGGCCGTCCGCTACGCCCTGCAGCGCAAACAGGTCGAACGCTCCGCCGCCGAGGTCCAGGCGGGCCGGCTGCTCGCCCGCGAGAACGCCCGGCTGGAGCGCGGACTGCTGCCCGTCCCGCTGCTCCGCTCCGGCTTCCTGCACGTCTTCTCCCGCTACACACCGGGCCGCGACCACGCGCTGCTGGGCGGGGACTTCTTCGACGTCGTGGAAACCACCGACGGCACCCTGCACGCCGTCATCGGCGACGTCTCCGGGCACGGCGCCACCGAGGCCGCCCTCGGGGTGTGCCTGCGCGTGGCCTGGCGGGCCGCCGTGCTCACCGGCTGCGTCGGCGTCGCACTGGTCCGGCTGCTGGAGGAGATCCTGCGTGCCGAACGGGGCGAGGAGTACCTCTTCGCCACGGTGACCCTGCTGCGGCTCGACCCGGACCGAGGCCGGCTGCACACCGTCCGCGCGGGCCACCCCGGGCTGCTGGTCCGCACCTCCCTCGGCACGGAGCTCTACGAACCGGACGCGGGGCCCGCGCTCGGCGTGGTCCCCGGCGACGCCCACTGGCCCGAGGCGGTGCGCCCCGCCGCGGACATAGAGGCGGTGACGCTGTTCACCGACGGCCTCTTCGAGGGCGTCGTCGCCCCCGGCCGGCGGCTCGGCGAGGACGGACTGCTGGCCGTCGCCCGCTCCCACGCGGGGCTGCGCGGCCAGGGCTTCGTGGACGCCGTCGTCGAGGAGGTCGTGTCCCGTACTGTCGAGTGCGGCGGTCTCGCCGACGACGTGGCCGTCCTGCACCTGGCGACAAGCACCGAAGGAGCACCTCCGTGACCGCACCCGTCGAGCCCATTCAGGTCCTGCTCGTCGAGGACGATCCCGGCGACGAGCTGATGACGCGCGAGGCGTTCGAGGACAACAAGATCAACAACACCCTGCACGTGGTCCGGGACGGCCAGGAAGCCCTCGACTTCCTCTACCGGGCCGGCCCCTACACCGACGCGCCCCGCCCCGACCTCGTCCTGCTCGACCTCAACCTGCCCAAGTACGACGGCCGACAGGTGCTCCAGCGGATCAAGTCCGACGAGGCGCTCGCCCACATCCCCGTGGTGGTCCTCACCACCTCCTCCGCCGAGGAGGACATCCTGCGCAGCTACCGGCTGCACGCCAACGCCTACGTCACCAAACCGGTCGACCTCAACCAGTTCATCGCCGCCGTACGGCAGATCGACGAGTTCTTCGTGTCGGTGGTCAAACTGCCGCGCACCTGACGCCCGTCGGCCGGAACAGTCCCGGTCGTGCGCGGTCGCGCGGGATCCGCCGATGAGTTTCCGGCGGCAGCGCGGTCCACCCTCTCGACACGACACGACGAAGGGAGCGCACCATGCGCAGGATCATCGTCTGCACCTTCCTCACCCTGGACGGCGTCATGCAGGCGCCGGGCGGTCCGGACGAGGACCCCGAAAGCGGCTTCACGCACGGCGGCTGGCAGAAACCGACCGACGACGACGAGGTCGGCGCGGCCGTCGCCGGCTGGTACGAGGACTTCGACGGCATGCTGCTCGGCCGCAGGACGTACGACATCTTCGCCTCGTACTGGCCCTCCGCCGACCCCGGCAATCCGTTCACCGCCCGGATGAACGGCATGAGCAAGTACGTGGCGTCCCGGACCCTGACGTCCCTCGACTGGCAGAACTCCACGCTGCTCCAGGGCGACACCGTCGACGCCGTGCGCGCGCTGAAGGCGTCCGAGGGCGGTGACATCAGCGTCGTCGGCAGCGGGGACCTCGCCCAGACCCTCATGCGTCACGGCCTCGTCGACGAGTACCGGCTCACCGTCCACCCGGTGATCCTCGGCTCCGGAAAGCGGCTGTTCGCCGACGGGGCGATCCCCACCGCGCTGGAACCGGTCCACGTCTCGGCGACGAAGGGCGGCACCGTCGTCGGCGTCTACCGGCCGACGGGTGCTCCCACCTACGACAGCTACTGAGCACGACGGCTACGCAGTACGACTGCGCCTGAGTGCGACAGCGCCTGGGTACGGCAGTCGCCGCGGACGGTCGCGTACGCGGTCACCGCCGGACGGGGGTCGACGGTGGCCGCACACGGGAACGCGGACGGTGCCGGTCCCTCACCGAGGTGAGGGACCGGCACCGTCCGCGGGTTCCGGGTGCTTCGGCGGGACCGACTGTCCGTGAGGGGTGTGTCAGCGGGTGGACTCGACCCGGTCCACGTCGGCCAGCATGCCGGTGCGGAGCTGATCGATGATCCGCTTGATCAGCCGCGAGACGTGCATCTGCGAGCAGCCGAGCTGCGCGCCGATGTCGGCCTGCGTGGCCTCCTCGACGAACCGCATGTGGATGATCTGACGGTCGCGCTCGCTCAGCTCCGCGACGAGCGGGGCCAGTGTGTGGAAGTCCTCGACGAGGCTCATCGCCTCGTCCTCCGAGCCGATGAAGTCCGCCAGCACGGCCTCGCCGTCCTGGTCCTCACCGGAGAGGGCGGCGTCCAGCGACGAGGAGTTGTAGCCGTTGGACGCGATCTGGGCCTCGACGACGTCCTTCTCGGGCAGGTTCATCAGCGTGGCCAGCTCGGCGACGGTCGGGTCGCGGTCCAGCCGACTGGACAGCTCCTCGCGCGCCTTGGCCAGCTCCACGCGCGCCTCCTGCAACCGGCGAGGCACGTGCACGGCCCACGTCGTGTCGCGGAAGAAACGCTTGATCTCTCCCACGATGTAGGGGAGCGCGAAGGAGGTGAACTCCACCTCGCGGGAGATCTCGAACCGGTCGATCGCCTTGATCAGGCCGATCATGCCGACCTGGACGATGTCCTCCATGTCGTCACCGCGGTTGCGGAAGCGCCCCGCCGCGAACCGCACGAGCGACATGTTCATCTCGATCAGCGTGTTGCGCGCGTACTGGTACTCGTGCGTACCTTCCTCCAGCACGCTGAGGCGCTGGAAGAACTGGCGGGACAACTCCCGTGCGTCACGGGGGGCCACCGCACGCGGGTCGACGACGGTGGGCAGCGGGTCCTCACCAGTCGCGGTGCCGGTCGTGCTCTCGGCGACCGTCGTCCGGCTCATGGTGGTGTCCATTACTACCTCTCCCACGGAACTCAACTTTTCAGCTCTGATCGGGCGTCCAAAGCGCCGTGTCCCGCAGTTACCCGGGATCGCGCCGGGCATGTCACCCACTCGAAAAATTTCCCGTGTGTGCCGTCCGGCCCTGCCCACTGTACGCAGCACCCCCCGGGAAAGAGCCCGGTGCGGGGCGTTGCCGCTCGTTTTGACCGTCCCGGATCCGCACCCGGACGCACGCCCGGGCCCCTCCCGAACCCGCGACCGGGCCCGCTTCCGGAGACTTCTCGCAGGGCGGAACGCCGCCGTCTTCCCCCGTGGCCGGGCGTCCCTAGGCTGGGAGGATGCAGCCCAAGAAGCCTCGTGCCTCCCACCAGGTCCGTGTCGTTCCCCTCCGTCCGGTCTCCGGACCCGCCCCGGCCCGCCCCCCGGCGCCCGCCGCCCGTGAGCCGCTGTGGCGGGATCTCGTCGGTGAGGCGCTGCGGCGCGAACGGCTCGCCCAGGACCGCACGCTGAAGGACGTGGCCGAGGCGGCCCGCATCTCGATGCCGTACCTGTCCGAGCTGGAGCGCGGCCGCAAGGAGGCCTCCTCCGAGGTTCTCGCGGCGGCCGCCCGGGCCCTCGGCCTCGGCCTCGGTGACCTTCTCTCCCTGACCCGGGACGAACTCGTCCGGTACTCCCGCCCCCGGCCCACCGGTCGGTCCGCGGCGCCGGCCGCCTCGTACGACGGCCTCTGCCTGGCGGCCTGAGCACCGCACGGCGCCGCCCCCGTCCCGACGTGCTGCGGACGGGGGCGGCGCCGGGTTCTCTCAGGCGAGTGCGAGCCTGCGGCTCAGCACCTCGTCGGCCAGTCCGTAGGCGACGGCCTCCTCGGCGGTGAAGACCTTGTCCCGGTCCATGTCCGCCCGCAGTGTCGCCGCGTCGTGGTGGGTGTGCCGGGAGAGCACCTCCTCCACCTGGGAGCGGATCCGCACCATCTCCTTGGCCCGCACGGCGAGGTCCGAGACCGTGCCCTGTGTTCCTCCCGAGGCCGGCTGCCCGAGCAGCACCCGCGCGTGTTCGAGGACGAACCGCCGCCCGGGGTCGCCGCCCGCCAGCAGCACCGCCGCCGTCGAGGCCGCCTGCCCGACGCAGAACGTGGAGATCGGCGCCCGCACGAACGTCATCGTGTCGTAGATCGCCATGAGGGAGGTGAAGGAGCCGCCGGGGGAGTTGAGGTAGATCGAGATCTCCTGCTCCGGGTTGGCGGACTCCAGGTGCAGGAGCTGCGCGATCACCACATTGGCGACCCCGTCGTCGATCTCCGTGCCCAGGAAGACGATCCGCTCGCTGAGCAGCCGGCTGAAGACGTCGTACGACCGCTCGCCCTGCGCGGTCCGCTCGACGACGTACGGCACCGTGTACGAACTCATGTTCACAACCCCATTTTCCGGCGCGAGGCGGCCGGGCGGACGTCGGCGAGCGACTCCACCACCCGGTCCACGATTCCGTACTCCCGGGCCTGCTCGGCGGTGAACCAGCGGTCCCGGTCGCCGTCGCGGGAGATGGTCTCCTCGCTCTGCCCGGTGTGCTCGGCGGTGATCCGCTCGATGGCCTTCTTGGTGAACTCCAGGTTCTCCGCCTGGATCTCGATGTCCGCGGTGGTCCCCCCGATACCGGCTGACGGCTGGTGCATCATGATCCGCGCGTTCGGCAGCGCCAGCCGCTTGCCGGCCGCGCCGACCGTCAGCAGGAACTGCCCCATGCTGGCCGCGAAGCCCATCACCAGCGTCGAGACGTCGTTGGGGATCAGCCGCATGGTGTCGTAGATCGCGAGCCCGGCCGTGACGGAACCGCCCGGGCTGTTGATGTACAGGCCGATGTCGGTGCGCGGGTCCTCCGCGGACAGCAGCAGGAGCTGCGCGCAGATCCGGTTGGCGGAGACCTCGTCGACCTGCGTGCCGAGGAACACGATCCGCTGGTTGAGGAGCTGCGCGGCGAGCTGGTCGTCGAAGCGGTTCGGCGGGGTCTCGCCCTCCCCGGCGCGGGGCGGGAGCGTGAGCGGTGGAGCCATGGGTCCTCCTCGGGTCGGTGTGCTCGTACCGCCTTCACTGTCGGCCGCGCGGGGCCCTCGCGGCCGTGTTCTCGGCCGTCGGCAGATTCGCCACGGGCAGAGCGGTGCCCGCGGCCGGATCCGCCCGGCGGGCCGCCGATGAGTTTCCGGGTCAGGATCGGTCGTAGGGGGTGACGGTTCCCGTGCACGACGAGCACGGGGCGGACCGAAGCGCGACGGCGCGTTACCCGAGGAGGAAACCCATGGCCGGCGACGGATTCATCACATGCCTGTGGTTCGACGGCCGGGCGGAGGAGGCGGCCGACTTCTACGTGTCGGTGTTCAAGAACTCCCGGCTCGGCCGCACGCTCAGGTACCCCGAGAACACACCCGGCGAGACCGGCTCCGCCATGACCGTGGAGTTCACGGCCAACGGCCAGGAGTTCGTGGCGCTCAACGGCGGCCCGCAGTTCACCTTCAGCGAGGCGGTCTCCTTCCAGATCATGTGCGACGACCAGGAGGAGGTCGACCACTACTGGAACCGGCTCACCGAGGGCGGCGGGGAGCCGGGCCCCTGCGGCTGGCTCAAGGACCGGTTCGGTGTCTCCTGGCAGGTCGTCCCGCGTCGGCTGCTGCAGATGTACTCCGACCCGGACCAGGAGAAGGCGAACCGGGCCGTGCAGGCGATGCTCAAGATGCACAAACTGGACATCGCGTCGCTGGAGAAGGCGTACGCGGGGGAGTAGGCCCTGTCGTCCGGGGCCCGCGAGACCCGGTGCGGGCCGCTCGGGGGGCGGCCCGCACCGACCGTGACTAGCGTGAATAGTGAGAAGGGCGAGACCCGTCCCCCGTGAACCGGGAAGGCCGATCGACATGACAGCACCACCCGAGGGAACGCCCATCTGGGCGGACGCGATGTTCAGCGAGCTGGAGGGGGCGAAGAGCTTCTACGGCGACGTGCTCGGCTGGACGTTCGGGGAGGCGTCCAGCGAGTACGGCAACTACACGCAGGCGTTCGCGGACGGCAAGGCGGCGGCGGCCGTCGTACCGCCCATGCCGGGGCAGGAGGGGCACTCCGCCTGGTGCCTGTACCTGGCCTCGTCCGACGCGGAGGCGACCGTCGGCCGGATCCGGGACAACGGCGGCGAGGTGCTCCTCGAGCCGATGCGGGTCGGCGACTTCGGCACCATGGCGCTCGCCCGCGAGCCGAGCGGCGCGGTCTTCGGCGTCTGGCAGGGCGGCACCCACGAGGGGTTCGAGGCCAGCGGCGTGCCGGGGGCGTACTGCTGGGCCGAGGTCTTCACCCGCGAACCGGAGAAGTCCGACGCGTTCTTCACCGCGGTCTTCCCCTACCGCACCCAGCGGATGGAGGAGAGCGACGTCGACTTCGTGGTCTTCCGCAACCAGGAGGGCGGCGAACCCGTGCTCGGCCGGATGCGGATGACCGACGACTTCCCGCCGGAGGTTCCCTCGTACATCAACGTGTACTTCGTGGTGGACGACTGCGACGAGGCCGTCCGCCGCGCCACCGACCGGGGAGGCGTGCTCCGCTTCGGCCCGATGAACAGCCCGTTCGGCCGGTTCGCCGCGCTGAGCGACCCGCAGGGGGCGGCGTTCACCGTGCTCGATCCGGCCAAGCGCGAGGGGGACATGCCCAAGCTGTCGGACGTGTCGTAGGGGCGTCCGCGAGGCAGTGGCCGGCCGTTCGGAGCGGCCGGCCGGGCGTGGCATGATCGGGGCATGCTGGAACGTGTGGTGGCCGCCTGTGACGGGGCGTCGAAGGGAAACCCCGGACCCGCGGGATGGGCCTGGGTCGTCGCCGACGACGCCGAGGTACCGGCCCGCTGGGAAGCCGGACCGCTGGGGAAGGCGACCAACAACGTCGCCGAACTGACCGCCCTGGAGCGGCTGTTGTCGGCGGTGGACCCGGGGGTCCCGCTGGAGATCCGGATGGACTCCCAGTACGCGATGAACGCGGTCACCAAGTGGCTGCCGGGCTGGAAGCGCAAGGGCTGGAAGACGGCGGCGGGCAAACCGGTCGCCAACCAGGAGCTGGTCCAGCGCATCGACGCGCTGCTGGCCGGCCGCGAGGTCGAGTTCCGGTACGTGCCCGCGCACCAGGTGGACGGCGACCGCCTCAACGACTTCGCCGACCGGGCGGCGAGCCAGGCGGCGGTCGTACAGGAACCGGCGGGCAGCGAACTGGGTTCGCCCGAGCCGGCGCCGTCCTCCGCGCCGGTGGCGGCGCGGGCGGCGAGTGCGGGTGGGGGCACGGGCGCGGGCGCCCGGAAGCGGACGGCTTCCCGGGGGACCGCGGCCCGCACGATCAAGGCGAAGTTCGCCGGCCGCTGCGTGTGCGGCCGCTCCTACGGCGCGGGCGAACAGATCGCCAAGAACGACCAGGGCTGGGGCCACCCGGAATGCCGCACGGCGCCGTGAGCCGGGGTCTGCGCCCGGCGTAGGGGCCGCGGGGAACCGCGCAGTCTTTCGGGGGGACCGGGGGCGGAGTCCCCGGGACGGGAAGGGTAAGGGCGGCGGGGGCGAAAGCAGTCATAAGGCACCCTCTGGCTGCTACGCTCCGCAACCGATCGCACCCGTACCGCAACCCCAGAAGGACCCGCGTGAAGATCACGTGCATCGGCGGCGGCCCCGCGAACCTCTACTTCGCGATCCTGATGAAACTCCAGGACCCGTCCCACGACCTCACCGTCCACGAACGCGACCCCGCCGGCTCCACCTATGGCTGGGGCGTCACCTACTGGGCGCCCCTCCTCGCCCGCCTCCGCACCCACGACCCCGAATCCGCCGACCACCTGCGCACCCACTCCGTCCGCTGGACCGACGGCTGTGCCCACCTCCGCGGCCGCACCACCGTCCACCACGGTGACGAGGGCTTCGGCATCGGCCGCCACCGCCTCCTCGACCTCCTCGCCGCCCGCGCCACCGCCCTCGGCGTCGCCATCACGTACGAGGACGAGGTCCCCGCCGAGGGCCCGCTCCCCGAGGCCGACCTCGTCGTCGCGGGCGACGGCGTCCACAGCGCCGTCCGCGCCCGCCACCCCGACCACTACGGCAGCGCCCTCACCCACGGCCGCAACCGCTACCTCTGGCTCGGCACCACCAAGGTCTTCGACTCCTTCACCTTCGCCTTCGTCGAGACCGACCACGGCTGGATCTGGTGCTACGGGTACGCCTACGACACCGACCGGAGCACCTTCGTCGTCGAGTGCGCCCCGCGGACCTGGACCGGGCTCGGTCTGGACCGGGCGACCGAGGCCGACGGCCGGGCCGTCCTGGAGAAGCTGTTCGCCGACGTGCTCGACGGCCACCCGCTCCTGGGCCGCGCCCAGCCCGACGGCTCCGCGCAGTGGCTCACCTTCCGCACCCTCACCAACCGCACCTGGCACCGCGGCAACACGGTCCTGCTCGGAGACGCCGCCCACACCACCCACTACTCCATCGGCGCCGGTACCACCCTCGCCCTGGAGGACGCCTGCGCCCTGGCCGAGTCGCTGCACACGCACGGCACCGGCCACGACCCCGCCGCCCTGCCCGCCGCGCTCACCGCCTACGAACGCCGACGCCGAGGCGAACTGCTGCACGTGCAGAGCGCCGCGCGGCACAGCGCCCAGTGGTACGAGAACCTCACGCGCTACATCGACCTGCCGCCCGAGCGCATGTTCGCCCTGCTCGGCCAGCGGCACTCCCCGCTGCTCCCGTACGTGCCGCCGCAGATCTACTACCACCTCGACCGGGCGGCCGGACAGGTCGAGGCGCTGCGCCGGCTGAAGCGCTGGCTCGGCCCGCGGCTGGCCCGTACCGTGCACGCGGCCCGCACCCCGCACTGAGACCGGCCCGCCGCAGGCAGGGGACCGCCGCCGTGTGGGACCCGCCCGCCGGAAGAAGGCCCACCCGCCGGGGGAGGCCCAGCCGCAGGGCAGGCCCGGACCGGGTGAATGGCAATTCACCCGGTAAGGTGAATGACCATTCACCCGCCTTCCGTGCGCCGCCGCCGCGCGCCGCACCGGCCCTCTGGAGCATCCGTGGTCCCGATATCCGTCCCGCCCACCGGCCCCGGCATCCCCCCGGAGCCCGGCGGACGGGTGGCCCTGCGGGAACGGATGGCGGTGCCGGCGCTGGCGTTCGGCGGCATCCTCATGGCGGTCATGCAGACCGTCGTCGTGCCGTTGCTGCCCGACCTGCCCCGGCTGACCGGCTCGTCCCCGGGCGCCGTCTCCTGGATGGTCACCGCCACCCTGCTGTCCGGCGCGGTCCTCACCCCCGTGCTGGGCCGCGCCGGCGACATGTACGGCAAGCGGCGGGTACTCCTCTGCGCCCTCGCGCTGATGACCCTCGGCTCTGTGATGTGCGCCCTGACCTCGACGATCGGCGTCCTCATCGCGGCCCGGGCGCTGCAGGGCGCGGCCGCCGCCGTCGTCCCGCTGTCGATCAGCATCCTGCGCGACGAACTGCCGCCCGAGCGCACGGGTTCGGCGGTGGCGCTGATGAGCTCCACCGTCGGCATCGGCGCCGCGCTCGGCCTGCCGCTCACCGCGCTGATCGTGCAGTACGCCGACTGGCACGTGATGTTCTGGGTGACCAGCGCGCTGGGCGCGAGCGGCGTCGCGCTGGCCTGGTGGGCGGTGCGAGAGTCGCCGGTGCGCGAGCCCGGCCGCTTCGACGTGCTCGGCGCGCTGGGCCTCGCCGTCGGCCTGGCGGCGCTGCTCCTCGGCGTGTCGCAGGGCGGCACCTGGGGCTGGACCAGCCCGCGGGTCCTCGGCCTGTTCGCCGCCGCCGTGCTGGTGATGAGCCTGTGGTGGTACCAGCAGAGGCGCGCCGCACGGCCGTTGGTCGACCTGCGGCTCGCCGTCCGGCCCCGGGTCGCGCTGCCGCACCTCACCGCGCTCCTCGTCGGGTTCGGCTTCTACGCCAACTCGCTCGTCACCGCCCAGCTCGTGCAGGCGCCGAAGTCCACCGGGTACGGGCTCGGGCTGTCCATCGTGGCCAGCGGCCTGTGCCTGCTGCCCAGCGGGGTGATCATGCTGCTGTTCTCGCCGGTGTCGGCCCGCATCTCCGCCGCGCGCGGCCCCCGGGTGACGCTCGCGCTCGGCGCCGCCGTCATCGTCGTCGGATACGTCGTGCGGATCGCCGACAGCACCGACCTGTGGGTGATCATCACGGGGGCGGCGGTGATCTCCCTCGGCACCACCCTCGCCTACTCGGCCCTGCCCACGCTGATCCTGCGGGCGGTGCCGGCCGGGCAGACGGCCTCCGCGAACGGCGTCAACGTGCTGATGCGCACCATCGGGCAGGCCACGTGCAGCGCGGCCGTCGCCGCCGTGCTCGTCCACCACACCCGCGCTGTCGGCGGCGTGCCGGTACCCACGCTGCACGGCTATCTGCTGTCGTTCGCGATGGCGGGTACGGTCGCCCTGGTGGCCTGCGCCGTCGCGCTCACCATCCCCGGCTCGCCCGTCGGCCGGCTCGACGGCACGGTCGGGGGCGGCAGCGCGGCCGTGCGGGCGAAGGCCTCCGATGAGGGGGCGCTGGAAGGAGCGTGACACCGGTGACGACACCGCGGACGGCCCCGCCGTCGGCGCCGCCCGCGCGCCGGGACGCCCGGACCACCCGGGCGGAGATCCTGCGGGCGGCCCGGTACCTGCTGGCCCGGCACGCCCACGCCGACATCACCCTCAAGGCGGTCGCCGACCGGGCGGGGGTCAGCCCGCCGCTGATCCTCAAGTACTTCGGCAACAAGGACACCCTCTTCGCCCAGGTCATGTCGTTCGAGGCCGACGTCGACGCCCTGCTGGACGCGCCGGTCCCCGCGCTGGGCCGGCACATGGTGCGCCACCTGCTGCTCGGCCAGACCGAACGCGGCGCCGACCCGCTGCTGCGCATCGTCTTCGCCCCGCTCCAGGGCGAGCAGGGCGACATCCTGCGCGCCAACTTCCGCACCCAGGTCGTCGACCGGCTCGCCGCCCGGCTGACCGGACCGGACGCCGGGCTCCGCGCCGAGCTGACCGTCGGCACGCTGCTCGGGCTCGGGGTGATGTACGGCATCGCCCGCGGCGTCCATGTGCGCGCCGCGGACGTCGAGGAGATCGCCGACCGGTACGCCCCGGCGGTACAGGCGCAGCTCGGCCCCCGCTGAGGCGAGCGGCCCCGGGCCGCTCAGCGCACGCCGCGCGTACGGAACTGGACGCTGACGCGGGGGCCGATCGCCCGGCCGGTCTTGGGGACCGCGTGCTCCCAGGTCCGCTGGCAGGAACCGCCCATCACGATCAGGTCGCCGTGCCCGAGCGGGCGGCGCAGGACGGGCCCGCCGCCGCGCGGTCGCAGCGCCAGGTCGCGGGGGGCGCCCACGGAGAGGATGGCGATCATCGTGTCCTCGTGCGCGCTCCGCCCGATCCGGTCGCCGTGCCAGGCGACGCTGTCCCGGCCGTCCCGGTAGTAGCAGAGCCCCGCCGTGACGAACGGCTCGCCCAGCTCGGCGGCGTAGTGCGCGGAGAGCGCGTCGCGGGCCTCGGCGAGCAGCGGGTGGGGGAGCGGGTCGCCGGCGCCGTAGAAACGGAGCAGCCGGGGAACGTCGACGGTCTGGTCGTACATCCGGCGCCGCTCGGCCCGCCAGGGGACGTCGAGGACAAGGCGTTCGAACAGGGCGTCGGCCCCGGCGAGCCAGCCCGGCAGCAGGTCGATCCAGGCCCGGGCGTCCAGCCGGGTGCGGCGCAGCCCGTCCAGTGGGCCGAGCCGGAGATCGTCGCCGTCGGTCTGGTCGAACAGGGAGCCCTGGAGATGCGTGGCCATCTCTCCAGCGTACCCGCTATTCGAACGTATGTGCAGGAACGGGCGGCGGGGCGGTGTGTGACGTCAGGCAACCGAAGGCGGGGGCGGGCCCTCTAGATCAGTGACAAGCGGGCGGAGGGCTGCCCCTTTCTATACATGGTGTGTATACACAGCGTGTATATCCGACATGTCCACGTGGTGCCTGGAGCGCCCAGGGTGCACAGGACCCGTATGTCGGAGCAGCCTCACCGCCCGCCGACCACCGCTCCGCCGACGGCCCCGTCGGCGGCCGATCGAAGGGCACACATGTACGGCAAGGCCTTCGCCCCGGAGTATCAGGGCGAGTTGACCACCCTGTCGGTGAACTCCTCGCTCACCGACGTCCTGACCGCCGGCACGGCCCAGCTGCGTGCCGCCGAGCGCGCGGGAGCGCCGGGCGAGGCCGCGCGCTCCGGCCTCGCCGTGGCCGAGGCGCACCGTCGGCTGGGCCAGGTGGCCGAGGCCGACCGTGCCTGGAAGGCCAGCTACCGCGCGGCCCGCGAGGCGGGCGACACCTCCGCGATGGCCTGGGCGCTGTGGAGCGGCGGCACTCTCGCCCGCCAGCGCGGCGCGCTGCCGCTCGCCCGGCGGCTGCTCCGGCTCGCAGCCGATTCCGGCGAACGGGCCGGGGACGTCGTCGTCCGCGGCTACTCGCTCGCCGGCCTGGCCGAGACCGGCCGTATCCAGGGCGACTACGAGGCGGTCACCGCCCTGCACGAGCAGCTGCTGGCCGAGGCGCGCAGGCGGGGCGAGGCCCGGCACACCGTCTGGGCGCTGGAAGGCATCGCGCAGATCCACCGCAACACCGGCTCCTACGACAGCGCCTACGCCATGTTCGAAGAGGCGGCGGGGATAGCGGCCGCCGCCGAGGACCGCCGCGGACACGCCTGGGCGCTGCGCGGCCTCGCCGACATCGTCTCCGTGCGCGACGGCGACACGGAACGCGCGCTCGGCCTGCTCGCCGAGGCCGAGGCCTCGTGCCGGGCGATGAACCTCCTCGGCGCCCTGGCCTACAACCACAAGATGCGGGGCAACGTGCTCTATCGCGCCGGGCGCTACGCGGAGTCACGGGAGCTGTACGCGAGGGCGCTCGAGGAGTTCGACGGCATGGACGAACCCCGTGGCAGGGCGCTGGCCCGGCTCGGGCTGGTCAAGTCCCTGGCCCGTCTCGGCCGCGAACCCGCCGAGACGGCCGCGGACCTCGACGTGCTGGCCGAGACCCTCGACCGGATCGGCCTGCGGCACGGCCGGGAGTCGGTGCGCCGGGCACGCGAGGAACTGGGCCTCACCCCCACTCCGCCGCCGGCCCCGGCCGGGAACCGGACGGAGGAGTCCCGATGAGGCTCACGCCACCGAACGGGACGGCCACCGCGCCGGGGGCGCCGGACGTAGCCCATGGCACGGCGCCGGAGCCGGGTACGGAGCCGGGTACGGCGGTTCCGGTGGCTCGGGAAGGTGCCCGGCACGTGGCGGACTCGCCCCGCCTGATGGCCGCGCCCGGTGCGAAGGGCGCCGCGTCCGTGGGCGCCAGGCCCGGGCCGGTCCTCGCCTACGCCACGACGCACGTGTCCCCGCCCGGTGCGGTGACGGCGCCCGGCGCTTCCCCGGGGCGGAGGGCGGACGTGTGGGAGGGCAGCGCGGAGATGCGCGGCGCGGGGGACTCACCGGCCGCCGCCCCCCTGACGGCCGTCGGCGTGCCGGAGCCTGCCGGTGCCGCGCCCACCGCGGGTGCCGTACTCGCGCGGTGCCGGACGCTGGTCGCGCCCGCGCTCGCCTTCGCCGTCCGGTCCCTGCATCCGTGGGTCGCCGACATGGGGGCGTACGCCCTGGGACTGCCGCGGATCGAGGACGGTCCCGCGAGGGCGGGCGCCGGGGACCACGCGATCCCCGGGGCCGGGAAAGGGGTGCGGCAGGCGCTCGCCGTGCTCGCCGCCGAAGCCGTCGGCGGCGGGGCCGGGGCCGGCGTACCGGCGGCCGTCGCCGTCGAACTCGTGCACGTGTTCTCCCTGGTGCACGACGACGTGATGGACGGCGACGACCTGCGCCGTGGCCGGCCCGCGCTGTGGCGGGCGTACGGCACCGGGCCCGCCGTCCTCGCCGGTGACGCGCTCCTCACCCTCGCCGTCGGGGAGCTCGCCCCCACACCGGGAGCCGTCCGCCGACTGACCGCGGCCCTCGGTGACCTGGTCCACGGGCAGGCCGACGACCTGCTCTTCGCCGGGCGGCCGTGGACCGGCCCGGACGCCGTGGGCATGGCGGAGTACGAGGCGATGGCCGAACGCAAGACCGGGGCCCTGCTGGGCTGTGCGCTCGCCCTCGGGGCCCGGCTCGGGGGTGCCCCGGAGGCGACCGTCGAGGCGCTCGACCGGGCCGGCCGTCACCTCGGGGTGGGCTTCCAGGCCGCCGACGACCTGCTGGGCATCTGGGGTGACCCCGACGTCACCGGAAAGCCGGTCCACGGCGACCTGCGGCAGCGCAAGAAGACCCTGCCCGTGCTCGCCGCGCTGGCCACAGCGCACGGGCCCGCACTCGCCGCCGCCCTCGAAGCCGGACGGACGCAGGAGGCGGCGGAGCTGATCACCGCGGCCGGCGGCCGGGCCACGACGCTGCGGGAAGGCCGCCACCATCTCGCCCGGGCGCGCGCCCTGCTGGCCGCCGCGCCGTTGCGCCCCGGACCGGCGGCCGCGCTCACCCGTCTGCTGGAGGGCCTGGAAGAACGGACGGTCTGAGTGTCGTGGGGGAGTCCCGCGCGCCGACGTCGTCCACGGCGCGGGTGCGCCGGCCGCGCGCGCCGGCGCGCGCGGCCCGCATCCCGGGGCGGCGGGCCGTCAGTGCTCCTGCTGCGGCTTCTGCTCGCTGGGCCGCACCACCACGAACCCCTCGCCGTCCAGGCGCAGTTGCACGACCTCGCCCGATCCGCCGCGCAGCATCGAGCCCACGGACTGCGAGCGGTGCAGCGAAGTCGTCAGATGGGCGCTCCAGCCGACCACCGCGTCGGTGTCCACGAAAACCGGCTGCTGCGAGGAGACCGGGATCACCAGCGGATCGCCCTGGCACACCAGCCCCAGTCTGCCGTGCCCGGAGAACACGCTGTTGAACAGGCCGCCGCCCGCGATGCCCGACCCCTTCACGGTCTTGATCTCGTACTGCAACGTCGAGTCGAAGCAGAGCACGTTGCGTCCGTTCACGGTGAACAGGTCGCCCGGTTCGACCTCGACGACGAAACAGTTCTGCGCCTCGTGCGCGAACCAGGCCTCCCCCTGTCCGCGCACGGTCATCAGCGGCAGCCCCTCGCCGGTGACCGCCCGCTTGAGCATGCCGCCCACCCCCTGGCTCTTGCGTTCGAACTGCAGATTGCCGCGGTAGGCCACCATCGCGCCCTGCCGGGCGAGCATGTCGCCGTTCACCACGTACCGCAGGCACTTGGCGTTCTCCACGCTCATCCCGGGCGCGACGGCGGGCTGTACGACGTGGTCACTGGAAAAGAGATCACCCTTCATGTGCGCATCGTGGCCCGGAACCCGTCCCTCCGCCAACAACGAGGGGCGCGGAGAACCGCGCGGCTCCTCTCGGGGGTCCGGCTGTCCGACGTCCCCGGCTCACCCCCCGTCGCCCAGCGCCTCCGCCGCCCCCGCGACCACGGCCGCGGCCACCGCCGCGAGCGCGGGGGAGTCCAGCTTCCACTGCTGCCAGTACAGCGGCACGTCCATCGGCCGCCCCGGCGTCAGCTCCGTCAGCGCCCCGGTCCGCAGCAGCTCGCCGGCCTGCGCCACCGGCACCATCCCCCACCCCAGGCCCGCGACCACCGAGTCGAGGAACCCCTCCGAAGTCGGCACGTGGTGCCGCCAGGCGCCGGCGCCCCGGCCGCCCAGCCGCCGGACGAACATGTCCTGGAAGTCGTCCCGCCGGTCGAAGACCACCACCGGCGCGCGTGTGAAGGCCGCCGCCAGGTTCCGCTCCCCGCGCGGCTCCCGCAGGGCCTCATCGCCGAACCACCGCTCCGCGAACCCCGGCGCGGCCGCCGCCACGTACCGCATCCTCCCCAGCGCGCGTACCGAGCAGCCCGTCACCGCGTCCGGCGACGAGGTGACCGCCGCCATCACCCGTCCCTCCCGCAGCAGCGCGGCGGTGTGGCTCTCGTCCTCCCGGCGCAGTTCGTAACTCAGCCGCAACTCCCCGGGCACCCGCCCGAGCGCGGGCAGGAACCAGGTGGCGAGCGAGTCCGCGTTCACCGCGACCGACACCCGGGTCGGCTCCGCGCCGGCGGACATGCCCAGCTCCTCGCGCGCGTCGTTCTCCAGCCGGGCGAGCTGCCGGGCGAACCGCACCACCACCTCGCCGGACTCGGTGGCCCGCACCGGTCTGGTGCGCGTGAGCAGCACTCGGCCGGTGCGCTGCTCCAACGCCTTCACCCGCTGGCTGACCGCCGAGGGTGTCACATGCAGAACGGCGGCGGCCGCGTCGAACGTGCCCTCGTCCACCACCGCGAGGAGCGTCCGCACCTGGTCCAGGGGCATCTCCGCCAGTCCACGCCCGCCCGGTCGCCCGCCTTCCCCGCCCGGTCGCCCGCCTTCCCCGTCCGGCCTGCCACGTCCCCCGTCCGACGCTTCGGCCTCGTTCATCTTCATATCTGCTAAAGCTACCTAAGAATCATTAGCTGTACTGCTGATCGGATCCTCCCTACCGTCTGCCGTATGAACCACGCGCAGGCCCTCGCCGCCGCTGCCGCCGGATTCGGCACCGGCCTCTCCCTCATCGTCGCCATCGGCGCCCAGAACGCCTTCGTCCTGCGCCAGGGAGCCCGCCGGGAGGCCGTTCTGACCGTGGTCGGCATCTGCTCCCTCTCGGACGCGGTGCTCATCGCCGCCGGCGTCGGAGGAATGGGCGCGGTCGTCGTCGCCCGGCCCGGCGCACTCACCGCCGTCGGCGTGGTCGGCGGCCTGTTCCTGCTCGGCTACGGGGCCCTTGCCGCCCGCCGTGCCGTGCGCCCCGGGGCGATGAAGGTGGAGGGGGCGCCGGAGCGCTCGCGGCGGCGGGCGGTGCTGACGTGCCTGGCGATGACCTGGCTCAACCCGCACGTCTACCTCGACACCGTCTTCCTGCTCGGCTCGGTCGCCGCCCACCGCGGCCCCCTGCGCTGGAGCTTCGGGCTCGGCGCCGCGCTCGCCAGCCTCTGCTGGTTCGCCGCCCTCGGCCTCGGGGCCCGCCCGCTCGGCCGCCTGCTGACCCGACCGTCCGCCTGGCGGGTGCTCGACGGCCTGGTCGCGGCCACCATGCTCACCATGGGCACCCGGCTCCTCGTCAGTGCGTGATCTCGCTCGCGTTCGGTCACGGACCGTCGGGGGAATCGTTCGGATGAGCGATAGTGAACCCTGACCAAAAAGATGTACCGAGCATCCAGGGGTTCCGTGGACACCAGCGAGAGCAGTACGGCAGAACCGGAGAACGGCGGCCTCGCGCAGGCTCCCGGCCCCGGCACCACCTCCCCGCCCGCCGCCTTCCCGGACGCCGGCGGCGCCCGCCGGGGGTGGCGCCGCTTCACCATGGACACCCGGCCGCTGCGCCACCCCGCGTTCCGCCGACTGTGGTCCTCCACGATCGTCACGGCGGTAGGCAGCCAGCTCACCGCCGTGGCCGTGCCCAAGCAGATCTACGACATCACCGGCTCCTCCGCCTGGGTCGGCTACGCCAGTCTCGCCGGACTGCTCCCGCTGGTCGTCTTCGCCCTGTGGGGCGGCGCGATCGCCGACAGCATGGACCGCCGCAAGCTGCTGCTGCTCACCAACTCGGGGATCGCGGTCACCTCCGTGCTGTTCTGGGCGCAGGCGGTCACCGGCCTGGACTCGGTGGCCGTACTGATGGCGCTGCTCGCCCTCCAGCAGGCCTTCTTCGGTCTCAACTCCCCGGCCCGCAACGCCTCCATCGCCCGGCTGGTGCCCGGGGACGAACTCCCCGCGGCCAACGCGCTGGGCTCCACCGTGATGCAGACGGGCCTCGTGGTCGGCCCGCTGCTGGCCGGCGTGCTCATCCCGGTGATCGGCCTCTCGGAGCTGTACCTCATCGACGCGCTCGCCCTGTGCGTCACCGTGTGGGCGGTCGTGCGGCTCCCCGCGCTGCCCCCGCTGACCGCCGCCGCGACCGCCGCCGGGCGGGCCGGCCTGGGCGCGATAGCGGAGGGCTTCCGGTACATCTCGCTCCACAAGGTCCTGCTGCTGTCCTTCCTCGCCGACATCATCGCCATGGTCTTCGGCATGCCCCGCGCGCTGTTCCCGCAGCTCGCCGCGGAGACGTACGGCGGTTACGGGGAGGGCCTCGCGCTGGGCCTGCTCTTCGCGGCCATTCCCGTCGGCGCGGTGCTCGGCGGCCTGCTGTCCGGCACGTTCTCCCGGGCCCGCCGGCACGGCCTCATGGTGCTCGTCGCGGTCGCGGCCTGGGGTGCGGCCGTCACCGGCTTCGGGCTCAGCGGCAACCTGTGGATCGCGGTGGTCTTCCTCGCCGCGGCCGGCGTCGCCGACATGGTCTCCATGGTCTTCCGCGGCGCCATCCTGCTCTCCGCGGTCACGGACGAGATGCGCGGGCGTATGCAGGGCGTCTTCACGGTGGTCGTGGCGGGCGGTCCCCGCCTGGCCGACGTCCTGCACGGCACGGGCGGCTCCCTCTTCGGCGCCCGTGCGGCCGTCGCGGGCGGCGGGCTGCTGGTCGTCGCGGCGACGCTGGTACTGGCGTCGGTGACACCGGCGCTGCGCAACCACCGCGTCTGACGGTCCGCGTCTGACGGTCCGGGCCCGACTGGTCCGGGCCCACGACAGGGCCTGCGACAGGGCCCGGGGAGGCGGAGTTCATCCCCTCGAATTCCGTTTTGTACCGGAGTACGGTCAATGTATGAGTACGGACACCATGCTTCTGCTGGCCGCATCGAGCCACACGCTCAATCTCGTCGGCGCGTTCATCGGCGGTCTTGTCATCGCGGGCCTGCTGGTCTGGGCCGTCACCTTCGGCATCACGGTGCGCACCCGGGAACCGGGACCACCTCGGCCGGACGAACAACCACATCTCCCGGACGGCGGGGCCATCCGGGAGGAGAGCGAGATGAGGGAGGCGGACGAGGTCCACCACGCGGAGGACGGCGAGGAGCGCATCCTTCCGCACGACATGCACCACGCCGCGACGAGGCACGCGGACGATCAGCACCGACGCCGGTGGGACCCGGGATCGAGCGGCTCCTTCGGCAGCGGAGGCCTGGGCCACGTGTGAGCGGCTCGCCGCGCCACCGACAAAAGGGGCGCGGGGAACCGCGCGGAACGGGGCGAAGCCCCGCGCCGGAGCCCCTTGAAGGGAGGGGAAGGGCAAGGGCGGCGGGGACGGAACCCCGCCGTCACGGCAGCCGCGCCGCCGACTCCTCGGGAGTCAGGTCGGGCCGCAACCGCAGCCACGCGGGCTGTCGCAGCATCCCCGCCCGCGTCCGCTCCCCGTACCGCACCTCTCCCACCACCCCCGGCACCACCCAGCGCGCTCCCGCCACCCGCGGAACCGGCTCGAACGGACATGCCCGCGAGGCGCCCGCCGCCATCAGCTCCGCCAACTCCCGCCGTTCCGCCTCGCTCCATCCCGTCCCCACACTGCCCACGTACCGCAGCCGCCCCGCCCCGTCCCACTGACCCACCAGTACCGCCCCCGGCAGCCCCGTCAGCCGGCCACGCCCGGGCAGCCACCCGCCGACGATCACGTCCACCACCCGCAGGTGGCGCAGCTTGATCCAGGCCCGTGACCGGACCCCGGGCTCGTACACCGAGTCGAGCCGCTTGCACACCAGCCCCTCCAGCCCGTTCTCCCGGGTCGCGGTCAGTGCCCGCTCCCCGTGGCCCACCAGCGCGGCCGGCGTCGACCAGTGCGGCCCGGACAGCTCCAGTTCCTCCAGCCGGGCGCGCCGCCGCACGTAGGACAGACCCGTCAGCGACTCGCCGTCCAGGTGCATCACGTCGAACAGCACCAGGTGCGCGGGCGTTCGCGCCGCCCGCCCGGCCGCGAGCGCCGGCGAGTGCGCCAGCCCCATCCGCGACTGCAGCAACTGGAAGTCGCCGCGCCCCTGTTCGTCCAGCACCACCACCTCCCCGTCGAGCACGGCGGGGGTGTCGCCGAGCGCCGCGCCCAGCGGCGACAGCTCCGGATAGGCGCCGGTGACGATCTGCCCCGAGCGGGCCCGCAGCTCGATCCGGCCGTCGCCGGGGAGATAGAGCACGACCCGCTGGCCGTCCTGTTTCGTCTCGTACGCCCACCGCGCGTCCTGCGGGGCGGGCGGCAGGGAGCCGGGAGTGGCGAGCATCGGGGCGATCAGCGGCAGGTCCACGGCACAGGTGTCGACACCCGCGCCCGCCGCCACGCCCCCGGACCGCCCGAACCCCCCGATCGGCGCACGCGTCCCGCCCTGCCGGGCCCGTGAACGCGCACCCGGCAGTCAGCGGCAGTCAGCCGCGGACGACGGCGGGCAGCGGTGATCGGCGCCGGAAAGCGGGCCAGTGGTGGTCGGCGCCGGCAAGCGGGGCCAGCGGAGGTCGGCGCCGGTCAGCGCCGGAACAGCGTGATCGAGTGCCCGACCTCGTCCACCTCCCGGCTGTCGCGCAGCAGCAGCGCCAGCCGCCCCCGCGCCTTGGCGATCGAGGAGTCGGACACCACCAGCAGCCCGTGCACCTCCTGTGGCCCCGCCCTCCGGGGATCGGCGGCGTGGATGCCGTACCAGGAGGGCACCCCACTGCCCTTGTAGACCAGCCACACCTTCTCGCCGGGGTACCGCTCCCGCAGCCGGTCGGCCAGCCGGCCGAGGTCCTGCCCCCAGTCGACGTTCGCGTCGTGCAGCCGCAGCCGTGTCTTCGCCGGACCGCCGAAGGCCTCGTTCGAGTACGGCAGGTAGAAGGGGTACGTCCGCAACGAGCTGACGGCCACGAACGCGACCAGCGCCGCCACCGCCCCGTACGCCCACCGCCGCCGCGACGCGATCACGCACGCCGCCGCGACGGCCAGGAACACCGGCATGAACAGCGCGTACCGGGTGCCGAAGTCCCGCGCCCCGTCCATCGCCACCACCAGCAGCACGGCCGGGGGCAGCAGCACGTACGCTGCCGCCGGCCGCAGCCGGCCCACCGTGAGCAGGGCCGCCGCGCCCGCCGCCCACAGTGCGAGCATGCCGAGCGGGGTCTTCACCAGCAGCGCGGCCGGCAGGTAGTACCAGCGGTTGCCGGTGTAGACGTGCCCGAACAGGAACCCCTGCCAGGGCTCGTCCTCGAAGCCGAACTGGATCCGCATCCCGTCCCGGTACGGCTCCGGGAACGGCAGCACCCGCACCAGCAGCCCGCGCAGCCCGTGCACCTGGGGCACCCCCTGGCCCGCCGCCGACCAGCGCAGCCGGGGATCGACCACGAGGTACGCCGCCCAGACGACGGCCACCGCGACCAGCCCCACCCCCGCCGCCGCCCCGGCCGCCCGCAGCAGCATCCGGAGCCGGGTACGGCGGGCCGTCGCCGCCGGGTCCGCGGTCTCCCGGGGGCGCCCGGCGCCCACGGTCCCCTGGGGGCGCCGGGCCGTGAAGTACGACCACGCCGCCAGGCCCAGCACCACCGGGATCGCGGGCAGCGTGTTCATCTTCGTCGCGAGCGCCGCGCCCAACGACAGCCCGGCGAGCGGCAGATACGGCAGCGGACGGGCCCGCGCCCGCCACACCGCCCACACCGACACCAGGACGAACCCCACCGCCGGCACGTCCAGCGTGGCGAGCGTGCCGTGGGCGATCAGGTCCGGCGAGAACGCGTACAGCGCCAGCGCCGCCAGGCCGCCGAGGGGGCCGGTGAGATCGCGGGCGAAGCCGAACACGACCAGGCCGAACAGCAGCGTCAGCACGATCACCGGCAGCCGCGCCCAGAACATCACCCGCCACGGGTCGTTCCCCGACTCGTACAGCAGCCGCCGTCCCAGGGCGCCCTGGTCCCCGTCGAACCCGGGAGCCAGGCGGGGCCGGGCGAACACCTCGCCGCCCGCGATGATCAGCTTGCCCAGCGGAGGATGCTCGGGGTTGAAACGCAGGCTGTGCTCGCGCACGTAGACCAGGGCCGTGCCGGCGTAGACGGGCTCGTCGATGGTGGGCGTCTGCCGCAGGGCCCCGGTGACCATGCCGAGGGCCATCTGGGCCAGCAGCACGCACACCGTCACCGCCGTGAGCCGGCGCCGGTGGCGGCGGAGCACGGCGGCCACCGTGCGGGCGGGGTGCGCCGGGGGAGGGGCGGCCGCGCGCGGGCGCCGGACGGGCAGGAAGGTCGGCATGCCCTGGGTTACGTCCCGGACCGCCCGGCCGCTCAACGCCGGACGGACCCGCCGCACCGGGGCCGGGACGGGGCGGGTCCGGGGGCTTCTCAGGGGCGCGCGTACTCCTGCCGCACCAGCGCCGCCAGCCGTGCCAGGGCGTCCTGCGCGGCCGGGCGGTCCGCCCCGTCGAGGACGGCCAGCGCGTCGGCCGCGGCCTCCCGGACCGGCTGCGGCACCTCGTCCAGCGCGGCCATCCGGTAGGCGACGGTCCGCCGCGCCACCCGTTCCTGGGGGGTGACCCCGTCCGGACCCGTGCACGGGAAGACGGCCGCCTCGTAGGCGGTGATGTGCGCGAGCACGCCGTGGGCGATGCCCTCGGCGTACCCCTGGGCGCCCGCCCGGCGCTGGGCCGCCGCGAAGCGGGCGAGGGCGCGGCGGCGGGCGAAGAGGGCGGCGGCCAGGCCCGCGCCGCCCGCGCAGGCGGCGGTGACGAGGGCGGTGGTGGGACCGCCGAGGAGTACGCCCACCAGGGCGCCGCTCGCCGTCGTCAGGCAGACCAGGCCGCTGACGAGCAGGAGGAGCGCGCGGGCGGGGGTGAGCGGGGCCATGGCGAGCAGTGTGCCAGCGCGGGGTGCGTGGCGGAGAGTTTTTCGCCCCCCCAGCCCCTTCCCTCCCCCGAGTTCTCGGCTCCTCCCTCGAGCTCTCGACTGCGTTCGAGCAGGGGAACCCCATGAGCGGGGGCCCTCACCGTCCCGGGGGCTTCGCCCCCGGACCCCCACAAGATGCGCCCACGCGCCGAGGCCGCATATCGACACAGCCCCGCGCCCATGGCCGATGGCCTTCTGCACGTGATGTGTGACACGTCCGGGACGTGTTCCGTACCCGCTCCGGGGCAGATCGTGGCTGCGCACGGCTTGATCGGTGCCGAAGCGGGGCAAACGGGCAGGCCGTGACGGGTTCCGTGCATTTGACACTCTCTTCCGCGCGCGGATAGGAAGCATCCGCGGAAGTGGAGAGGTGAAACGTGCGCGAGCCCAATGTGATCGGGGACTGGCAGGAGTACGACCAGGACCGGGCCGGCCTGCGCGTGCGCGTCCACGGCCTGGAGAAGGCGGAACCTCCGCGGGGGCGCGAGGACGCCGCCGAGGGGCTCACCTACTTCCGGTTCCGCGTGACCGTCGAGAACCGCGGCGGCGCCCCGGTCGGCGTCCACATCGAGGACGGACAGCTCGACGTGCGCACCGGCGCCGACGGCGAGAGCGCCGTCCTGGACTGGCGGAACTCGCAGTTCATCGAGGGGTACGACATCTACCCGCTGCGCCGGGCCACCGCCGTGCTCTACGCGGCCGCCGCGGACGCCTCCCTGCACCGGGTCGACATCCAGGTGCATGTGCGGATGGACGAGGAGTGGACCGAGCGGCACCTGTGGGCGGCCGACCTGACCCTGCCCGCGGTCATGGCCGACTCGGCCACCGCCGCGCGGGCCGGCGCCGACGCGGCCGACCTCGCCGGCCAGGTCAGCAACTACCTGCGCCGAGAGGCGGAGCGGGGCCAGGGCTGAGCCTTTGGGCCCCCGGCCGGCTCACCAGCGGCCCGGTTCCGTGCCCGTGAGCGCCACCGACGGCCGGCTGTCGACGCCCACCGGCACCTCGCCCGCCAGCATCACCCGGTGCATCACCCGCGGATGGTCGAGGTGGGCGGTGTCGCCGGGGGCGAGGTGGATGGTGGCCCTGTTGTCCCAGAACGCCACGCTGCCCGGCTCCCAGCGGAACCGCACCGTGTATTCGGGCCGTACCGCCTGCTCCAGCAGCATCTGAAGGAGCGCCGCGCTCTCGGCGCGCGAGACGTCCACGATCTGCTCGACGTAGTAGCCGTTGACGTACAGCAGCCGCTCCCCGCTCTCGGGGTGCACCCGGACCAGCGGGTGCTCGGTGGCGACCTGGTGGTCGAGCAGGTGGCGCAGGTAGGCGTCGTCGCCGGGGCGCGGCTGGTAGCCGACGCCGAGCCGGTGCTCGGCCCGCAGCCCGTCGACGAACTCCCGCACCGGCCGGGACAGTCCCGCGTACGCCGCCGCCAGATTGGACCAGGTGGTGTCCCCGCCGTACGGCGGCACGGTCTCGGCGCGCAGGATCGTCGCCGCGGGCGGGTCGATCCGGGCGCCGTGGTCGCAGTGCCAGCCGCGCAGCAGCGAGTGCCGGCGCCGTCGCAGCCACTCCTCGTGCTCCATGTCGAACCGGCCGCCCAGCTCCAGCCGGTCGGCCGTCGTCTCCACCTCGGGCACGTCCGCGGGCGAGGCGCCGCCGCGCCGGCCGGGCCGCACGGGCGTGCCGAACCGGCGGGCGAGGGCCACGTGGCCCGCGTGGTTCAGGCGCTGGCCGCGGAAGAAGAGGACCTTCCAGCGCAGCAGCGCCGCCCGGACCGCCGCGACCACCGGGTCGTCGAGCGGGGCGGCCAGGTCCACGCCGTGGATCTCGGCCCCGGTGTACCCCGCGGCCGGCCGCACCTCGATGCCGCTGGTGTTCCGGATGTTCTGCATGTCCCGCTCCGTCTGCGCCGCCATCCGCCCCGACCTCCCGGTGATCGCCGAACGTCCGTGCCCAGCATGACCGTTCACGGCGACGCGGGACAGATCGCCCCGTCCGCGCGGAAGTTCAGTCGCGGTAGACGGTCAGGACGGCACCGTTGATCTCGATGCGCTGCGGGGTGGGGCCCTCGCCGCGGCGCAGTGTGGTCAGGCACCGTGCGAAGAGCGTCAGTTCCTCCTCGCCGAGTACGGCGGCGGCCAGGTCGAGGAGTTCGCCGAGTGCGGCGTCGGTGAGGTCGGACGGCAGTTCGCCGGAGAGCAGGACCACGGATTCTCCCGTCGCCCCTTTGACGATGGCGGTGGTGGGGCCGCCGTGTACGAAGAGCAAGATTCCCCCCAGAAAGCCCGGTCGTACGGCTTTCGGCCACCAGGCAGGGGAAGAGACTAGCCGCGGGATCCGGGTGTTCGGGCGGGAGTGGCCGGTTTGCCGTGAAGTGACCGGGGAGAGGGCGGTGGTTCCGGTATGCGTGCCGGGCGGACCGGCGTATCCGCCCTCCTCAGTCGCGCTCCGTCCCGTCCCCGTCCGGGGAGCGGTGCAGGAGGGACTCGACGAGGGCGGCCACATGGCGGCGGTCGTCGGAGGACAGCCGCTGCACGCTGGCGATGAGGACGTCGACGTCCGGATCGGAGGAGGAGACGGTGCCGCCGTCGCCGCCCGGCTGCGCGCCGGGCGCGTAGACGTGGATGCCGCAGGCCTCGGCGGCGGCCCGGCGGACGGTGTCCAGCGGCAGCCCGAGCCCTTTGGCGAGCCCTTCGAGGGTGGCCGGCTGGGGCATGCGCGCCATGTGGTCGACGGTCGCCAGGTGGTGGACGGTGGAGCGGGGGACACCGCCGCGGCGGGCGACCTCTCCGTACGACCAGCCCTCGCGGTCCAGCCGGTCACGGATGATCTGCTGCAGTGCGTTGGCCACCAATGGTCACTTCCTGCTCGCCGCCGGGCGGAACCGTTCCGCGTCGGATCATTCTATGGGCGACCTCTGGTGCTTCCGGAAGGTGTTCACCCGAACCGCTTGCGTCACCGTCCCACCGGCCCGTAGTGTCCAATCTCGTTGGACAGCGCGTCCGACAACGTTGGACGTAATCCGGGGGGACCTGACCGCGTCCGACGGCACCACGCAACGATCCCTGAGGGGGAATCGACCATGATGGATTCTCGTGAGCTCGACGCCGAGTCCGCGGAGCTGCTGCCCGGCCGCGAGGCGCTGGGCCGGCTGAAGTTCAGCTTCGGCAAGACGGTGAACGTCACCAAGCACGTCGCCAACGTCGGCGCCCACAACTCCTCCGCCGCGCTCAACGACCACTCCCTCTGGTCGGTGGCGGACTCGGGCGCCGCCCAGTCCATCAACATCGGCCAGTGAGCCGGTGCCGTACGGCTCCGGCGCCCCGCTCCCCGTACGGCACCCGGTACCGCCGCGACGGCGCGTCATGCCCGCCCGCCGCGGCGGTACCACCCTCCGACACCGCGTCACCCGCGGCACGCCGGGAGCGCCGGCCGCGCACCCGGTCAGTCACACCATCCCAACGACCGTATCCACGAAAGGACACGCCATGAGCATGGACGCACACGAGCTGGAAGCCGAGTCCGCGGAGCTGCTGCCCGGCCGCGAGGCGCTGGGCCGGCTGAAGTTCAGCTTCGGCAAGACGGTGAACATCACCAAGCACGTCGCCAACGTCGACGCGCACAACGAGTCGGCCGCCCTCAACGACCACTCCGCCTGGTCGGTGGCGCAGTCGGCCGCCTCCCAGTCGATCAACATCGGCCAGTGACCCTCTCGGTACGAGGGTGACACCGGCGGGCCGCGCCTGGGGGCAGGCGCGGCCCGCCATCGGGGGGAGGACGACACACATGACGCTGCTGGGCGACCATGCGGCAGCAGCCCGGGACACCGGTCCGGTGCCCGGGCCCGGGGGGATACCGGTGACGTACGAGCAGGCGGCCACGGGCACCCTGCCGGTCGTCACCGTGAAGGGCGCGGCGGGCGTGCCGCGGCTCAGCGCCGGGCTCGGGCTGCACGGCGAGTACCAGGGCTCGGGTTTCACCGAGCCCAAGTACATCGCCCGTCGGAGGGACGGGCAGGTCGTGCAGCTCTCGCGGCTGCTGTACCTCGTCGCGTCGTCGGTCGACGGCGTCCGCGACGCGGAGATCATCGCCCACCGGGTCAGCGCCCGGTTCGGGCGGGAGGTCAGCGCGGAGAACATCCGCTATCTGATCGAGCAGAAGCTGGACCCGCTCGGGGTGACGGTTCCCGAGGGGCAGGAGGAGGACGAGGTCGTCGCACCCCGCTCCGACCTCCTGCTCGCGCTCAAGGGACACCGGGTGATCTTCGACGAGCGCCGGGTGGCGGGGATCGCCCGTGCGTTCTCCTGGCTGCACCGCCCGGCGGTCGTGGTCTCCGTGCTGGCCGGCATGGCCGTCCTGGACGTGTGGCTGTTCGCGTTCTTCGGCGCGATCACCCCCGTCCTGGAGGTGCTCGACCAACCGGTGCTGCTCCTGGTGGTGTTCGTCCTCACCGTGGCCTCGCTCGTCTTCCACGAGTTCGGCCACGCCTCCGCCTGCCGCTACGGCGGCGCCCGGCCCGGCTGCATCGGATGCGGGCTGTTCCTGATCTGGCCCTCGATGTACACCGACGTCACCGACGTCTACCGGATCGGGCGCGGCGGCCGGCTCCGCACGGACCTCGGGGGCATCTACTTCAACGTGGTGTTCATGCTCGCCATGGCCGCCGCGTACTTCGCCACCGGGCAGGCGTTCTTCCTCGCCGCGGTCTACCTCGGGCACTTCGAGATCCTCGAACAGCTCATGCCGGCCGTACGGCTCGACGGGTACTACATCCTCGGCGACCTGGCCGGGGTGCCCGATCTGTACGGCAAGATCAAACCGATCCTGCTCGGGCTCGTGCCCGGCCGGCGCGGGCAGGCGGCCCGTGCCGAGGTGGCGGCGCTGAAGAAGTCCGCGCGCACGGTCGTCGCGACCTGGGTGCTGACGATGGTGCCGCTGATCCTCGGCGAGCTGGGCTACGCGCTGTGGAACCTGCCGCGGATCGTCGCCACGATGCTCCGCTCGCTGGCCGAGCAACTCAGCGGTACGGGCGGCGCGTTCGCGCACGGGGAGCTCGCCGCCGGGCTGATGGGCGTCGTCGGCTGCGTGATGCTGCTGTGCCCCATGGCCGGCGTCGTCTATCTGTCGGTGAAGGTCGGCGGGCGGCTGTGGCGGGGCGCGGTGCGGTTGACGGCCGGGCGGCCCGCACTGCGGTGGGGGCTGACCGTGGCGCTGCTGGCCGGGCTCGGGGGGCTCGGCTACGCGTGGGTGTCGGGGATGACGCCGGAGCCCCTGCCGAAGAAGCCGCCGATCGCGCCGATCCTGCAGCCGGGGGTGCCGACGACGGAGCCGCCGGCGCGGCAGGCGGACCTGCCGGCGTCGCCGGGCGGCGGGGCCACCGGGTCCGTGTCGCCGGGGGCGGTGCCGTCGGGGGTGGCCGCGGTGACCGGCGGGACCGGGGCGAGCCGTCGTCCGTCCGGTTCCGCGCGGCCGTCGGCGTCGCGGAGTCCGCGGGCGAGTGCGTCGGGGTCGCCGCGGGGGAGGCGGCCGGGCGGTGGCCGGGTGTCGTCACCCCCGGCGACGGTGCCTGGTGGGACGGCGTCCACGGGCGCGGTGGTGCCGGTGTCGTCGGCGCCGGTGTCGTCTCCGCCGATAGCGGAGACGCCGTCCGCCGCGCCGAGCACTACGGCGGTGGTGCCGGCTTCGCCGACGCCGGGATCGTCGTGAAGCGGGGTTCCGGTTCCCGGGGTGCTTTGCCGGGTGCGGGTGCGTCGTTGCTGGTCGCGCGGTTCCCCGTGCCCCTGAGGGGGCTGGGCGGGCCGTAGGCCGCACGGCTCCGCGTCCCCCGTGGGCGGCGGCGGGGGAGCCGAAGGTGCAGTCATCAGTCGAGAACGAAGAGGAGAGTCATGTGAGTCAGCACAGGAAAGCGCGGGAGGGGTCCGCCCTGCGGCAACGGGCCGTGCGGGTGGGGCTGTTGGCCGCCGGGGCGGCGGGGATCGCCTCCGTCGTGCCGGCGCAGGCCGCCACCGGTCTGCCGGGGCACACCGCGGTCGCCGCCGACCAGACGTTCAGCCGGGCCGATTTCGTGCATCACCGGCAGGCCCGGGACTCGTTCACCGTGCGGCAGTTCGGCACGGTGGACGCCGCGACCGTGCGCAACCAGGCGAACGCCGTGGGGCTCGGGTGTTCGGTCGACGACCACTGCCGGTCGGTCGCGCTGTCGTTCCAGATCGTCACCATGGCCGGGGAACACACCCGGCTCACGGCGGTCAACAAGGGCGACGCCGTCAACAAGCACTGCGACGGCTGCCAGACCCTGGCCGGCGCCTACCAGTTCGTGGTCTCCACCCCGCACCCCTTCCGGCTGGACGACGGGGCGCGGCGCAAGCTCGCCGACATCCACCGCCGGCTGGACGGACTGACCCGGTCGACCGCGCCCGCCACCGAGGTGAAGGCACAGGCGGACGTCCTGGCCGCCGAGGTGAACACGGTGCTCAAGGACGCCGTGGCGAACGCGCCCAAGGGCGAGGAGCGGCCCACGGTGACCGTCCACCGGCACCTGGACGGCTGGCCCGGTCACTGACGGGTGCGGCCGGCGGCCGCCGCCCTCCGCGCACGAGGGGACGCGAGGGCGGCGGCCGCACGACCTGGCCCGGTCCGCACGGTCAGCGCACGCGGCGGAAGACGTCCTCCTCCGCCTCCTCCCAGCCGGCCGCCGCCTCCAGGGCGGGGGCCGTGCCGCGCGGGTGCGGCGGCGTGTCGCGCGAGGACTGGTACATCGCCTCGATCTCCGCGGCGTACCGGCTCGTGATCTCGTCCCTGCGCAGTTTCAGGGACGGGGTGAGCAGGCCGTTCGCCTGGCCGAAGGGCTCGGACAGGACCCGGAAGACCCGGATGGACTCCGAGCGCGAGACCGCGCTGTTGGCCGCGGCGACGGCCCGGGTCACCTCCTGCCGCAGCGCGTTCTCCTCGCGCGCCCCGCGACTCTGGCCCTCGCCCTGGCCGGCCAGTACCGAGCGCCAGTGGGGGAGGTACTCCGGGTCGAGGGTGATCAGCGCGCCCACGCACGGGCGGTCGTCGCCGACGACCACGGCCTGATGGATCAGCGGGTGCATCCGCAGCCGCTCCTCCAGGGCCGCCGGGGCGACGCTCTTGCCGCCGCTGGTGACGATGACGTCCTTCTTGCGGCCGGTGAGGGTCAGATAGCCCTCGGAGTCCAGCCGGCCCAGGTCGCCGGTGGCAAGCCAGCCGTCCTGGAGCACCTCCGCGGTGCCGGCCTCGTCGTGGATGTACCCCTGGAACAGGGACGGCCCGCGGACCAGGATCTCGCCGTCCTGGGCCACGTGGAGGTCGATGCCGGGCAGTGGCCGGCCCACCGTGCCGAACTTCTCCCGGCCCAGCGGCTGCATGGTGACGCCGCCGCTGGTCTCCGTCAGCCCGTAGCCGTCGTGCACGACGATGCCGATGCCTGCGAAGAACAGGGCGAGTTCGCGGTTGAGGGAGGAGCCCCCGGAGACGGCGCCGCACAGCCGGCCGCCGAGCGACTCGCGGAGTTTGCGGTACACGCCCTTCTCGTAGAGGGCGTGCTGGAGCCGCAGATCGAGTCCCGGCCCGGAACCGGTGCCCAGCCGCTGCCGCTCCATCGCCTCGGCGTGGTCCCGGGCGGTCCGTGCCGCACGCTCGAACAGCGCGCCCCGGCCGGCCCGCTCGGCCGAGGTCAGGAAGCTCTTGTAGACCCGCTCGAAGACCGAGGGCACCCCGTGCAGATAGGTGGGGCGGAAGGAGAGCAGGGTGCCGGCGAGGGTCTCCCACCGCAGATCGGGTTCGTGCGCCATCAGGAAACCGCCGCGCAGGCACAGCGTCTGGATCGTCAGCCCGTACACGTGGGAGAACGGCAGGAAGACCAGCACGGCCGGCTGCTCCCCGGGCGGGGCCGCGAGCCGGCTCCAGCCCGCCAGCAGGGTGTCGACGGGGGCGGCCAGGCTGCGGTGGCTGAGCGCGCAGCCGCGGGGGCGGCCGCTGGTGCCGGAGGTGTAGGCGACGACCGCGGTGGAGTCGGGCAGCACGATGCGGCGCAGCGAGTCGACCGTCGCCGTCGGCACCGGGCGACCGCGCTCGACCAGTTGCTCCAGTCCGCCCGCGTCGAGCTGCCACACGTGCCGCAGCCGGGGGAGCCGGGCGCAGACCGAGCCGACGGTCATGATGCCCTGCTCGTCCTCGACCACCACGCCCACGCAGTCGGCGTCCCGCAGGATCCACTCCACCTGCTCGTGCGAGGAGGTCGGGTAGAGGGGGACGACCTCGGCGCCCAGCGCCCACAGCGCGCAGCTGAGGACCGTCCACTCGTACCGGGTGCGGGCCATGATGGCGATCCGGTTGCCCGGGGAGATCCCCGAGGCGACCAGCCCCCGCGCGACGTCGACGACCTCCTCACGCAGCTCCGCCGCGCTGACGTGGACCCACCCGCCGGGGGCGTCCGGCGCGCGGCGGGCGAGCTGCGGACGGCCGGGATCACGCTCGGCCAGCTCGAAGACACTGTCGGCGAGACCGCCGGTCATGACAGGGGCGTCCGAAGGAGGGAGCCCGGAGTTGTGCATGCGCCGCCCCCCGACGTGCTTGCTCGTGCAGACGCCGATCACCGGGAGATCGACGGGGCTCGAATCTAGCCGACGCGGGCCACCGTTGGCCACGAATCCGCCGCCAAATCCCTACCGTTCGGCGACACCGGCGACACGGTGGGTGCACGTGTGGGGGTACCGCCCGATTCGGGCACACGAACACAGGAGGGAACTCTCATACTCTCCGGGGCGAAGGGTAGTCGGAAGGAGTACCGATCAGGACAGAAAGCAACAAACCCTACCGCGTAAGGCTTATCATCCCATGGTCATTCCGCTGAGGCAGCACCTGTCGAGGGGAACCGGCCCGGGCGCGCGAGCGGCACGGCTGCGACGCGTCACCTGGGAGGCCGGTTCGGTGACCGCCGCCCAGGCCCGGGAGGCCGCCCTCGCCTTCCTGACCGAGGTCGACGACGGGCACTCACCCCTGCCGGACCGCACACGCGAAGACGTCGAACTCGTCGTGAGCGAGCTGGTCACCAACGCCCTCCGGCACGCGCCGGGCGCCTGCGGACTGCAGGTGGAGATGCCCCCGGACGGCCACGCGGTACGCGTCGCCGTCTGGGACACCTCGGCCGACACACCTGTGACCCAGCCGCGCAACGGCGGCCGGATCGGAGGGCACGGACTGGAGATCGTCCGGGCGGTCAGCCGGGCGATGACCGTCGCGTCACGGACGGCGGGCCGGGGCAAGGAGGTCACCGCGGAGATCGAGATCCCGCGCGCCGCCGGACCCCGATCCGCGCCCTGAACAGCCCTGAGGGACACCCGAGTTGCCCCCGCGGCGGCGCGGAAGGGGTGTGCGCGGCCCAAAACGGGATAGGAGCAGGACAGCCGCAAAGGAGCCCTGCCGTGACGACGCCCACCCCCACGCGCCTGCGTGAACTCCTCGCCCGCTACGCGACCGTGCGCATCGCACTCGCCGAGCGGGACACCCAGGAACTGAGAAGAGCCCTGCGGGAGGTCACCCGCCACCTGTGCGCGGAGACCGGCACCAAGGGGATACGCGAGGCGCTCGAGGCCGCCGACGCGGCACTGTCCGAGGCCTGCTGCGCCCGGCGCACGGCACGCCTCGCCCGCGAGACCCGACTGGCGGCCTGACCGACCCGCCCGTGCGAGCACGCGGAACGCACACAGCACGACACCGGAATGACGCGGCACCACCACGTATCACGCACCACGTACGACGCAGTACCAGCACGCAGCACGCGGACAAGAAGGGGGATGCGCGATGACCATCGACAGACCATGGGCGTACGCACCGGACAGCGGCCACGCGGAGGGACAGGTGCTCACGGGGTACACCGTCGCCGCGACCGACGGGACCATCGGGCATGTGGACCGGCAGGTGGAGCGGGACGGCATGCGGCACCTGATCGTGGACACCGGGGTGTGGGTGTTCGGCAAGAGCATGCTGATACCCGCCGGACTGGTCACCGCCATCGACACCGAGGCCCGGCGGGTGAGCCTGGCCTGCACCAAGGACGAGGTGAAGGCCGCCCCCGTGTTCCGCACGGACAGCGAAACCCTCGAACCCGACTACCTGAGCCGCGTCGACGCGTACTACCGGGGGCTGCCGGCCCCGTCCGCGGAGTAGAGGGCGACCGGGAGAGCGTCGCGAGAGTGACGAGGGAGCGACGCGGGGAGTGACGAACGAGCGGCCGCCGCCACCGTACGCACGGGGGCGGCGGCCGCTCCGCGAAGTCCGCGAGCCCGTCGAGGCGGGCCGTCGAGGACGGAGGGCGGACGTGCCGTCGAGGGCGGACGTGCCGGTCACCACGGCAGGAAGACGTGCACGTCCTTGCCGTTGCCGTCCGCCTGGGGCACCACGCTCACCTGGTGGCACAGGGTGTGCACCAGGTGCCAGCCGATGCCGCCGCCGCCCGTGCTCGGATGGAACGGGCGCGGGGCGGGCGGGACCGGGTTGGTGTCGTGGAGCGTGACATGGACCCCGTCGAAGGTGGGGCGCATCCGCAGCTCGAAGGGGCCGGGCGCGTACTGGACGGCGTTGGCGGCCAGTTCGTTGACCACCAGCAGGATGTCGTTCCAGCACTCCGGACTCGCCGGCGGGGAGACGTCCGCCAGCGCCCGCAGGAAGTCCTCCGCGGCGAAGCGCGCGTCCGTCACGTTGTGCAGCTCGCCCTCGAAAGTGGCGGTGAGGTTGTCGACCATGTCTGTGGAAAGCCTGTCGTTCGAACGCGGCCCGGTTGCCATTCCACCTGTCCTCGCCTGCGGTGTCACCGCTTCCGGTTTCCCCTCATGCCAGGCCTCTCACCTCCTCAGCGACGGCTGCCCGTCGGCGTGCGAGATCACTCATGCGTTTCCGGCCGGTCCGGGCGCACCTGGGGCGGGGAACTCGGTACCCCGCCCCTCGCCCGTGGCCGGGTGTCCGGCCGCCGTTACGGCGCGGGGCGACAGTGTCCCGGCACGGCGAAGCGGGCCTCCTGCCGTCGGAGGCCGGAACAGCGCGCGGAACCGGGCGGTTCCTCAGCCGCCGGACGACGAGTCGCCGGACGTCGTACCGTCGGCCGGTGCCGTGCCGCCGGCCGTCGCCTCGTCCAGCGCGGCGAGCGCCTCCTCCACGGTCTTGGTGGACGGGACGGTCAGACTCACCCCGGTCAGGTCCAGGATGCGCTGGACGGCGGGGGCCGGGTCCACCAGGCGCACGGTGCCGCCCACCTGACGCGTCTCCTTGTACGCCTTGAGAATGATGTTGATGCCGGAGGAGTCCATGAACGGCACGGCGGACAGGTCCAGCAGCAGATGACACCGGCCGTGATGGACCTGGTTGGCCAGGTGATGGTGCAACTCGGTCGCCGTGTCGACGTCGAGGAATCCCTTCACGATGACCAGTGCGGCATCCTCCCGGGGCAGAGCCACGTCGATGGAAAGGGGGGCTTGTTCAGTCGACACATCGTCCTCCACGAAGCACTTCCTACGACAGCCCGCATGCCCCGGTACGACGATCCGATGCCTCGCGGACCCTCCTCTTCGCAGTGATCGACGTCTCGCCGGACGCGGGGTGCCCGGACCCGCCCGGGCACCCCGCGCTCGGTCCGAAGGTGCGGCGGGCCCGGGCGGGGTGCGCGGTGCGGGTGGCCGGCGGTCAGCCCTTCACGGGCTGCGCGTCCTCGGGGCCCCGCAGCTCGCCGAGGAAGCGGTGGCACTGGGCGGCGCGCTCGGAGTCCTGCTCCATCACGGAGCGGAAGAAGTCGGCGATGTCCTTCTTGTCCGCGTTCTCCGCGTCGCGTACGTACTGCCCGTAGTCGTGCCCGGCCTTCAGCGAGTGGTACTGCACCGAGATGAGGTCGAAGACGACGTCGCTGAAGCCGGTCTCTCCGGTGGCCATGGGTCCTCCTGTCCGTGCCGTCGGTCCGCCCCCGGCGGGGCGGCTGTGACGTTCGGGTATCACCGCCGGATGGGACGAAACGCGGACCTCCGCGCGGAACGGGGAGCGCCGCAGGTGTTTGCGTCCGCCCGGAGCGGTCAGCCGGAAGACAAGGGTCCGGTACGGGCATCCCGTACCGCGCACCACGATGGACGAGGAAAGGTGAACGGCCATGGCGGACGACCAGAAGGCCAAGAGCAAGGGCGAGCAGGCCAAGGGCAAGCTCAAGGAGACCGCGGGCCGCGCCGTCGGGAACGAGCGGATGGAGGCCGAGGGGCGCGCCGAGCAGGCGAAGGGCGACGCACGGCAGGCCAAGGAGAAGGCGAAGGACGTGTTCAAGCACTGAGCGCGGGTCCCGCGGCGAGGAGGCCCGGCGTACCCGCACGGCGCATCCCGCACGGAGGGGTCCTTCGCGGGCGGCCGGGGCAGCAGTCGTGCCCCGGCCGCCCGCTTCGTTCAGCCGGATCCCGGTTGAGCCGGATCCCGGTTGAGCCGGATCCCGGTTGAGCCGGTCCCTGTTCAGATGGAACCCGATTCAGCGGGACCCGGTTCAGCCGGCACCCAGCAGGCCTTCCCTGAGGCCGGTGACGATGCGGTTCAGGAGGCGGGAGACGTGCATCTGGGAGATGCCGAGCCGCTCACCGATCTGGGCCTGGGTGAGCTCCTCGACGAAGCGCAGATGCAGGATCGTGCGGTCGCGCTCCGGGAGGGCGGCGACCAGCGGGGCCAGTGAGTGCAGGTCCTCGACCAGCTCCAGGCCGCGCTCCTCGACGCCGATGAAGTCCGCGAGCGCGGTCTCGCCGTCGACTCCGCCGTCCCCGCTCAGCGACGCGTCCAGCGACGCGCTGCGGTAGCCGTTCGACGCCTTGCGGGCCTCGATGACCTCCTCCTCCGGCAGCGACATCAGCGCGGACAGCTCCCGCACCGTCGGCTGCCTGCCGGTGCGGCGGCTCAACTCCTCCGTGGCCCGCGCCAGTTCGACCCGCGCCTCCTGGAGCCGGCGCGGCACGTGCACGGCCCAGCTCGTGTCGCGGAAGAACCTCTTGATCTCGCCCACGATGTACGGCACGGCGAAGGAGGTGAACTCCACCTCACGCGTCAGCTCGAAGCGGTCGATCGCCTTGATGAGGCCGATCGTGCCGACCTGGACGATGTCCTCCATCTCGTCCGCGCCCCGGCTGCGGAACCGCGAGGCCGCGTACCGGACGAGCGAGAGGTTCATCTCGATCAGCGTGTTGCGGACGTAACTGAACTCGGGCGTGCCCTCCTCCAGCGCGGACAGCCGGGCGAAGAAGTGCCGGGACAGCTCCCGCGCGTCCTTGGGGCTGACGTTCCGGGGATCGGCGACGGTGTCCGGGGTCGTCCGCGTGTGCGTCGTGGGAGCTGCGGCGTGGGTGGCCACGGCGGTCATCTCATTCACCCTCATTCACTGGGGTTGGCAGGGGCCACGCTTCAGTACCCCGCTTCCCGATCTTCACACCAGCTTTTCCGCACCCCGGTCCGAACAGGCTTGCGTCGCAGGTCAGAGCACACGTATGCCCACGATGCAGGTGTCGTCGTCGGTGTCCGACCTGCTGTACGTGAGCAGCCGGTCCAACTGCTGCGGCAGGGGCGAGGCGGGCGTGCCGGCCACGGTGAGCAGGTGCGCGAGCGACTCCTCCACCGGCAGGTCGCGGCGCTCGATCAGACCGTCGGTGTACATCAGCAGCGTGTCGTCCGGGGCGAGACGCACCTCGGCCTCCTCGTACGTCGTCTCCGACACCGCGCCGAGCAGCATGCCGCGCACCAGCGGCAGCGCGGCGGCCTCCGCGTCGCGCACCAGCACAGGAGGCAGATGCCCCGCCCTGGCCCAGCGCAAGGAGCGCGTGACGGGGTCGTACAGGCCGCACACGGCCGTGGCGGTGACGGCGCCGGTCAGATGGTGGGTGACCATGTTCAGCCAGGACAGGATCTGGGCCGGCCCGGCGCCGGTGACCGCGAGGCCCCGCAGCGCGTTGCGCAGCACGACCATGCTGGTCGCCGCGTCGATGCCGTGGCCGGCGACGTCGCCGACGCACAGCAGCACCTTCTTGGACGGCAGCACGACCGCGTCGTACCAGTCGCCGCCGACCAACTGCTCGGTCTCGGCGGGCCGGTAGCGCACGGCGAGCTGCAACTGGGGGATCTCCAGCGGCGCCTGCGCGGGCGGCATGATCGCGTGCTGCAACTGCAGTGCCAGCCGGTTGCGTTCGGCGGACTCCTGCTCGGTGTGCGCGAGCCGGTCGCGGGTGGCGGCCAGCGCGACCTCCGTCCAGTGCTGGGCGGAGATGTCCTGGTACGCGCCGCGCACCGCGAGCAGCCCGTCGTGGGTGTCCAGCACCGGCTCGGCCACCACCCGCATGTGCCGTGTCACGCCGTCCGGGCGCTGCAGCCGGAACGCGACCGAGGCGGGGCGCCGGTTGTGCAGCACGGTCCGCAGGAAGCGGCCGAGGGCGACGGCGTCGTCGGGGTGGGCGTGCGCGGGCAGATCCTGCAGCCGGACCGGGACGTTGTGGGAGGGGCGGCCGAAGAGGCCGTAGAGCTGACTGTTCCAGGTGACGCCGTCGGTGAGGAGGTTCTCCTCGAAGCCGCCGATCCGGCCGAGCCGCTGGGCGTGCTGGAGCAGACTGGCGAGCCGGGCCGTCTCGTCCTCGATCCGCCAGATGAACAGCAGGCTGCTGCCGTGCCGGCTGACGTGGACGTCGGCCACCGCTGACAGCGGCACCTGCTCCACCAGCGCGGTGAGCGTCATGCGCTGCGCGCGGAACGGCTCGCCGGTGGCGTAGACCCGCTCGATCTGCTGGAACAGATCGGTCTGCCCGGCGGCCATCGGATAGGCCTCCAGGAGCAGGGCCCCGTTCACGGCGCCGCGCGGCCGGCCGGCCGGGTCGAGGAAGCGGGAGTTGACGTAGTGGATGCGGAAGTCGAGGAGATGGCCGTCGTCGTCGGAACAGGGCACCAGCACCAGCGCCGGGTCGTGCAGGCCCTCGGCGAGGTGCACGAGTTCCGAGACGCCGGGCCGGGTCCGCGGCCCGCCGGGGGCGACGGCCGGCGCGGTGTGCGTCTCCAGGGTGTGTGCGCACAGTTCGGCCAGCGCCTCGACCTGGCGCACGATCTGCGGGGGCTGCGGGGCGAGCGGGGAGGCCCAGCCGATCTCCAGCACGCCGTGGATCCGTCCGCCGGTGCCGGCCGGCACGGCGACCCGGCCGCCGTACGGGAACTCGGTGTGCCCGATCGTGGGTACCCCCGCCTCGTCGAGCGAGGCGTACCACTGGGTGCCGCGTTCGGTGAGCGCGCGGCGGGCGACGGTGGCGACGCCCGGCGGGACGTAGCACCAGCGCTCCGCCTCCGCGGCGGAGAAGCCGGCGCTGCCGGCCAGCGCGAGGGAACCGTCGGAGCGGGCCGCCCACACCGCGACCGTGCAGGCGCCCAGCGGGGCGAGGGCGTGCTGCAGCAGGGAGTCGGCGACGGCCTGGGCGTCCGCGGCGGCCAGCGCGCCGCTCTCCGCCGTGCGCAGCCGGACCACCGCGGGGGAGGCGCTACGGGAACCGCCGCGGGTGCCCGGCCCCCGGGTGGCCTCGGCGACGAACTCCGCGGCGACCTCGGAGAGGCGGTCGCGGGCCGCCTGGTTGATGACGTCGACGGCCAGTTCCAGGGGTTCCACCCCGGCCTGCTCGGCGAGGGCGGTGAGGTGCCGGGAGGCTTCGACGGGGCCGAGGCCGAGCCGTTCGATCAGGATGCCGCGCGCCAGGTCGAGGAGGGCCCGCCCGTCGGCGGCGGCCTGTGCGGCCCACACCTCCTGCCGCAGCCGCCGTACGGTCGCCGCGAGACGGCCCACGGCGGTCCGCGCGGCGTCATCGGTGGCCCCACCCAAGGCCGCCCCGACCTCGCCGAAGGCCTCCCCCGCTTCCCCGGCCGGCTCGACGTCCGCCTCCGGGGCGAGCAGTGGGGAGCGGTCGTCCCCGCCGGCCGACCGGGCGTCGTCCGGCAGCGGGGCGGGGCGCGGCACCGGGGCGACGGCGGCGGCCTGCGGCGCGGCGCCGTCGGCCGGGACGGGGGGAGGGGCAGGAGCGAGCGCGGGCTCGGGCCGGCCTTCCTCCGGAGCCGGGTCGGGCCGGTGGGGTGTGGTCACTTCGGTCGTGCTCCTCGGCTGGCGGTCGGAGAGGTCCGTACGACGGGAGGGGGGGCGGTGCGGGCACCCGCCCGGTCCTCAGCCGGTCAGCCAGCGGCGGACGCGGGCGATCAGGTCGCCCGCGTCGACCGGCTTGGTCACGTAGTCGCTCGCGCCGGACAGCAGGCTCTTCTCCCGGTCGCCGGGCATCGCCTTCGCGGTGACCGCGATGATCGGCAGGTCGGCGTACTGCGGCAGACCGCGGATCTCCGCGGTGGCCGCGTAGCCGTCCATCTCCGGCATCATCACGTCCATCAGGACCAGGCACACCTCCGGATGGGCGAGCAGCGTGTCCACGCCCTTGCGGCCGTTGTCCGCGTGCAGCACCTGAAAACCGTGCAGTTCCAGGATGCCGCTGAGGGCGAAGAGGTTGCGGGCGTCGTCGTCGACGACGAGGACCGTACGGCCGGCGAAGGACCCGTCCACCACCGGCGCCGCCGGCTGGGGCTTCTCCGTGCGCACCAGCGGCAGCACCTCGCCCGGCTCCTCGGCCGACAGGTGCAGCGCGATGCGCTCGCGCAGTTCGTCCAGACTGGAGAGGATCTCCAGCGCACCGCTCTCGGTGCGTCCGCGCAGGCCAGGGTCCCGGTCGACGTCGACCCGCCGCCCGTTGTGGACCAGCACCGGCACGGACGCCGGGGCCGGGTCCCCGTCGAGCGCCTCCAGGAAGCGTGCCGCCTGGTCGTCGCCCACGCCGAGGTCCAGCACCACGCAGTGGCACGGCTCGGCGGCCAGCGCCCCGGCCGCCTCCTGGGCGTCGACGGTGGTGATGATGTCGATGACCTCGCGCGGATCGGCGCCGCCGTGCCCGCGCGTCAGATTGGCGACGGTGCTCTCGGCGACCAGCGTCAGCAGCCCGCGCGGCCGCTCCTCCAGGATGAGCAGCCGGCGCCTGCGCCGCGCGGCCGGCGGCGCGGCCGCGACCGGCGCGGACGGCGCCTCGGACCCGGCCGGCAGCGCCGCCGGCTGCGGCGCCCGGGTCAGCTCCTCGAAGTCCGCCCGGGCGACCGGCAGATACAGGGTGAAGGTGCTGCCCTGTCCCGGGGTGCTCTCCACCGTCACCGCGCCGCCCAGCAGATGGGCGATCTCCCGGGTGATGGACAGACCGAGGCCCGTGCCGCCGTACTTGCGGCTGGTGGTGCCGTCCGCCTGCTGGAACGCGCCGAAGATGGTCTCCAGTTGGTGCGCGGCGATGCCGATGCCGGAGTCCTTGACGTGGAACGCCACCACGGCGCCCCCGTGGTGCACGGTCGCCGGGACGTCCTGGGCCTGAGCCGGTTCGATGCGCAGTTCCACACTGCCCCGCTCGGTGAACTTCACCGCGTTGGAGAGCAGATTGCGCAGCACCTGCCGCAGCCGGGAGTCGTCCGTCAGCAGGTCCACCGGCACGCCGGGTGCGGTGGAGACCGTGAACTGAAGGCTCTTCTGGCTCGTCATCGGGCGGAACGTGGCCTCGACGTAGTCCAGCAGCCGGCGCAGCGGCACCCGTTCGGGGCTGATGTCCATCTTGCCCGCCTCGACCTTGGACAGATCGAGGATGTCGTTGATCAGCTGCAGCAGGTCCGAACCGGCGGAGTGGATGATCCCGGCGTACTCGACCTGCTTCGGGGTGAGGTTGTGCGAGGGGTTCTGGGCCAGCAACTGGGCGAGGATGAGCAGGCTGTTGAGCGGGGTGCGCAGCTCGTGGCTCATGTTGGCCAGGAACTCCGACTTGTACTTCGAGGCGAGGGAGAGCTCCTGCGCGCGGGTCTCCAGCTCCTGCCGGGCCTGCTCGATCTCCAGGTTCTTCGTCTCGATGTCCCGGTTCTGCTCGGCCAGCAGTGTGGCCTTCTCCTCCAGCTCCGCGTTGGAGCGCTGCAGTTCGTCCTGCTGAACCTGCAACTCCTCGGAGCGGGCCTGCAGTTCGGCGGTGAGCCGCTGCGACTCGAGGAGCAGTTCGTCCGTACGGGCGTTGGCGACGATCGTGTTGACGTTGACGCCGACGGTCTCCATCAGCTGGTCCAGGAAGTCCACGTGGATCTGCGTGAAGCGGGTCACCGAGGCCAGCTCGATGACGCCCAGCACCTGGTCCTCCACCACGATCGGGAGCACGCGCAGTGCGGTGGGCGCGGTCCGCCCCAGCCCGGAGGAGATCGTCACGTACCCGGCCGGCAACTCGTCCACGGTGATCGCGCGCCGGTTGCGGGCGGCCTGGCCGACCAGGGAACGGCCGAGGGGGATCCGCTCGGGGCGCCCGTCCTCGGCCGGGTAGCCGTAGGAGCCGATCAGCCGCAGCTCGGTGCCGCGGACCGTGTCCTCCACGAGGTAGAAGGCGCCGTACTGGGCGGAGACCAGCGGGGTCAGCTCGTCCATGATCAGCTCGGCGACGACGGCGAGGTCGCGGTGGCCCTGCATCAGGCCCGAGATGCGGGCCAGGTTGGTCTTGAGCCAGTCCTGCTCCTGGTTGGCCCGCGTGGTCTCGCGCAGCGAGCCGACCATCGAGTTGATGTTGTCCTTGAGGTCGGCGACCTCGCCGGAGGCGTCCACGGTGATCGACCGGGTCAGGTCGCCCTCGGCGACCGCGCTGGTCACCTCGGCGATGGCCCGCACCTGACGGGTGAGGTTGCCCGCCAGTTCGTTGACGTTCTCGGTGAGCCGCTTCCAGGTGCCCGAGACGCCCTCCACCTCGGCCTGACCGCCGAGCCGGCCCTCGCTGCCGACCTCGCGGGCGACGCGGGTGACCTCGGCGGCGAACGAGGAGAGCTGGTCGACCATCGTGTTGATCGTCGTCTTCAGCTCCAGGATCTCGCCCCGGGCGTCCACGTCGATCTTCTGGGTGAGGTCGCCGCGCGCCACCGCGGTGGTGACCAGGGCGATGTTGCGGACCTGGCCGGTGAGGTTGTTCGCCATCGAGTTGACGTTGTCGGTGAGGTCCTTCCAGGTGCCGGCCACGTTCGGCACCAGCGCCTGGCCGCCGAGGCGGCCCTCGGTACCGACCTCGCGGGCCACACGGGTGACCTCACCGGCGAACGCGGACAGCGTGTCCACCATCGTGTTGATGGTGTCGGCGAGCGCCGCGACCTCGCCTTTGGCCTCGACGGTGATCTTCTGCGACAGGTCGCCCTTGGCGACCGCGGTGGCGACCTGGGCGATGGAGCGGACCTGGCCCGTGAGGTTCGACGCCATGACGTTGACGTTGTCGGTGAGGTCCTTCCATGTGCCCGACACCCCCCGCACCTGTGCCTGGCCGCCCAGGTTGCCGGCCGTGCCGACCTCGCGGGCGACGCGGGTGACCTCGTCGGCGAAGGCGGAGAGCTGGTCGACCATCGTGTTGATGGTGTCCTTCAGGGCCAGGATCTCGCCCCGGGCGTCCACGGTGATTTTCTGCGACAGGTCGCCCTTGGCGACGGCCGTGGCCACCTGGGCGATGGAACGCACCTGGTCGGTCAGGTTCCCGGCCATGGAGTTCACCGAGTCGGTCAGGTCGCGCCATGTGCCCCGGACGTCCTTCACGTCCGCCTGGCCGCCGAGCCGCCCGTCGGTGCCGACCTCGCGGGCGACGCGGGTGACCTCGTCGGCGAAGGCGGAGAGCTGGTCGACCATCGTGTTGATGGTGTTCTTCAGCTCCAGGATCTCGCCCCGGGCGTCCACCGTGATCTTCTGCGACAGGTCGCCGCGCGCCACCGCCGTCGTCACCTGGGCGATGGAGCGCACCTGGGAGGTGAGGTTCCCGGCCATGTGGTTGACGGAGTCGGTCAGATCCCGCCACACCCCCGCCGACCCCGGGCACCTGCGCCTGGCCGCCGAGGCGGCCCTCGCTGCCGACCTCGCGGGCGACGCGGGTGACCTCGTCGGCGAAGGCGGAGAGCTGGTCGACCATCGTGTTGACGGTCTCCTTCAGCTCCAGGATCTCGCCCCGGGCCGGCACGTCGATCTTCTGCGACAGGTCGCCCTTGGCCACGGCCGTGGCGACCTGGGCGATGTCGCGCACCTGGGTGGTCAGATTGCCGGCCATCGCGTTCACGGAGTCGGTCAGGTCCGCCCACGTGCCCGAGACGCCCGGCACCTCCGCCTGACCGCCCAGGGTGCCTTCGGTGCCGACCTCGCGGGCCACCCTCGTGACCTCGGAGGTGAACAGCGAGAGCTGGTCCACCATCCCGTTGAAGACGGTGGCGATCTCGCCGAGCAGCCCGCCGCCGTCGTCCGGCAGCCGGGTGCCGAAGTCGCCGTCCCGGACCGCCGTCAGGCCGGCGAGGAGCCGGCGCAGCTCCTGATCGCCCGAGCCCCGGCTCCCGGCCTCGTCCGTCGCCCTGCTCATGCCCACCCTCGTCCCGCGTTCCAGGAGTCACCGGTCATGGCGTACGAACGCAGCGGGGCCGGCCGGGGATCGCCCGTCCGGCTCCCGAGGGTTCCCCGCCGCACCGGCGATCCGCCTCATGAGAAATACGCGGCAGGCTAACCCACATGGCCGGGCGGCAACAAAGCGCCCCGGGGGCACGGAGGCGGGGTGACGTGCGTGGTTGTTCCGGTGTCCGGCGGCGCACCGGTTTCCGGGGGCCGCGACGGGGCACCTGCGTAGCACAGCCGTGCGGTCGGCGCATCGGTCGTGGGCACCTGGTACAGGGAGGGAGAAACGACGTGCGTACCGTCGGCGTGGAGGAGGAGCTCCTCCTGGTGGATCCGGACAGCGGGGAGCCGTGCGCCCTGGCGGCGGCGGTGCTGGCCCGCGCCGCCCAGGACGGCGGCGGGGACGACGTCTTCGAGAAGGAGCTCCACTCGCAGATGCTGGAGTTCGCCACCCATCCGCAGTCCGGCATGCAGGATCTCGGCGCCGAGATCCTGCGCTTCCGCAAGGAGGCGGCCCGGCACGCCGGGGACGTGGGCGCGGTGGCCGCCGCGCTCGCCACCTCACCGCTGCCGGTCACCCCGAAGCTGACCGTGAACAGCCGGTACGAGTGGATGGCGCGGGAGTTCGGCCTGCTGCCCCGGGAACAGCTCGTCTGCGGCTGCCACGTCCATGTGTCGGTCGACTCCGACGACGAGGCGGTCGCCGTGCTGGACCGCATCCGCCCGTGGCTGCCCGTGCTGACCGCGCTCAGCGCCAACTCGCCCTTCTGGCAGGGCAAGGACAGCGGTTACGCCAGCTACCGCAGCCGGGTGTGGGCCCGCTGGCCCATGGCGGGCCCCACCGCCCTGTTCGGCTCCGCCGAGGCCTACCACCGGCTGGTCGGCGACATGGTCGCCACCGGGGCGCTGCACGACGAGGGCATGGTCTACTTCGACGCACGGATCTCCCGGACGTACCCCACGGTCGAGCTGAGGGTCGCGGACGTGTGCCTGGACGCCTCCACCACCGTGCTCGTGGCCACGCTGGCGCGCGGACTCGTCGAGACGGCGGCGCGGGAGGCGGCAGCGGGGGTGGAGCCGGTGCCGCACGACGTGAGCCTGATGCGGCTGGCGGCGTGGCGGGCCGCGCGCTCGGGCGTGGAGGGCGAGCTGCTGGATCCGGTGACGATGCGGCCGCGGCCGGCCCCGGAGGTGGTGGGCGCGCTGCTGGACCATGTGGACACGGCCCTGAACGAGACGGGCGACGCCGAGCATGCGCGTGAGGCGGCGGCGACGGTCCTGCGGGAGGGGAACGGGGCGGTGGTACAGCGCCGCCTGCTGGAGGAGAAGGGGAACCTGGGAGCCGTCGTCGCGGAGTGCGCGCGCCGCGCCCAGGGTTGAACGCGCCGGGCGCCGGCGTCCGGGAACGGGGAAGCCCCGGCTGGACGGGGGAGACCAGCCGGGGCCGCTCGTGGTGGCCGGGGGCCACATATCGGTGAACGGTAAACCATCGGGTGGAGTTCCGGTACGCCGGGACGCCGCGGTGTGACCTGCGCCACGCGAAGGGGGGTCCCGGTCCGTGCAGTAGTGTGGCCGCACCGTCTCGGTCGCAGGGAGGTCATGGCGTGGGTGAGGTCTCCCCGCAGGCGAAGGACGACAAGTGGCCGACGCTCGCCGACCGGCTCGCGGCGATGGCGCGGGATCTCCTCGCCCAGGAGTCCGTGCAGGACACCGTCGACCGCATCTCCGCCCACGCGGTCGCGCTGATCGACGGCTGTGACGCGGCCGGCATCCTCACCCTGCGGCGCAGGGCCGTGACGACGATCGCCGCCACGGACGACGTGGTGCGCGCCTCCGACGCCGTACAGGGCGAACTGCGCGAAGGGCCCTGTTTCGACGTCGTCACGCTCGAGGGCTCGGTGCAGCACATCCCCGATCTGCGCGAGGCGGGGGACTCCTGGCCCCGCTACGCGCCGCGCGCCGTCGAGCTGGGGCTGCGCAGCGCCATGGGGTTCCGGCTGTTCGACCGGCACAACACCCTGGGCGCGCTCAACGTGTACTCGTTCGCGCCGAACGCCTTCACCCCGCAGGACGAGCACCTCGGCTGGCTGCTGGCCTCGCACGCCGCGGTCGCCTTCGCGCACGCCCGTACCGAGGACCAGTTGCAGACGGCGCTGCGGTCCCGGGACGAGATCGGCCAGGCGATCGGCATCGTCAGGGAGCGGTTCGACCTGCGGCAGGACCAGGCGTTCGCGGTGCTGAAGCGGACCTCTCAGGACCTGAACGTCAAGCTGCGGGAGATCGCGGAGCGGATCGTCCGCGGCGAGAACCTGCCGCACTGAGGCGTGCGGGCGGAGGGGCGCCGGAACCGGGAGTGCGGGCGGGGCCGTCCGTCGTGACCCCGCACGCTGCCCTCCCCCGTATCGAAGCCCTGCCGGGGAGCTTGCCGTAAGCCGTGGCGGGGGCCTACTCCTCCTTGGGCGCCGGGATCCGGCCGGGTTCCTGTTCGCCGGATTCCGCGGACAGGAACGGTGTGATCATGTACCGGTAGAGGGCGGCACCCAGGACACCGCCGATCAGCGGCCCGACGATGGGCACCCAGAAGTACAGATTGCCGTACTGATCGCGCCAGGCGTGGCCGTACCCGGTGAGGTAGCTGGCCAGACGGGGGCCGAGGTCGCGGGCGGGGTTGATGGCGTATCCGGCGTCGGTGCCCCACGCCATGCCGATCGCCACGACCACGAGGCCGATGATGAACGGCGCCAGGTTGGCGCCCGGGGGAGTGTTGAGCAGATCGGTGATCGCGAAGATCAGGAGCAGCAGAATGGCGGTTCCGATGATCTGGTCACGCAGCGCCCCCCACTCGCTCACCGGGAACGTGCCGTTGCCGGGGAGGGTCGAGAACACGATCTGTGTCTTCAGGGTGTGGCCGGGGTCGGCCTTGCCGAGGACCTCCGTGTAGTTCCACCGCACGAGCAGCGCGGCGATGAACGCGCCCAGTGTCTGGGCCAGGGAGTAGGGAACGACCTTGCGCCAGGAGAAGCCCTTGAAGCAGGCCAGGGCCACTGTGACGGCCGGATTGAGATGGGCACCGCTGAGCCTGGCCGCCACGTAGACGCCCAGCGTGACGCCGAGGCCCCACGCCCAGGCGATGCTGTCGTGATCGCCGACCTGCGCGGCCACGACCTGCGCGACCACCCCGCAGCCGAAGAGAATGAGGATCAGGGTGCCCAGGAACTCCGCGGCCAGTTCACCCGCCAGTCCCCGCCCGGACGTTCGCTGTGCCATAGGGGCGCCGCCTTTCTCCGGTAACCATGGTGTTGTTCTGTGTCAGTGTCCGCTCGACTTCCCGGTGGTGCATCCGGGCATGCGCCGACTATTTCGCCACGACCGCGCCTTCACTCTCGGCCAGTCACCCGGATCCCGCACGTTCGGCCGTCGCGAGGGAGTGCCCGCACTTGGCGAACAAAATTGTTGACAATCTTGTCGCGATAGATTTACGTTCGACAGGCACTCATTCAGGGAGGGCACATGCCGAACGAGGCCCGGCCGGGCACCGGGGAGCAGGCCAAACAGCTCGCGTTCGCGAAGCTGCGGCAGGCGATCCTGCGCGGTGAGATGGCTCCGGCCCAGCGGCTGGTGGAGAACGAACTGGCCGAGGAGTTCGGAGTCACCCGGGCCAGCATCCGGGCGGCACTGATCGATCTGGCGTCGGAGGGCCTCGTCGAACGGATCCGCAACCGCGGGTCCCGGGTACGAGTGGTGTCGGTGGAGGAGGCCGTCGCCATCACCGAGTGCCGGATGGTCCTGGAAGGGCTGTGCGCGGCCAAGGCGGCCGTCATGGCCAGTGACGAGCAGCTCACCGGGCTGGCCGACCTCGGCGAGGCCATGACCAAGGCCGTCGCCGCCGGCGAGCCGCTGACCTACTCGGACCTCAACACCGAACTGCACGGCCGCATCCTGCAGATCTCCGGCCAGCAGGTGGCCGTGGAACTGCTGGACCGCCTCAACGCTCAACTGGTACGCCACCGTTTCCAGTTGGCGCTGCGCCCCGGACGCCCGCAGCAGTCCCTGAACGAGCACCTGGCCATGATCGAGGCGATCCGGGCCAGGGATTCCCGGGCGGCCGACGCGGCCGTCCGCGCCCACCTCAGCAGCGTGATCGAGGCGTACCGCCGCGACTGACGCCGGGGGCGGGCGCGCCCACCTGTCACCGAGGAGACCGCAGCATGACCGACGCCGACGCGCCCGCCGTACCCCCTCCCGCCGACCCCGCCGAAGCGGTCCGCCCCCGGGAGACGGAGGAGGCGGCATGAGCGGAGTGATCGTCACCGGACCGCCCCGGGCGGCGGCCGAGGATGTCGAGGCCCTCGCCGGGTACGGCGTGGCCACCGTGCACGAGGCGATGGGCCGCACCGGTCTGCTCGGTACCCATCTGCGTCCGGTCCAGCAGGACATCCGGGTCGCGGGCACCGCCGTGACGGTGCTCTCCTGGCCCGGCGACAACCTCATGATCCACGCGGCGGTCGAGCAGTGCCGCGAGGGCGACCTGCTGGTCGTCACCACCACCTCGCCCTCCACCGACGGCATGTTCGGCGAACTGTTCGCCACCGCGCTGCGGCGGCGCGGGGTGCGCGGCCTGGTCATCAACGCGGGCATCCGCGACACCGCCGAACTGCGGGCCATGGGCTTCCCCGCCTGGGCCGCCGCCGTCAGCTCCCAGGGCACCGTCAAGGCCACCGGCGGCTCCGTCAACGTGCCCGTCGCGATCGGCGGCCAGGTGGTCCGCCCCGGCGACGTGATCCTCGCCGACGACGACGGCGTGGTGTGCGTACCGCGCGAACGCGCCCGCCAGACGGCCGAGGCGTCCGAGGCCCGCGAACGCAAGGAGGCCGCCTCGCGCGCCGCCTTCCAGGAGGGACAGCTCGGCCTCGACCGCTACGGCCTGCGCGAGACCCTGGAGCGGCTCGGGGTCCGCTACGAGTCCCACGAGGAACACCTCCGTCCGGGGGAGCGGGCATGACCGGATACGACGCGGTCCCCTGCATGCTGCTGCGGGGCGGCACCTCCAAGGGCGCCTACTTCCTCGCCGGGGACCTCCCCGCCGACCCGGCCGCCCGGGACGACCTGCTGCTGCGCGTCATGGGCAGTCCCGACCCCCGCCAGATCGACGGCCTCGGCGGTGCCCACCCGCTGACCAGCAAGGTCGCCGTCGTCTCCGCCTCCGCGCACCCGGGAGCCGACGTCGACTACCTGTTCCTCCAGATCGGCGTGGACACCCCCGAGGTGTCCGACCGGCAGAACTGCGGCAACCTGCTCGCCGGAGTGGGCCCCTTCGCCGTCGAACGCGGACTCGTCCCCGCGGCGGACGGACACACCTCGGTCCGCATCCGGATGCTCAACACCGGTGACCTCGCCACCGCCACGTTCCCGACCCCGGGCGGCCGCGTCGACCACACCGGCGTCGCCGCGATCTCCGGCGTCCCCGGCACCGCGGCGCCCGTGGTCATCGAGTTCCCCCCGGGCGACAGCCCCCTGCTGCCCACCGGCAACATCCGCGACACGATCGCCGGCATCGACGTCACCTGCGTCGACAACGGCATGCCGACGGTCCTGCTCGCCGCCTCCGATCTCGGGATCACCGGCTACGAGGCGCCCGAGGAACTGGAGGCGGACACCGCCCTCACCGACCGGCTGCGGGAGATCCGGCTGGCGGCCGGCCGGCTGATGGGACTGGGCGACATCGCGCACACCACCGTGCCCAAGATGTCGCTGCTCGCCCCGCCCCGTGACGGCGGCACGGTCACCACCCGTACCTTCATCCCCGTGCGCTGCCATACCGCCATCGGCGTGCTCGGTGCCGCCGGCGTAGGCGCCGCACTGCGCATCGAGGGCGCCGTCGGCCACGACCTGGCCCGGCTGCCCGACGGCGACCGGCTGCGCATCGAGCACCCCACCGGCTTCCTCGACATCGAGACCAGCGTCGGCACACCCGCGGGGGACGGCGCCGAGGGCGCCCTCCCGGTGGCCCGGCGCACGGCCGTCGTCCGCACCGCCCGCAAGCTCTTCGACGGCACGGTGTTCCCCCGGTCCGCGGACACGGCCCCCGCCCGCCACGCCTGAGGAGACACGGATGACTCCGCCGCCGGGAGACATCGCCCACCTCGGGCACGTCCAACTGCTCACCCCCCGACCTCGACGCGTCCACACTGAGGATCGGGACCGGCTCGCGGGGCAGGCCGCACCACCTCGCGTGCGCCACCGACACCCGCGAGGACATCCTGCGCGCGGCCGAACTCGCCCCGGACACCGGCGTGTTCATCGGGACCGGCCCGCACGAGCACGCCATCCGGCAGACGTTCTTCCTCTACCTCCACGAGCCGGGCGGCAACCGCGTCGAGCTGTGCGACCCGCTCACCCGCCTGGTGCCGGTACCGGACTGGCCGTTGCTCACCCGGACGGAGGCCGAACGGAAGAAGGGCCAGGCCCGGCGCCCGAAGGCCATCGAGTCCTTCCACGCTCACGGCACGCCGGCCGTCGACCGACGGGCGGCTGACGGTCGTTCGCGCGGTGGCCCGCGCCCTGCCCAGGGATGCGGGCCACTTGCGTCGTGGAGGGTTCCGGGACCCCGGGACGGCGTACAAGTCGCAGGGAGAGCACGTCCCTCGCTTTTTCCGCCGCGCCCTCGGCCGCCGCCCACCGCGGCGTCCGACGCCGCGGCGGGAGCGGCACGACAGAGAAGGAGGACGCCGATGGCTGACGAGACGATCGGCATCGTCGGCGCCGGCATCGTGGGTCTGGCCACCGGACGCCACATCGCCCTGCGCCGCCCCGGCACCCGGGTGGTCGTCCTGGAGAAGGAGTCCAGGGTCGCCGTCCACCAGACCGGCCACAACTCCGGTGTGGTGCACGCCGGCATCTACTACCCGCCCGGCAGCCTCAAGGCCCGACTGACCGTGCGGGGCGTGGCCCTGCTGCGCGAGTACTGCCGGGACCGCGGGCTGCCGTACGAGGAGATCGGCAAGCTCGTCGTGGCCGTGCGTCCGGACGAACTGGGCCGGATGGAGAACCTCTACGAGCGGGCCAGGAACAACCATGTGCCCGAACTGCGCAAGGTCTCCAAGGAGGAGATCAAGGAGATCGAGCCGCACGCGGGCGGCCTCGCGGCCCTGCACTCCCCGCGCACCGCCATCACCGACTACCCGGCGATCGCCCGGGAGTTCGCCAAGGACATCGAGGCGGCGGGCGGCGAGGTCCGGCTCGGCTTCCCGGTCGCCTCGATCACCCGCGTGCCTGGCGGCATCGAGGTGGCCTCCGGACAGGAGGCGGTCCGCGTCGACCGGCTGGTGCTCTGCGCCGGGCTGCGGTCCGACTCCGTCGCCCGGCTCGCGCGGGACAGCGAGGAGCCGCGGATCGTCCCGTTCCGGGGCGAGTACATGCTCCTCAGACCCGAGCGGGCACACCTCGTGCGCGGCCTCGTCTACCCCGTGCCCGACCCGCGGTACCCGTTCCTCGGCGTGCACTTCACCCCGCGCGTCGACGGCTCGGTCGAGGTCGGCCCCAACGCCGTCCTGGCGCTCGCCCGCGAGGGCTACCGGCGCTCCCAGGTCTCGCCGCGGGACCTCGCGCGGCTCGCCGCCTACCCGGGTACCTGGCGGATGGCCGCCCGGCACTGGCGGACCGGCCTCAAGGAGTACCGGGGCTCGCTGTCCCGGGCGGCCTTCATGAAGGACGCGGGCCGCTACGTGCCCGGGGTCGGCGTCGCCGACGTGGTCCGCGGCGGCGCCGGAGTGCGTGCCCAGGCGCTGGACCCCGACGGCACCCTCGTGGACGACTTCCGCATCCACCGGACGGGCCGGATCACCGCCGTGCGCAACGCGCCCTCACCGGCCGCGACGGCCTCCCTGGCGATCGCCGAGCACATCACCGACGCGGTGTTCGGCGACGTGTCCGGCGTCTGACGCCCGGCGCCGGAAGCGGTTCGGGCCAACCGGTGCCGCCGGGCGGTGCCAGGGGCTCGGGCGTGCCGCCGCGGGGGAGGGCACCGGCCCCCTCCCCCGCGACGGAGAGCACGCGGGCGCCCGGGGAGGCGGCGGCTGTGCGTACCTGACCCGGCTCCTGCTCCAGGGCCGACGCCGCGTCCCTTCAGGGGCGGGGGAACCGCGCGGCCCGCCACGGCCCCACCCGCACCCGCCGACGAACCAGCCCCACCCGAGTCCTCGAGCGGTCTCCCCGCCCCTGGGAGCGAGACCTCAGGAGCGACCCCGGCCGACCCCCGGAGGGAAGGCGTCAACCCTCCGCCTTCTCCTGCGTCCACGTCCACGCGTACTGCAGCCAGTCCGCCAGCGTCATCGCCCCGAAGCCCGCGCACACCAGCCGCGCGGCGCGCGGCGCCACCGCGTACGTCGCCACCAGTCCGCCCGCCGTCCACGCGGCCGCGCAGAACGGACAGGACAGCAGATCGCCCACGGCGAGCCGCAGCCCGTCGCCCTTGGGCTCGTCCATCACCTCGCCGGCGGTGGTGTCCTCCTGCCGCCGGGTGAACGGCGCCCGCAGGAAGGCGGTGATCTTGTCCTTGGTCAGCAGCCGGGACGTCTTGTACGTCGCCGCACCGAGCAGGAGCAGGTCGTACGGCGGCACCCGCTCCGGCAGGCTCACCCCGCGGCGCCGGACGACGACGGCGAACGTCGCGAGTGAGGCCACGAAGGTCGCCGCGACGGTGGCGTACCCCGCCAGGGGCACGTTCTCCTCGGTGTCGTAGCCGCGGGCGACGCTGTTGCTCGTCATGCTTCCTCCGTGGGACAGGGGACAGGGGACAGGGGACAGGGGACAGGGGACAGGGGACTGGGCGGGTCCGGGCCGCGCTCCGGCGTGCGCGGACGGTGTGCGCGGGCCGGGTGCCCCGGTCGGTCGCCGTCATACGCGGGAGTCGCCCGCCGACCCCGCATCCCCGCCGTGCCCCGGCCCGCCGGACGCGGACCGGCCCGCCCCGTCCGCCCGCTGGAACGTTCCGTACAGCAGCCACAGCGAGGGCACGAGCAGGACCGCGCCGCAGGCCAGGACGATCAGACAGGCGGACAGGACCGAGGACTGCGAGGCGGCCCCGTCCACCGTCAGGCTGCCGACCAGCATGGCCGGGTACTGGGCGGCTCCCCACGCCCAGAGGATCGCCGCGACGGCGGCCGCGGCCGCCGCCCGCGCCGCGACGTAGTGCCGCGTGCGCAGCAGCCCCAGTCCGACGGCACCGGCGACCGCGCTGAGCACCACCAGCGGCAACGCCCGGTGGGTGAGCCCGTGGAAGAGGTCCGGCGCGTCCCTTCGCAGCACGGCAGTACCGGCCAGCGCGACGGCACCACTGGACAGCCCGCTGAGCACGGCCCGGTGCGAGAACGCCCGCGCCAGCGCTTCCTCGCCCGCCCGGGCCGCGTCCGCGCACAGGTACACGGCCGCCAAGTGGGCGCAGGCGAGCACCGCGAGGACCCCGCCGAGCACCGAGGTGGGGTTGAGCCAACTGGTGAGCACGTCACCGTGGGCGAGGCCCGGCGGCACCCGACCGGAGGCCACCCCGCCGGCGACGGTGCCGAGGAAGAACGGGGTGACCACCGAGGACACGGCGAAGCAGGCGCCGAACAGCCGCTGCTGCCACAGTTCGGTGCTGGCCTTGCGGAACGCGAAGGCGGCACCCCGCGCGATGATGCCCAGGGCGGCCAGGGTCAGCGGCAGGTACAGCGTCGACATCACGGCCGCGAAGACCGGCGAGAACGCCGACCACAGCAGCACGATCACGAAGATCAGCCAGACGTGGTTCGCCTCCCAGACCGGCCCGATGCTGTGCTCGATGAGCCGCCGCTGCTCCCGCCCCCGGCGGGCGCCGCCGGCGAGCAGGTCCCAGACGCCCGCCCCGAAGTCGGCGCCGCCGAACAGCGCGTAGCAGGTCAGCCCGATCCACATGACGGCGAGGGCGATGTCGGCGAGCACGGTGCCTCCAAGGGGCAGGCGCGGACGGACGGGGGAAACGGGGCGTGGCCGTGGGGACGGGGGAGCGGGTGAGCCGGGTGTGTCAGACGACGGGATAACCGCGCACGTCCGCGTCCTGGGGTGCGGCCGGTACGGCCGTGTTCCGGGCCAGGCGGCGCAGCACGTACCACGTCGCCGCGGTCATCGCGGCGTACACCACCAGCACCAGCCACAGCCCGGTCATCAGCCCGGGTGCCGGATTGACCGCGTCCCGCACGCTCATCACGCCGTAGACGATCCAGGGCTGCCGGCCCAGCTCGGTGACGGACCAGCCGCTCTCCAGCGCCACGACGGAGGCCGGCCCGGCCAGTGCGACCAGCGCCAGCAGCAGTCGGCTGCCGCGCCGGTCCAGCAGGGCGCCGCCGGAGCGCCGGGTGCGCCACCAGGCCAGCAGCAGCCACAGGCCGAGCCCCAGCAGGAAGAACCCGACCGCGACCATCAGGTCGAACGCCCAGTGCACCCCCGTGACCGCCGGCCACTGGGCGCGCGGCACCTCGTTCAGCCCCCGCACCACCGTGCCGGGCCGGTATCCGACCAGCAGGGACAGGCCGTCGGGAACCTCCAGCCCGTACTCGAGCCCGTCCTTCCCGGCCACTCCGCCGACGGTGAGCGGCACATGGGAGCCGGTGTGGTACACCCCCTCGATCGCGGCGAGTTTCATCGGCTGGTAGTCCGCCAGGAAGCGGGCGGCCCAGTCGCCGACCACGATCTGGAACGGGGTCACCACGGCGCCGAAGGCGAACGGGATGGCGAAGCCGGCCCGGTGGTACGCGTCCCGGCGGCCCCGGAGCAGCGCCACCGCGTAGACGGACGCGGTCAGGAACGACGCCACCATGAACGCGGCGAGGATCATGTGCACCGTCTGCGGCGGGGCGGCCGGGTTGAGCATCGCCGCCCACGGGTCCACCTGGACGACCTTGCCGTCGCGCAGGGTGTAACCGCGTGGCTGGTTCATCCAGGCGTTGGCGCAGACCACGAAGAAGGCGGAGGCCGTGCCCGCGACCACGATGGGGATGCCGGTGAGCAGGTGCCGGCGCGGGGACAGCCGGTCCCAGGCGTAGAGGTAGATGCCGAGGAAGATCGCCTCGATGAAGAACGCGATGCCCTCCAGCGCGAAGGGCAACCCGATGACCTGGCCGAACCTGCCCATCAGGCCGGGCCACAGCAGCCCCATCTCGAAACTGAGGATCGTTCCGGACACCGCGCCCACCGCGAACAGCACGCCCATGGCCCGCGCCCAGCGGCGGGCCAGCAGCTTCAGCGAGGGGTCGTCGCGCCGGATGCCGAGCCATTCCGCGAGGAGGGTGAGCGCGGGTAGCCCGACCCCGAGGCAGGCCACGACGATGTGCCAGGCCAGGGAGAAACCCATCTGCGCTCTCGCGGCGGACAGATCGGCCTCCGTCGCGGCGCGCGCCAGCACGAGCACGGGCCAGGGACCGGAGGCGAGGCCGACATCGTTCACGAGTTCTCCCGCGCACCTGCGAGCACGACGCGGTCGTCCTCGCCGCCCCCTCCGGGAACGGTGACTCGACCGCACGACGCCACCGCTGTACCCGGGCCCGTCACTCCGAACCACTTTTTGGGCCGAACGACGGCGTGGGGAGGCGGCAAGCAGGTGCGGCGGAGTGGGACGGGGCGGGGCCGTGGGCCAGTGGCGCGGCGGGCGACACCCGTGGCGGGGACGGGCGGGGGAGCGGGTGAGGCGTGAGGGGGAGCGGGTCCGCCCCCGGGAGCGCCACGCGCGACCGAACCCCCGTGCCGGTCGCGCCCTGCCGCCCCCGGAGGCGAACGTTCCTGCAAACTAGGCCGCTCCCCGCCCTTTCGGCCATCGCGGGGATGCCCGCCCCCGCCCACCAGGCACTCAGCCGTGCACAGCCCGATCCGGGATGCCCCGATTCGTCCGGTCCGGCGGGCGTTCTCCCCGCTCAACCCAGCGCCGGTTCCTCCAGCTCCCGTACCGCGAGATGCGCCAGGACGACCTCGTACAGGTCACTGCCCCCGGCCAGCAGCCGGCGCTCCAGGGCCCGCTCACCCGCCCGTACGTGCTCGCGCACCGTCTGCACATGCACCCCCAGCTCCTGCGCGGCACGCTCGGCGTTCGCCCCGGCGGCTATCCACGCGCGTAGCGTGCCGCGCAGGTCCCGGGAGTCCTCCGCGAGCCGGTCCAGCAGCCCCTGTGCCCAGACGCGCAGGTGCGGTGCCTGGAGCAGGTCTCCGAGGCGCGGCGCGGCCCCGCGGGCCGAACCGTCCCGCGGTCCGTCCCCGCACCCCGTCCCGTCCGCCAGCGCGGACAGGGCGAGATGGACCACGGCACGGGTGCGCAGGTCGCCGAGGTCGGCGCCCAGGAGCTGTCCGGTGCGGTCCATCCGGGCCCGTACCGTGTTGCGGCTCACGCCGAGCACCTTGGCCGCCTTCACCGCCGTGAACTCCAGGCCCAGCCGGGTCGTCGCCTGCAGTTCCGCGTGCGTGGCCAGCGGAAGCGTGCCGAGCGGCAGGAGCAGCCGGTCCGCCCAGCCGTGCAGGGCGCCCGGCGGCATCAGCCGCTGCGGATGCGTGCGCTCGGCGTACATCGCCGCCGCCTCCGGACGGAACCTGGCGACGATCAGGGCGTTCACGGCCTGCCCGTAGGCGACCGCGGTCTCGCCGAGTTCCTGCCGGACGCTGCCGCCCAGGAACACCCCGGACGTCCCGTCGGCAAGGGTGCGCAGCTCGTCCTGGAGCTCCTCGGCGGCCTCGGTGCCCCACGCGTGCGGCGCCACCATGATCAGGTGCCGGTTCTCGGCGGGGCAGCGCACCACCAGTGCCCGTCCGGCGGTGACCTCGGCGCAGCGCCGGGCCAGGTGCTCCCGGTCACCGGCGGGCCCCTCCAGGACGTACACGCACAGTCCGTCCGCGTCGAGCAGCCCCGGCCACATGCCCGCGGCGACCCGGCGGGCCGCGACCGTGTCCCCGACCATCAGCAGTTGCAGCACGGCAAGCCCGAGGTCGGCGGTGGCGCGCGTCAGCCGGCGGCGTTCCGCCGCGCGCCCGCGCTCCTGCAGCAGCATGTCGAGGACCCAGGCCGTGGCCGCGACGATCTCCGCCGCGCGCTGGTCGAACGGCCGGTCGCGCCAGACCGCCAGTACGTACGCCGACGGGGCCCGCCCGACCGCGACCAGCCTGGCGTGCTGCCCCTCGTGGTCCACCGCCGCCGACGCGAGGCGGCCCGCGGCGAGATCCGCCACCAGCCGTGCGTCGGGCAGCGCCCGCCGCCCGGCGAGCAGCCCGCCGCGGCGGTTGCCCAGCGCGGCCGTCCCGTCGACCGCGTCACCGAGCCAGTTCACCACCCGGCCGGGATCGCGCGCCGCGGGGCGCAGATGTTCGAGCAGGTCACGCATCCACGGCCGGCCGCCACCGCGGTCGCCGCCCGCGCCGACGGGCCGTTCCTCCTCGCCCGGAACACCCAGGGGTACATCCGCCATGTTCACCACTTTCCCCCAGACTTCCGGCCCGCGACCCTATCCCAGGGACACCTCCGGGATCATTCGGGGATGCCTTGGGGATTCCTGGGGGATCTCCCTGGGAACCCAGAGGGGGCAGGGCGGGCCGCCCGCCCGGGGACGCACGGCGAACGGGAGTGATCGATGCAGTACGCGAAGCTCGGTGCCACGGGGCTCGACGTGTCCCGGATATGCCTGGGCTGCATGAGTTTCGGCGTGCCCGCGCGCGGCAGCCACGAGTGGACCCTCGACGAGGACGCCGCCCGGCCACTGATCCGCCAGGCCCTGGAGGCGGGGATCAACTTCCTCGACACCGCCAACGTCTACTCCGACGGCACCAGCGAGGAGATCGTCGGCCGCGCGCTGAAGGACTACGCGCGGCGCGAGGAGATCGTCCTCGCCACCAAGGTGAACGGCCGGATGCACGAGGGGCCCAACGGCGGCGGACTCTCACGCAAGGCGATCATGACGGAGATCGACCACAGCCTGCGCCGCCTCGGCACGGAGTACGTCGACCTCTACCAGATCCACCGCTTCGACCCGTCGACCCCCGTCGAGGAGACCATGGAGGCCCTCCACGACGTGGTGAAGGCGGGCAAGGCCCGTTACATCGGGGCCAGTTCGATGTACGCCTGGCAGTTCTCGAAGGCCCAGTACACGGCTCGACTCCACGGCTGGACCCGGTTCGTGTCCATGCAGAACCACTACAACCTCCTCTATCGCGAGGAGGAGCGCGAGATGCTGCCGCTCTGCGCCGACCAGGGCGTCGGCGTCCTGCCGTGGAGCCCGCTGGCCCGCGGCCGGCTCACCCGCGACTGGGACGAGGACACCGCCCGCAGCCGTACCGACAACTTCGGCCGGACCCTGTACGGGGAGGGAGACCGGCGCATCGCCGAGGCCGTCGCCGCGATCGCCGCCGAACGCGGGCTGCCCCGGGCCCGGATCGCCCTGGCCTGGCTGCTGCACCGGCCCACCGTGACGGCGCCGATCGTCGGCGCCACCAAGTCCTCGCACGTCGAGGACGCGGTCGCCGCGCTCGACGTCGAGTTGACGGACAAGGATCTCGAGCGCCTGGAACAGCCGTACGAGCCCCACGCCGTCAGCGGGCATTGAGGACCGCGCCGAGCGCGCCCCGGGGGCGTCCCGGGGCGGCCCCGAGGGCGCTGCCAGGACGGTAGTCGGGACAGACCTGCGACCGGACCTGCGACCGGACCCGTGACCGGGCCTGTGACCGGGCCTGTGACCGGACCCGTGACCGGGCCTGCGACCGGACCCGTGACCGGGCCTGCGACCGGGCCTGCGACCGGGCCCGTGACCGGATCGGTCCGGCACGGGCCCGGATCGGGTCTGCCGAGGGGGTGCACCCGCAGGTCAGAATCGGCACATGAAACGAGCGCTCATCGTCGTCGACGTCCAGGAATCGTTCCGTGCCCGCCCGTCGTGGGGCAGCATCGACAACCCGGACGTCGCACGTCCGGTCAACCGGCTGGCCGCCCTCGCCCGCGAGGCCGGCGACCTCGTCGTCTGGGTCCTGCACACCGCACCCGGCAGCGGGGACGTGTTCGACCCGGACTCCGGGCACGTCCGGCTGCTGGCGGAGCTGGACGGGCCCCGGCCGGGCGAGCCGGTTCTGCGCAAGACCTCCCACAACGCCTTCACCACCACCAACCTCCAGCAACTGCTGACCGAGGCGGGCGTGGAGGAGCTGTGGGTCTGCGGCATCCGTACCGAGCAGTGCGTGGAGACCACCACCCGGCTCGGCAGCGACCTCGGCTACCGCACGGTGCTCGTCCCCGAGGCCACCGCCACCCATCCGATCGGCGACCTCTCCGCCGAGGCGATCACCGAACGCACCGTGGCCGTCCTGCGCGACCGGTTCGCCCGGATCGCGACCGTCGCCGAGCTGGCCGCGGACGTGGCAGCATCCTCGGCGTGAGCCGCGTCGTCCTCGTCCTGCTGCCCGACGTCCACCTGCTCGACCTGGCGGGACCCGTTCAGGTGTTCGACAGTGCGGCACGCCTCGGGAGGCCGTACGCACTCCACTACGTCGCCGAGCATCCGCAGGTGCGCAGCGCCCAGGGGCTGCCGCTGACCGCGTCCACCGACTGGCCCGCGCTCGACGCCGACGATCTGGTGGTGGTGCCGGGCTGGCGGGCACCCACCCTGCGTGCGTGCTCCGCGCCGGGCGAGGAGGTGCTCCGCAGGCTGCGCGCCCACCACGCGGCCGGCGGCACCGTCGCCAGCGTGTGCGCCGGCGCGGACGCCCTCGGCCGGGCCGGACTGCTGGACGGGCGGCGCTGCACCACCCACCACGACCTCCAGGACGAACTGGCCGCCCGCCATCCGCGGGCCACCGTCGTCCGTGACGTGCTGTTCACCACCGACGACCGGGTGGTCACCTCCGCCGGCATCGCCAGCGGCATCGACCTCGCCCTGCACCTGGTGGCGCTGCGGCACGGCCCCGCCCTGGCCGCGCGGGTCGCGCGCACCATGGTCGTCCACGCCCGCCGCAACGGCGACCAGCCGCAGGCGAGTGCCATGCTGCGGCACCGCTCCCACCTGGACGACACCGTGCACCGGGTGCAGGACCTGATCGACGCGCGGTTCGCCGAGCCGCTGCCGCTGGCCGGCCTCGCCTCCCACGCCCGGGTCAGCGAACGCACCCTGACCCGCCTGTTCACCCGCGCGACCGGCGGCCTCACCCCGCTGCGCTACCAGCAGACCCTGCGCCTGGAACGCGCCGAACAACTGCTCGGCCAGGGCGCGACGGCCGAGGCGGCGGCCCGCGAGGTCGGCTTCGAGGATGCACGCATGCTCCGCCGCCTGCGCTCCCGGGCCGTCCGGTAGCGAAAGCGGGGAGCCGAAGCGGGCGGCGGAGCCGGGGGAGCGCCGCCCTACCGGTCCTCGGAGTGCGCGGACGCCGATATCACCCGGTCCACCAGCGCGATCAGCACGTCCCGGCAGGAGCCCCGCTCCCGCGCGTCGCACAGCAGCACCGGCACGTCCTTCGGCAGCGCCAGAGACTCGCGTATCTCCTCCGCCCCGTACGGATGTTTCCCGTGGAAGCCGTTCACGCCGACGACGAACGGGATCCGCCGCCGCTCGAAGAAGTCGATCGCCGCGAAGCTCGTGTCCGGCCGGCGCACATCGATGAGCACCACCGCCCCGAGCGCGCCTATGGCCAGGTCGTTCCACATGAACCAGAAGCGCTGCTGCCCCGGCGTGCCGAACAGGTACAGCACCAGCTCCTCGCTGATGGTGATGCGCCCGAAGTCCAGCGCCACGGTGGTGACACGTTTCTCCTCGATCCCGTCCAGGTCGTCGACCCCGAGCCCGGCGGAGGTCAGCAGTTCCTCGGTGCGCAACGGCACGATCTCGCTCACCGAGCCGACCATCGTGGTCTTCCCGACGCCGAAACCGCCGGCGACGAGAATCTTGACCGTGTCGGGCGGAGCGACCACGGGGGCGGTGCGGTCAGAGCCGGCCAAGGCCGTCCCTCACTTTCTGCAGCAGGTCCAGGTCCGGTGTACGGGTGATCGAACGCGGCGGGTGCACGGTGATCCGGCCCGCCTCCAGCAGGTCGCAGAGCATGATCGACACCACGCTGACGGGCAGGTCGAGCGCGCCGGCGAGCTCCGCCACCACGACCGGCCGCGCGCACAGCCGCAGGATGCGGGAGTGTTCCGGCTGCGGCCGCGGCGCGCGGGCGGGCTGCGGGTCCACCGCGGTCACCGAGGTGATCAGGGTGAAGTCGGCACGGCTGGGCCGGGTGCGGCCGCCGGTCAGCGTGAACGGCCGTACCAGACGGCCCGCCGCGTCGCCCTGGCTCACCTCACTCGCCGAGGTCGGCCGCGGGGCCGGCGGTGCCGCGCGGTGCCGCGCTGAGGTGCTCGCCGATCTTCTTCACCAGCATGTTCATCTGGTACGCGACGACACCCACGTCGGCGCCCTTGTGCGTGAGCACGGCGAGATGGGCGCCCGGTCCGGCGGCGGTGATGATCAGGTAGCTGTGGGCCATCTCGATCAGCGCCTGGCGTACCGGACCGCCGCGGAAGTCCATGCTGGCGCCCCGGCTCAGGCTCATCAGGCCGGACGCGGTGGCCGCGAGCCGCTCGGCGTCGTCGCGCACGAACGCGGTGGACTTGCTCACCACCAGTCCGTCCTCGGAGAGCACGACGGCGTGGTTCACGTCGGCGACGCGCTCCACCATCGCGGTGAGCAACTGATCGAGTCGGCTGTGTGTGGCGGGGGCGGGGCGTGTCATCTCTTCGTCCTTAATCAGCGGTTCGGCGAGGGGAGTCGGGACGGGCTGCCTGCGGGTCCTGCGGGTCTACGAGTTCTACGTTTCTGCGGACGCGGCCTTCCCCTCACTGTTCTCCCGATCCTCCGGGCCGTGCCTGTCCTCCGGCTCCCGGGCATCGGGGACACGGGCCGCGACGGGGCCGTCGTCGAGCGGTTCGTCGTCCAGGGCCGCGCGGGTGCCGCGCTGGAATCCGGCGAGGGAGGTCGCGGCGTCCTCGGCGGTGAACTCGTCCTCGGCGAGGTCCCCGGCGTCTGCGTCCGGAGGGGGATCCGCCAGCAGTTCGGCGGCCAGACTGGTCTGCGGCACCCGCCGCGGCAGCGGGGCGGGACGGCCCTCGTCCGACGGGTCCTCCGCGGACGGGCCGGGACCGGGGACGATCCCGGCGCCCGTCGCCGCACGCGGCCCGGCGCCCGTGATACCACTGCCCTCCGTGCCCCCGGCCCCCGACCCGTCGGCGGGTGACGCCGTGGCGTCCCGGGTGACGGGCGGCGTCCCCGGGGCCTCGCCGGCGTCGCGCACCACGATGTCGTCCGGGACCAGCACGATCGCCGTCGTCCCGCCGTAGGGCGAGGACCGCAGCGTGACCGCGATCCCGTGCCGGACGGCCAGCCGGGCGACGACGAACATGCCGAGCCGCAGGTCGTCGGCGAGCGCCACCACGTCGAACTGCGGAGCCTCGGCCAACTGCGCGTTGAACGCGGCGTACTCCTCCTCGGACATGCCGAGCCCGCGGTCCTCGATCTCGATGGCCAGCCCCTTGGCGACCGTCGCCGCCCGCACCCCCACCGGGCTCGGCGCGGGCGAGTACGCGGTCGCGTTGTCGATCAGCTCGGCGAGCAGGTGGATCACGTCGGCCACCGCGGGCGGCGCCACGGACACCTCCTCGTCGACGAGCACCTCCACCCGCTGGTACTGGGCGACCTCGCCGACGGCGCTGCGCAGAATGTCGATCAGGGCCACCGGCTCGGTCCAACTGCGGCGCGGCTGCTCACCGCTGATGATCACGAGGTTCTCCTCGTACCGGCGCAACTGGCTGGCGTTGGAGTCCAGCGCGTACAGGCCGGCGAGCACCTTGGGGTCCTCGTGCTCGCGCTCCAGCGCGTCGAGCTTGCTCAGCTGGAGGTTGACCAGGTTCTGGCTCTGCCGGGCGATGCCCAGGATGACCTTCTGGAAGCCGCGCCGGGTGTCGGCGAGCTCCACCGCGGTGTGCACGGCGGTGCGCTGCGCGGTGTTGAACGCCTGTGCCACCTGGCCCAGTTCGTCGTGCCCGTAGTCGAGCGGCGGGGTGGCCGCGTCGACGTCCACCTTCTCGCCCCGGTCGAGCCGGGCCACCACGTCGGGCAGCCGCCGCTCCGCCAGACTCAGGGTGGCCTCGCGCAGCCCGCGCAGCCGCCGGGAGAGCGAGCGGGTGATGCGCCAGGACAGGACGACGCAGACCAGCAGGGCGATCAGCCCGCCGGCGCTGAGCCAGGCGGCCTTGAGGAGCAGCGAGTGGGCCTTGTCCGCGCTGCGGTCGAGCAGTTGGTCGGTCTGCTGCCGGATCAGGTCGGCGTACTGCGCGGAGAGCCGGTCCAGTGCCTTGTCCCACTGCCGGCGGGAGTCGGGCAGCCGGACCTCGCGGTGCGCCGTACGGCCGGTGACCCCCGCCTGGAACACCTGGTCCTCGACGTGCCGCAGGGTCGCCCAGTCCGGGCCCTGCATGACCTGCTCGGCGCGGGACTTGGCCGACCCGCGCAGCGACGGCACGACCTGGTCGCGCACCACCCAGCGCTGCGCGCCGACCAGGCGCGTGAACTCGGTCCACGCCGCGTCGTCCAGCTTGCCCGACGGCCAGGCGAGAGTGAGCTGCGCGTCCTCCTGCGAGGCCAGCTCCGCCGCGTGCTCCAGCGCCACCAGGGGGCCGGCCTGCGAGGTGAGGTCGCCGTCGTCGACCTGGGAGAGCTCCTGGAAGGCCTGGATCTGATCGTCGATGATCGAGGTGTACTGCTCCAGTACCTGGCCGGCGGTGATGTCGGTGAGGTGGTCCACCTGGCCGCGGTAGTACTCGAGGCTGTTCGTCGAGGCGATGACGGAGTACATCCGCTCGGAGATGCGGGCGGGGGCGCTGCGGACCGCCGCGGAGCGTCTTTGCAGCTTCGCGATGGCCGCGTCGGTCGTACGGCGCTGGGCGTCCAGGGCGGCGCGGGAGCCGTGCGGCGAGGCCAGCCAGGCGGCGGACAGACCGCGCTCCCGCTGCAACGCCAGCGTGGCGTCGGTGCCCATCGCTCCGGTCGACCGGCTGAGTTCCGTCTGGTGCCGCAGCCGCAGCCCTTCGGCGAACATCTGCGCCGTCGTCACGCCCCAGATCGCGGCGAGCGTCACGCTGGGCACGAGCGCGAGCAGGATCAGCGAGAGACGTATGGAACCGAGCCGGCGTCGGGCGGCCGTCCGTGCAGACATCGTCGTCCTAGGGGGAGCAGCGGGAGCAAGGGGGCGGGGGGCGGACACGGAAGGAGAAGCGGAAGGGAACGGGCGGGGACGGTACGGGGCGGACGGCACGGGTGACGGCCGCCGCGGGGCAGTGCGGTGCGGGCGTGGGGGACGGGCGCGCGGGGGTGGGCGCGGGCGTCCCGCACGCGGGCGGGGTGCGCCGATGCTATCCGTACCGGTGCTCACACGCACCGTGAGCCCCGGCGCCGGCCGGACGGGCGCGGGCTCCACGGCTCAACGGGTGCCGCCCGCAGCGTACTTGGCGATCGAGGCGACGTTCTCCTTGGTCACGAACGCGGGCCCGGTGAGCACCGGGGCCGCGCCGCCGCCGCTGATGTTGCCGTTGGTGCGGTACAACCACAGCCCGTCCACGGCGAGATAGCCCTGCAGATAGGGCTGCTGGTCGACGGCGAACCGCACGTCCCCCCGCTCCACCGCCTTCACCAGGCTCTTGTTGAGGTCGAACGTGGAGACCTGCGCGCCGCTGCCCGCAGCCTTGACGGCCTTGACGGAGGCGAGCGCGAAGTCCGCGCCGTTGGCGACCACTTCGTCGATGGTCGGGTCCTGGCGCAGCCGGTCGGTGAGGACGGTGGTCATCGCCGTGAGGTCGGTGCCGTCCACGTACAGGATGTCCGTCCGGCCGTCGAACGTCTTCTTCACCCCGGCGCAGCGTGCCTCCAGCGCCACGTTGCCCTGCTCGTGGATGACGCACAGGGCGTGCTTGGCCTTCAGACCGTCCAGCTTGTCGCCGACGGACCGGCCCGCGACGCTCTCGTCCTGGCCGTAGTACTCCAGCAGACCCTCCGCCTGCCAGGCGCCGATACCGGAGTTGACGCCGACCACGGGGATCTTGGCGGACCGTGCCTCGGTGATCGCGGCGCGCATGGCCTCGGGCTTGGCCAGGGTCACCGCGATGCCGTCCACCCGGTCGCGTACGGCGTCCCGCACCAGGTCGGCCTGCGCGGCGGAGTCCGGGTCGCTCGCGTACGTCAGGTCGACGTGGTCCTTCGCGGCGGCGGCGTCGGCGCCCGCGCGCACCAGCTTCCAGAAGGCGTCGTCCTTGGCGCCGTGCGTGATCAGCGCGATCCTCGGCCGTCCCCCGCTGTCCTTCGCCGCCCCGCCGGTCCCCGCCCCCGAGTCCGGGCCGGCGGAGCAGGCCGCCGCGAGCAGACCGGCGGCGACGAAGGCCGAGGCGGCGAGGGCGGCGCGGCGCCCGGATGCGGGCGCGGGCGCGGGGGAACGACGGGGCGGAGCGGGAGTGTTCATGGTGGTGCGGCACCTCGCTGTGCGGCCGAGCCAAAGGGGGCGGCGATGCCGGAGGTCCCACGAGGTGGAAACCGGTGGTCCGGGCGGTCGCTCGCCCGGAGCCAATCGTGTGTGACAGGTGGTAGTCAAGCGGTGCTTGTGGACAGGTACCCGTTCGTTGCCGGTTGCTCGCGTCAGTTCCCCGTGCCCTGCCGGGGACACGGGGAACCGTGGGGATGCGGTGGGTCAGGGAAGGAGCTTGTCCAGCGCGGCCGGACCCTCCGCTTCGAGCTTGCGCCTGGCCCACTCCAGATTGCCCGGGGTGAGGTCCTTCCCGGAGGCGAGCACCACGTCCTCGGGGGAGACCTCGGCGTCGGAGCGGGCGTGCAGCAGGGCGTCCGGAGTGGCGTGCTCGCCGGTGGGCCCGGAGGGCTGGGACGGATCGGGTTGTGACGTCGTCATGATGTCTCCTCTTCCTGCCCGGACGGACTCGGGGTCGGCCCCGGGGGACCGCTCCCGGCTGCCCCCCGGGTGCCCGCCCGCCGGAGGCTGTAACGGGCCGGCCCGCCGCCGGACACCGGAGGGACGGGGCGCTCGTCGGACACCGGAGCGACGGGTGCTCGTCAGGCGCCGCCGCGACGCGGCGCCCGTCGGCGGCCGTAGCGACGGGGCCGCTCGTCGGTCGTGCCCTGCTGTCGTGCCTCCGTAGTCGTGGCCCTGATCAGGAACCGACGCCCCCGGCGGGCTCCCGCACCGTCCTCGCCGCGTCCCGCCGCACTCCGGGACGCCCGTGCAGCGGCACGACGGTCGGAACCACCTGCTCACCGGCGGCGGCGAGGTATCGCCGCGCGTAGTCCAGGGCCTGCTGCACATCGCGCGTGCCCGTCGACACGCACAGTGTGTACGCGAGGTCCTGCACCCGCTGACCGGACTTGGTGACGCCGTCGGCGGCCTCCTGGGCTGCGAGCGCCTGGTACTCCTCGAGGAGCTTGTGCAGCGTCGTGGGGTGGGGCATCAGCATGTGCACTCCTTGGTCACGGCGGTGAGTCCGTCGGCGGCCGAGCGGACCGGGAGGGGGGAGTAACGCGGGACACGGGGAAAGCGGCGGAGACGGGGGGTGGGACGCGGGGCGGACGAAGGGGCGTGAGGAGCGAAGGCGTGAGAACGGGGCGTGAGGCGCCGGGGCACGGGGGCCGTGATGCCGTCCCGGGAGGTCACCCGGCGTTCGTACGCCCGGGGTGCTCGCGCCGGTCGGCGGCGTTCCGCCCGATGGCCTCCTCGCGCACCCGAGCGCAACTGCGGCTGATCAGCCGGGAGACGTGCATCTGCGAGATGCCGAGCCGGTCCGCGATGCGGTTCTGCGTCATGTCCTGGAAGAAGCGCATGTACAGGATGGCCCGTTCCCGCTCGGGCAGGCGCCGCAGCCCCTCCTTCGCGGCCTCCCGGTCGACGACGACGTCGTAGCTCGCCTCCGCCACCCCGAGGGTGTCGGCCAGGCTGTAGGCGTCGTCGTCGGCGGACATGGCCGCGTCCAGCGACAGGGTGCTGAAGCTCTCCAGCGCCTCCATCCCGGTACCGACCTCCTCCTCCGTCAGCCCGGTGTGCCGGGCGACGTCGGCGGCGGACGGCTCGGGGGAGCCGGGGCTCTGCATCAGTTCCCGACGGGCGACGCGCACCTTGTTGCGCAGTTCCTGCACCCGCCGGGGCACCCGCAGCGCCCACATGCGGTCCCGGAAGTGCCGCTTGATCTCGCCGGTGATGGTGGGCACGGCGTAGCTCTCGAACGCGCCGCGTTCGCAGTCGTACCGGTCGATCGCCTTGACCAGACCGAGGGCCGCGACCTGGCGCAGGTCCTCGAGCGATTCTCCGCGGTCGCGGAAGCGGCCGGCGATCCGATGGGCCATGGGCAGCCAGGCCGTCACCAACTCGTCGCGCAGCGCCTCTCGTTCGGGGCCGTCCTCCAGGGCGGCCAGCCGGGCGAAGTCCGAAGCCGTGTCGGGCGCGTCGTCGTGCGCTCGCGGTCCACGTGTGGTGGGACGAGCGGGGGCGCCGGGACGGCTTGTGGGGGTGTCAGTGAGCATGCGGAACAGCTCCTCCACGATGCTGTCAGGGATGACCGCGGGAGGCGGACCGTTCGGTTCACCGGATGTCCGGCAGAGCCGATGTATCGCTCCCGCTGGCGCGCCTCCGGTCCGAAGCACGAAATTCCGCTTGCCCTGCCACTCTGCGGCCAAACACCCCCTTTTCGCATCTCGGGAGCGAGGCGACGCCCTCCCCTCACGCACTCCGCCCGGCCTTCGGCGGCGCGGGGAACCACGGGCGGCGGCCACGTCGCACCCGGGGCGCCCCGCGCCCGGCCGTGCACCGGACCCGGGAGTGTTGCGCAAGTCCCGTCCGCCCGGCGGACGGGCCACTGCCGCCACGCGTACGGGCCGCCGAGGGGTGCGGGCGGGTACGTCACCGGCAGGCACGCTCCGACGCGACACGGACCGCGGTGGATGCCAGACTGACGGTCGCCGGCGTGTGACCCGCACGGCCCGCCCACGGCGGCCCCCTCCGCTTGCGCCTCCGTGCGCGGGCCGTGCGCGGAACCGGCGACCGACAGGACACGGCCCGCACCGGACCGAGCCGACCCGAGGGCTCGGTCCGGCTCGGCTCCGCTCGACCCGACCCGGCGCTCCGCTCGGCATCCCCCCTCACACGCCCTCCGGGCGGCAGGACCGGCCACCGCGGCGCGGCCCGACGTTCCTGCTCGCGGCCCCCGCGCTCCGGCATGTGCCGAGCACCTCCCCGTGACCTGCGTGGCCGCGCCCTGCGGCCACCGGAAAATGCCGGACGCACAGGCCGGAACGTGTCTGGTGCGGCGCCCCCGGGTGCAGGACGGTAGGTGGGCGGCCGCACGCGCCCGGCGCTCCGGCCGTCCGAGGAACAGCCTCCCGTGGGCAGGGAGGCGACGGCCACCGCCCGCGCCGCGGGACCGCGGTGGCCGTCGGCGCCGCCAGGCCGACCGTCACCCGGCCGTCACGGTCCGCGTTCCGCCACGCCCCGCGTGGACGGTCCCGCGGCACGCGGGCCGGTGGGGCCCGTACCGGTTCACCCGGCAGCGGCCCCCACCGGCCCACGACCCGCGTCGCCGACCCGTGGCCCGCACGGTCCGCACCGCAGACCCGCGTCGCCCACGGTCCCGCTCGCCGTCACTCGAACCGGGAAGGATCTCCCGCGCCCCGGCGGACGATCTCCGCCTCGCCGCTCGAGAAGTCGACGACCGTCGTCGGCTCGGTCCCGCAGTCGCCGGAGTCGATCACCGCGTCCACGACGTGGTCGAGCCGCTCCTTGATCTCCCAGCCGACCGTCATCGGCTCCTCCTCGTCCGGGAGGAGCAGCGTGCTGGACAGCAGCGGCTCGCCCAGCTCCGCGAGGAGCGCCTGGGCGACCCGGTGGTCGGGGATGCGCACGCCGACCGTCCGCTTCTTCGGGTGCAGCAGCTTGCGCGGCACCTCGGGGGTGGCGGGCAGGATGAACGTGTAGCTGCCGGGCGTGGACGCCTTCACCGCGCGGAACACGTCGTTGTCGACGTGCACGAACTGGCCGAGCTGCGCGAAGTCCCGGCACACCAGGGTGAAATGGTGCCGGCTGTCGAGCTGCCGGACGGTCCGGATCCGCTCCATCCCGTCCCGGCTGCCCAGCCGGCACCCGAGAGCGAAACAGGAGTCCGTCGGATACACCACGAGCGCACCGTCACGAATGCTGTCGGCAACCTGCCCGATGGTGCGCGCCTGGGGGTTGTCCGGATGAACGTCGAAGTACTTCGCCATCCACCGACCTTAGGGCCTGCCGTCCGGATCAGCTCGCGGACCCCGGGTACGGCACGCATCCACCGGCGACACCCCGCCCGCCCCCGATGCCTCCGTCACCCCCGCCCCTCCACCGCCTCCGGCGTCAGCACCAGCATCGTCACGTCGTCGTCGAGCCGCGTGGCGAACCGTCCCAGGTCCTCCCACACCCGTGCGACCGCCGCCACGGGCGACACCTGCGCGCCCGCCAGCCTCGCGAGCCGCTCCCGGAGCGGATAGAACCGCCCCGCCGCGTCCCGCGCCTCGGTCACCCCGTCGGTGACCACGAACAGCCGGTCGCCCCGGCGCAGCGGCACCCGTACCCGCTCGGGCACCGGTGGCTCGCCCAGCCCGAGACCGAGCGGTGGCGCCTCCGGCACGTCGAGCTCGGCGGCCCGCCCGTCGCGCAGCAGCAGCGGGGGCGGCTGCCCGCAGCACATCACCGACACCTCGCACGCCCGCGCCGAGAACTCCAGCAGCACCGCCGTCGCGAACAGCTCCGCGTGCTCGGTCCCCGCCGTGTCGGTCACCAGCCGGCGGTCCAGCCGGGCCACGACGTCCCGCATGTCGGGCTCGTCGAGCACCGCCTCCCGGAACGCGCCCAGCAGCGACACCACCGTGCCGACGGCCGACAGCCCGTGCCCCTGGACATCTCCCACCACCGCCCGGATCCCGTACGGGCTGTCCCGGACGTCGAAGAAGTCGCCCCCCACCAGCGCCTCGCGCTGGGCCGCCCGGTACAGGCCCGCGCACCCCACCGGGCCGACCCGCTCCGGCAGTGGCGGCAGCACGGCGAACTGCGCGGCCTCGGCGACGGTGCGCACGGTGACGAGCTGGGCGTCGCGGCGGCTGCGCACCAGCGAGGCGAAGACGCTGAGCACCGTGATGAAGCAGATGGCCAGCAGGTCGGTGTTGCCGGGATGGTCGACCCGTACGGCCGGAATGTACAGCAGTGAGATGGCCAGCCCGCCGAAGGCGGCGGTGGCCAGTGGTCCGTACGACAGCACGGCGAGCGGCGGGACGGCGCCGAGGAGGAACCCGATGTCCAGCGCGTGTCCGTCGATCGGGCCCGCCAGGGAGAGGCCCAGCAGCAGGGCGAACGGGAGCAACCGCACGTACGGGGGCGGCGGGGCGCCGCGCAGCCACCCCCGGTCCTCCCGGCGGTCGTGGCGCGGCACCACACGCCCGTCCATGACGTTCCCCTCTGCCGGCCCGGTTCCTCTATTCCCCGCCTACGCTCCTACGCACGCGTCCCCGGCGCACCCCGGGCGCGCACCGGGCCGTACGGGCCGGAACGGATCCCCCGGAACCGTCGAACGACGGCTTCGGAGGATGTACTGTCTGATGCTGCTGAGGGCTGACGCGGCACGGATCATGGGGGAACCAATGCGGCCTGGCAGGGAGTTGTCCAGGGAGATCGACGCGACGGTGCCCACGGCCGCGCGTATGTACGACTACTACCTCGGTGGCAAGGACAACTACGCGGCGGACCGGGCGGCGGTCGAGGAGCTCGACAAGGTCGTGCCCAGCACCCGGGTGCTGGCCGTGAACAACCGCCGCTTCCTGCAGCGTGTGGTCCGGGTACTGGCCGAGGACTTCGGCATCCGGCAGTTCCTGGACCACGGGTCCGGCCTGCCGACCCAGGACAACGTGCACCAGGTCGCCCAGGGCATCGATCCCGAGTCCCGGGTGGTGTACGTCGACAACGATCCGATGGTGCTGGTGCACGGCCGCGCGCTGCTCGACCAGAACGACCGCACGGCCGTCATCCAGGCCGACATGCGGGACACCGAGGGGATCTTCTCCCACCCGGACACCAAGCGGCTGATCGACTTCTCCGAGCCGGTGGGCGTGCTGTTCGTGTCGGTGATGCACTGCATACCGGACAGCGACACCGACGGTCCGCCCGCCCTCGCCCGCCGGGTGCGGGAGCGGCTCGCGCCCGGCAGCCTGATGGTCATGTGCCAGCTCGTCAGCGAGGACCCCGAGGTACGGGACTACGTCACCGACTTCATGGACACCACGACGCAGGGCAACTGGGGCCGGGTCCGCCAGGAGCAGGACGTGGCCGAGCTGTTCGAAGGGCTGGAGATCCTCCCGCCGGGTCTGGTCGAGGTCTCCACCTGGCGGCCGGACACCGAGGTGGCACCCCGCCAGCAGACGCGGGAGTGGATCGAGTTCGGCGGCGTCGCCCGCGTTCCCTGATCCGGCCGGACGAGCACCCCCGCGCGGGGCGTCGGGCACCCGTGCCCACCTCGCGCGAACCACTTCCGCGCGAGGAAGTCCGCGTGAGGCCATCGCGCGGCACACCACTGTGCGCGGGAGCGGCCCCGGCTACGCCGGATACCGGCTCGCCACCGTCTCGCGCAGCAGCTCCACGGACTGGCGGGGGTCGAGCGCCTCGTCGGCCAGCCGGTCCAGGGCCAGCCGGTACTCCTCCGTCTCGTCACGGTCCTCGAGATAGTTGGCGCTCTTGATGTGTTCCAGATAGACGACGTCCGGCAGGTGCGAGCCGCCGAAGCGGAGGTACGTCACGGGGATGGCCGGGGCGGAGGCGCGGGTCACGTCCAACGGGATGATCTGCACGGTCACATGGGGCCGCGCGGCCATCTCGATCAGATGCAACAGCTGGTCCCGCATGATCTCGCGGCTGCCCAGGACGCGGAGCACGACCGACTCGTCGAGGACCGCCCAGAACTGCGGCGCGTCCGCGCGGTCCAGCAGCCGCTTGCGGCGCGTCCGCAGCTCCACCCGGCGCTCCACCTCGGTGGCCGACGCGGTCGGCAGCCCGCGTTCGACGATCGCGCGGGTGTAGGCGGGGGTCTGCAGCAGCCCCGGCACGTACTGGATCTCGAAGGTACGAATGGCGGCGGCCGCCTCCTGGAGCCCGACCAGCCGGTCGAACCACTCGGGCATCAGCCGCTTGTCGTACCGCTGCCACCAGCCCGGCTCGCCCGCGCGCCGCAGCAGTTTCAGCAGGATCGAGGCCTCGTACTCGTCGACCTCGTACAGGTCGAGCAGCGCGCGGACGTCCGCCTCGACGGGAGGACGGCGGCCCTTGCCCGCCTCGATGCGGGAGAGCTTGGCGGGGCTGAACCCCAGGGCGCGCGCCGCTTGCTCCTGCGACAGCTCGGCATCCTCGCGGAACCCGGCGAGCTGCACGCCGACCAGCATCTTCAGCAGGGTCGGCGCGGGCTCGGTCCGGTCGAGATATGTCTCCAGCCGGGAGACGCGATGCTGCGTGGAGGACATCCTGGCTCCCAGTCGACAGGCAGAGAACGAGACCTCATTGTCGCATCCCGAGGTGTGCCGGCAGCGGAGGACGCCGGAAGTGACAGGCCTCGGCTCCGTTTCGACGCTCCCCGAAGTGCGGCCGTCCGACCGGCAGTTGCGCCCGGCTCGTCGCCGGAGCATCCCCGCCGTGGCCCTTCCCGCCGGTCCACGCGGGAGGGACCGTGCTCGCGGCGGCCGCTTGCGGGACAGCCGCCCTCACGGCAGCCGCGCTCACGGCAGCCGCGCTCACAGCGGCCGTCCTCACACCAGGTGGTCGAACTCCCCCTCCTTGGCACCGGCCAGGAACGCCGCGATCTCCGCGGAGGTGTAGACCAGCGCCGGCCCGTGCGGATCACGGGAGTTGCGCATCGCGACGCCGCCGTCGGTCAGGGCGGCCACTTCGACGCAGTTGCCCTCCGCGTTGCTGTGCCTGCTCTTGATCCACCGGGCTTCCAACGAGCTTGCCTGCACTCCATTGGCTACGTGGGGCACCGCACTCTCCTTGCTGATGTTCCGTCGTTCCGTGGAACGCGCGCGGGCGCCGGCCCGTGGCGGTCACCGGCCGGGCGGCGGGGTCCGCATCCGGCCAACTTCCATGAAATTTCCCGTGCAATTGCACGGACTCGCTTTCGGCATGGATAATAGCAGCGGCGTCAACCCCCGCCCTGGCGCCGCGATCTGACATGACATCAGGTACGTGCCGTGTCGTGGCGGAGCGGGACCGCGGGCACCGCAGGCTCACGACCTGCGCGTACCGCCGGCTTCGCCGCACAACCGACGTGAGCGCCGTGGAAGGGCCCGACATCATGAGTGCCGCTACAACCGAGCAGACTGGAACGGAGCACCGGACGGCGACGCCGGCCGCGGCGGATGTGACGGCACCACTGAGAAACCTCGCGCGGGTGCCCTGGGGCCGGATGCGGGACTCCAGGGGTTCCGCGGCGGCCGTTCCGTCCCTGCTGGACCTTGTGGCCCGGGGCGATGACGCGGTCGCGCGTACTGCCCTGGCCGAACTGCGCGAGCGGATCTGCCAGTACGGCTTCGTCGTGGAACAGGCCACCGCGCCCACGGTGCCGTTCCTCTGGGAGATCGCCCGGCTCCCGAGCGCCGCCTGCCGGGCCGGCGTCGTCGTACTGCTCCGGAACATCGCCGAGGCCCGCCAGTGGGAGCTGACGGCCGCCTCCTACCCGAAGCTGCTCCGCCGGGGCGAGGACTGGGTCGGCTGGGAACGGCAGGCACGCCGTGCCGTCCGGGCCGATCGACACCTCCTTGCTCCGCTGCTCACCGAGAACGACCAGGAACTGGTCACCGCGGCCTCGGCGCTCGCCCGCACACTCCGGGTGTGACCCGGGCGGGCGCCCTCCGGCTCCGGCCAGACCTCACGGGGGAGGGTCTGCGGAGCACACCGGCGCCGGGCTCCCGCGCGCGGCCCATGGGGAGGGGCCGCGGGGAGCCCGGCGCCGGCACGATGTCGTGCGCGCCCCCGCGTACCACCGCACGCCCCGCACCGGGCGCCGCGGACGGACGCGGGGGCGCGAACAGCCGCTGAGGGGCGCTGGGCGGACGCCGAGAGGACGTCGAAGGGCACGGAAGGTCACGGAAGGGTCCGGGAGGGCGCGGAAATCGCCGCGCGTTTCCGACGGTTGGTTTGCGACGGCCTTCACGGTGCAGACGGATGAGGAACGCACATGCGACGGCATGTACATCACATCCGATGAGTGGAGGACACCGTGGGCATCATCGCGTGGATTCTGATCGGTCTGCTGGCCGGAGCCATCGCCAAGCTGCTGCTGCCGGGCAAGGACCCGGGCGGCATCATCGTCACGATGCTGATCGGCATCGCCGGCGGTTTGCTGGGCGGCTGGCTCGGCAAGGTCATCTTCGGCGTGGACTCGGTCGACGGCTTCTTCGAACTGTCGACGTGGATCGCCGCCATCGTCGGCTCGCTGATCCTGCTCGTGCTCTACCGAGTCCTCACCGGCAACCGGCGCTCGCACCGACATGCCTGATCGTCGGCGCTTGTCGGTCCGGCCACCTCGCGGCCACGTTCCGCGACGCCGCGAGGTGGGGCCGGACCGCCGCCACGGCCGCGCTCATTGCTCCCGCAGCCCCCAGGGCGAGCCGTACTCCGTGAGCAGGTCGAGGAACGGCCGGGCCGGGAAGGCCTCCGGGCCCCGTACGCCCGTGCCGGACCAGGCGCCCGTGGCGAGCAGTTCCAGGGCGACGACCGGCTGTACGGCCGTCTGCCACACCACCGCCTGGCACCCGTACTCGGCCATCGACCACTGGTTGTCGACCACGTGGTACAGGTACACCTCCCGCGCCGCGCCGTCCTTGACGCCGCGCACCCAGGTTCCCGCACAGGTCTTGCCGTGCATGCGCCCGCCCAGCGTCGCCGGGTCCGGCAGGCACGCGGCCACCACGTCCCGGGGCGACACCGACACCGGACCCGAGGCGCCCGGCACGGTCACCGGATCCGTCCGGTCCAGGCCCAGCGCGTGCAGCGTCTTCAGCGTCCGGACGAACTCCTCGCCCAGGCCGTACTTGAAGGTCACCCGGCGTGCGTCCACCCAGCGCGGCACGAGCAGCACCTCCTCGTGCTCGACGTTGACGCACTCCACCGGGCCGATGCCCTCGGGGAACTCGAACACCTCCGGCTCGCTGAACGGCGCCGTGGTGAACCAGCCGCGGTCCGCCTCGTAGACCACCGGCGGGTTGAGGCACTCCTCGATGGTGGTCCAGATGCTGAACGAGGGTGCGAAGTCGTAGCCGTCGACGGTGAGATTCGCGCCGTCCCGGACACCGATCTCCTCGATCTCGTCGAAGAGTTCGTCGGCGGCGTACCGGGCGAAGACGTCCGAGAGCCCCGGCTCCACCCCCATGCCCACCAGCGCGAGCACGCCCGCCCCCGCCCAGTCGGCCGCCTCGGCGAACTGCTCGTCGCCGAGCTTGACCCCGCACTCCTCGTACGGGCGCTCCGCGTGCGGGCGGGACAGGGACATCGCCATGTCGAGATACCCGGTCCCGGCGGCCCGCGCGGCCCGGAAGAGGGGCATCACGAACCGCGGATCCGTGGCGTTGACCAGTATGTCGCACCGGTGCCGGGCCAGCAGCGCCGCCACCGCGGCCTCGTCGCCGGCGTCCACGCGCGCGGCGAGGAAACGGCCGTCCCCGTCGAGCGCGGCGACGGCGGCCTCGGCCCGCGCGGGGTCGTGATCGGCCACCACCATCGTCTCGAAGAACGCGCGCCGGGCCGCGACCCGGGTCAGGGCGGTGCCCACCCCGCCGGCCCCCACGAGCAGTACACGCATGACGTGACTCCCTTCCTCTTCTCCGGTCCGGCCGATACAACGCCGCCCTGTGTCTCAAGGTCAATGGCGTTGGCATAAGGTCGGCCGGAGGCGGCGGCTCCACCCATCGGGGCCGCACGGAGCGGAAGCCTCAGCGAGCGAAGGAAAGCGGGCGGGCATGGCAAAGCCGGTGGTTCCCGAGGAGCGGCGTCGCAGGCGCAGGCCCACCAAGAGCGGCACGGTGCTCTCCGAGCGGCTGATCGTCGAGACCGCGCTGCGCCTGCTGCGCGAGCACGGCAGCGGCGGACTCACCGCCCGCCGCCTCGGTATCGCCCTCGACTGCGACCCCAGTACCCTCTACCGCTACTTCCGCGGCATGGACGAGCTGACCCTCGCGATCGGTGACGCGCTCATCGGCCACGCACTGCGCGACCGCCGGCCGACGGGGGAGTGGCGGGCGGACCTGCGCGACATCGGGCTGCGCATCCACACCGCGTACGTCGCCCATCCCCAGGCGGCGCTGCTGACCGCCGCCCGGGTCACCGGCCGGGCCAACGAACTGGCCGCCGACGAGGTGATCCTCGACCTGCTGCGCACGGCGGGGTTCGGGCTGCCGGACACGGTGCGGATCTATCACGCCTTCATCGACCAGACCCTCGCCTTCGCGGCGCTGGACGCGGCGTCGCTGGCGCTTCCGGAGGCGGCCCTGAGGGCGGACGAGGGCAAGTGGCGCTCGACGTACGCGCACGCGCCGGCCGACACCTACCCGCGTATCGCGGAGGCCGCGCCGCTGCTGGCCACCCGCATGGTGACCAGCGCGTACCCCACGGCCCTGGACATGCTGCTGAGCAGTGCGGCGGCGCGACTGCGACGGCACTGACCGCGGCCGTGGGTCCGCGGCACAAGGGCGCCGGGCGGCTTCGAGCGGGTTGCCGGCGCTGCGCCGGGCGGGGCGCCGGGAGGTGCCGAGGACGAAATCCGGCCTCGGACGCAAAGCCGAACGGATCTTCTTAAGCGCGTCTTAAAAGCCGGTTAAGCGATCCTCGCTTCCTCACCTCGTTCACCAAAACCGCACGTCAGAGCGTTTTCCTTGCCGTGCAGGGAGGTTGGCCCACGCAGCCGTCGTGCGTAGCATCAGGAATCCGCCGACGGCTTCCGGCCTGACTGAGAGCGCTCTCAGCAACCGGGTGCGTTCTCTCCCGGCCGCGTCCCGTCCGGCACCGCGACGACCTGCATCCCCAACCCCCAAGACATCCGCCCCACCTCCCGACTTCCCCCGACTCTCCCCGACTCCCCACAAGACAAGGTGTGTTCAGCCATGGCTGCTCATCGCGCACGCCGATGGTCGCTCGGAGGACTTCTCGTCCTGACCGCGGCCGCCCTCGTGACCGCGCTCGTCGTCATGACGACGACCTCCGGTGCCAACAAGGCCCAGGCCGCTCCTGCCGCGGTCTCCTGGTCCGACGACTTCGACGGCGCGGCCGGCAAGGCCCCCGACGGCTCCAAGTGGACGCTGGAGACCGGTGGTTCGGGCAACGGCAACCACGAGTTGCAGTACTACACGAACAGCACGAGCAACGCGTCCCTGGACGGCGACGGCCACCTGGTCATCACCGCCCGCAAGAACAGCGACTCCGGCCTGCAGTGCTGGTACGGCACCTGCCAGTACACCTCCGCGCGCCTCAACACCGCCAAGTCGTTCACCCAGGCGTACGGCCACTTCGAGGCCCGGATCAAGATCCCGCGCGGCCAGGGCATGTGGCCGGCCTTCTGGATGCTGGGCGACAACCTCGGCAGCGCCGGCTGGCCCAACAGCGGTGAGATCGACGTCATGGAGAACGTCGGCAAGGAGCCGGGCACGGTCCACGGCACCATCCACGGCCCCGGCTACTCCGGCGCAGGCGGCATCGGCGCCGGCTACACCCTCCCCGACGGCAAGGCGTTCGCCGACGACTTCCACACCTTCGCGGTCGACTGGAAGCCCAACAGCATCGCCTGGTCGGTGGACGGCAAGGTCTACGAGACCCGCACCCCGGCCGACGTCAACGGCAACAAGTGGGTCTACGACCACCCGTTCTTCATGATTCTCAACCTCGCCGTCGGCGGTGACTGGCCCGGCAGCCCGGACGGGAACACCTCCCTGCCGCAGACCATGGTGATCGACTATGTCCACGTCAGCGCCTCCGACAGCGGCAGCACCGGCGGCGACAGCGGCGGCGGAACCGGCGGAAAGACCGGCGCCCTCAAGGGAATCGGCGACATGTGCGTCGACGTGGCCGGCGGCTCCAGCGCGGACTCGACGCCCATCCAGCTCCACAACTGCACCGGCGTCGACGCCCAGAAGTGGACCCTCGGCAGCGACGGCACCGTCCGCGCCCTGGGCAAGTGCCTGGACGTGCGCGGAGCCGGCACCGCCGACGGCACCCCCGTGCAGCTCTACACCTGCAACGGCACCAAGGCCCAGCAGTGGACGTACACCTCCGCCAAGGACCTCACCAACGTGGGCGCCGACAAGTGCCTGGACGCCACCGGCAACTCCTCCGCCGACGGCACCCGGCTGCAGATCTGGACCTGCTCCGGAACCGCCAACCAGAAGTGGACGCTCGCCTGACCGGACGGGGAGAGCGGGCACCCGCCCGCACCCCGGGCCGCACCGCGCCCACATCCCCCGCTCACACCCCCACGCACCTCCGCTGAACCGCACTCGTCCCCCCACCCCCATCCGCACCGAGGAGTCCCCTGCATGAGCCCCCGTCACCAGCGCAACCTGACCCGCCGCAAGATCCTGTTCGGCATCGGCGGTGCCGCCGTCGGCATTCCGGCGATCGCCGCCGTCGCCCCGTACGCCCTGGCCGGGCCCGCCGACGGGAAGGCGAAGACCACCGCGGGCGGCGCGCTGCCGCTGACGATCGTCAACAGCACCGGCGAGTACGCCAACGCCTCCGTGTACGTGTACATCGTCGGCAACCAGGACGGGAAGCAGGTCCGCGTCACCCCCGACGGCACGCTCGCGCCGATCGCGCTGTCGGACAACGGCGCGGACGGCTTCACCGACTACGCGATCACGCTGGCGGGCAGCGGCGAGACCAAGCTGTCCCTGCCGTACATGTCCGGCCGCATCTACGTCGCGCTCGGCGAGAAGCTGAAGTTCAAGGCAGTCGCCGACGGCAACGGCAACCCGGCCCTGCAGTACCCGGCCGGCTGGGTCTCCTCCGACCCCAACTTCAAGGTGCTGCACGACTGCGCGGAGTTCACCCACAACGCCTCCGGCATGTTCTGCAACACCACCATGGTCGACATGTTCAGCGTGCCGATGAGCATCCGGCTCACCGGCGCCAAGGACCAGACGACCGGCACCGTGCGCAGCGGCGGGCGGGCCGCCGCGTTCGCCGCCGTCAAGCAGGTCGCGGAGTTCTCCAAGCTCGTCGTCGACGACACCCGCATCATCGCCCCGGGCCACGGCCTGGACGCGGGCCTGTTCGCCAAGGACTACTTCGCGCCCTACATCGACCAGGCGTGGAGCCTGTACACCGGCAAGGACCTGAAGGTCACCACCAACGCGGGCACCTTCACCGGCCGGGTGCGCGGCGACAAGCTCACCTTCAGCGGGCCGGGCTCGGTCTCCTTCGCCAAGCCGTCCACGCGTGACGTGCTGTTCTGCGACGGCGCCCTGGCCGCCCCCAACGACGGCACCACCGGCCCGGTGGCCGCCGTCCTCGGCGCCGCCTTCAACCGCTCGACGCTGGTCAGCACCGCCGCCCAGCCGACGACGAACGCCGCCGACTTCTACCGGGGCGACCTGACCAACCACTACTCCAAGGCGATCCACGCGGCCACCGAGGACGGCAAGGCCTACGGCTTCGCCTTCGACGACGTCGCCGACTTCGCCTCGTACATCCAGGACACCGCACCCACCGGGATCCGGCTGACCCTGACCGGCCTGTAAGGGCCGCGCTCGGGGATCGGTCGCGGGTGAGGGGTCCGAGTCGTGCCGGGCCCCTCACGCGCGGGTGCGCACCAGTACCAGGGCGACGTCGTCGTCGGGTTCGGGGCGCAGCGCGCCGAGCAGCATGTCCCCGATCCGCTCCAGGGGCAGCCGGCAGCCCCGCAGCAGCCGGGTCAGGCTGGTCAGGCCGACGTCGATGGGCTCGTTCCGGTTCTCGACCAGCCCGTCGGTGTAGAGGGCGAGCAGGGCCCCCGGCGCCAGCTCGACCTCCACGGTGCCGAAGTCCACGCCCCCGACCCCGAGCGGCGCCCCGGGCGGCACGTCCACGAGTTCCGCCTCCCCGTCGGGGCGCAGCAGCACCGGCGGCAGATGGCCGGCGCTGGACAGCACGCACCGGCCCCGGCGCAGGTCGCACACCGCGTACAGGCAGGTGGCGATCGTGTCGCCGAGCGAGCCCATGATGTCGTCGAGATGGCCCAGCAGCTCGGCGGGCGGCAGGTCCAGCCGGGTCAGGGCCCGGGTCGCCGCGCTCAACTGGCCCATGATCGCCGCCGCCTGGACGCCCTTGCCCATCACGTCGCCCACGACGAGCGCCGTCCGCCCCGGCCCCAGCGGCAGTACGTCGTACCAGTCGCCGCCGATCTCGCTCAGCGCGGGCAGATAGCGGGCCGCGACATCGAGCCCCTCGTGCCGGGCGGGCGCGGGCGGCAGCAGGCTGCGCTGGAGCGTGAGCGCGGCGGTTCGCTCCCGCCCGTACAGCCGCGCGTTGTCGATGCACATGGCGGCGCGCGCCGCGAGTTCGCAGGCGAGGACCTGGTCAGCGTCGTCGAAGGGCCGCTCGTTGCGCGTCCGCAGCAGACTGAGCGTGCCCAGCACCTCGCCCCGCGCCCGCAGCGGCACCGCCAGATAGCTGTGTACCCCGGCCTCGCGCAGGGCCTGGGCGGCGTGCGCGTCCCGGGCGATGCGCCGCATCACCGCCGCGTCGACGTGTTCCACCCGGCAGGGCTCCGCCTCGCGCACGCACTGGGTGATCAGCCGCGAGGGGCTGTAGACGGCGAGCTGCCCGACCGGGTCGGCGGCGCGGATGGCGTCGGTGGCGTAGCCGGAGGCGACGGCCAGCGCCCGGAACTCGACATGGGTGTCCGCCATGACGGGCGCGACGATGCCGTGCGCCACCACCGACTCCAGTACGTCCACGGCGGCCAGGTCCGCCAGGTGCGGCACCGTCACATCGGCCAGCTCCCGCGCCGTCTGCCACAGATCGAGCGTGCTGCCGATCCGCACCCCCGCGTCCGCGATCACTGCCAGCTGCTCCCGCGCCCGGACCACCTCCGACGCCGCCTGCTGCCGTTCGGTGACGTCGATGATCGCCATGGCAAGACCCAGCACCCGGCCGCGGGCGTCCGCGATGCGGTGGTACGACTCCGAGAACGCCCGCTCCCCGGTACCGGCCTCCGTGTACCCGATCGTCTGCTGGTCGAGGAGCGGCTCGCCCGTCTCCAGCACGCGCCGCATCCGGTCCTCGATGGTCCGCGTGTCCAGCCCCGGCAGGACCTCGCCGAGCCTGCGGCCCACCAGCGCCGACTCGGTCAGACCGTTGAGCCGTTCGAGCGCCGGATTGCACCCCACCCACCGCAGCCGGGTGTCGAAGACCGCGATGCCGACCGGTGTCTGGTCGACGAGGATGTGGGACAGCGCCAGGTCCCGCTCCACGCCCCGTACGGTACGGGCGTCGGTGGCCAGGCCGAGCATGTGGACCTCACCCCGGCTGTCGTCCAGCCGCATGGTGCGGAACTCCACCGGGTGCTCGGTGCCGTCCTTGTGGCACAGCGGGAACACCCCCGCCCAGCGGGTGCCCGAGCGCACCTGCGCGAACAGCTCACGGCCCCGGTGCCGCTGCGCGGACGACACCAGGAAGTGGTCGGCGCGCTGCCCGAGGGCCTCCTCCGCCGTGTATCCGAGCAGTCGTTCGGCCTCCGGACTCCACAGGACGATTTGGCCCTCGGCGTCCAGCACCACGGCCGCGACCTGCAGCAGGTCGAGCAGTGCGCCCGGCGCCGCGGGCATCTCGTCGCCGGCCGAGCCCGGATACACACGCATGTCCGCCGCTCCCTCCGGCGCGGCAACTGCACCGCCGACATCTTCTGTGCGGGTCATCCGATTACGTCACAGGACGGCCGCCGGGGCAACAGCGGGAGCCGCCCGCGACACGTTGCGGGTGTGAACCAGGGTGCCCGTGGGGCGCGGTGCTCACCCTGCGGGGCCAGGGCCCGTCCGGCGGATTTCCGGGGAGCGGTCCGCGGCGTCGGACACGTGCTCCCGGCGCACGCCCGGATCTCCCTCGCACTGGACGTACTTGAGGGATTCGGACGCACGGCGAGACCGCGTGCCAGGCATCGCGGGCCCGAGAAGATCCGCCGGACGGGGCCTGACGGCGGGCGGCAGCCCGGCGGGTCGGGAGGCTGGAACGGGCGTCCGGGCGGGTAGGGATAGGTGTGCGCCCGTACCGGAGCGCCGGCCCTCACACGGCAGCAGCCCCCCGCACACGAAGGAATCCCGCCCGTGGCACTCGCACATTCCGAGGTTCCCGCAGCCCGCCGTCCCGGACGGATCTGGACCGTCCGGGTCACCGGTCACAGCGACCGTTCCGCCTCCGTCGTCTGCAGCGCCGCCTGCCGGATGCCGTCCCGCTCCCGGGACGTCGCCGCGCTGCGCCGGTTCGCCGAGGCCCATGCCGCCGCCCACGCCAAGGCGGCCACGGTACGAGGCGACGCGTCCTGCCAGTGCCGGGTGCAGCAGTGCTCCGCGCACCCTGGCACCAGGGTCCTGTGCGGCGGCACGGTGCTGCTGGTCCTGCGGCACAACCCGGCGGTGGGACGCGTCTGGACCCTCGCGGAGGTGTGCGAGCGCTGCGCCCCACTGATGACCCACGCGAGGGTGGTCGCCCGCGCCACCCCACGCCCCCCGGCACCCCCGCACCCCGCCCCGGAACCCCAGAGGCCGACGGGCCCGCCGACCGCCCGACTCGCGCCGCGGCGGCCCATCATGGCGCGGGGAGGGGTGGAGCAGAGCGGAGCGGAACGGCCCGGGGCGGAGCGGCCTGGGGCGGAGCGGCCCGCGCCGCGGCGGTCCGGGGTGGAGCGGCCGGGGGAAGAGAGGCCCGGGGCGGAACGGTCCGCGCCGCAGAGCTCCGCGCCGCGGCGGTCCACGACGGAGCGGTCCGCGACGGAGCGGTCCGCGGCGTCGCGGATCGCTGCTGAGCGCCGTTCGGTGGAACACCCATCGGCCGAGCGCTCGTCGGTGGACGTGCCCGCTCCGATGCGGCCCCCGGCACGGCAGCCGGCCGCCCCCCGACAGGCCACGCCGCGCCCCGGCCCGCGGTCGGCGGCCGGGGCGCCGCTCCCCGGTGGCTTCACGACGCCGCCTGCGGCGGTCCCGCAGCGCCGGGAGCGCCGCACGTGAGGTGAGGGCACCCGGCTCGACGCGACCCTGGCGCACCAGTTCCACCGGCATCCACCGCGGAGCGGGAGTCCGCAGGTCCGCGGGTCGCACCTTCGGGGGTCCGGGGGCGGAGCCCCCGGACCCGGGAGGGGCAGGGGCGGCGGGGGCGGGGAAAAGCGCCCCCGCCGACGACCTCCACCCCCACCCCCGGTTACCCCTCGCCGTACCCGGACACCCGGAGGGCCGATGACACCGGCCCTCCGGGAGACACCGTGGCACACAGCCCCCTCACCGACCGCACGGTCGTGGTGACCGGCGCCGCCCGCGGCATCGGCGCCGAGCTCGCCCGCGAGCTCGCCCGCCGCGGCGCGCGCCTCGCACTCCTCGGCCACGAGGGAGACGCACTGCAACGGCTGGCCGCCGAACTGCCCACCCCCGCCCTCGCCCGCGAGGTGGACGTCACCGACCTCGCGTCCCTGGAGGCGGCCGCCGAGGAGATCCGGCGCCGCCTCGGCCCGCCCTCCGCCGTCGTAGCCAACGCCGCCGTCGCCGAGGCAGGGGCCTTCGTCGACACCGACCCCGCCCAATGGCGGCGCATCATCGACGTCAACCTCACCGGCAGCGCCCACACCGCCCACGCCTTCCTCCCCGATCTGCTGCGCACCGCCGGCTACCACCTCCAGATCGGCTCGCTGGCCTCGATCGGCGCGGCCCCCATGATGAGCGCCTACTGCTCCTCCAAGGCCGGCGTCGAGGCCCTCGCACACTCCCTGCGCGCCGAACTGGCCCACCACGGCGTGGCGGTGGGCATCGCCTACCTGGGCTGGACCGACACCGACATGATCCGGGACGGCGAGCGGCACGCCGCCCTGCGCGAACTGCGCGCCCACATGCCGCCGCCGGCCCACCGGATCTCGTCGGCCCCCGGGGTCGCCGTCCGCCTGGCCGACGCCGTCGAACGCCGGCGCACCGCCGTGTACGTACCGAGGTGGCTGCGCGCGGTGCAACTGGTACGCGGGGCGCTACCCCCGGTCGTGCTCCGCGCCACGCGCCGGCAACTGCCCCGGACCGCCGCCCACGAGGACGTACGCCCCACCGGCCCGCTGGGCGGCGGCGGCCGCGCCGACCGCGCCGCGACCGAGTGACACCACGCCCCCCGCGGCCCTGCGCACCCCGCGTGGTTCAACGACGGCCGCGCGGGAACCCGCCCCCCGACCACCGTGTGCCACCAGCACACCCGAGCCCGGCGGAGGTGTCCGTGGCCGTACGCCACCGGCTGATCGAAACCGCCCCCGAGAACGTCTGGACCGTACTGGCCGACGGCACCCGGTACGCCGACTGGGTCGTCGGGACGTCGTCCTCCACGCCCGTGCGCGGTGACTGGCCCGAACTGGACTCCGCCATCGGGTACGAGGTCCGCCTCGGCCCGCTGACGTTCCACAACGAGACGGTCGTACGGCGGTGCGTCGAGGGCAGCGTCCTGGAACTGGAGGCGCACGCCGGGCCGCTGGGCACCGCCCGCATCGCCATCGAGCTGCGCTCCTGGGGCGAGTACACCCTGGTGATCGTCGACGAGCACCCCCTGCGGGGCGCCGGCCGGGCGGTGCACAACATGGCCGTGGAGACGGTCATCCAGCTCCGCCACCGCGCGATGCTGGCCAGGCTGGCGAAGGTCTGCGAGGAGACCGGCGACGCGATCGACGGCACCCGCGTCGTCAAGCCGGCGATCTCATGACCCGTACAGCGACGAACCCGGCGACGAGCCGGACGACGAGCCGCGCGACGGCGCGGACGAGGAGGCGGTCGTGCCCGACGCTGTGGTGATCGGCGCGGGCCCCAACGGGCTGGTCGCCGCCAATCTCCTCGCCGACGCCGGCTGGAGCGTGGAGGTTCTGGAGGAGCAGGACGAGCCCGGCGGCGCCGTGCGCCACGACAGAGGCGTGCACCCCGACTTCGTCAACGACCTGTTCAGCTCGTTCTACCCGCTGGCCGCCGCCTCACCGGCCATCGGGGGGCTGGAGCTGGAGCGGTACGGGCTGCGCTGGGCCCACGCGCCCCGGGTGCTGGCCCACCCCCGCAGCGACGGCAGGTGCGCGGTGCTGGGCCGCGACGTCGACGACACCGCCACCTCCCTGGACACCTTCGCCGACGGCGACGGGGACTCATGGCGCGAGCTGCACTCGGTGTGGGAGCACGTCCGCCCCGACCTGCTGGACGCCCTGTTCACCCCGTTCCCGCCGGTGCGCGCGGGCGCCAGGCTCGCGCTGCGGCTGCGCGCCGCGGGCGGCCTGCGGCTGGCCCGCTCCCTGGTGCTGCCGGTGCGCCGGCTGGGGGAGGAGGAGTTCCGCGGCGAGGGCGGACGGCTGCTGCTGGCGGGCAACGCCCTGCACGCCGACCTCGCCCCCGAGTCCGCGGGCAGCGGCGGCTTCGGCTGGCTGATGACGATGCTCGGGCAGACGTACGGCTTCCCGGTGCCGTCCGGCGGCTCGGGCGCCCTCACCGAAGCACTGGTGCGCAGACTGCGCGAGCGCGGCGGCACCCTCAGGTGCGGGGAACGCGCCGAACGGATCGTCGTCCGTGGCGGCCGGGCGGTCGCGGTGCGGACGGCCGGCGGGGAGACGGTGGCGGCCCGCCATGCCGTACTGGCCGACGTGCCGGCGCCCGCGCTCTACGGCGGGCTGGTGGAGCCCGAGCACCTGCCCGCCCAGCTCATGGACGACCTGCGGCGGTTCCAGTGGGACTTCGCCACCTTCAAGGTCGACTGGGCGCTGGACGGCCCCGTGCCCTGGGCGCAGGAGGCGGCGTCCCTTGCGGGCACCGTGCATCTCGCGGACGGCGTCGACGAGTTGACCCGGTTCGCCGCCCAGATCGCCCGGAAGCTCGTCCCGGACCGGCCGTTCACCGTGTTCGGCCAGATGACGACCAGCGATCCGCCGCGCTCACCCGAGGGCACCGAGTCCGCCTGGGCCTACACCCATGTACCGCACCTGGTCACGGGCGACGCGGGCGACGAGGGCTTGACGGGCGCCTGGGACGACAGGGAGCAGCGGATCATGGCGGACCGCGTCGAACGCCACGTGGAGCGGTTCGCCCCCGGGTTCCGTTCCCTGATCCGCGCCCGGCGCATCCTGGCCCCGCCGACCCTGCAGTCGATGGACGCCAACCTCCAGGACGGCGCCATCAACGGCGGCACCACCGCCATGCACCAGCAGCTCTTCTTCCGCCCGATTCCCGGCTCGGGCCGCGCGGAGACCCCGGTCGGACGGCTGTATCTGGCCTCCGCGAGCGCCCACCCGGGGGGCGGGGTGCACGGCGCCCCGGGCGCGAACGCCGCGCGCGCGGCGCTGCGCCGGCACTCCTCCCCGCCGCTGGCCCGCGTCGAACGCGTACTGACCCGGCGCAACCGCAAGGGAACGATCGAGCGGGCGGACTGAACCGCGTCCGGGAGCGCGCGCGGCGCGCTCGGGGTGTGCTGCGGTGTTCCAGGGTGCGGCTCCTTCTGTGCACCGGACGTGGCCATCGTCGCAGCTCAGATCGCGGGCAACCTGTGAGTTGATGCGTCGACGGACTGGGAAGGTCTCCGGTCGAACTCCGATTTCGGGCAGCTGCGGGGAACCTGACCGGGACACGGGGGTGAGTTGACCTGACGCGGCCGCGGCGCCGCGGGGTGGTGTTCCCGCAGCGCCGCCGTTGTTGCAGCCCGAGACTGCCCGTCATCAGGCGTACGCCCCGGCGCCAAGTCTCACGGCCACGTCAGCCTCGGTTGCACCGTTGAGATATGACGTTCTGTACGTCAGCATTTGCCTTACGTGACGTTTGCTGAAGGGCGTTTCCTCGCTGCTGATGTCGAGTCGCCCGCTGCGGAGGGAGAGGCCTGTGGTCAGGACGGATTCCCTTCCCGAGGCTCCCGGAGTATGGCCGCTGGTCGGCCATGCCCTCGCGCTGGTTCGTGATCCTCTGAGGTTCCTCAAGGCTTTACCCGCCCAGGGAGATCTCGTACGGGTCCGGATCGGTCCGCACCGCGCGATCGTGGTCTGCGACCCTGAGCTCACCCGGCACATGCTGGTCAGTGATCAGGTGTTCGACAAGGGAGGCAGCCTCTACGACCGAACCGGGAAGTCCTTGGCAACAGCGTGCTGACCTGCCCGCACGATCAGCACCGGCGGCAGCGGCGACTGACGCAGCCCGCCTTCCACCCGGGCCATCGGGCCGCGCAGGCCGAGGTCATGACCCGGCAGATCGCCGCGGTCACCGGGGCCTGGCGCGATGGCCAGGTCGTCGACATACCGGCCGAGATGGAGAAGATCACTGCGAGAGTCCTGCTCGCGACCATGTTCAGCACATCAGTGAGCCCGCAGGCCATGGCCCGCGTGTCGGACGATCTGAGGGTGGTGGTCACCGGGATTTTCCGGCGTATGTTCCTGCCGGCGGCCCTGGACCGGCTGCCCACCGCCGCTACCAGCGGGCGAGTAGCCGCCTTCGGCGCACCGTCACCACTGCGGTCACCGACCGCCTCGCCGCCCCGGGCCGGGACAACGGCGGCGGTGAGGATCTTCTGTCCCTCCTGATGGGCGCCGAAGACGCAGCCGGCGATGAACCAGGACCGTCGGACACTGAACTGATCGACCAGGCTGTTTCGTTCTTCGTTGCCAGTGTTGAGACCACTGCTACCACCCTCGCCTGGGCCCTGCATCTGCTGTCTCGCCACGCAGACGTTGAACAACGCCTGCGCGCGGAAGCCGACGCCGTCCTCGCCGGGCGACCCGCCGCCTACGACGACCTCCCCCCAACTGCCTCTGACCGCCAGCATCGTCCGGGAGACCCTGCGCCTGTACCCTCCGGTCCCGCTCAGCACCCGGATCACCACCCACGACACCCGACTCGGTGACCATGTGATCGCGGCCGGCACCACGATCGTGTACAGCCCCTACCTCATCCACCACCGCCCCGACACATACCCCGACGCGGAGCGCTTCCACCCGGACAGATGGACCACGGCCCCGGCCGGCACCGGGCCGCGCGACGCCTTCTTTTCCTTCGGCGGCGGCGCACGCAAGTGCATCGGCGACCACTTCGGCCTCACCGAATCTGCCCTGGCCCTGGCCACCATCACCGCACGTTGGGAACTCCACCCCGCCGCCGGAACCGACAGCCGACCCCAGCTCGGCAGCGCAACGCTTCGCCCCAAACGCCTCCTGATGCACATCACTGAACGGACACCCGGCGCACTGCGCTGAAGGGTGCTGCCATCCCGTGAGGTCGGTCCCCGCCACCACAGCACCGACCGGCGCATCTCATCGGACTTTCCGAGCGGGATTGAAGACCTTTTACAACCACGGCGTATCCGAGCCGGAAATGCCGGACAGCCCCATTGCGAGGAACCATGCCGCGAGATATGGAATTCTCGGTGCCCTTCCCGGTCCGGGTGAACCCGCACCTGGCGGCGGCACGTGAGTGCAACCTGGACTGGGCCCGCAACCGGGGAGCGGTAACCGGCGACGAGGCGGCCGGACGGTACCTGTCCTCGCACGTGGCGGACCTCGCCGCCTACTTCTACCCCGACATCGGGGCCGAAGACCTCCATCTCACCTACGACCTGATGGGCTGGCCGCATGCGCGAGCAGAACCTCCCAAGAACGCAGGCCATCACCCAGATCATCCAAGAGGCGGACACCGCCGTACAGCGCTTCCTCCACCACGACCGCCAGATCCCGGCCCTGTGTAGCAGCCTGGACCTCACGGCATCCGAACGCACCGCTGTCCACGCGTACACAGACGTGATGCGCACCATGATCCGCGGAAATTGCGATTGGCATCGCACTGCCGGACGGTATTCCCCCCAGGCCCGACCTCTCATCACGCCCACCGCGCAGAGCCGAGGCGGCGCCCTGTAGCACCGCCTGGTGGATCTGTTCGGTGATGGTCATGCCGACCGAGAGCCGGACACCGGGGGCCGCGTGCGGTCAGCACGGCGGCGAGTGACTTGCCGCATCGTGGGACCGCACTGCTTGTGGGGGGTGAAGCCGAGGACTCCGGCCGGGGTGGTGAGCTGGTGTGCCAGGGCGCCGGCGAAGGTGAGCTGGGTGTGCGGGCCGGCGACGTCGCCGTACTCGCGCAGGCTCGGGCGCGGAGCCGGACCGGTGGCCAGGTTACTCCGGCTCATGATGACCCCCCGCCTCGCGGGGCCTACCGCTCCGCCTGGATGCGGAGCGCAGCGGCGAGGATGCTTGCTACCATCCAACAGTTACTTAGAGCTACTAGATAATCACTAGGAGTGGCATGGGGTACGGATTTCCGACAGCTAAGTTCTTCCGCATCATCAACAGGCAGACCGGGGTGTGCCTGTCCGCCGCGTCCGGGGGCACCACCTACGTGGATGCCAGTCACATGGCAGGAGGAGGCTCCTACAGCCACACGAATGACCAGCACCTGGCCGTCGGCCCCGTGAAGAACACGAGGGGTGAGGTCTGGTTCTTCGACGACAGGGAGAGACGCTCGTTCGATGAAGCCTGGTGTCTGGTCAACGCCAACAGGGACATCCGCTCCGCGTACACCCTCCACGCCGGGCCCAGGAACGAGAGCACCATCACGTACGGTCCGGACGACCTGGGCCTGATCGGCTGGGGCCAGAAGGGTCAGACCCAATGGGAGGCCGGCGACGGAAGGATCTGGCCGGCACCACGCAGCGACAAATTCGTCACCGTGCTCTGGGACGGTCACAAGCACCGGGTCGGCCTGGCAGACCGCGCCGGCGAGAACCAGTTCTGGACCTTTCAAACAGTGGAGCTTCCAGGCGAAGCCGTCCCCACCGAGAGGCTGGGAATCTACGATCAAGGCCCCCCTGGCAGGGACCCGTTGAAGTGGCGGACGCGTATGTAGACGATCTCCGACAGCGCTTGGCAGGCATGTGACCGGTAGGTCGGCACGACAAAGCTGATCAACTGGCGCGCCCAGTGGTCACCCCATGCCCCTAGGGTCTCGTTCGGATCAGCAGGCAGACCAGAGGAAGATCCCCGCGATGTGAAGACCGGCTTCTCAAGGGCCGGGCGGTTTGCGGGGGACGGCGGCTGCCCGCGTTGGTTCCGAACCATCTGTGGTGATCAGCCGGCTGTTCTCGACCATCAGCCGCTGGTTGACGTTGCGGAGTGCCTGCGGGGCGGTCTCTGCTTGGCGACGGGCCGCGAGTGCTGCGTCTCGTTGCTCGCGCAGTTCCTGAATCTCCCTGTCGCGCAGCGGGCGGACTTCCAGGCCGTCGCGGAGGCGGGGCGCCCAGTTCGTGGGCGCGTAGCGTGCGCAGCTCGTTCTGGACGTCGCGAAGGGTCAGTTGCAGGGCGGCGTTCTGTTCAAGGAGCATGCGGTTCTCGATTTCGAGGGCCGCCTCCTTGCGGGCGGTCGCTGCTGCCGCCGCCCGCGGCCCGTCTTGGGCGAGGTGGGCGCGGACGGCCTCGGCTTCCGCTTTGAGGTCCCGGTGACGCTGAAGGTACTGCGGGTTGACGGCGGCCCGCTGGGTGATCTCCGCGTCGGAGAGGGCCTGGCGGCTCTTGCGCATCGCGGCCAGCACGTTAAGGACCCGCTGTCGGCACTGTTCGCTGTCGGCACGGCGCCGTCGAACCGCGGCCGCCCTGCCGGCATCGAGGACCTCGACCCGGCTGGCGGGGATCGGCGCCCGACCTGGCTGCGTGCGCGGGGCGGCCAGGCGCGTCATCCCGTCGTCGATTCGGTGAGGATCGGGTCGACGGATGGCTCGTCCAGACGCTGCCGTCCGGCCAGAACCGCCGCTACTGGGATGACGGCGAGGAACCGGTCCCTGGTGTGGAGCCAGGACTCCACCGTGGCCCGTTCCTCGTGAGTCAGGGAGCCGATGTCGGCCTCGCATTTGCCCACGAGTTCGTCGATCTGCTGGATCTCCCGGCGCAGCGGCTCCAGGTTCGCCGCGCTCAAGGGCCCTGCGGTGAGCACGCTGCCGCAGGCGCTCTCCAGCGCGGCGAGCTGCTCCGCCTTCCCGGCGCGCAGTTGGCGTAGCTCGGGCAGGTGGGTGAAGTCGGTGGTGTAGAAGGTGCAGGAGAAGCAACGGTTGTAGATCGGGCAGCCGTGCCCGTCGACGCGGACGTTGTTCATCTCGTGGCAGCGTCCCGCGGGGACGGGTACCGAGCCGACGCCCGCGCGGATCCGGTCGGCCATATCGTCGTCGGGGGCGTGGGCGCGGATCCGGCCGCCGGTGAGGTCGAACTGAAACTTGGCGGCGATGGCGCGCACCGCTTCCACTCGCCTGGGGTGTGAGGGCCGGTAGTAGACCTGGGTGGTGGAGGGGCCCTGGTGGGCCTCGACAACCGTCAAGGTGGGCCCGGCAAGAACCGTCCAGTAGGCCAGCGTGTCAGTCACCTCGACCCGAAGGCTCTCGGCGGCTCGCCTGTCCACAGAGAACATAGACGGAAGGTAGCAGCTCAATCACTCAACGGATTAACCAGAGTTGGGGCCCGCGTGAGTGCATCAACGAGCGGAAGGATGATTCGCCTCACTGGGCCGCCTGTTGGCGAACGGTACGAGTCAGTCGATGCTCAGGCGGGGTTCGCAGAAGGAACCGGTGACGGGAACGTCGTGGCACACCTCTTGCCCCGGACCCGTGTGCCGGGCTCACAATGATCCCGGCGAACGGGGCCGGCCCACCATCCGCATCGGGGCCGGCCCTGTCCGTCCGGCGCCGGCGTCGTACGCCCTCAAGGCAGGCACCGCAGTACGGCGGCGGCGGCCAGGGCCAGGGCCGTGAACGAGACCGCCGCGGTGACGCACCGCACGCGCAGCAGACGGTAACGCTCCTCGTACTCCTGGCGGATGACGGTGATGCGCTGGGCGATGCGCCGCAGATCGTCCCGGGCCCGGGTCAGGCAGTCGCCGGTGTACCGGTCCTCGATCTCGGCCCGCTGCCCCTCGGTCAGCCAGTCCAGGGGGGCGACGAAGGCGCGGGCGCGGTCCTCCGCCTCGGCCACCCGCGCCTGCCACAGCAGATACCCCTCGACCTGGTTGACGAGGCCGGGCCCGTCGTCGCGCGCCGGGCCCGGCCTCGTGTCCCCCTCCGTGCTCCGCTCAGACACGGGGGCGGCCGGTCTCGGGCTCGATCTCCTGCGCGGCGATGTCGCGGTGGTGCAGGTCGAAGGCGGGGGACTCGGAGCGGATCAGCGGCAGACATTCGAAGTTGTGCCGCGGCGGCGGGCAGGAGGTCGCCCACTCCAGCGAACGACCGAACCCCCACGGGTCGGGCACGCCCACCGGCCTGCCGTACTGGGCCGTGCGCCAGACGTTGTAGAGGAACGGCAGCATCGACGCGCCGAGCAGGAACGAACCGATGGTGGAGATGGTGTTGAGCCAGGTGAAGCCGTCGGCCGCGAGGTAGTCGGCGTACCGGCGCGGCATGCCCTCCACGCCCAGCCAGTGCTGGATCAGGAACGTGGTGTGGAAGCCCACGAACAGCATCCAGAACGACATCTTCCCCAGCCGCTCGTCGAGCATCTTGCCGGTGAACTTGGGCCACCAGAAGTGGAATCCGGCGAACATCGCGAAGACGACGGTGCCGAAGACGACGTAATGGAAGTGCGCGACGACGAAGTAGGAGTCCGACACCTCGAAGTCCAGCGGGGGAGAGGCGAGGAGGACCCCGGTCAGGCCGCCGAAGAGGAAGGTGACGAGGAAGCCCGTCACCCACAGCATCGGTGTCTCGAAGGTCAGGGAGCCCTTCCACATCGTGCCGAGCCAGTTGAAGAACTTCACCCCGGTCGGCACCGCGATCAGGAAGCTCATGAACGAGAAGAACGGCAGGAGCACCCCGCCGGTGACGAACATGTGGTGCGCCCACACGCTGACCGACAGTCCGGTGATCGAGATGGTGGCGCCCACCAGGCCCATGTAACCGAAGATCGGTTTGCGGGCGAACACCGGGATCACCTCCGTCACGATGCCGAAGAACGGCAGCGCGATGATGTACACCTCCGGATGCCCGAAGAACCAGAACAGGTGCTGCCACAGCAGGGGCCCTCCGTTGGCGCCCTCGAAGACGTGCGCGCCGAACCGGCGGTCGGCCTCCAGGGTGAGCAGCGCGGCGGCCAGCACAGGGAAGGCGAGGAGCACCAGCACACTCGTCAGCAGCACGTTCCAGGTGAAGATGGGCAGCCGGAACATCGTCATGCCGGGGGCCCGCAGGCAGGTGATCGTGGTGATGAAGTTGACCGCGCCGAGGATGGTGCCGAAGCCCGACAGACCGAGCCCCATGATCCACATGTCGTGGCCGACGCCGGGCGAGTGGACCATGTCGTTCAGCGGGCTGTAGGCGAACCAGCCGAACGAGGCGGCCCCGTCGGGGGTGAAGAAGCCGCCGACCGCGATGAGCGAACCGAACAGGTAGAACCAGTAGGCCAACATGTTCAGCCGGGGGAACGCCACGTCGGGCGCGCCGATCTGCAGCGGCATGATCCAGTTGGTGAACCCGGCGAACAGCGGGGTCGCGAACATCAGCAGCATCACGGTGCCGTGCATCGTGAACGCCTGGTTGTACTGCTCGTTGGAGAGGAACTGAAGCCCGGGGCGCGCCAGTTCGACGCGGATGAACAGCGCCATCACTCCGCCGAGCAGGAAGAAGACGAACGAGGAGATCAGGTAGAGGGAACCGATGGTCTTGTGATCGGTCGTCGTCAGCCACTTCACCACCACGGCGCCGGGACGCGGACGGGGAGCGGCGGACTCGCCCGGGACGGTTGTGCCCTGCCCGGCTTCTGCGGTGTGTGTCATCGGCTGCTTGCTCTCGTGGGACGCCAGGAGACCTGCGCAGGCGCACCGGGACGGGGCCCCGGACGCCACCTCCGCATCTTCCTGCGCGTTCCGTGGGCGCCGGGGTCCCATTGCTCCCAATGGATGCCCCGGCGCCGGAAAACCACCCGAAAGGCCCAGTAATACGGGCCCCGGCCGAGTCGCCCCTAGGACTCGTCCGTGGCGCGGGACAGCCGCAGCGCCAGGTCCTGCAGCAGCGACGCCGTCGTGACGTCCGTCCGGCCCGCGTCGTGGACGTCCGCCAGTTCGGAGAACAGGAAGGCGAACGCCCCGACCAAGGAGATGGCCGCCGGCAGGTACGCGTCCGCGACCGCCTGCCCGGCCTCCGTGGGCCCCGCGTCCGCGGGGACCTCCACCGTCGGGAAGACCTCCGTCACCAGCGAGCCGAGCTGGCTCTCCGCCGGGTCCAGCTCCGCGTCCTGGTCCTGGGCGATCCGGCGTGTCAGGGCGTTCGTCTCGGTCAGGACGCCGATGGCCCGCAGGATGATCTCCGTCTGCTTCATGGGGGAAGCGTAGGGGCAGGAAGCCGTACGGGGGACGGGGCCTCGTACCCTGGAGGCAGTGAAGTCGACATGTCGATTTCACTGCCTCTGCCGCACCCCCCAGCCGGTCCCGGAGCGTGACGATGAGTACCCCCGTACCCCGGCCGTCCGCCGGGGACCCCGACGCGCTGTTCGGCCTCGACGAGCTTCCGGGGCCCCCGGCGGCCTCGGAGACCCCGGCGGGCGGCGCCCCCTTCCGTGACTCGCCAGAGGCCCGGCGCATGCTCGCCGTCCGGGAGATCCACGCCGAGCCCGCCGCGGCCGCCTCCCCGCGCGGCCGGCAGATCCTGGCCCGCTTCCCCGACGCCCGGGTGACGGAGGTCGACTCGCACTGGCGCATCCCGCACCTGCACGGCAACGAGGGCAACGTCGAACGGTGGGTGCGCGTCAAGCGCGAGACACTCGTCCTCGGCGTCCGCCGGAAGCCGGTGACGCGGCCCAACGGCCGCTCGGCCGACTGGATCGCCCCCGGCCCGTCCAACGGCTGCGCCATGTCCTGCGCCTACTGCTACGTGCCGCGCCGCAAGGGCTACGCCAACCCCATCACCGTCTTCACCGACATCGAGCGGACCATCGCCCACCTCGGCCGCCACATCGCCGCGCAGGGACGCAAGACGGAGCCGAACCAGTGCGACCCCGAGGCGTGGGTGTACGACATCGGGGAGAACGGCGACTGCTCGGTCGACGCCCTCGTCTGCGACAACACCGCCGACCTGGTGCGTGCCTTCCGCCGCTGGCCCACCGCCAAGGCGTCCTTCGCCACCAAGTTCGTCAACCCCGACCTGCTGGCGCTGGACCCGCGCGGGCGGACCCGGATCCGCTTCTCGGTGATGCCGCCGGACGACTCCCGGGTGCTCGACGTGCGCACCAGCCCGGTCGCCCGGCGGATCGCCGCCGCCGGCGACTTCCTCGACGCCGGGTACGAGGTCCACTTCAACCTCTCGCCCGTGGTGATCCGGCCCGGCTGGCGGCAGGCCTGGGCGGAACTGCTGACGCACATGGACGACGTCCTGCCGGCCCGGGTCAAGGCGCAGGCCCGCGCCGAGGTCATCATGCTCACCCACAACGCGCCCCTGCACGAGGTCAACCTCGGCTGGCACCCGCGCGCCGAGGAACTGCTGTGGACCCCCGGGATCCAGCAGCCCAAGCGCTCCCAGAACGGCGACACCAACGTGCGGTACCGCAACGGCGTGAAGCGGGAGGCGGTGGACACCCTGCGCTCACTCGTCGCCCGCCACGCGCCCTGGTTGGACATCCGCTACGCGTTCTGAGCGGCGGGCGGGAGGGGCGCGGGACGCGTCCGTCGTCCGTCAGGCAGTACGGTGCCCCGTTCCGGCGAGGTGGCCGCCGCGCCCGGTCACGCCCCGGCGTCCGGCGGAACGATCCGCTCCGCGGTCGTCGGTTCCTTCTCCCGAGGGGAGAGCCGTCCGGTGAGCCGCGCCGCCCGCAGCGGTGCGCCCATCGAGCGCAGGGCCAGCAGCAGTACGCCGATGTCGTCCAGGTAGACCGGGTCCGGCAGCAGATCGGTCGGCAGGACCAGATAGAGCACGGCACCCCAGAACACCCACCGCGGCCCCGTCGGCAGCCCCGCCCGCCGCAGCTCGCGACGGGTCCGCACCAGCCGCAGCAGCAGTGCGACGGCGGCACCGAGAACGGCCGCGCAGACGAGCGCGACCACGATGATCAGCGTCCAGGTGCTGGTATCCATGCCACTTCCCGGTGCTCTCGCGTTCCCGACGGTTCCGCGGCCGTCCGTACGGCCCGCTCTCCCCGCACTTTCCCCGCCGGGCGCCGGTTACCGCCCCGGACGGACAGGAAGGGCCCGTAAGGGTCGGGAGCCGGGGGCCGGGAACGGCCCGGAAGGGTCAGCCGACGTCTGCCGGCAGGTGGATGTCGAGCACGCAGACGTCGTCGCGCAGTTCACCTTCGAGCATCGTGTCCAGCAGCGGCCGCAGCGGGCCCGGACCCTCCGCGTGCAGGGCGGCGGCCGCCCGGGCGAGCCGGCCGAAGCCGACGTCCAGCCCCTCCATGGGCCGTTCGACCAGGCCGTCGGTGTAGAACAGCAGATGGTCGCCGGGCTCCAGGTGGAACTCGGCCTCGGCGAAGGACGGATCGTGCCGCGCCCCGAGCAGCACGCCCGCCGGCCGGTCGAGATATCCGGCCTCGCCCCGGCGCAGCAGCAGCGGCGGCGGATGGCCCGCCTGCGCCCAGACCAGCCGGTGCCGGCCGGGCTCGTAGCGCGCCAGCACCAGCGTCGCCGTGGTCTTGGCGTCGTGGGTGTGCAGCAGCAGCGCGTTGAGCCGGACCAGCGCGCCGGTCAGTGTCGAACCGGTGATGATCATGCCCTTGGCGGTGAACCGGAGCTGGGCCATGGTGGCGACCGCGTCTATGCCGTGCCCGGCGACGTCGCCGACCACGAACAGGGCGGAACCGTCGGGCAGCTCGATGGCGCTGAACCAGTCGCCGCCGACATGGATGCCGGACTGGGCCGGCCGGTAGGCCACGTCGACCCGCAGCCCGGCGAGGGCCAGTGGGCGCCGCGGCAGCGGCAGCAGCGTGTGCTGCAGCCGGTCGGCGAGCGTGCGCTCGGCCAGCAGCGCGCCGTGCTGGGTCAGCATCGCGCGCTCGCTCTCCACCAGGGCGAGTTCGGCACTGCGCTGCGCGGTGTGGTCCTGCAGGAAGCCGTGGGCCTCCAGCGGCACGCCGTCGGCGCCGGTCACCGGCTCGACGACGAGCCGCAGGTGCCGCATGCCCCGGACCGTCCGGACGCGGAACGGGATGTCGAGCGGACGGCCCTTCGTCAGCAGCTCGTCCACCCCGCGCCGCAGGGCGGGCGCGTCGTCGGGCGCGATGTGCTCCGGGAGGTCGGTGAGCGAGAGGGGGCCGCGGGCCGGATCGCGGGCGAGGATGGCGTACACCTGGGGGGACCAGGTGGCCCGCCCGCCGACCAGGTCCCAGTCGGCCCAGCCGAGGTTGCCCAGCCGCTGCAGTTCCGCCAGGCGCTGCTCCTCACGGTCCGGGGAGTCGTGCCGGATCCAGGTGACCACGAGCGCCGCGCCGAACCGGACGGCCCGCACCGAGAACCTCGAGTTCCGCGGGACGCCTTCCACGACCTCCCGGTACACGAAGGGCTCGCTGTCGTACGGCTCCCCGGTGGCGAGCGTCCGGAGGTACCCCTCCCACAGCGGCCGGTCGGCGAGGCCGGGGTAGCACTCCAGGAGCCGCAGCCCGATCAGGGCCCGCCCGCGACGCCCGGCGACGTCGACGGAGCGCGGGGCCGCCGCGTCGATACGGAAGTCCTCCACCCGGCCCGGGGCCGAGTACAGGGGGAGGAGGAGGACGGCCGGGCCGGGCAGCGCGTCGAACACCGTCTGCACGGTGTCCCGCACCCGGTCGTCCGCGTGGTCCGGCACGGTGAGGAGGTCGCGCAGCCGGTCGGCGCAGAGCAGGGCCGTCGCCCGCAGCAGTGCCTTCGCGGCGGGCGTGAACGCGGACGGCGTGGTCCGCAGTATTCCCAGGGAGGCGGTGGCCCCGCCCTCGGTGAGCACCGGCAGCCAGGCCCGGGTGGGCCAGTGTTCCGGGGTGCCGATCAGCGACCAGGCCTTCTCCTCCTCGGAGCCGTCCAGCCAGTAGGGCCGCCGCGCGTGTATCGCTTCCAGGGCCGCGATGCCGCTGAGTGGTGGCACGTGCCGCCACTGGGCGACGACGGGGTCGGCGACGCCCGCGTGCCCGGCCAGCCGCAGCCCGCCCGCGGGCAGCCCGGCGTACAGCAGCACGCCGTCCGCCGCCACGGCGTCGGACAGGTGTTCCCGCAGGCGGTGGGCCAGCTCCTCCGGGCCGGACACCTCGGCCAGGGAATCGGCGATGCGCGCGAGGACGGCGGCGGCGGCCGGGTCGGTGGTGCCGTCGGAGCCGGTGCCGACAAAGGGCTCGGCGTCCGCGGTCGCGGCCGGGGTGCCGGTCCCGTCGGCGCCCGGGGCGCCTTCGGCGGATGAGAGGGGGAAGTGCGTGGCCCTGCCGGGCGCGGCCGGTTCCGGGAGCGGGCAGGGCGCGGCCTGCGCGGGAACGGGCCCGCCGCCGGTCGTGCCACCGAGCGTGATCCGGCACTCGTCGGCGAGCGTGCGGCCGGCGGCCGCGGCGCGGCGGAGCAGTTCCGCGTGGGCGGCCTCCGCGGAACACCCGGTGAGGGCCATCACCGCGCCCTTGGCACGCTCGAGAACGGCAGCCGCGGCCGTGGTGGCGCGCAGCCGTTCCAGTTCGGCCCGCTGCACGGCCACCGCTCCGGCCAGGGCGACCACACCGGGTTCGGCGCTCGCCTGCTCGGGGTGCGCGGACTCGCTCGTCACCAGACGAGCATGTCACACCCGGGACGGTCCGATCACGGCCCTGCGCTCGGGTTCTCCGCGCAGCGGATCACTGCCGACGTCGGTGCCGGCACCGGGGCCGACGGACGGCGGGCGAGCGGCGACGGATCAGCGGGAACCGCCGGCGGCGTCGGCGAGGGCCAGACTGACCGCGCGGACGCTGCGGGCGATGTGCTGCAGCTGCAGTACCTCGGCGGCGTACAGCTTGATCGTGTGTTCGATCACCGATTCCGGCAGGCCCAGCGCCGGCAGCTCCGCCCGGGCGGTCTGCAGTGCGGTGCGCGCCACCCGTATCTCGTGCCGCACCTGGATCTGCGCATGGCGGGCCAGCAGCACCGGATGCCGGAGCAGCGCGGGGTAGCTGCCGTAGCGGGCGGGGACCAGCTCCCGCAGCCACTTGACCGCCGAGCGCTCCCAGTCGTAGCTGCCCGGGGTCTTCACCTGGCACGGCCAGTCGGTGCTGATCGGCGAGTAGGTCGTCAGGGCCATGGGGAGGAGTATTTATATATACCGACGGTTATGCAAGAACATGAAAAAATTCACCGCGTCGGATACCCGGCGCCCAGTGCTCGGACGATCGGAGCCGTGGGGGAGCGTCGGCGCGGCGGTCCTCAGTCCCGCAGGAAGAAGTGGTGCTCCTCCGCGATCCGCTCGTACTCCTCCAGACGGGCCTGTGTCCGTTCGGGATCGGCGTCCGTCATCGCCTGCAGCAGCGCCGCCGCCACCATCCCCGGCGCGGCGTAGGAGTCGAACACCAGTCGTGAGCCGGTGCCGGTGGCGAAGACCTCCTCGGCCTCCTCGGCCAGCGGCCCGAGCGCCAGGTCGGTCACCAGCGCCACCCGCAGCCCCGCGCCGCGCGCGACCCGCAGCGCGGTGAGCGTCTCCCGCGCGTGCCGGGGCAGCGAGAAGGCCAGCAGCCAGGTGCCGCCCGCCTCCCGCGACTGCAGCAGGGCGTCGTAGGCGACGCTGCCGCCCCGGGTCACCAGCCGGACGTCGGGGTGGATGCGCCGGGCGGCGTAGGCGAAGTACTCCGCGAGCGACACGGAGATCCGCAGGCCCAGCACGGTCAGCGGGGCCGACCGCGACAGCGCCCGGCCGACCTCGATCACCCGGCCGGGGTCCGTGAGGTCCCGGCGCAGGTTCTCCAGGTTCTCGATCTCGGCGTCGACCGCCGCCTGGAGTTCGTTGCCACGCTGTTCGGCGGGGGCGCTCGGGGTGCCGTTGCCGAGGGAACCGAGCGCGAGGGACTGCAGCCGCTCGCGCAGCGCCGGATACCCGCTGAAGCCGACCGCCCCCGCGAACCGGGTCACCGAGGGCTGGCTCACCCCGACCCGCTCGGCGAGATCGGTGATGGACAGGAAGGCCGCCTCCGTGAGGTGCTCGATCAGGTACTGCGCGATCCGCCGGTGCGCCGGCGACAGCCCCGGCCCCTCGAACAGTTCCCGCAGCCGCGAGGTCGGGGAGGCGTCCTCGGCCGGTGCCGGGCTGCCCGCAGTGATCGCGGATGCCTGAGCGCGAGCCTGCTGCGGCGATGGCACCGGTGCGCCTCCTTCACGTCCCACGGGTTCCCGTCCCACGGGCCCTCAACATAGTCCACCGCAGGTCCTGACCAGGGAGCTTGCGTCCACTTACCGTCCACATACCGGACAGGGTGAGCGACCGGCCGACGGCACGCGCGAGGCGTCGAACGCCGTCATCAGGGAACCCGCCGCAGCGAGGCAGAAAAACGTACGAGGAAACGTACGAGGACAACGTACGAGGACATACGCATACGAGGAGCTGTAGGCCATGACGGTCCCCGAGGAGAACCGGCCGAAGACCGACACCACCGACGAGGTGCTGGAGCGGGGGGAGCACGGCGCGCGCCGGCAGGAGCAGGAGGCGGCCGAGGGGCGCACCATGCGCGAAGCCCTGGAGGACGCCGACGTGCGTCCCGAGGACTTCGAGGCCGAGCGGTAGGGCGGGGTGCGAGCGGTGAGCGCACTTCCGCGACGACGCGGCACGGAGGGCGACGAGGCCGAGGAGGCCAGGGACCGCACGGCGGCCCCGGCCACCGGGACGACCGCACCACCCGCCGGGACGGCCGGGCCGACCGGCTGGGAGAGGGCCCTGGAACGGTTCCAGCGCAGGCTGCTGGGACACGTCTTCCCCAAGGAACCCGTCGAACTGCTCGACGCCCTGCGCCGCGAGTGCGACCGTCAAGTGGTCCGGTGCGGCAGGGACCGCGTCCTGGCGCCCAACGCCTACGCCGTCGAACTGGACCCCGGGGTCCACGAGGAACTCGCCGGTGTCGGCGACCGGGTGGGCATGCTGCTCACCGACCGGCTGGCACGCCACGGCGCACTCAACGGCTACGAGTGGGCGGGGCCGCTCACCGTGCACATCACGCGCGCACGGTGCGTTCCCAACGGCCGCTACCGGGTGGCCGGCCGGGTCATGCCGCACGTGAGGGCCGACGGGTTCGCCTCCGTCACCGAGTAGCACCCCGCCGCCCGGACCGGGCACCCGCGCCCGCACGCCCGCCCCGACAGCAGCCGGGGCATCCAGTACGCACGAGGGAGACGAACGACCAGTGAACGCCCCCGCCCAGTCCGCTCCGCACGTCCAGGTGGTCCTCAGTGACTGCTCGGCCACGGACGCCGGACATCTGTTCACCGAGCTGTGCCGGCACTTCGATTCCGACCGCGGTGCTGACGACACCCCGCCGCACGACACGGAGGGCTCCCGGCCCACCGTGTGGACCGGGACGTTCGACACGTCGGCCCCGGCCGGCGCTCCCGACGCCCCCCGCACGCCTCCGCTGTCGGGTTCCGTGAAGGCCGAGGTCCAGGGCGAACCGCAGGCGGTCTCCCGCTTGCGGGAAGCCCTGGCGGAGACCTTCGCGGTCGAGGAGGTGGGCCGCGTCTCCGGGGACCAGGAGGTCGAACTGGAACTGTGCCTGCGCAACCGGGCGGCCTGAGGCCACTCCCACCGTCGTCGGCCGCCGGTGTGCCCGGGGGTCCGCGGATCCCCGGTGTCGTACACCGAACCCGGGGCATGCGGACCTCGGGAGGTCGAGATGGATGTCAGCACGTTGACCGGTCGGGGAGGGCCCCGCACCGGTCGTGAGGCGACCGGTGCGGCGACGGAGGGCGCGGCACGGGCCGGACTGGGCGCACGCGGAGTGATCTATCTGCTCGTCGGCGTACTGGCCCTGCAGATCGCCTTCGGCGACGGCCACCGCCAGGCCGACCGGGGCGGGGCGCTCGCCGAGATAGCGGAGAAACCCTTCGGCTCGGTCGTCCTGTGGGCGCTGGCCGTCGGTCTTGTCGGCATGGCCCTGTGGCGCCTGTCCGAGGCGGTCCTCGGCGCGCCCGGCCCGGACGGCCGCAAGGCGCGCAAGCGCCTCGCCTCCGCCGGCCGTGCCGTCTTCTACGGTTTCGTCGCCTCCTCGGTGCTGCTCTTCGCGGCCGGCTCCCGCGGTGGCCGCGGCGGTGGTTCCGGCGACAAGCAGTCCAAGGACATGACGGCCGAGGTGCTGCGGATGCCGGGGGGCCAGTGGATCGTGGGCCTGGCCGGGGTCGGCATCGCCGCCGCCGGGGTCTGGATCGGCGTCCGCGCGGTGATGCGCAAGTATCACGACAAGCTGAAGCTCGGGCAGATGTCCCGGCGGACGCGGCGGGCGGTGGACGTCACCGGCGTCGGCGGCGGAGCGGCCCGCGGGCTCGTCTTCGCGGCCGCCGGCGTCTTCGCCGTACGGGCTGCCGTCGCCTACGAGCCGGACAAGGCGAAGGGGCTCGACGACACCCTGCGCTCGTTCGCCCACACTCCGGCCGGGCCGTGGCTCCTGGTGTGCGTGGCCGCGGGCTTCGTCCTGTTCGGTCTCTTCTCCTTCGCCATGGCCCGCTGGCGCAGGGTGTGAACGACGGGACGCCGCGCACGCCGTCCGCCGGGTGAACCGGCGGGCGGCATCGTCCGTCCGGCAGGGCGGTGCGACGGCGCCCCGGAGGGCGGTGCGAGACTGGCACCATGGATGAGCGCGAATTCCGCAGGTCGGGTCAGCACGCGTCGGTCGTCGGGCTGGGCACGTGGCAGCTGGGCGCCGACTGGGGGGACGTCGACGAGAAGGACGCCCACGAAGTGCTGGAGGCCGCCGCCGAGTCCGGCGTGACCTTCTTCGACACCGCCGACGTCTACGGCGACGGCCGCAGTGAACAGACGATCGCGGCGTTCCTGCTGGGGCGGCCCGATCTGCACGTGACGGTGGCCACCAAGATGGGCCGCCGGGTGGACCAGATCCCCGAGAACTACGTACTCGACAACTTCCGCGCCTGGAACGACCGTTCCCGCCGCAACCTCGGTGTCGACCGCGTCGACCTGGTGCAGCTCCACTGCCCGCCGACGCCCGTCTACTCCTCCGACGAGGTGTTCGACGCGCTGGACACCCTGGTCGACGAGGGCCGGATCGCCTCGTACGGCGTGAGCGTCGAGACCTGCGCGGAGGCACTGACGGCGATCGCCCGGCCGAACGTGGCGAGCGTGCAGATCATTCTCAACCCGTTCCGCATGAAGCCGCTGCGGGAGGTGCTGCCCGCGGCCCGGGAGGCCGGCGTCGGCATCATCGCCCGGGTGCCGCTCGCCTCCGGGCTGCTGTCGGGCCGGTACACGAAGGACACGGTCTTCGGCGAGAACGACCACCGGACGTTCAACCGGCACGGCGAGGCCTTCGACCAGGGTGAGACGTTCGCCGGCGTCGACTTCGGCACGGGCGTGGAGGCGGCGGCGGAGTTCGCGGCGCTGGCCCCCGAGGGATTCACCCCGGCGCAGACGGCGCTGGCGTGGATCATCCAGCAGCCCGGCGTGACGACGGTCATCCCCGGCGCCCGCTCGGCGGACCAGGCCCGGGCCAACGCGGCGGCCGGCCACCTCCCGGAGCTGTCCGAGGAGACGCTGCGGGCGATCGGCGATCTCTACGACCGGCGCATCAAGGCGCAGGTCGAGGGCCGCTGGTAGTACGCGTGCGGTTCCCCGCGTCCCCGCGGAGCGGGGCGTCGGGAACCCCTCCCGCGTTCCTGCGGGGCGTCGGGAGCCGTGCGTTCTCGCCGGCTCCCGGCCGGGGGGCGTGTCGGGATTCGGCAGCGCTGTCAGGCCGTCAGCGCGGTGCGGCGCGTCGTCACCGCGGCCACCGAGGGAACCCTCGGGGCAACCGGTACCGCCGGGGTCGCGGGCGCGGCGTACCGCCGGGGGCGCTCCACCGCCCGCACTGGGTACACCGTCCGCGCCCGGTCCGTCACAGGCTCGCCCAGGGCTATCCGCCCCGCCGCGAGCAGTTCCTCGCACTCCTCCGTCGGCAGCGCCACCTGACAGCCGCCCCGCCCCGCGGCGTCCGTGACGGCACGCCAGTACCCGTACCGTCGCCGCCCGTCCGCGTACACGGTGAGCATGACGGGGGCGCGCTGCGTCGCGATCAGACGCAGTACGTCGGTGTCGCGTGGGCTGATCGGTGGACGTGGGTCACGGACGACTCGGAGCATGATCACCATTCTGGCGGACGGCACTGACAACGGGGCCGCAAAGCCCCCCACGGAAGGGTGTACCGCTCCGCCTACCCCGCTCTCCACCTTTGACGCACGAATGTTCGTCACACCTTCGTGACAACGGGCAGAACCCGCACGGCGATTGACCTGGCGTCGGGTCCTCAGGCGTTGCCGATGACCTCGGAGAGGAAGTCGTCGACGCTCACCGTCTCGCTGCCCGGCGCGACCACCTCGTACGTCTCCTCCAGGAACGAGGCCACGGCCGGTGCCCAGGCGAGGATCACCGCGTGGTGCCGCCCCCCGTCGGGATGCGCGTCGCCGAAGAGTTCCAGACGCAACTCGTGCCACACCCCGGTGGACTGCGGACACAGCCGGACGTCCCCCTCACCCACCGGCCCGAGCAGTCCCTCGGCCAGCATCCGCCGGTCGAGTCTCCACTGGGCCAGCAGCCGGCCCTCGTGGCTGAACGAGGCGGTCACGGCGAAGGGGTCCGTGGCGTCGTACTCCAGATGGGTCAACACCGGGAACCGGCCGGACAAGCCCGACATGAGTTCCATGACCAGAGTCTTGTGCACCGACGAGATCATGAAGCGCTCCAGCGACGAAAGGCGGTAGAGACCCCTAGTACCCGCGATGGGCCGGAGATGCTCAACCAGACGAGTGATTCGGTGCGCGCGGTGTCCTCACTCGTCCCTCAGCCGTCGGGGAAGCGGAAGGTGCGCAGAATCCGGTCCAGCGTCCGCCTGTTGACGGAGTCGTCGTACGCCGTGCGCGGCGTCGTCCAGCGCAGCGAGTAGCCGGAGTGGCCGTCGACGCCGTCGGAGGCGTCGGGCTCGTCGAGGAGGAAACCGCGGCCGAAGGTGAGGGTGCGGGTGCCGCCGTCGATCGCCAGCCACCGGATGTCGGCGCCCGGGCGCCCCCGGTAGGTCACCGCCGTGACCGGGCCGAGCCGCCGGTAGCCGACGTACGAGCGGCGCAGGGCGGGCTCCAGGGCGGCCCAGTTCGCCGCCGGGTCCGCGTCGAGCCGCAGGCTGTGCGTGACCACCAGGGTGCGCGGGTCGCCGCTCGTGCCGAAGGTCACGCGGTACGAGCCGTCGACGCGCCGGTCCTCGGACACCCGCCGCCAACCCGTGGGCAGGTCGACGGAGAAACCCTCGGGCGCCCGCTGCCGCACGAAGCCCCCGGCCGCGTCGCCCGGCGGACGGGAGGGCGGGGCGGACATGGCGCCCGGGGCCGACGGCGCCGGCGAGGCGGACGGGGCCGACGGGGCGGGGAAGGGGGTGCGGGCCGCCTCTCCGCCCGGCATCACCGCCGCCGGGCGGGACACGGTGGGTGCGGTCCGCGGGACGACGGCGCCCTCGTCACCGGAGCCGCCCCGCGTGGCGTACACGGCGACCGAGGACGCGACCACGGCGAGCGCCGCCCCGAGCAGTGCGGGACGCCGTGGCGAGCGTCCGCCGCGGGCCCGCGGCACCCCGGACGGGAGACCCCGCTCACCGGGCCGCGGCCCCCATCCCTCCGGCACCTCCCCGGAGAACACCGAGTTCCCGAGCGAGGCCTCCCCGGGGTACGTGTCCGCCTCGGGGCCCGTCTCGGGGTCCGCGTGCAGAATCCGCGTCAGGTTCCTGCGGACGGCCTCCTCCGGCACCCGCTCCAACGGGCTGCGCCGCAGCAGTCCGGTGACGGCCGGGGCGAGCGGGCCGGCCTTCGCCGGGGGGCGCAGCGGCAGCCGTGCCACCCCGCGCAGGGTCGCCGCCGCCTCGCCGCGGTCATGGAACGGCGGGCGGCCCTCCACCATCGCGTAGAGCAACGCCCCGAGCGACCACAGGTCGGCCGACGGCCCCGCGCACTCCCCGCGCGTCTGCTCGGGCGCCGCGTACGAGGGCGCGGTGACCCGCCGGCCCGGTGCGGAGCCGAGGAGCCCGAAGCCGGTCAGCACCACCCCGCCGTCCGCGCGTACGAACACCTGCCCGGGACTGAGGTCCCCGTGGGTGATGCCCCGCCGGTGCGCGGCCCGCAGGACGTCGAGGAGCGCGAGCCCGATCCGGGCGGCACGCACGGGAGGCATCGGCCCCCGGCCGAGCAGCTGTGCGAGCGGCACGCCGTCGACGGGACGCAGCACTGTGAGCATCGTCCGCCGGACGTCCTCACCGGGCGTACCGGCGCCTTCCTCCCACCCCTCCTTCTCGACCTCGACGTTCTCCACGACGTCGAGGACGTGGGCGATCCGGCCGGGGCAGGCCTGTTCCATCTCCGCCGTCTCGCGCATCACCCGGTCCACCGTGCGCGGTGGCGTGTCGGCGCGCGGGTGCGCGGCCGGCCGGGACCGGACGAGGAGCACCTCCCCTCCGCTCCCGGTGTCCTCGCCGCGCACGACGAGGCGCCCCTCCTCGTGCTGGACGGTCTCGCCCGGCCGGTACCGCCCGGCGATCAACTCTCGTGCCGAGAACCGCTCGTGGCCCATCGCCATCCCTCACCGCACACCGGAGATCCGCGTCCCACGGTGGTACGGAGAGTGCGGTGGCGGGTGTTCAAAGTGACCGGAAGTCAAGGAAAGTCGGGAAGGTGCCGCTCGGAGGCGGCGCCGATGTACGCCTCCGCGAACGAGGCCGCCGCCACGGGTGAGTCGAACAGCCGGCTGAGCCGGGCCGCCGCCATTCCCGCCCGGAACGGGTCGCCCGACGACGGACCGTGCAGCAGCTCGCAGAACCACTGCGAGAACTCCTGGTACTCCCACACCCGTCGCAGACTTGTCGCCGCGTAGCGCCGCAGCCCCTCGAAGCCGCCCCGGTGGACGTACGACACCAGCGCGTCGGCCAGCACCAGCGCGTCGAACAGCGCGAGGTTCATGCCCTTCGCGGCGATCGGCGCCACCAGGTGCGCGGCGTCGCCCGCCAGGTACAGCCGGCCGTACGACACCGCCCGCGCCACCTGGTTGTGCATGTCGAGGACGCGCTTCTCGACCAGCGTCCCCTCGGCCGGCGGCGGGGCGCCGGCCGCGCCGAGCCGCTCGTGCAGCTCCGACCAGACCCGGTCGTGGGGCCAGTTCTCCGGGTCGTCGCCCGGCGGGCACTGCAGGTAGTACCGCGTCATCTCGGGGCTGCGCGCCATGTGGGCGGCGAAGCCGCGCGGATGGATGCCGAAGACGACGCAGTCCGAGGACGGGGGCGCCTCGGCGAGCAGGGCGAGCCAGCCGACGCCGTAGTCGAGCCGGGCGGGCGCCCGGTACTCGGCGGGCAGGGCCGCCCGGCTCACGCCCCGGGCGCCGTCGCACCCGGCGATCACCGCGCACTCCAGACGGACCCGCGCGCCGCTGTCCGGATCGGTGTACGACACCGCCGGCGTGTCGGTGTCGATGCCGTGCAGTTCCACCTCCCGCACCCCGAACCGGATGTCGCCGCCGAGGACGTCGGCGTAGTGGTGGACCAGGTCGGTGACCAGCCGGGGCTGCGGATAGACCACGTGGTGGTGGCCGGAGAGGTCCGCGTAGCGGAAACGGTGCCGTTCGCCGCCGACACGGAACTCGCACTCGCCGTGCCGCTGCGCCTCCAGCAGCCCCGGGCCGGCCAGCCCGCGCCGCCACAGCGCCCGGACCGCCCACTCCTCCAGGAAACCGGCGCGCGGCCGGGTCTCGATGAACCGCCTGCTCTCCGCCTCCAGGACGACGCAGTCGACGGAGGCGTCCCGCAGGACACCGGCCAGGGTGAGCCCGGCGGGACCGGCACCGACGATGACGACGGGCACCCGGGCGGACCGGCCCGGAGAGGGCGTGGGCAGGGCCGGCGAGGTGGAGGGCGGCAGGGCCGGGGGCGGTGAGGAGAAGTGCGCGGACACACGGGCATTATCGCCGCTGCCGGTCAACTTCCCCGTGCAACAGTTGTGTTGATCGAATTCCGGCCGGCCGACCGGTCAGTCGAAGGCGTCGTGCAGCGCGGGCAGCAGTGTCTTCGCCGACCAGTCGAGGAACGCGGGCTGGGAGTCACCGCCGATCTGCACGAGGGCGATCTCGGTGAAGCCGGCCTCCGCGTACGGGCGGACGGCCGCCACGAAGGCCTCCGGGTCGTCGCCGCACGGGATCGACGCGGCGACGTCCTCCTCGGTCACGAACTGCGTCGCCGCCGAGAAGGAGTCCGGGTGCGGCAGTTCGGCGTTGACCTTCCAGCCGCTGCCGAACCAGCGGAACTGCTCGTGCGCCCGCCGCACGGCCGCGTCGCGGTCGGGGTCGTAGCAGACCGGGAGCTGGCCCACCCGGGGCTTGCCCGTGCCGCCGTGCCGCTCGAAGCCCTCGATCAGCTCGCGCTCGGGTTCGGTGGCGATGACGAGGTCCGCGAGGTGGCCGGCCAGCCTGCAGGACTGCTCGCCGGAGACGGCGATGCCGACCGGCGGGGGCTCGTCGGGCAGGTCCCACAGCTTGGCGGACTCCACGTCGAAGTGGGTGCCGTGGTGAGTGACGTGCTTGCCGCCGAAGAGATCGCGGATGATGCCGACGGCCTCCTCCAGACGTTCGTGCCGTACGTCGGCCGACGGCCAGCCACCGCCCACCACATGTTCGTTGAGGTTCTCTCCGGCGCCGAGGCCCAGGCGGAACCGGCCCTCGGAGAGGAGTTGCAGCGTGGCCGCCTTCTGCGCCACCACCGCCGGGTGATAGCGGAAGGTGGGGCAGGTCACGTACGTCATCAGCGGGATGCGGGAGGTGGCCTGGGCGGCGGCGCCGAGGACGGCCCACGCGTAGGGGGAGTGGCCCTGTTCGCGCAGCCACGGGAAGTAGTGGTCCGACGTCACGGAGAAGTCGAAGCCGATGTCCTCGGCCTGTGCGACGTGGTCGACGAGGGCGCGGGGACCCGCCTGTTCGGTCATCATCGTGTAGCCGATTTTCACCATGGCGCGGCGGGTTCCCCGCCGGGGCCGCGGGAAACGGCGCACGTCGTCCGTGCCGGGCGGGCGCCGCCGGTGCCCCGGCGGTCAGGCCACGGCGTCCCGCCAGTCGGCCGGGACGCGACCGGCCGGGCCCGGGGTCGGCTGGTGCGCGGGGTGGCTCTCGGGCGGTGCCAAGGCGGGGCCCGTCTCCCGCAGTTCGTCGGTGGCGAAGTTCCAGAACCACGCCTCGCCGGGCTCGTAGCTCCGGATCACCGGGTGGCCGGTGGCGCGGTAGTGCGCGGTGGCGTGACGGGAGGGGGAGGAGTCGCAGCAGCCGATGTGACCGCACTGGGCGCAGCGGCGCAGATGGAACCACCACCCGCCGGCCTCGTCGCACTCCACGCAGCCGTCGCCACTGGGCTGCACCTTGGGGTCGATGCCGTTCATGGCACTCTCGGACGTGGTCATGACGCCTCCTCCTGCGGTTTTCTCGAATGCGGTGCGGTCAGGGGCAGGAGGACCCGGAAGCGGGTGTCCCCGGGGACCGACTCGACGTCCAGGCTGCCGTGGTGTTTGTGGACCACGATGCGCCAGGAGATGTCCAGGCCCAGGCCCGTGCCCTCGCCGACCGGTTTGGTGGTGAAGAAGGGTTCGAAGATGCGGTCGCGGATGTCGGCGGGGACGCCCGGACCGGTGTCGCGGAACTCCACCAGGACCCGGTCGTCCTCCAGCGCCGTCCGCACGCTCAGGATGCCGCCCGTGGGGGTCATGGCCGCGACCGCGTTGTCGATCAGATTGGTCCACACCTGGTTCAGCTCGCCCGGGTACGCCGGCACCTGCGGCACCGTACGGTCGTAGTTCTTGACCAGGGAGATGCCGTCGCCGAACTTGTTCGACAGCATGAGCAGGGTGCTGTCCAGCAGTTCGTGCACGTCGACGGTGCGGAACGGGGCGCGGTCGAGCTGGGAGTACTGCCGGGCCGCGTTGACGAGGGTGGAGACCCGGGTCGTGGAGTCCTCGATCTCGTTCATCAGCAGCTCGGTCTCGACCGTGTAGTTCAGCCAGCGGATCGCGCCCTCGAGGGTCTCCTCGTCGACGGCCGCCGCCACCCGGTCCAGCCACTCGGTGTCCAGGCCGGCCTGGACGAAGACCGGCGCCAGCCGCCAGCCGTCGTCGATGCCGTGGTCGTCGAGCCAGTCGGACAGCGCGTCCTCCCGGTCGGAGGCCTCCAGCGGGGAGAGCGGGGAGGCCTTGGCGACCTGCTCGGCCGTACGCTCCTGGATGTCGACCAGCGTCACCAGGGTGTCCCGCGAGTACCGGCCGGCGGTGATCGCGCCCAGCTTGTGCCGCATCCCGGCGACCCGCTCGCGCAGCGCGGAGGTGGCCCGCACCGCGGCGGCCGCCGGGTTGTTCAGCTCGTGCGTCAGCCCCGCCGACAGCGAGCCGAGCGCCAGCAGTCGTTCCCGCTGATTGATGATCTGGCGGCTGTTCTCCTGCCCGTAGAACAGCCCCTCCAGCAGATGCACCGCCATCGGGAACCAGTCCCGCATGATCTCCGCGAACGTGTCGGCCGGCAGCACGAAGAACCGCGACGGCTCGGTGACCCGCAGCGAGCCGTTGTAGCGGGCCACCCGCGCCCGGTCGCCCAGGTACGCCTGGAAGGCGCCCGCGTACACCCCGCGCTGCGAGGTCCGGTTGGTCTCCACGTCGTCCGCGCCGACCCGGCGGGAGAGGACCACCGTGCCCTCGAGGAGGACGAAGAAGCAGGTCGCCGGGTCGCCCTCGGTGTACACCGGGCCCGGCTCGAACCGCTCCACGCGTCCCTCGCGGCACAGCCGGGTGAGCTGGTCCTCGTCCAGCTTCTCGAACAGGAAGAGCGTACTCAGTTCCGTCCACTCGCACGGCTCCGGCTGTCCGCTCACGACCGCTCCCTCCGCCCGGCGCCCCGGGGGCTCACGACTGCTCCAGATAGCGGTGGACCAGCATGACCGCCATCGCGCCCTCGCCCACGGCCGAGGCGACCCGCTTGGCCGACGCGGCGCGCGCGTCGCCCGCCACGAACACGCCCGGGACGCTGGTCTCCAGGTGGTACGGCGGCCGGACCGGCTCCCAGCCGGGCGGCGGCGAGCCGTCACCGGTCATGTCGGGCCCGGCCAGGATGAACCCGTGGTCGTCGCGCAGCACCGTGCCGTCCAGCCAGTCGGTCAGCGGGGCCGCGCCGATGAACACGAACAGCCACTGCGCGTCGACGAGTTCGTCCTCGCCCGAGTCCACGTCGCGCAGCGCCAGCTTCTCCAGCCGGCCCGTGCCGTGCGCCGCCTCCACCACCGTGCGGGTGCGCACCGCGATGTTCGGCGTCGCCTCGATCTGCTGGATCAGGTAGTACGACATCGACGCCGCCAGCGACTCGCCGCGCACCAGCAGGGTCACCGAGCGGCAGCCCCGGGCGAGGTACATCGCCGCCTGCCCGGCCGAGTTCGCCCCGCCGACGACGTACACGTCCTGGTCCGAGCAGGACGGCGCCTCGGTGAGCGCGGAACCGTAGAACACCCCGCACCCGGTCAGCTCCGCCAGCCCCGGCGCGTCGAGCTGCCGGTACGACACGCCCGTCGCGAGGATCACGCTGTGCGCGGCCACCGCCGAGCCGTCGGTGAACCGTACGGTGCGCGCGGCGCCGTTGACCTCCAGGCCCGCCACCTCGCGGGCGGTGAGGATCTCCGCGCCGAACCTGGCCGCCTGCCGACGGGCCCGCTCGGTGAGCTGGGCGCCGGACACACCGTCCGGGAAGCCCAGGTAGTTCTCGATCCGGGAACTCTGCCCGGCCTGGCCGCCGGTGGCCTGCCGCTCCACCAGCAGCGTGCGCAGCCCCTCCGACGCCCCGTACACCGCCGCGCCCAGCCCCGCGGGGCCGCCGCCGATGACGACCAGGTCGTAGAACTCCTCGGCCGGTGTCGTCGCCAGGCCCACCTGCCCGGCCAGTTCCGCGTCCGCGGGCTCCACCAGCGGGGTGCCCTCGGGGGTGACCACGAGCGGCAGCCGACGTCCGTCCTGCCCGGCCGCCGCCAGCAGCCGGCCGCCCTCCGGTTCGTCGGCCGAGTACCAGCGGTAGGGCACCTGGTTGCGGGCCAGGAACTCCCGCACCTCGGAGGACCGCGCCGACCAGCGGTGGCCCACCACCTTCGTCACCGGCACCGGCCGGTGGTCGGCGGCCCGCCAGGCGGCGAGCAGGTCGTCCAGGACCGGGTACAGCTTCTCCTCGGGCGGGTCCCACGGCTTGAGCAGGTAGTGGTCCAGGTCGATCACGTTGATCGCGTCGATGGCGGCGTTGGTGTCCGCGTACGCCGTCAGCAGCACCCGCCGCGCCCCGGGGTGGATGTCCATCGCGTGTTCGAGGAACTCGATGCCGTTCATCCGCGGCATCCGGTAGTCGGCGAGGATCACCGCGACCTGGTCGCCGCGCAGCTTCAGCTCGCGCAGCGCGTCCAGGGCCGTCTCGCCGGACTCGGCGCGCACCACGCGGTGCGACTCGCCGTACCGGCGCCGCAGGTCGCGGGCGACGGCCCGGGAGACCCCCGGATCGTCGTCCACGGTCAGGATCACGGTCCGCGCCGGCGCTGCGGGCTGTGTCATCGGCTCTCCCACCCCGGACCGGTCGGTCGCCGGCCCAGGACCATCGTATGTTCGACCGGGCCGGTTTGCCCGGGCCGTTCCGTGCGGGCCGTTCCGTGCGGGCCGTTTCGCCTTGATCCCCGGGGGCAGGGCCCGGGTAGCGTGCGGTGCGGGGCGGGGCCGGGGGTTTCCTCGACCCGTGCCGAGCCATTGATACGTCGACACAACGACTCAACGACTCAACGACACAACGAACGACCATCGAGAACAGCCGCCGTCGGCCGGTGCCGGCGGCACAGGGAGGCAGCCGCATGACCCGCCCGATCACCGTGGGAGTGGACGGATCGCCCGAGAGCACGGCCGCGGCCCGCTGGGCGGCACGGGAGGCGGTCCGCCGCGACCTGCCGCTGCGGATCGTGCACGTCTGGCGCTGGGAGAGGTACGACTTCGTCGCCGCCGACGACCAGCAGGCCCAGGCGGACGGCGCCGGTGCGGTGGTCCGCGAGGCCGAGCGCACCGTCACCGGGGAGCACCCCCGGCTCCATGTCACCGCCGAGGCGGTGGAGGGCGCGTCGGTCGACGCGCTGGCGGCCGAGGCCGCCGGGTCCGAACTGCTGGCGCTGGGCACGCGCGGGCACGGCGCCGTCCTCGGCTTCCTGCTCGGCTCCATCGGCCAGCAGGCGCTCGGCGAGGCCTCGCGCCCCGTGGTGCTGGTCCGCTCCGAGGACCGGCCCGCGCAGGAGGCGGCCGGCCGCGAGGTCGTCGTGGGCCAGCACGGGGACCCCGCCGACAGCGCCGCCGCGCTCGAATTCGCGTTCGGCGCGGCCGCCGCCCGGGGTGCCGGACTGCGTGTCGTACGCGCCTGGAGCCTGCCGCCGGTCTTCGCCTACAGCCCCGGTTCGATGCAGCTCCTCGACGACGCCGGCGGCCTCGAACCGTACGAGCGCAAGGCGCTGGACGAGGCGCTGCGGCCGTGGCGCGAACGGTACCCGGACGTGCCGGTGACCGAGCACGTGGAGATGGGCAGCGCGGGCCAGGTGCTGCTGTCGGTGGCCGACCGGGCCCAGCTCATGGTGGTCGGCCGGCGCGCCGGCCGGCTGGCCGTCGGTCCCCGCATCGGCTCGGTCGCCCACGCGCTGATCGCTCACGCGCCCTGCCCGGTGGCGGTGGTACCGCCGGCCTGAGCGGCGACGGGCGTCACGCCGGCGGAGCCGGGACCGCCGCGTCTTCCCCGGCTGTCCCGGTCTCCCCGGCCCCGGCTGTCCCGATTTCATCGGTCGGCCCGGTCTCTGCGGCAGCCTCCGTGTCCGGCACCGCGTCGCGGACCCGGGGCAGTACATGGGCGACGTAGTCCGCGACCGCCGTCTCCAGGCCGATGTCGTGCTGTGCCCGCTCCGACAGGAACCAGCGGTGCTCCAGCAACTGGTGGTACAGCTCGGCCGGATCCATCGCCCCGCGCAGCTCCACCGGCACCGCCCGCACGGTCGGCCGGAACACGTCCCGCACCCAGCGGTGCGCGAGCACCTCGGGGCGGGTCGTCAGGGGATCGCCGGGGGTGTGGTCCTCCTGGGTGGCCATCCAGGACTCCAGGTCGTTCAGGAGCCGGCGGGCCTGGTTCTCCTCGGTGTCCAGGCCGGTCAGCCGCAGCAACTGCCGCTGATGGTGCCCGGCGTCGACGACCTTCGGCACGAACGTCACCGTGTCACCGGTGGAGGAACTCTCGATCTGCATCTCGGCCACGTCGAACCCGAGGTCGTTCAGCCGCCGGATGCGCCGGTCTATGTAGTGGTACTTGCCCGCCGGATACACGGAGGTGCGGGTCAGCTCCCGCCACAGCCCGGTGTAACGCTCGCAGATCTCCGTGCCGAACTCGATCGGGTCCACCGAGGGGTGGAGCGCCCCGGACGCCTCCAGGTCGAGCAGCTCCCCGCTGATGTTGACCCGGGCCAGATCGAGGTCGTAGTCGCGCTGCCCCTCGCTCAGCCGAGGTTGCAGCTCGCCCGTCTCGGCGTCCACCAGATACGCCGCGTACGCCCCCGCGTCGCGCCGGAACAGGGTGTTGGACAGCGAGCAGTCGCCCCACGCGAACCCGGCCAGGTGCAGCCGGACCAGGAGCACGGCGAGCGCGTCCATCAGCCGGTGCATGGTCGCCGGGCGCATCGTCGTCTCGAACATCGAGCGGTACGGCATGGAGCCGCGCAGGTGCCGGGTGATCAGTACCGGTTCCAGGTAGCCCCCGGCCGCGTCCGTACGACCGGTGACGACGGCGAGTGCGTCCACGGCCGGGATGCCGAGCCGGTCCAGGTCCCGCAGCAGCTCGAACTCCCGCACCGCCGGACGCTCGGCGAGCTCCTTGACGGCCACGACCTCGTCACCGGCCCGCGCGTAGCGCACCACGTGACGGGAGATGCCGCGCGGCAGCGGCACCAGCACGTCCTCGGGCCACTCCTCCAGCGGCAATCGCCACGGCAGGGACAGCAACAGACCCGGATGCCCCGGATTGGTGGCGCTGATGTGCAAAGCCATCGCTCAGTCGTCCTCGTCTCAGGTGCGGTACGCACCCAGTATCGGGGGGTACCGGGTACGTCCGCGTCGGCGGCCGGGCGCAGGGCCGTGGCCAGGACGGCGTCCCCGTGGCCGCGCCCGAGGTGGCCTCGGAGGTGACCAGGTCCTCGATCCGGGCCGTACCGGTCGCGGGTTCATGTGCAGATCGCCCCACGAGGCGACCTCGCCGTCCTCCGCGCGGGCGGCGAGGAAGCCGGACGACGTCCGTCCCGCGCCGGCGTGCTTCGCGCCGGTCGACGAGCCGGCGTACGACCTCGTCGTCGGCCTCCGGAAGAAGGCCCCGCCGACGTCGGGCGAGCGGAGCCCGCAGCGCGTCGGGTTCCACCACGCCCGCGTCCCGGCCCGCCGGCACCGGCCCCTCGTGCCGCATCACCGCGTGCACGGGGCGTACCCGGCCCGGCGGCGGGCGAAGCCGGACAGGAAGGCACAGACGCCCCCGAGTTCGGAGCCCGGCATGCGGGGAGCCTACGCAGGCCGGACCGCCGACCTCCGTACCGCCCGGTGACGGCCTGCACCAACAGGCCGTCCCGCACCGGGACTTCGGACTCGGGTTCGGGACTTGGGTAGCGTACGGCTGTGGGCATGGGATCGGGCACCGGCGGCTGGTTGGACGACACGCGGGCGTCCTACGACACCGTGGCCGTCGACTACGCGCGCATGACGCGCCACCTCTTGGCGGACACGCCCGAGGAACGCGCTGTTCTGGCGCTGTTCGCCGACCTGGTGCGGGCCCGCGGCGGGGGGCCCGTGGCCGACGTGGGATGCGGGACGGGAAGGGTCACGGCTCACCTGGGCCGGTTGGGTCTGGACGTGTTCGGGATCGATCTGTCGCCCGGAATGCTCGAGGTGGCCCGGCGCGAGCACCCCGGTCTCCGGTTCGCCCTCGGCTCCATGACGGACCTCGACCTCGCCGATGCCACGGTGGCAGGCCTGATCGCCTGGTTCTCGCTGATCCACATTCCCGACGACGAGATCGGCACGGTCCTGGCGCACTTCCGGCGAGTGCTGCGGCCCGGTGGGCCGCTGCTGCTCGCCTTCCATGTCGGTGACGGCACGACGGTGAAGACGGAGGGCTACGGCGGGCACCCGATGAAGGTCCATGTCCATCGGCGGCGGCACGACCGGATGAACGCGTGGCTCGACGCGTCCGGCTTCACCGTGGAGGAGCACGAAACCCTGACGTCGGCGGAGAGCGGACTGGGAGGGATCATCCTCGCGCGCCGCCGCGGCGACTCGCGGTCGCCCGACGGCGCTTGAGGGCGCGGCGTTCGAGTTCGGTGAGGCCGCCCCAGACGCCGATGTCCTGGCCGGCCTCCAGTGCCCATTCCAGGCATTCGTCGCGGACCGGGCAGCCGTGGCACACCGACTTCGCCTCCTCGATCTGCAGCAGCGCGGGGCCGGTCGTGCCCACGGGGAAGAACAGGTCGGGATCCTCGGTACGGCAGGCGGCGCGGTCTCGCCAGTTGTCCATGACACTCTCCTGTGTGACGACGGGTCGTCGTATCCGGGTGACCTGTCCGTGTACGGCCGAAACAGGCTGGGAGCGAAAAGGCGGTAACAAGTCGCTTCAGCCGTGCGGTCACAGCCGTGTCAGCAGCACGGCGATGTCGTCGGGACGGTCCGCGGCCCGGCGGGCCCGGTCGGTGAGCAGGCCGGCCGTACCGGGCAGCGAGGGCGGGTGCGGGGGGAGGTCCCGCCCGCCAGGCCCAGGGCGGTGCGCGGCGCGCCGATGCCCTCGGCGATGTCGTGTCCCGGCGCGCCCCGGCCCGGGCCCGCCCCGCCGGGTTCAGGCGGCGTCGGCCGCGGACCCGCCGGTGCCCGCCTCGCGCGCGTGCAGCCGGTACACGTTGAACGCCCGGCGGATCACCGGCTGCGCCACATTGCGCACCCGGACCCCGCCCGTCGTCATGCCGTGCTCGGTGCCCAGGTGCGCATGGCCGTGGACGGCGAGATCGGCGCCTGCCGTGTCGATCGCCTCCGCCAGCAGGTAGCTGCCCAGGAAGGGGTGGATCTCCGCGGGCTCCCCGGCCAGTGTGTCGGCGACGGGGGAGTAGTGCGTGAGCGCCACCCGTACGTCGCAGTCCGCCGCGTCCAGCTCCCTCAGTGCCGAGCACAGCGAGTCGGCGCTGCGGCGGGTGGCCCGTACGAACTCCTTCATCAGCGGCTCCCCGAACTCACCGGCGCTGCGGCCGACGAACCCGCCGCCGAACCCCTTGGCACCGGCCACGCCGACCCGGGATCCGGCGCACTCCACGACCGTCGACTCGCCCTCCAGCACCCGGACCCCGGCGTCCCGCAGGATCTCCGTCACCTTCTCGGGCTGCTCGTCGTGGTGGTCGTGGTTGCCGAGCACGGCGACCACCGGCACGGGCAGGTCGCGCACCTCCCGGGCCACCACCCGCATCTCCTCGGGCGTGCCGTGCCGGGTCAGGTCCCCGGCCAGCAGCAGCAGGTCGGCACAGTCGGGCAGGGTCTCGAACGCGGGCCGCAGCAGGCCCTGGCTGTCGGGGCCCATGTGGATGTCTCCGACGGCGGCGACGCGGATCACGACAGTTCCTCCGCGTGGTCGGGGGCGGCGTTCTCGGCCACCACGACGTCGCAGCGCACCTCGATCCCCGCCAGTTCGTCACGGACGGTGGCCAGCAGCGTCTCCCGGCAGCGCGGGGACGGGACGGTGCCGGTGACCAGCACGGAACCCGACCTCACCTCCGCCCGCACGCCGAGCTCGCCGAGCTCCTCCTCGGCGAGCCGGTCACGCAGATGGGCGACGCGGTACTCGACGTTCTCCCCGGCGTCCGAGCCGGGCGCGTGACCCGCGCCGGACGCCCCGCCCTTGCGGCCCGCGCCGTGCGCGGGATTCAGCGGGTCCTCGGGCCAACGGTTCTGGTTCATGGCTGCTCCCCGGATCGTTCGGCGTGCGGCGGGGCGACGACCTCCAGGCGCTCCAGGAGGTAGAAGAACGCGGCCGGCATCGGCTCCTGCCCGCACTCCCGGCGCAGCAGCTCCCAGTCGACCCGCTCGCGCAGGATGCGGGCGATCGGCAGCACCGCGCCGAAGTCGCAGTGGTGTTCGGAGAAGGACGCGAGCAGGCCCCGCAGCAGATCGGTCGGCGAGAGCACCGGCATCCGCACCGAGTCCACGGACAGCTCCTGCGCCCGGTCCAGCAGCTCCGTGTCGACGGGCCGGTGGGCCAGTTCGAAGATCAGGTCGACCTGCTGACCGAGGCAGCCCGCCTTCAGCAGCCAGTCCTCGGGCGGGGTGAAGACGGACAGGCCGGCCGCGCCGAGCGTGGCGGCGACCGCGTCGGCGTCCTCCGGACGGATGCAGAAGTCGACGTCGTGCTGGAGGTTTCCGGTGCCGCCGTGGGCGTACACCGCGACACTGCCGGCGAGGGCGAACGGATGACCCTCGCGCTTGAGGATCGCGCCGACCTGCTTGGCCGCCTCCAGGATCGCCTGGTTGCGGTCGCGGGGCAGGGCACTCTCCAGGTCGTCACCTGCGCCGTACGTGGCACCTGCGTCACCTGCGTCGTACGTGGCACCTGCGTCACCTGCGTCGTACGTGGCACCTGCGTCACCTGCGTCGTACGTGGCACCTGCGTCGCGGTCGTGCATGTCGTCACCCCGGGTCGCGCCCCCCGCGGCCAGCCGGAGCCCGGGAACGCCGGCGCGGTCCTCGACAGCGGCGTCGTCGGCGTGCGGCGTCATGTGCTGCCCCCTTCTCCGAGAAACGGTGCCTTGCAGGTACCCGGCGGACCGGGTTCGACACGGGAGGGCGCCCGTCGGACGGCGGGGCCGTCTCACTCGGCCGGGACGTCCTCCATCCCCGCGTCCAGGAAGGCGGCGAGCTCCCGGCCCTCGGCGTGGACGGCCTCCCGCTCCGCGGGGGAGAGCGGACGCAGCGGACTCACCCGCAGCCGCTCCTCGCGCACGGTCCAGGTGGCCGCGACCCGCCCGTCGACGAGGACGGCGCGGTGGCCCGCCACGGACAGCCCGAGGTGGGCGTCGTCGATGATCCGGCCGCGGTCCCGGTAGCCGAGGATCGCGTTGTCGAACGCCGGCAGAAACCGCACGGGGGCGGGGGTGTCCGGGTCCGGGCGCGGGGCGTCGGGCAGGTCGAGCAGTTCCCGGCCGCGGGCGTCGCGGAAGGAGACCAGTTCCTCCCGCACGGCCTTGACGGCGGCGGGCAGACCGGCGAGACCGCACCAGGCGCGAAGGTCGGCCGGGGCGGCCGGCCCGTGGGCGGCGAGATAGCGGCGGACCAGCCGCTGTCCGACGGGATCGTCGGCGTCGGCGGGCAGCGGGTCGACGTCCCGGCCCAGCCAGGTGGCGAGGGGCAGGTTGCGCACGCCCGCCCGGACCCGCCACAGGCCGCGCGGCGGCAGCTGCGCCATCGGCACGAGGCCCGCGATCAGCAGTTCCCCGAGGGCCCGGCGCGGCCGACCGGGCCAGCGGTCCTCGACCCCGGCCACGAGCTCGGCCATCGTGCGCGCCCGTGCGTCGGCCATGACGGCTCGGCCGGCGGCGGCGAGTTCGTCCAGGTCGATGCCGGCCAGCTCCCGCCGGTAGGCGCTCGTCGCGCGCTGGCGCAGCATGGCGTCGTGGCGCGAACGCCAGGCCAGCGCGTCGTCGGCGGTCACCAGGTGCACGGTGCGGCGCATCAGGTGCGTGCGCACCACCGCGCGGCCGGTCAGCGCGGCGTCCAGTTCGACGGGGTCGAAGCGGACCAGGCGGGACCACAGGCCGACGAACGGCTCCTGCGGCTCCTGCGCCTGCAGCCCGCACAGGTGCGCCACCGCCTCGGGCACGGAGATGTCCGCGCGGGCCAGCAGGTGCTGGCGGGCGAGGGTCGCGCGGTTGAGCGCGGTTGAGTCGAGGACGGTGACGGCGGTCATGGAGGTCTCCGGTCGTGGGCCGCGTACGGGGCCGGGGGCGGGGCGGGGATCGGGGCGGGGCTCTCGGAGCGGGGCTGCCGGAGTGGGGCTGCCGGAGTGGGCCCGGGCGGCCGCCGTGAGGCCGCCGCCCGGGCCCGCTCCGCCGGATGGGATCAGCCGGCGTAGGGGGCAACGACGTCCAGGACCCACGTCACGCCGAACCGGTCGGTCAGCATGCCGTACAGCGGTGCCCAGTCGGAGGACTCCAGCGGGCGGACGACCCGCGAGCCCTCGGCGAGCCGGTCCCACAGGGCGCTGATCTCGGCGGTGTCCTCGCCGCGCACGGAGACGAAGAACGGGTTGACGCCCCGGTCGTGGGGGAGCTGTGAGGGCACGTCGTAGGCCATGACGTGGAAACCGTTGTCGCCCACCACCTCGCCCCACAGCACCCAGTCGGCCTCGGCCTCGTTCGCGACGTTGCCCGCGTCCTTGTACGTGACGACGACGGTGCGGCCGCCGAAGACGGACCCGTAGTGTTCCAGCGCCTCCCGCGCGGTGCCCCGGAAGTTGAGATGAGTGGTGGTGGTGACGGACATGGTCCGCTCCCTTCCTCGAAGGTGACCGGGACCGTCGCGGCCCCGGCGGCTCGAAAGGAAGCCTCGCAGGGGTAGCGGACAGGTCGTGTCCTCTACCCCGGGCAGAATGGGGAGCATGCAGAAGACGTCCTCGCGGCTGCTCGCCCTGCTGTCGCTGCTCCAGACGCGTCGCCACCGGTCGGGCTGGTCGGACTCGGCGGGCCGGCCGGACTGGTCCGGCGACGAACTCGCCGAGCGGCTCGCCGTCACCCCGCGCACGGTCCGCCGCGACATCGGGCGGCTGCGGGAACTCGGCTATCCGGTCACGACGGTGAAGGGCCCGGCCGGCGGCTACCGCCTCGACGCGGGCACCCGCGTGCCGCCGCTGCTGTTCGACGACGACCAGGCCGTCGCGCTGGCGGTCGCCCTGCACACCGCCGCCGAGGGGACGGCGGTCGCCGAGGACGCCGCCCGCGCCCTGACCGTGCTCGGACAGGTCCTGCCGTCCCGGCTGCGCCACCGCATCGACGTGCTGCGGGGCACGGTCGCCGCACCGGCACGCCGGGCCGGTACGACGGCGCCGGACCCGCGGACCGTCTGGGAGCTGAGCCGCGCCGTGCACGCGCGCGAGCAGCTCCGCTTCGACCACGCCGGGGAGCCGGGCACCGCGGCGACCACCCCGCGCCGGGTGGAGCCGCACCACCTGGCCACCCGGCACGGCCGCTGGTACCTCGTGGCCTGGGACCTGGACCGCGCCGACTGGCGGATCTTCCGCGTCGACCGGATCCGCCCGCGCACGCCGACCGGCCCCCGCTTCGTCCCGCGCGAGCTCCCGGCGCGGAACGTCTCCGACTTCCTCACCGGCAGACTGCGCGGCACCGACGGCACCACGCCCGACTGGCCCTGCCGCGGCGAGGCCGTCCTCGGCCGCCCGGCCGCCGAGGTCGCCCCCTTCGCGGGCGACGGCCTGGTGGAGGAGCTCGGCCCCGACCGGTGCCGCCTCACCACCGGCTCCTGGTCCTGGACCGCCCTCGCCGCCGCCCTCGGCCGCTTCGACACCACCATCGAGGACGTCGGCCCCGCCGAACTCCGCACCGCCTGCGCCCGCCTGGCCACCCGCTACGCCGCGGCGGCGAACGGCGGTGCCGGTGCCGGTGCCGGTAGCCGTGCCGGTGCCGACTGAGCGCACGCCACCACCCGGACCCCGGCTCGGCGTGCGTCACGTCGTACCCGGGCCGGTGCCGCCCGTCAGCGGCGCGCGGGGCGTTCCGCCGTCCGCCGTCCGTCAGCGGCGCGCGCGGGGCGTTCCGTCGTCGGGCCCTTGACACCGAGGGGACGGGCCAGGCCCATGACGCCCTCGTCCAGCCGTTGCAGATGCCGCAGCACCCGGTGGGTGACGCTGCCCGGGCGCGGGCTCCGGGTCTCGCCCGGGTCCAGCAGGGAGGCCAGGCTCGGGCCGGACTCCATCTCCTTGCGCGTGCCGTCCGCGCCCGCCGTCCGCTCGTCCCGCACCTGCGCGAGCAGCACCTCGATGTTGTGCGAGATCCGGCGCCCCGCCAGCTTCAGCCGGGGATCCGCCGCGATCGTCCGGCTGTACGGCACCAGCTCCGCCGTCGCCGCCAGCGACCGCGCGTGGTACGCGCACGTCTCCAGCAGCGCCACCAGATAGCGGGCCGTCTGCCGCCGTCCGCGCAGCGGGGTGATCGGGTGCGTCAGCGGTTTCGTCGAGGCACGCAGGTCGTCCAGCGCCTTGTCGAGGTCCCGGGCCTGGTCCAGCAAGTCGACCGCCGGGCCGCCGCTGAGCTGTTCGACGGCGGCCTCGCTGACGTCGGCGAGCCGCATCAGCACGGTGGCGAGCAGCTCGTCGGTACGCCGGTCGGTCTGCACGGGCAGCACCAGCGCCGCCGCGACGATGCCGCACACCGCGCCCAGCACCGTCTCCTCGATGCGCAGCACCAGCACCGACAGGCTGTAGGTGTGCAGCAGGGTGTACAGCAGGCCCAGCATCGCGGTGACGAAGAACGACATCAGCGCGTACGACAGCGGCGCGGTGTAGAACATCGCGAAGATGAACAGCAGCACCAGGACGAACGCGGTCCACGTGTGGTTGCCGGCCAGCGCCGCCAGCCCGGCCCCGGCGACCACGCCGCACACGGTGCCCAGCACCCGCCGGTAGCCCTTGACCAGGATCTCGCCCGTGGAAGCGGTGTTGAGGAAGACGACCCAGCAGGTAAGTACCGCCCAGTACCAGCGCTGGCTGGAGAGGAACTCGCCGCCCACGATGGCCAGCGCCGAGCCCACCGCCACCTGGACGGCCGCCCGCGTGGTGGGCCGCTTCAGGCCCCGCGGCTCCTCCTCCGCCTCCCGCTCCGCACCGGTGATGGCCGCCTCCTCGGCGTCCAGTTCCTCACGGGAGCGGGTGGTCGCCGCGCTGTCGTCGGACTCGTCCTGCGGGCCGTCCAGGGCCAGCCGCAGACCGAGCACGGCCTTGGCGGCCTCGCCGATCCCCCGGAAGACGTCCTGCACGGCGGGCGGGCCGGCCGGGACGTTGTCCTCGTCGCGGTAGCCGAGCAGCCGGTTCCGCACGTGCGCCACGGAGCTGTGGCGGTCCGCCGCGACCGGCCGGGCCATCAGCAGGCGCAGCGCCCGCAGGTCCCGGCGCAGGGTCTGGGTGACGTCGTCCCGGGCGGGCAGCCGGTTGCCGGGGGCGGGTGCCGGGGCGTTCGGCAGGTGCAGGGCGAGCGTGTCGGCGCGCTCCGCGCTGCGCGCGCTCAGCAGGAGGACGCCCAGCCGTTCGGCGGCGATCTCCGCCTCGGCGACACGCCGCTGCACCAGCGCGGCGGCCGCGCTGTCGTCGGTGCCCTGTTCCAGCCGCCCCTGGACGAGCAACGCGCTCTCGTGCAGTCGGGCGGTGTGCCGCCGTACGTCGTCCAGGGCGTCGTCCAGCTCGTCGGGGGCCGCGTCCAGGAGGCCCAGCTGCGCGGACAGCAACTGGGCGAGCCGCGCCCGGAACGCCCCCCGCAGCCGCCGCAGCACCTGCTCGGGCGTGTCCCGCACGACGGCGAACCGCACCACCGCGCTGCACGCGAACGCCGTGACCAGCGCGGCGTACAGCACGGGCAGGGCGCCCGGCGTGGCGCCGACGAAGAGGGAGACGAAGTACAGCTGGAAGCCGATCAGGCCCAGCGCCGTCCCGCGGTCCCCGAACCGGCGGCTGTAGACCGCGGCGAAGATCAGCAGCAGGAAGAACAGGTCCCCGGCGACGACGTACTTACGCAGCATCGAGGCCAGGGTGACCGCGGCCAGGGCGACGGGCAGGCCCAGTGCCAGGGTGATCGCCTGCGGCCGTCGCTCCTTCTCGCGGATCGCGAACGTGGACACCATGGCGGCCATCGCCCCGCCCACCAGGTGCGGCACCGTGGCCCCGAACGAGGCCAGGACGGCGAGGGTGAGCGCGATCGACGCCACGGTCCGCAGCCCGGCCATCAGCCGCAGCAGCCCGGGGTCGGACGCCGAGAACCGGTCCAGGAGCCGGCTCAGGACCGGTCGTGCCGCTTCGCTCACGCCGCCGTACTTCCTCCCGTGCCGACCAAGATCCGCACGTCAAGCATGTCATGCCGGTCGTGGCCGCCGAAGTGGCGGGTCGGTCCGGGCCAGGGGGCACCTCCGGGGACGGGGCCCGACAGGGCTCACCGCCCCCGGTCCCCGGTGATTCACCGCACCCGGTGGTTCACCGCTCCCCGTCGTCCCCGGTTCCGCCGGGCTCCGGCTCGGCGCTGGCGACGGTGTCCGCCGCGTCGGACGGGTCCAGCCCCTCCTCCGGGTCCGGGGCCGTGCCACTGCTGCCGCCGGGCCGGCCGCCGCCGGTGGTGCCGTAGCCGCCGGGTACACCGGGGACGGCGTCCGCGTCGGCCTGCTCGCGGCTGATGTGCCGGGTGGCACGGACGCCCGCGCGCCGCTCCGGGTAGGGGTAGCTGAACGGACGGGACGCGGCGCGCTCCTTGTCGGCGGTCTCCGCGGAGCGGGCCGCGGTGTCGGGATTCTCGCGGTCGGGATCGCGTTCGTTCGTCATGGGCGGCGAGTACCCGGCAGGTCCGGGCACATGCGGAGGGCCGGGCCCGCTCCCGGGCGCGGGTGGCCGGGGCTCACCCCCGGCGAGAGTGGCCGGGCCCCACCCGCGTACGCGGCCCCTCACCCCGCGTACGCGTACGGACGCGCTCCGCGTGCCGTACCGCCCGTGGAACGTGATGGTGGTCGGGGCGCGACCCCCCACGCCGTGCCGACCGAAGGAGCTCCCGCGCATGCCGGACCGCAAGGTACTCACCAACCGACAGGGCCATCCCGTCCACGACAACCAGAACCAGCGCACGGTGGGCGCCCGCGGCCCCGCGACGCTGGAGAACTACCAGTTCCTGGAGAAGATCAGCCACTTCGACCGGGAGCGCATCCCCGAGCGCGTCGTGCACGCCCGTGGTGTCACCGCGTACGGCTGGTTCGAGGCGTACGGAGCCTGGGGCGACGAACCCATCGCCCGCCACACCCGTGCCAAGCTCTTCCAGGAGCGCGGCAGGCGCACCGACGTCGCCGTCCGCTTCTCCACCGTCATCGGCGGCCGGGACTCCGCCGAGACCGCCCGCGACCCCCGCGGCTTCGCCGTCAAGTTCTACACCGAGGACGGCAACTGGGACCTCGTCGGCAACAACCTCGGCGTCTTCTTCATCCGTGACGCCATCAAGTTCCCCGACGTCATCCACGCGCTCAAGCCGGACTCGGTGACCTTCGAGCAGCAGCCCCGGCGGATCTTCGACTTCATGTCGCAGACCCCCGAGTCCATGCACATGCTGGTCAACGTGTTCAGCCCGCGCGGCATCCCCGCCGACTACCGCCACATGCAGGGCTTCGGCGTCAACACGTACAAGTGGGTCAACGACGAGGGCCGCACGGTCCTGGTGAAGTACCACTGGCTGCCCAAGCAGGACGTCCGCAGCATGACCGCCGAGGATGCCGCCGGCGTGCAGGCCCAGTCCCTCGGCCACGCCACCAAGGACCTGTACGACGCGATCGCGCGCGGCGACTTCCCCGAGTGGGAACTGCACGTGCAGATGATGGACGACCACGACCACCCGGACCTGGACTTCGACCCGCTGGACGACACCAAGACCTGGCCCGAGCAGGAATTCCCGCCCAAGCCGGTGGGCCGGATGGTGCTCGACCGGATGCCGGACAACTTCTTCGCGGAGAACGAGCAGATCTCCTTCGGCACCGGCGTCCTCGTGGACGGCCTGGACTTCTCGGACGACAAGATGCTCGTCGGACGGACCTTCTCCTACAGCGACACCCAGCGCTACCGGGTCGGCCCCAACTACCTCCAGCTTCCCGTCAACCGGGCGAAGAACGCGGAGGTACGCACCAACCAGCGCGACGGCCAGATGACGTACCACGTGGACGGCGGCGGGGAGAACCCGATCGTCAACTACGAACCCTCCGTCATGGGCGGCCTGAGCGAGGCCGCCTCCCCGATCCCCGACGAGCAGGGCCCGGAGATCCGAGGCCGGCTCACCCGCAAACGGATCCCGCGCGCCAACGACTACCTCCAGGCGGGCCAGCGCTACCTGCTGATGGAGGAGTGGGAGCGCGACGACCTGGTGACGAACTTCGTCGGCCAGCTCTCCCAGTGCGAGCGTCCGGTCCAGGAGCGCATGGTCTGGCACTTCCTCCTGGTCGAGAACGACCTGGGCCTGCGGGTCGGCGAGGGCCTGGGCATCGCCCCCGACGACGTCTTCGCCCTGGAGCCCCTGCCGGGCCAGGACCTCACCGACGAGGACCGCGAGCGCCTGTCCAAGCTGGGCAAGAACCCCCCGCGCGACGTACAGGGCCTCACCATGACCCACTGCGTCCCGAACACCCGCCACCAGGCCACCCACTGAGCGGCCTCGCGCCCCACGAGGGGCGCGGGGGAACCGCGTGAGAAGCCCCACCGGCGGCCGGCCGACAACGCACCCGCGGGGTTCGAGGGGCGGAGCCCCTCGAAGGAACGGGAAGGGCTGGGGGCGCGGGGGCGAGAACCCCTCCGGGGCTCACCCTCGCGCCCCCAGCGCCCCCTCCACCTCCGCCAGAACCTCCGTCACCCGCAGACCGAACCGCGCGTCGCACGCGAACCCCCGGCCGGCGGACGACGGCGCCCCGACCGCTCCCGCCAACGCGTCCACCGCCCGCCCGAACGCCTCCACCACCCCCTCGGAGGCCCGCGGCAGCACCGCCACCCCCGACTCGCCCCGGAACTCGACCCCGACCCCCGCCGCCGCCACCGGCGCCGTCAGACTCAACGTCACCGTGCTCGACGCGCCTCCCTCGTGCTCCAGCACCCCGTGCACCGTGTCGCCGGGGCCCCGCCCCGCCGCGCGCACCCGCGTCACGTCCCCGAGCACCGGCATCAGTACGGACAACGCGTGCGGCCCCACGTCCCACAGGGCCCCCTTCTCCCGCCGCCACGGCGACGCCGCGTACGGGCTGTCCCCGGTGAACACCGCGCCGAGCCACTCCGCGCGGGCCGTGAACCAGCCGCCCCGCGCCGCCTGATCGGCGATCCACGCCTCGGTCGCCGACTGGAAGCGGGTGGTGAAGAACACCACCGACGCCACCTCCGCCTCCCGCACCGCGTCGGCGACCGCCCGCGCCCCGGCGACGGTGGTCGCCAGCGGCTTGTCCAGCAGCAGATGACGGCCGGCCCGCGCGGCCCGCACCGCCAGCTCCGCCTGTACGGACGGGGGCAGTGCGACCGCCACCGCGTCCACGTCCGCGAGCAGCGCGTCGACGTCGTCGTACGCCCGCGTGCCGTGCAGTGCGGCCAGCTCCCCGGCGGCCTCGGGGCGCCGCCCCCACACCCCGGTGAACTCCACCTCCCGGTGTGCCGCGAGTGCGGGCGCGTGCGCCGCGCGCGCCCAGGGTCCGGTGCCGAGCAGTCCGATCCGCATGCTGTGCCGTTGCCTTCCCTCGTGCCGATGTGCCACGCCGGCGGTTCCACTCCCACGGACACGCCCACGTGCCGTGAGGGTGCCACGGGAGACGTCCGCCACACACCCCCACCGCGCCACGGCCGGGCAGCGGGAGGCTGTGTGCGCACACAGGAGGACGGACGGCCCACGGGGCGCGGGCCCAGCGGGCGGCCCGGGGACCGCCGAGGGTTCACAGGAGCACGGAGGAACCGTGGCCACGCCTGCCCCCTGGCGCTTCCGTACGGGAATGGTGCGCGCAGACCCCTGGGGACCGACCGGACGGTATGTCATTCTTCGGGGCAGGACCGCCCGTCAGCCCGGACCGGGGGAGGACCGCCATGCAGCATGCACTGCCACACGCCATGCCCTACGTACGGCCACGCGGGGCGAGGGGCCCGCAGGCGCCGACCACCCCGCCCGCGCGGGGGCCACGCGTGCGCTCCCTCATCGACGCCGACGCCCTCGGCGTACTGCACCGGGCCGCCCGCACCCTCCTGGACGACCTGCCCGACCTCACCGACCGGCTGCTCGTCGCCCTGCGGGAACAGGAACCCGCCTACCGGGCCGCCCTCGAACGCGACCTCGCCGGCATCCGGCAGGAGGCGCACCGCTCGCTGCGGCACAGCGTCGCCTCCCTGCTCGACCCGCGCGGCACCCGCGAGGCCGCCCGGCGCTGCACCTGGCGGATCGGCGCCGTCCGCGCGGAGCAGGGACTGCCGCTCGACGCGCTGCTGCACGCCTTCCGGCTCGGCGGGTCACTGGTCTGGCAGGCCCTCGTGGAGGAGACCTCCCGGACCGCGCCCGAGGACACCCGGCTGCTCATCCACGTGGCGGCCGACGTGTGGAACTTCGTCGACGAGCACTGCACCCTAGCGGCAGAGTCGTACCGGCAGACCGAGCGGCACCTGCTGTGGCGGCGCGAGAACCGGCAGCGGGTGCTGGCCGCCGCGCTGCTCGACGGCACCAGCCGCATCGCCGACCTGCCCGGGACCGCGCGGGCGCTCGGACTGCCGGAGGACGGACGGTACGTCGTCGTCGCCGTGGCCGACGCGGGGCGGCCCGGTACGGGGGAGGGGGAGGCCGACGCCGTCCGGGCCGCGGTCGTGCCCGCCGGGGCCCGGGTGCACTGGCACACCGGCGCGGAGGCGGACCACGGCATCGTCCTCGTGCCGGACGGCGACCCCGGCACGCTGCCGCGGCCGGAAGCGGAACTGCTCGCGGGGGCGCGGGTCGGGGTCGGCGCGGTGGCCGAAGGACTGGCCGCGGTGGGGGAGGCGCGGGCCCAGGCGGACGTCGCGCTCGGCATCTGCCCGGCGGACGGTGGGTGGGTGCGGCTCGACGAACACCTGCCGGAGGCTCTGCTGCTGGCGAGTCCGGCGCTGGGGGCGGCGCTGGTGGAGCGGGTGCTCGGGGGGCTGCTGGGGGTGGAGCCGGGGGAGCGGGAGGTGCTGCTGGCGACGCTCGGGGCGTGGTTCGAGTGCGGGGGGTCGGCACGGGGGGTGGGGGAGCGGTTGTTCTGTCACCGGAACACGGTGCTGAACCGGTTGCGGAGATGTGAGCGGTTGACGGGGCGGGTGCTGGGGCGTCCTGCGGACGTGGCCGAACTGAGCCTGGCGCTGACGGCGTACCGGCTGCGTGCCGCGTAGTTTTTTCGCCCCCGCCGCCCTTGATCAGGGGCGGCGGGGAACCGCGCGATCCTTTGGGGGGCCGGGGGCGGAGCCCCCGAGGCCGGGACGGGAAGGGGCGGCGGGGCGAGAGAACTCCACCCGCGCACACCCCCTGTGCCGCCTCCCAACCCCGCCCCCACCTCCCTGGGCCCCCGCCCAGACCCCCGTCACCGCCCTGTCCACCGCCTCCCGCCCGTGCTGTCGTGAACGCTCCCCTCCCGAGGAGCCGCGATGCCCGCACCACCGTCGGCCGCCGCGCCGACCCTGCACGTCGAGGACCTGGACGTCACCTACGGCCGTACCGTCTCCGCCCTGCGCGGGGTCACCCTGACCGTCCCGGCGCACGGCATCGTCGCCCTGCTCGGTGCCAACGGCGCCGGCAAGACGACCCTGCTGCGGGCCGTCTCGGGCACCCTCCGCCACCACCGGGGCGCGGTCACCGGCGGCAGGATCCGCTACGGCGACACGGTCCTCGACGGCCGTGACCCGGTCGTCGCCGTCCGCGCCGGAGTCGTACAAGTACCCGAAGGACGGCGGGTGTTCACCGGGCTCACCGTGGACGAGAACCTGCGCGCCGGCGCCCTCGGCGGCCGGCGCGCCCCCGCCGCGACGCGCGCCGCCCGCGACCGCGTCCTCGGCCTCTTCCCCCGGCTCGCCGAGCGCGGCGGACAGGCGGCCGGTCTGCTCTCCGGCGGCGAACAGCAGATGCTCGCCCTCGGCCGCGCCCTGATGGCGGCGCCCCGGCTGCTGCTGCTCGACGAACCCTCGCTCGGGCTCGCCCCGCGCATGGTGGAACACATCGCCGAGGTGGTGCGCGTCATCCACGACCAGGGCACCTCCGTACTGCTGGTCGAGCAGAACGCCGGCCTGGCGCTGGCCCTCGCCGACCACGCGTACGTCCTGGAGGTGGGGCGGACCCGCCTCTCCGGGCCCGCAGACGAGCTGGCCCGCACCGACGCCGTGCGCCGCCTCTACCTGGGGGAGGCGCCGGACGGGGCCCCTGAGGGCGCGGCCGGCGGGCGGGGGGCCGCGTGACCCTCCACGACCGCGCCCGCCCGGCCGCGCCCCGAACGTCGCCCACACCTTCCCGAACCCCAAGGACACCAGGGCCCCCTCCGCCGCTCCGCATCCGCGACGTCACCGTCCGGTTCGCCGGGCTGACCGCGCTCGACGAGGTGTCTCTCACCGTCGCGCCGGGCACCGTGCACGCGCTCATCGGGCCCAACGGCGCCGGGAAGTCGACCTGTTTCGACGTCCTGTCCGGACTGTGCCGTCCGGCCGCCGGGCAGGTGCTCCTCGGCGACACGGAGCTGACCCGGCTCACCCCGCACCGCATCGCCGCCCTCGGGCTGGCCCGCACGTTCCAGAACCTCGTCACCACCGGGACCACCGTCGCCGACAACCTCCTGCTCGGCCGGCACGCGCTGTCCCGCGCCGGGTACGCCGCCACCGCGCTGCGGCTGCCGTCGGCCCTGCGCGAGGAGCGCGCGCACCGGGAGCGGGCCCGCGAACTCGCCGAACTCGTGGGCCTCGGACCGCACTTCGACGCGCCCGTCGCCCACCTCTCCTACGGCGACCGCAAACGCGTCGAACTCGCCCGCGCCCTGTGCCTGGAGCCCCGCGTGCTGCTCCTGGACGAACCGGTGGCCGGCATGAACTCCGCCGAACGGGCCCGCACCGCCGACGTCGTCGCGGGCGTCCGGGAGGCGCTCGGCCTGTCCGTCCTGCTCGTCGAGCACGACATGGGCCTGGTGATGCGGCTCGCCGACGAGGTCACCGTCCTCGACTTCGGCCGGGTGCTGACCCACGGCACCCCCGACGAGGTCCGCCGCCACCCCGAGGTGCTCCGCGCCTACCTCGGAACCGGCGGCCCAGGAGGCCCAGGAAGCCGGGGAGGCCGGGGCGGCACCGGGGAGGACGCGGCATGACTGACCTGCTCGACATCGCGCTCGGCGGACTCGCCCTGGGCGCCGTCTACGCACTCATCGCCCTCGGCTTCGTCATCGTCTTCAAGGCCTCCGGCGTCCTCGACTTCGCCCACGGCTCACTGCTGTTGCTCGGCGGCTACCTCACCGCCGTGCTGCACCCCTCCCTCGGCTTCGCCGGCGCCCTCGCCGTCGCCGTCCTCGCGACCGCGGCGGCGGCCGGCACCGTCGACCGGCTGCTGCCGCGCCAGGACGGCGCCGACCCGCACACCGCCCATGTGCGCACCATCGCCACCCTCGGCGTCGACATCCTGCTCGCCACCGAGCTGACCCGGCGCATCGGCGGCGACCTGCTCTCCCTCGGCGACCCCTGGGGCGACGCGGTCACCACCCTCGGCCCGGTCACCGTCGCCGACAGCCGGCTCGCCGCCCTCGCGGTGTCGGCGCTCGTCATCGGCGCGGTGTTCGCACTGTTCCGGTTCACCCCCTGGGGGCTGTCGCTGCGCGCGGCGGCCGAGGACATGGAGGCGGCCTCGCTCATGGGCATCCGGCTCGCCCGCGTCCGCACCCTCGCCTGGTGTCTGGCCGGGGCGCTCGCCGCGCTCGCCGCCGTCTTCCTCGCCGCGTTCCCGGCACCGGGACTGGAGCGCACCACCGGAGAGATCGCGCTGAAGGCGTTCCCGGCCGCGGTCCTCGGCGGCATGGCCTCCCCGGGCGGCGCCCTCGCGGGCAGCGCCCTGATCGGACTGACCGAGGCACTCGTCGCCGGCTACCAGACCCAACTGCACGTGCTCGGCGAGGGGTTCGCCGGCGTGGCGCCGTACGCGGTGATGGTCGTCGTCCTCCTGGTGCGGCCCACCGGACTGTTCGGCGGGAAGGGAGCCGTCCGTGTCTGAACCCTCCGGGCCCGCCCGGCCCTCCACGGCGGGGGGACGCCGGGCGGGACACCGCCCGCCGCCGCCCCGCACCGTCCTCCTCGTGGCCGTGCCCCTGCTGCTCTGCGCGGTCCCCTTCTACCTGGACGCCTTCTGGCTGCGCACCGGGCTGTTCTGCATGGCGGCCGCCATCGGCGCCGTCGGCCTGTCCCTGCTCACCGGCACCGCGGGCCAGCTCTCCCTGGGCCACGCCTTCTTCCTCGCTGTCGGCGCCTACGGCTACGTCTGGCTGGCCGGCGAACCCGGCCCCGGGCTGCCGCCGCCGCTCGCCCTCGTCCTCGCCGTCGCGCTCACCGGGCTGGCCGGGCTGCTGTTCAGCCCCGTGGCCGGCCGGGTGCGCGGCATCTACCTCGGCGTCGCCACCCTCGCGCTGGTCTTCCTCGGCCACCATCTGCTGCTCGCCGCCGACACCGTCACCGGCGGCTTCAACGGCCGCTCGGTGCCGCCGATGGCCGTCGGCGGGTTCGCCTTCACCGCCTACGATCCCGAACTCGTCGTCCTCGGCGTGCCGTTCGGCGCGGAGGAGCGGCTGTGGTACCTGGGGCTCGTACTGTTCGCCGGCTCCTGGTGGACCGCGCGCAACCTGCTGCGCGGCCGTCCGGGCCGGGCGCTGGCGGCGCTGCGTGACAGCGAGCGGGCGGCGGCGGTGCTCGGCGTGGCCGTCGCCCGCCACCGCTCGGCGGCCTTCGTCGTCTCCTCCATGTACGCGGGCCTCGCCGGGGTGCTGCTCGCCCTCGCCTTCCGCCGGGTCGTGCCCGACTACTTCGGGCTCGCGCTCTCCGTCGACTACCTCGCCATGATCGTCATCGGTGGCCTCGGCTCGGTGGCCGGCGCCGCCGCCGGGGCCTGCTTCGTGACCGCGCTGCCGCCGCTGATGGCCCGGTACGCCGACCACATCCCGTTCGTCGCCACCCCCGGCGGCACGGAGGGGGCCGTCGGTCCCACCGAGGCCTCCCGCTACCTCTACGGCGCCGCCGTCGTCCTCGTCCTGCTCCACGCCCCCGAGGGACTGCACGGATCGGCGGCCCGCCTGCGCCGCGCCGCCGCCCGGCTCCGCCCCCGCCGGCCCCGGCGTGCCCCCGAGGACACCGGCCCGCCGCCACCCCACCCGACGGCCTCCGCCGCCCGAACCAAGGAGCCCACCTCGTGAACGTCCCGTCCACCCGGCGCCCGCCGCACGCCCGCCGCGTCCGCCGTCCCGTCCTCGCCGCCGCCCTGACGGCCGTCCTGCTGGCCGGCGCCGCGTGCAGCTCCAAGTCGGAAGGTTCCCCGGGCGCCGACGGCGCCGACGGCGTCCGCACCGGACCCGGCGTCAGCGACGGTGTCATCCGGCTCGGCGCCTTGACCGACCTGTCCGGCCCCTACGCCACGCTCGGCAAGAGCATCGTGCAGGCCCAGCAGTTGTGGGCCGACGAGACCAACGCCGACGGCGGGATCTGCGGCCGAGACATCCGCATCACCGTCAAGGACCACGGCTACGACGTGCAGAAGGCCGTCAGCGCCTACGCCGATCTCTCCACGAACGTGGTGGCGCTGCCGCAGGTGGTCGGCTCACCGGTGGTCGCCGCCCTCCTCGACGACCTCCAGCGCGACCACATGCTCACCTTCCCGCAGGCCTGGTCCGCCGCCCTGCTCGGCAAGGACGCCGTGCAGGTCGTGGGCACCACCTACGACGTCGACATGCTCGCCGCCGTCGACTACCTCACCCGCGCGAAGAAGCTCGGCAAGGGCGACACCCTCGGTCACGTCTACTTCGAGGGCGACTACGGCGCCAACGCCCTGGAGGGCTCCACCTGGGCGGCGGAGCGGGCCGGCATGAAGGTGGTCGGGCAGAAGGTCAAGGCCACCGACACCGATCTGTCCGCCCAGGTCACCGCCCTGCGCAAGGAGGGTGTCAAGGCCCTGCTGATCAGCGCGGGCCCCGCCCAGACCGCCTCCCTCGCGGGGGTCGCCGCCGCCCGCGGCCTGAAGGTGCCGATCGTCAGCAGTGCCCCCGGCTTCGCGCCCCAACTCCTCAAGACCCCCGCCGCGAAGGCGCTCGAAGGGATGCTGCACGTGGTCGGCGCGGCCCCCGCGGTCAGCGCCGACATCCCGGGGGTGAAGCGCATGGTCGCGGCGTACGGGAAGAAGTACCCGGGTGCCGTCGTCGACTCGGGCGTGCTCTCCGGGTACAACGCGGCCCAGCTCATGGGCGCGGACCTGAAGAAGGCATGCCGGAAGGGCAGCCTGGACCGGGCGGACGTGGTCGCGGCACACCGCACGCAGAAGAACCTCGACACCGGGCTCGGCACGCCGCAGGACTTCTCGGACAAGGCGCTACCGGCGAGCCTGAAGACGTATGTGCTCAAGCCGGACCCGAACGCGGTGGGCGGTCTGGTGAACGAGGAGGACGCGCACGAGGCACCGGACGTGCGGGCGTATCTGGCCTCCCGTCACTGAGCGACGCGGGGGGCGGTGGACCCGCCGCCCCCGGCGTCCGGCTCGGCGTCCTCCTGACAGGCCAGCCACCGGGCCACCGTGCGGGCGATCGGCTGCTCCGTCTCCGCCTCGACGAAGCCGAACTGGCCCGACTGGTTGCACTCCAGGAACCACCAGATACCGTCGGTGTCCTCGGCGAAGTCGAAGGCCCCGTAGGCCAGTTCCGCCTCCCGCAGATAGGCGCGCACGGCCCCGGCGACCCTCGGCGGTGTGTCCACCGGATTCCAGGGCGTGTCGGTCCGGGTGAAGCGGACGTCGACCTCGTCCGGGTCGGCGTCGGAGGGGACCTCCTTGCGGGCGGCGAGCAACCGGCCGCCGACGGCGGTCAGTCGGATGTCGGCACGCTTGGGTACGCGGCGCTGCAGCAGCGTCGGCCCGTGGGCGACCGCCGCGAAGTCCGTGCCCGGGGCGACCCTGCTGGTCGGCACCGCGCGGGGCGGATGCTGCGGATGCGTGCCCGACACCGGCTTGACGACCAGGTCCGGGTAGCGGGCGGCGAAGTCACGCGCGGCCTGCGGGAACGTCGTGATCAGCGTGGCCGGCACCGGCAGTCCGCCGCGCTGGGCCAGCCGTAGCTGCCAGGGCTTGTACCGGGCGCGCCGGGCCGCGTCCGGGTGATTCATCCAGCGGACGTCCGCGCTGCGCAGCATGCCGTACAGGGCTTGCCCGGACTCCTCGCTCAGCCAGTCGGACGGCCAACCGGCGCGGGTACCGGGCGTGCCCGGTCTGCGCACCCAGACGGATCTCAGCCCGTCCATGCTCACCAGTCTGCCGCCGGCGGAGAGATGGCCGCGGAAGCCGCCGTGCACGTACTCGCCGGAGAGGGACACCGCTCCCGGCAGGTCGGCGGGATCGAGCCGGACCACCGGGGCGCCCAGGGCGTGGAGCTGGGCCACCACCAGATCCGCCGTCACGTCCTCCTCGCCGGTGAGGATCAGCACCGTCATCGTCGCGCCCCGTGTTCAGTCGTCGAAGTGGGTCTTGGACCCGGCCGTCGAGGTGGTCGCGCCCAGTTCGCGCATCAGCGCGGCGTCGTGGGCTGCGATGCGGCCGTTGGCCAAGAGGTTCAACTGCAGTGCGGAGTCGTAGATGTACGGAGCGCTGACCTCGAACTCTTTCACAGGGACGGCATAGTTGAGGGCGAACAACTGCATCGTTTCTCCTCGCTCGAGAACCTCGGAGAAGCGGTCGGTGGTGCTCCGGATGCCCCCCGTGACCGGGGGCCCCGCGCCGCTTCCACGTGGATATACGAATCGAACGAGTGAATGGTTGCCTCACGCTCCGTAACCATTGGGGCAGTTGGGGCGGGACTCGTCCCAGGGGGGTCCCAGAGGCGCCCGAGGCGCCCCCGGAGCGCGCGTGGAACAGGGGCGGGACGTGGGAAGGACGTCGAGGAGACGCCTTTTCAGGTGTTCCAGCTCTCGTCGTACGGATCGTGCGGTACCGGCACCACTGTGGCGAGGCTCACGTCGAGATAGGGGATGGTCCGGCCGTTCACGGGGTCCTCGATGTGCCTCGGCGTATAGGTCCCGACCACAGTCAGCCAACTGTCGGGCTGCAGCACGGGAGGCACCCGCCCGCTCAGTCCGACCTTCACCGGCTGCGCGTCGGCGGCGCAGCAACTCAGCGCCATCCGCACGAGATACGGCCGTCCGGCGCCGTCGAGCGCGACGAATCCGGTGATCCGGACCTTCCGGTCGCCCAGGGTGCGCCCGTGCCCGTACGCCGCCCGGCCCGCGTAGTCGACCAGGTCGAGCGGGACCGGGTTCTTGGCGGGCAGCGGAGCATAGCCGAACGGGGCCTGCAGGGCCGTACCGGTGCGCATCGCGCTGTAGGAGCCGAGGGCGGGCGGCGCGACCAGGATCAGGGCGAGCAGCGGCAGCACCAGCAGCCAGGAGACCCGGGGTTCGCGGTGGACGTGCCCCGCCTCCCCGCTCCTCCGCGCGGCCCCGGCGGGCGGCCCGGGCCCGCCGCAGGTCGTACCAGACGGTGGCCGCCGAGGTGACGATCAGGACGGCACCGGCCGCCAGCAGCAGCGGGCGCAGCCCGGCCTTGACGTACCGCAGATACAGATCGGTCAGCCCGGCGTGCAACAGGGCCGTGCCGGTCAGGAACAGGACGACCGCCTGCGCGTGCCGGTTCACCAGATCACCGTCCCCACCGCCGTCGGCACGACCACGGCCAGCACGAGCGTCGCCGGCGCGAACCGCAGTGCGAACCCGCGGCCGAACGTGCCCGCCTGCATGGCGAACAGCTTCAGGTCGATCATCGGCCCGACGACCAGGAACACCAGCCGCGCGGTGAGCGAGAACTGGGACAGCGAGGAGGCCACGAAGGCGTCCGCCTCCGAGCAGATCGACAGCAGCACCGCCAGCGCGGCCAGCGCCAGTACCGCCACCGCGGGGTTGCCGGCCGCGTCCCGCAGCCACGCGGCCGGGACCATCGACTTCAGGGTCGCGGCGGCCGTCGCCCCCAGCACCAGGAAACCTCCGGCGTGCATCACGTCGTGCCGCACCGAGTCCCAGAACGCCTCACCCTTGCTCCGGCCACCGGCCGGGGGGTGGGGCAGGCGCAGCCAGTCGGCGCGGCCCAGCCGCTGCCACAGCCAGCCCATCGCGCACGCCACCAGCAGACTCGCCCCGAACCGCGCGGCCACCATCTCCGGGTGGCCGGGAAAGGCGACGGCCGTGGCGGTCAGCACGATCGGGTTGATGGCGGGCGCCGACAGCAGGAACGCCAGCGCCGCCGACGGCGCCACCCCGCGCCGTACCAGCGCCCCGGCCACCGGCACGGAGGCACACTCGCAGCCGGGCAGCACCGCCCCGGCCATCCCGGCCACCGGCACCGCGAGGGCCGGCCGGGACGGCAGCGCGCGGGCGAAGAACGACGGTGGGACGAACACGGCGAGCGCGGCCGACAGCAGCACCCCGAGGACGAGGAAGGGCAGGGCCTGGACCACCACCGCCACGAACACGGTCATCCAGCTCTGCATCACCGGCGCGCCCAGCGCCCGCCGGATCGGCCCCTGGAGCACGACCGCCGGCAACAGCAGCAGGGCCAGGCCGAGCGAGGAGTCGAGCCGCGGGCCCCGCGCGTCCGGCGGCGGTTCCTCCGCGTCGCGCCGCCCGGACCGGGGCGGGGCGGTGGGGTCGAGGGTGGTCACGGACGCGGTACCTCCGGCGGGCGGGACGGCGGGCGGGGTGCGGGCACCCTGCCCGCACCCTCCCATACGTCGCCGGGGCGCTCGGCGCTCAGCCCTCCAGGCGGTCGATCTGCCGGATCCGGTTGGTCGCGTCCAGCGCGGCCACCTTGTACGACTCGGCGAGCGTCGGGTAGTTGAACACCGCGTCGACGAGATAGTCCACCGTGCCGCCGCAGCCCATCACGGTCTGCCCGATGTGGATGAGCTCGGTCGCACCGGTGCCGAAGCAGTGCACCCCGAGCAGCTTGCGGTCCTGCGGGGAGACGAGCAGCTTCAGCATGCCGTGCGAGTCGCCGATGATCTGCCCCCGGGCCAGCTCCCGGTAGCGGGACATCCCGACCTCGAACGGCACGCATTCCTCGGTCAGCCGGGCCTCGGTGCGCCCGATGAAGCTGATCTCGGGGATGGTGTAGATGCCGATGGGCTGCAGGTCGTGCATCGGATGCACCGGCTCCCCGCAGGCGTGGTACGCCGCCGCCCGGCCCTGTTCCATGGAGGTCGCCGCGAGCGCCGGAAATCCGATGACGTCCCCGACGGCGTAGATGTGCGGGACCGAGGTGCGGTAGTGCTCGTCGACGGTGATCCGGCCGCGCCTGTCGGCGGTCAGCCCCGCCTTCTCCAGGGCCAGTTCGTCGGTCAGGCCCTGCCGGCCCGCGGAGTACATCACCGCGTCGGCGGGGATCTTCTTGCCGCTCGCCAGCACCGTGAGCGTGCCGCCCGGGTGCCGCTCGACCGCGCTCACCGTCTCCCCGAACCGGAAGGTGACCGCGAGGTCCCGCAGGTGGTACTTGAGCGACTCCACGACCTCCGCGTCGCAGAAGTCGAGCATTCCCGGCCGCTGTTCGACGACGGTGATTTTGCTGCCGAGCGCGGCGAACATGGAGGCGTACTCCATGCCGATGACGCCCGCGCCGACGATGACCATGGACCGCGGCACCCGCTCCAGGTGCAGCACGTTGTCGGAGTCCAGGATGGTCCGCCCGTCGAACTCGACGCTCGCCGGGCGGGCCGGGCGGGTGCCGGTGGCGATGACGATGTGCTCGGCGCTGAGCGTCCGCCCGTCGCCGTCCGGCTCCTGAAGGGCGAGGGTGTGCTCGTCCTCGAACCGGGCGGTACCGCTCAGCAGCGCGACGTGGTTGCGGGTCAACTGGCTGCGGATGACGTCGACCTCGCGGCCCACGACGTGCTCGGTGCGGGCGGTCAGGTCGGCGACGGTGATGTTCTCCTTGAGCCGGTAGCTCTGGCCGTACAGATCGCGCTGGGTGAGACCGGTGAGGTAGAGGACGGCCTCGCGCAGGGTCTTGGAGGGGATGGTGCCGGTGTGCAGGGAGACCCCGCCGAGCCGGTCGGGGCGGTCGATCACGGCGACCGTGCGGCCGAGCTTGGCCGCGGCGATGGCGGCCTTCTGGCCGCCGGGGCCGGATCCGATGACGATCATGTCGTAGTCGAACACCTGTGAAGTCTGTCAGCCGGGACCAACTCCCGGAAGGGGGTGGGGGCGAGGGCGCTGCCGCGCCCGGGGCGCGCACCGGGCGCGCCGTTCTCCGACGTTTCACCGGGGCGTCACTCCGCGCCCCGTCCAGCGTTCCGCGCGTACGGGCAGAGTGACTTGGGCATGTCAATCCTTGCCCGGCTCATGCCGTGCGTCCCGCACCCGTACCCCGGTCGTCGCCCAGGCCACGCAGTGGCCCCGTGGCTCCCAGGAGGACTACGTGAAGACCCGCTCGCGCATCCGGATCCGCAGAGCAACCCTCACCCTCGGCGCCGCCGTCACGCTCGTCGTGGCGGCGTCCGGCGTCGCGTTCGCCGCCCCGCCCACCGCGCTGCCCGCGAACGCGGACACCCTGGAGCGGACCTTCCAGCCGGCCTACGACTACGACACCGACGGCTGCTACGCCACCCCCGCCATCGGCCCCGACGGTACCCTCAACCCCGGTCTGAAGCCGACCGGCGCCCTCAACGGGAACTGCCGCGACGCCTCCGACCTGGAGAACACCAACGGTTACTCGCGCGAGAAGTGCGACAGCGGCTGGTGCGCGATCCTCTACGGGAGCTACTTCGAGAAGGACCAGGCGCTTCCGGGCATCGAGCTCGGCGGGCACCGGCACGACTGGGAGCACGTGGTGGTGTGGGTGCAGGACGGCACGGCGAAGTACGTGGCGACCTCCGCGCACGGGAACTTCGATGTCTACGCCGCCGACCAGATCCGCTGGGAGGGGACGCATCCGAAGGTCGTCTACCACAAGGACGGGATCGGCACCCACTGCTTCCGGCCCGCCACGGCGGGCGACGAGCCGCCGGAGAATCATCAGCACACGTGGCAGTACCCGCCGCTCGTGGGGTGGGAGGGGTACCCGCCGGGGCTGCGGGACAAGCTGAGCCAGGCGGACTTCGGCAGCGCGCACTTCGGCCTGCGGGACGACAGTTTCGCGTCCCACCTGCAGAAGGCGCTCCCGGCGGGCGTACCGTTCGACCCCAACGCCTGAGCGTCGGGGTCGCGAGCCTTTTTCTCGCCCCTCGAGGGGCGCTGCCCCTTGGACCTTGGACCTTGGACGTGGGGGTGGGTGGGGCTGCTCGCGCCCACGCGGCGGAGCCGCGTGCCGGCACGGCCCCGTGCCCCTGATCAGGGGCGCGGGGAACCGCACGACCTTTCGGGGGTCCGGGGGCGGAGCCCCCCCCGGGGCCGGGACGGGAAGGGGTGGCGGGGGCGCGAGAACGGCCGGGCAACCCCCGGAGGGTTACCGGCCCCGATCACGGAAACACGGGTCACAGCGACCCGTACGCACCGTACGGACCACCCCCGGAGAGGAGGCGCCCCGATGGCCGCCGACCGCATGGGAGACGACGTCTACCAGCCCACCGGCACCAACGAGGAGCAGGAGGACGCCGCCCCACTGGACATGCAGGACGCCGTCGGCGAACGCACGTACGACGACACACTCGACGAGGGCTACTCACCCCCCGAGAAGCCCCTCGGTGTGACCAAGACCGGCACGACCGCCGCCGAGCAGCACGAGGGCGAGACGCTCGACGAGCGACTGGCACAGGAGGTCCCGGACGTGACCCCCGTGTCCGGCGACGGCATCGGCGACGCCTCCGACACCGACGGCGAGCCCGTCGACCCCGAGGCCGGCGACGCCCGCTCCGGCCGTCTGGTCGCCCCCGACCAGGGCGCCCGCGCGGACACCACGAAGGAACTCGTCGCCGAGGACGAGGGCATCGACGGCGGGGCCGCCGGGGCCGAGGAGGCGGCGATGCACACGATCGACGACGACGCGGTCCTCCCGGAGGACCGGCGGGGCTGACCGGGGACCGGCCGGCGGACAGCGGCCGGCGGACAGCACCCCCGCGGACCCGTGCCGCACGCACGGGTGACACGAACGCGCGCCTGTATGGCGAAATCGGTCATAACGGTCATAACTTCGTCCTATGACCAAACCTCACCTGCGTGTCCTCGCGCTGTCCGCCGCCACCTCCGCCGTCCTCGGCCTCGCCTGGGCATCACCGGCCCACGCCGCCGGCACCGTCCTCAGAGTGGACGCCGGGGAGTCGGTCCAACGGGCCCTCGACGCCGCCCGGCCCGGTGACACCGTGTACCTCGGTCCCGGCACCTACCGGGAGAGCATCCAGGTCAAGAAGTCCGGTGTCACCGTGCGCGGCGCCGGTGACCGCACCGTCCTCCTCCCGGCCACCACCAAGGCGCGCAAGGCCGACGCCTGCGCCGCCGCGGGCAACGGCATCTGCGTCGAGGGCACCGCCGCCCACCCGCTCCAGGGTGTCCGCATCAGCGACCTGACGGTACGCGGGTTCAAGGAGAACGGCGTGTGGGCCAGCCGCACCGACCAGTTGGTCGTGCACCACGTGACCGCGGAGAAGAACGGCACCTGGGGCATCGCCCAGGAGCGCTCCACCAGGGGCCGCTTCGTCAACAACACCGCACGCGCCAACGGTGACGCCGGGATCTTCCTGGCCAACGCCGTCACCACCGAGGCCGGCGCCACCGACACCGACGGCACCCTGGTCCGCGGCAACGACCTCGTCGGCAACCGCATCGGCCTCACCGTGCGCCGGCTGCGCGAGGTGATGGTCGAGGCCAACGACGTCACCGCCAACTGCGCCGGCGTGTTCGTCGTCGGTGACGAGAACAAGCCCCGCGTCGGCGACGTCACCATCCGCCTCAACCACGTCCACCACAACAACAAGTACTGCGCCGCCACCGCACGGCTGCCGTTCCTCCAGGGCTCCGGCATCGTCCTGACCGGCGCCGAGAAGGTCCACGTCGTCCGCAACACCGTAGAGGACAACAAGGGCGCCTCCCCGATGTCGGGCGGCATCGTGCTGTTCAAGAGCTTGGTGGGCGCCCGCAACCAGAACAACACGATCGAGGACAACGCCCTCAAGGACAACGGCCCCGCCGACCTCGCCGACCGCGACACCGCCAAGACCAACACCTTCCGGGGCAACACCTGCGGCACCTCCGAACCCGCCGCCCTGTGCGGCAACCGCACCCTGCCCGCCGCGGCGCACCCGGGAGGCCGCCGATGACGACCGCCCGGACCGACTCCCCGGCGCCGGCCGCGGACACCGGCGCCGGGACGGCGCGCGCCGGCACTCCCGCCCCCATGCTGCTGCGCGAACTGGCCTTCGGCGCCGCCCGCTCCGCCGCCCTGCGCGCCGCCGTCCGGCTCGGCGTGGCCGACGCGCTCGGCCCGGCCCCCGCCACCGTCGAGGAACTGGCCCGCTCCGTCAGGGCCGAACCAGGGCCGCTGCGACGTCTGCTGCGCGCCCTGGCCTGCCAGGACGTCTTCACCGAACGCGTCGACGGCACCTTCGCCCACACCGACCTGTCGCTGCTGCTGCGCGAGGACGACGAGCACAGCCTCAGGGACGTCGTCCTGTGGTGCACCGAACCCTGGACCTGGGAGGTGTGGCCCCTGCTCGACGAGGCCGTCCGCACCGGCGGCAACGTCGCCGAGGGCCTCTACGGCAAGGGCTTCTTCCAGTACCTGAACGAGGACGCGCCCGCCTCCGCCGCCGTCTTCAACCGTGCCATGACCCGCTCCAGCGAGCAGTCCGCGCGGGACGTGGCGGCCGCCCTGGACCTGACCGGCGCCGAGTCGATCGTCGACATCGGCGGCGGCCAGGGCCACGTACTGGCCTGCCTGCTGGAGAAGTACCCGGACGCGCGGGGCGTGCTCCTGGACCTGCCCAAGGTGGTGGAACGGGCCGACGCCCGGCTGCGCCCCGGCGGCGCGCTCGCCGACCGGGCCCGCACCGTGGGCGGCGACTGCCGCGAGGACATCCCCGTCCACGCCGACGTCTACGTCATCAAGAACGTCCTGGAGTGGGACGACGACAGCACCCGCCGTACCCTGGCCAACATCCGGGCGGTGGCCCGGCCCGGTGCCCGGGTGGTGGCGATCGAGAACCTCGTCGACGACACTCCGTCCATGCCGTTCACCCGCGCCATGGACCTGCTGCTCCTGCTCAACGTGGGCGGCGCCAAGCACACCGAGCGGAGCCTGACGGAGCGGCTGGACGCGGCGGGCCTCGTCATCGACACCGTCCGCCCGGTCACCCCGTACCTGCACGCCTTCGAGTGCCGCGTCCCCGGGTGAGCCCGGACCCGCAGGACGGCCGCCGGCCCCCGCCTCACGAGGCGGGGGCCGGCGGCCTTGGTGGTGGTGCGGGCCCGTCAGCCGGTGGCCGCCGCCGCTTCCCGCTCCGCGTCACGGTCCCAGTGGTAGAACCGCCGGGCCATCGCGTCCTTCGGGCCGCGCCACGTCTCGGGGTCGTAGGGCATGACGTAGGCCTCCAGCCGCTCGCTGATCCCCCGGAACTCCGGGTGCTCGGCGAGCCGGGCGATGGCCGGGCCCGGGTCCTGCTCACTCTCGATGAGGTGCAGATACACGTCACCGAACTGGAACAGGCTGCGGGCCTTCACGCCCACCAGGTGCGGCAGTTCGCCCCGGTCGGACTCGGCGAACACCTTCGCGATGTCCGGGGCCGCGCCCGGCTTCATCCTCGCGACGATCATCGTGTGGTGCACAGGGTTCCTCTCCTGTCGTCGGGGGTCTCGGCCGTCTCACCCGGCCCCTCTCACCCGGCTCGTCTCACTCGGCCCGCACCGCGGCGGGCTGCCGCTCGCGCGCGGCCCGCTCGATCCGGTCACGGATCAGGTCGAGCTGGATCCGGGAGTTGCCGTTGATCAGGGCGGTCATCCCCGCGTCGTCCACCGGCGCCTCGGGCTTCATCGCGAAGTCCTGCGTCCAGTGCATGCGGGTGCCGTCCGGCGTCTCCTCGTACTCCCAGCGGATGTCCATGAACTGGAACGGGCCGGGCTCGACGCGGCGGGCCCGCACGGTGCGCGCGGCCCGGTCAACGGTGCGCTCGGAGACCCAGCTCCACACCGTGCCGTTCTCGTCGGGGTGCATGGTGAGCCGGAACCGTGTCCGGTCGCCGTCCCGCTCGATGATGTCCACGGCCGCGTACTCGCTGAACAGGTCGGTCCAGTTCTCCAGGTCGTTGGTCATGTCCCAGACCAGGTCGAACGGCGCCGCGATCGTGACCTCGTTCTCGGTGTGCCCCGCCATGTCACACCCCCGCCGCGAGCGAGCCGTTGACCATCTTCAGGAAGTCCGCCGGAGACTTGCACTTCTCGGCGTCCTCCGGCAGCGCGAGCCCGTACCGCTTCTCCAGCTCGCCCACGATGCCCAGCAGGCCCAGGGAGTCCAGGCCGAAGGCGTCGAACCCGCAGTCCACGCCGCGCTCCAGCTCGGCGGGGTCGACCGCGACGCCGGCCGTCTGCTTCATCAGCGCCGCCAGCTCCCGCACGGTCACCTTCACTGTCGTCTGTTCGCTCATGCTGTCTGACTCCTTCACTCGTCGGAACCGGTGGCGCCGTGCCGCAGCACGAGCGCCGAGTTGGACCCCATCAGTCCCCGGCTGAGCACCAGGGCGGTGCGCAGCTCGGCGGGCCGGGCTCGGCCGGCGACGAGGTCCAGGTCGTGGCAGACGTCGAAGACGTTCGGGGTCGGCGGCACCAGGCCGTGCTCCATGGCGAGCACGGCCGCCGCCACGTCCAGCACCGCCGAGCCGCAATAGGCCCGTCCGGTACCGGTCTTGGGGGCGGTCACCGGCACCCGGCGGGCGTGCGGGCCGAGCGCGTCGGCCAGCGCCAGCGCCTCCGCCCGGTCCGCCTCGGGGGTGCCGAGCGCGTCGGCGAACACCACGTCCACGTCCCCCGGGCGGCAGCCCGACTGCGCGAGCGCCCCCTCGATGGCGTGCGCGAGTCCCTCGCGGGTCTTCTCCCACTGGGAGGCCCCGGTGAAGGTGGCCGCGTGCCCGGCCACCGTTGCCCGCAGGTCCGCGCCGCGCGCCCGGGCGGTGCCCGCCTCCTCCAGGAGCAGCACCGCACCGCCCTCGGCGGGCACGAAACCGCAGGCGGAGGGCGTGAACGGCCGGTAGGCGCGGTCGGGGTCGCTCTCCCGGCTCAGCTCGGCGTACCCGAGCTGGCAGGCCATCGAGTACGGGGCGAGAGGCGCCTCGGCCGCCCCGACGATCAGCGTGTCGGTGCCCCGGCGCACCTCCCGCTCGCCGTGCGCCAGCGCGTCCAGACCGCCCGCCTCGTCGCTCGCGACGACCCCGCAGGGGCCCTTGAAGCCGCCACGGATGGAGATCTGGCCGGTGCTGGCCGCGTAGAACCAGGCGATCGACTGGTACGGGCCCACGTGCTTGGGCCCGTTGGCCCACAGTTTCTGCAGCTCCCGCTGGCCGAACTCGCCGCCGCCGGAGCCGGCCGCGGTGACCACACCGACCGAGAACGGGTCGGTGAGGTCGCCGCGGCCCAGCCGGGCGTCGGCCAGGGCCATCTGGGCCGCGGCCATCGCGAAGTGGCTGAACCGGTCCGTCTGCACCAGGAAGGTGTCCTCGACCATCGCCTGCGGGTCGAACCCGCGGACCTCGCCGGCCACTCGCACGGGGAAGTGCCCACACCCCTCCCGGGTGACGGGACCGAGCGCGGTGGCGCCCTCGGCCGTGGCCTTCCAGTACGCCTCGACGCCGACGCCCGTGGGCGCGACGACGCCGATGCCGGTGACGACGGCGCGCCGCTTGTCGCCTGCTGTCATGGTGTCCTCCCGGTCGGTCGGGTCAGTACGACCGCGGACTGGAAACCGCCGAAGCCGCTGCCGACGGACAGCACCCCGCGCAGCCGCCGCTCGCGGGCCTCGCGCGGCACGTAGTCCAGGTCGCACTCGGGGTCCGGGGTGGTGTAGTTCGCCGTGGGCGGCACGACCTGGTGGGCCATGGCCAGCACGCACGCGGCGACCTCGATGGAGCCGATCGCGCCCAGCGAGTGACCCACCATCGACTTGATGGAGCTCATCGGGGTGGCGTACGCGTGCGCGCCCAGCGAGCGCTTCACGGCCGCGGTCTCGTGCCGGTCGTTCTGCTTGGTGCCCGAGCCGTGCGCGTTGACGTAGTCGATGTCCTCCGGGGCCAGCCGGGCCTGGGCCAGCGCGGTGTCGATGGCCCGGGACATCTCCAGGCCCTCCTTGGTCAGGCCCGTCATGTGGTAGGCGTTGCCGTAGGTGGCGTAGCCGGAGATCTCGCAGTACACCTCCGCTCCGCGCGCCCGGGCCGACTCCAGCTCCTCCAGGACCAGCACCGCGCACCCCTCGCCCATCACGAAGCCGTCCCGGTCGGCGTCGAAGGGGCGGGAGGCGTGCGCCGGGTCGTCGTTGTTCGGGGAGGTGGCCTTGATGGCGTCGAAGCAGGCCATGGTGATCGGGGAGATCGGCGAGTCGGAGGCGCCGGCCAGGCAGGCGTCCATCCGGCCCTCGGCAATCGCCTGGACCGCGTAGCCCACCGCGTCAAGGCCGGAGGTGCAGCCCGTCGACACGGTCTGCACCGGGCCCCTCGCCCCGAACACCTCGGCCACCGCGGAGGCCAGCGTGCTGGGCGCGAACGCCCGGTGCAGATGCGGTTCGGCCTGCCGGTGGTCGACGTCCCAGCGGGCGCCCTTCTCGCTGACCAGCACGTAGTCGTGCTCCAGCCGCGTGGTGCCGCCCACCGCGGTGCCCAGGCTCACGCCGAACCGCCACGGGTCGTCCGGCGGCCCGTCCAGACCCGCGTCCCGCACCGCCTCAGCGCTCGCCGCCAGCGCGAACTGCACGTAGCGGTCGTTGCGTTCGACGGTGCGCGGGTCCAGGCCGTGCGCGGCCGGGTCGAAGTCGCACTCGGCGGCGATCCTGGACCGCAGACCGCTCGGGTCGAAGAAGGTGATGTCCCGAGTGGCCGTGCGCCCGTTCGACAGCAGGTCCCAGAAGGCCGGGACCCCGATCCCGCCGGGGGCGACGACGCCTATGCCGGTGACCGCGACCCGGCGGCTCATGAGGCCGCCCCCACGGGCCGCTCGTGCTCCCCGGCCCCCTCCGCCCCCTGGGTCTCCTCGGTGTCGACGTGGCCCAGCTCCGGGCTCGGCGCCAACGGGCCCAGGTGGAACACCAGGCGCGCCTCGGCGCGGCCCACGTTGCGGAAACGGTGACGCGTGTACGCCGGGATCATCAGGCCCTGGTCCGGGCGGAGCGGGTGCGGCTCGCCGTCCAGGTCCACCTCCAGCTCCCCGGCGACGACGTACACGAACTCCTCGGAGTACGGGTGGTAGTGCTCGCCGATCCGGTCCCCCGGCGCCACGGTGGCCAGCCCCATGAAACCGCTGGTCGCGCCCACCGCCGTGGGGGTGAGCATGGCGCGCAGGTCACCTCCCCGACGGGTGTTGTGCGGAGTCTCGCTCAGGTCGACGATGCGGACGTGCTGTTGGCTCATGTGGTGCTCCGTGGTCTCGCGGAAGGGATCGGGTACGGGTCCGGACGCCCTGGTCAGCGGGGCTCGGAGGTGCGGTCGGTCAGCGGCCGCATCCGGACGCGGGCCAGCAGCCCGGCCAGGGCCCGGTCGTCACCGAGGGTCTGCGGCGCGTCGAGCGCGGCGGTGTCCAGCAATGGGAGCACCTCCGCCCGGACCGCCGGCTCGGCCAGACCCAGCACGGCCGCCGGCTCGGCGTCCGGGTCGCCGGCCACGTCCACGACACGGACGACGATGTCGTCGCGCTGGTAGAGAGAGGCGCCGAGCACCGGGCTGCGCGGGTCGCCGGCGGCCCGCTCGTCCTGCTCCGCCAGCACCCGCGCGAGCCGCATGCCGCAGCCCGGCCGGGCCGGCAGGAACAGGCCCTCGCGGTGCGCCGAGGCGACGTCCGGCCCGGCGGTGACGTGGTGGACGGCGGGCAGCGCGGCACGGGTGAAGAAGATCCGCGCCGACTGCGGGTCGCCCATGTCGCGTTCCTGCTCCAGGTAGGGGTTGATGGCCTCCTCCACCGCCCGCACCTCCGGCTGGCGCGACACGTGGCGCAGCGCCGCCATCAGGTCGCCCTCCACCTCCACCGCCCGGACGATCCGGTTGCCGTGCATGAACAGGGAAGTGCGGCGCAGCCGGGTTGTCTCGTCCACCTGGGGACTGGGGGAGGCGTACTCCGACAGATGCCGGGCCACCTCCGTCTCGGTGCCCGGCCTGACGGTGAACGTCAGCGCGTGCCGCACCACGCCGTCGCCGACCCGGGGAGTGATCTGCAGGGTCTCCACGCGGATGCCGGAACCGTCGTGCGTGGTCTCGCGCAGCACGCTGTACCGCATCGAGCGGGTGTCCCGCACGCAGCTGTGCAGCGGCTTCACCGTCTCGATGTGCTCCTCGCTGTTGACCCAGGCCAGGAACGGCGGGGCGCTCTCCCACTCGCTGGTGATCAGCCACTGGGAGGGATTCTCGATGGACTGGCAGAGCTGGTCGCTGAGGTGTCCCGGGACCGACGCGACCGCGTCGCACATGCGCTCGTAGGCGGCGAGGAACTCCTGCTGGGCGCCGTCGTGGATGTCGAGCATCAGCACGACCCGCAGCCGGGAGCCGTCGAACGCCGACGTGCTGACCCGGTTCGGAGCCGTCGACACGGCGGGGGAGGCTGTCATCGGAGGAACACCCTTTCTTCGGGGGCAGCGGTGGGTGCCACGCCCCGCGGCCGTGCCAGGCCGGCGGGCGGCCGCACGGCAGGGGCGGTTGTGAAGGCTGTGTGCTCGATCGTGTTCCGCGTGCCGCCCGCGCGCGATTCCGGACGATCAACCGAGTGAATCCCCCGCGACGAGCGCCCCGCCGGGGCATGCATGCAGAGCCGGACGCGGGGGTCGTCGCGGCCGAGCCGGGCGTAGGAACTCCCGCAGGACGTGTCGTCACATACGGCGGCCGCGCACCCGCGCGGCCGCCCGACAGGAAAGGCAGACATGCGCAAAGGCGCTGACACCGAAGTGCCGGTCCTTGTGGTCGGTGGCTCCCTGGTCGGGCTGTCGGCCTCGGTCTTCCTGGGCCGGCTGGGGGTGCCGCACCTCCTCGTCGAGAAGCACAAGCACACCTCCACCCACCCCAAGGGCCGCGGCAACAACGTCCGCACGATGGAACTGTTCCGGACCGCCCGCGTGGAGCCCGCGGTCCGCGAGGCGGCCTCCGTCCTCGCCGGCAACCACGGCATCCTCCAGGCACCCGCGCTCGTCGGTGACGCCGGCGAGTGGCTGTTCCGGGAGATCGACCCCGGCGGCGGTCTGGCCCGGTTCAGTCCCAGCGGCTGGTGCCTGTGCAGCCAGAACGACCTGGAGCCCGTCCTGCTGGAGCACGCCCGCGCGACTCCCGGCGCCGACCTCAGGTTCGCCACCGAGCTGATGTCCTACGAGCAGGACGCGGACGGGGTGACCGCGCTGGTCAAGAGCCGCGACACCGGCGAGCACACCACCGTCCGCGCCGAGTACCTGATCGCCGCGGACGGCCCCCGCAGCCCGATCCGCGAATCCCTCGGCATCACCCGGTCGGGCCCCGGCGACCTGTTCCACAACGTGAGCATCACCTTCCGCTCCCAGGGCCTGGCCGCGATCGTCGGCGACCGCCGGTTCATCGTCTGCTACCTGACCTCGCCCGAGGCCGACGGAGCACTGCTCCCGGTCGACAACCGCACCCAGTGGGTCTTCCACGCACCCTGGCACCCCGAGCGCGGCGAGAGCCTCGAGGCCTTCACCGACGAGCGCTGCGCCGACCACATCCGCCGCGCCGTCGGCGACCCGGACCTCGACGTGCAGATCACCGGCAGGGCACCCTGGCACGCCGCCCAGCGGGTGGCCCGTTCCTACGGCTCCGGCCGTGTCTTCCTGGCCGGGGACTCCGCCCACGAGATGTCACCCACCGGCGCCTTCGGCTCCAACACCGGCATCCAGGACGCGCACAACCTGGCCTGGAAACTCGCCGCCGTCCTCAACGGCTGGGCCGGCCCCGGCCTGCTGGACAGCTACGACGCCGAACGCCGCCCCGTCGCCGAGGCGACCGCCGCCCGCGCCGCCGACCGCTCCGGCGAACACAGCCACCCCGGCTACGACGCACCGCCCCCGGCGGCCGGCGGCGGCCGGCGGCCCGGCGGCATCCTCAACGTCGTCCTCGGCCACCGCTACCCGCGCGGCGCCGTCGTCGGTGCCGCGCCCGACGGCCCCGCCGTCCCCGAGGAGCTGCGGCTCACCGGCGAACCGGGCAGCCGCGCCCCGCACCTGTGGCTGCGGCGGGGAGCCGAACGGCTGTCGACGCTCGACCTGTACGAGCGCACGCCGGTGCTGCTGTGCGACGCCACCACGCCCGTCTGGCACGAGGCCGCGCGGAAGGTCGCCGCCGTCCTGTCGATCCCGCTGCGCGCCTACCGGCTGGGCACCGCGCCCGGAGCCGACCTGGAGCCCGAGGGCGACTGGGCCGAGGCGCACGGGGTCACCCCGAAGGGCGCGGTCCTCGTCCGCCCCGACGGCTTCGTGGCCTGGCGCTCCCCGGCCCTGCCCGGGGACCACGAGGAGCCCGGGGACGTGCTCCACCGGACCCTGTCGCTCCTGCTCGACCTGGGCTGAGCCCGGCGAGCGGCACGGGGAGGGGCCGCCTCACTGCACGCGCGGGGCGGCCGGTGCCGCGAGCCGGCCGCTGAGCAGCCGGTCGTCGACCTCGTCCAGGGCCAGCCGCAGCGCTCCCAGCGCCACGCTCTCGTCGCCCAGCGTCGAGGTGCGCAGCTCCGGAAGGCGCAGGCAGTGCCTGGCGAGCTCCTGCCGCAGCGGCGGCAGGACCACGTCGGCCGACCGGGAGAAGCCGCCGCCGAAGACGACGACCTGCGGATCGAGTGTGAGAGTGAGCGCGGCCATGCCCACGGCGAGGTCGCGCGCGTAGCGCCGGACCGCCGTCCGCGCGGCCCGGTCGCCGGTGCGCGCCGCCTGGAACACCCAGGCGGCGGCCTCGCCCTGCGCGGCCGACGCGGGCACCCCGGGGCAGTCGGCGAGGTGGCTCGGGGCGTCGAGCCAGCGCACGGCCTTCAGCGCGCCGATCTCTCCCGCCGCCCCGCCGTGCCCGCGGCGCAGCGTCCCGTCGATGATCAGACCGGCGCCGGTGCGGATGCCGGCCAGGATGTACACGATGTCGTCGGCGTCCTGCGCCACCCCCTTCCAGCGCTCGGCGACCGCGGCGAGCTTGCAGTCGTTCTCGACCTGGACGGGGCAGCCGAAGCGGGTCCGCAGGTGAGCCACGGGGTCCGCCGAGTCCCAGCCCGGCAAGGGAGTGAAGAACGAGGTGCGGCCGCTGGAGTCGACGGGGCCGGTCACACCGACGGTGACCGCCCAGATGTCGGCCGCCGTCATCCCGGCGCGGCGCAGCACCTCGTCGATGCACGCGTCGACCGTCGCCAGCCGCTCGTCGGCGCCGGCCTCCGGATCGGCGGGCCGGCGCAGCGCCTGGACGGGGCTGCCCTCCAGGTCGCTGAGCATGACGAGGATCTTGTGCACGCCGACGTCGATGCCGAGCACGTGTCCGGCGCCGGCGCGGAAGCGGTACCGCCGGGCGGGCCGTCCGACGGTACTGCTGGTCCCCGGTTCCTCGACCTCGGCCCAGCCCTCGGTCACGAGCTGCTGCACCAGCACGTCGACGGCGGGCCGGGACAGCCCCGTCCGGCCGGCGAGCTCGGTGACCGTCGAGGGCGGGTTGCCGCGCAGGGCCCACACGACGGTCAGCTGGTTCATCTCGCGCATCCGGGCCGGATCCGTTCCGGTCGTCACCATGTGCAGCTCCCTGCAGTGGGTAGCGGTACTCACCGCTGAATATCGCTAGGCAGTTTACTAACTCCGGTTCAGGGCCGGACGCGTGCCGGATCAGGCGATGGGGTAGCGCTGCTCCTGCCCCGGGTGCGCGACCGGCCCGAAGTCGACCTCCCGCCCGTCGAGCAGGAACCGGTAGCGACCGGTGCGCCGGATCTCGGGGCGGGCCCGCAAGTACCTTGTCATCGCCTCCAGTTCGTCCGGGCGCAGCCAGCCGGGCGGGTCGGAGACGGCCCGGAACCCGCAGATGTCGGCGAGGTCGCGCAGCAGGCCCTGCTGCTGGTCGGTGAGCAGGTTCAGCCGGCTGCGGAAGTACACGACGTCCGGGTCGACCTCCAGCAACGGCGACTGCCACAGCCGGTGCAGCGTGTTGACGACGGCGTTGCGGGCCAGGGCGTCGGAGGGGTCCTGGGTGGCGTAGTGCTCCCACAGCGGCGCCACGTCGGGGCCGCTGCGCAGCCCGTCGGCCAGCCCGAGCGAGGGCAGCAGCGGTGCTCCACTGGCGAGGAGGTAGACGTCGGGGCCCGCCTCCTCACGGATGATCCGCAGCCCGGTGCGGAAGACCTCCTCGCGGCCCATGGGCTCGGCGTGCCGCCCCGGTGTGGTGGCGGCCTGGAGGAAGTCCAGCTTGAGGTAGGTGTACCCCCACTCGTGGGTGACGCGGCGGACGGTCTCCCGCAGGTGGTCCCGGGCCGCGGGCAGGGTCAGGTCGAGGACCCAGTAGGGGCTGCCCCAGTTGTGGCCGGCCACCGCGGGCCGGCCGTCGTCGTCGCGCAGGAGCAGTTCGGGACGCTCGCGGGCGGTGCGGGAGCCGGGGAGCACGATGAACGGCGCGATCCACAGCCCCGGGCGCAGCCCAGCGCCGGTGACGCGCTCCGCGAGACTGCGCATTCCGGAGGGGAACTTGTCGTTGGCCTCCCAGTCGCCCACCGTCCGTTCCCAGCCGTCGTCGACCTGGACGACGTCGAAGGGAAGGCCGCGCAGGGCGGTGATGTCCTTGGTGAGCTGTTCCTCGGTGATGTTCTCGTAGTAGGCGTACCAGCTGCACCACACGTTGCCCGCGCGCCGGGTGGAGCGACCCAGCCGGGTGCCGAGGTGGCGGGCGTAGGCGGCGAAGACGTCCTCCTCGGTGCCGTACGCCAGGAACCAGGGGGCGGTGGCGTGCTCGTACCAGCCGGCGAGGGTGTCGCGGTCGGCGGTGAGCCGCGGGACGTCGAGGCCGAGGGCGCCCAGCAGGAGCACCCGCCCGTCGGCGCCCTGGAGGGCGGCGACGGCGGAGGAGTGGTGCCGGGCGGGGTCGTCCCACGTCGTGTCGTCGGCGGTCAGCCGGCGCTCGGCGCTCTCGATGCGCAGCGGCGGCTCCGAGAGGCGGCGCCAGCCGCAGGGGCTCCAGGAGTTGTGTCCGTGCCGGTAGAAGTGGGCGTCGCCCAGCCCGTGCAGGACGGCGACGCGTCCCGGGGGCAGCAGCAGGCCGCCGCCGACGGCCTGCGGCGGAGCGTGGTCCTCCAGTTCGACGGCGAAGGTGCGCGCGTCGAGGGTGAGGAGCTGGGCCATGGATCTCCTTGCGTGAACCGGTGGGGGAAGTGGGCAGCCGGGACGCCGGCTGCCGGGAGGCCTACTTGAAGAGGGCGTTGACCTTGTCGTTGACGTCCTTCAGCGCCTTCTGCGGCGTGGCCCGGCCGAGGACGGCGGACTGGATGGCGTCCTGCACCAGGGGGTTGATCTCCGTGCCGTGTTCGGTGACGGGCAGCGGGAAGGTCTCCTTCGCCGCCGTGACGTCGGTGAACACGCTGACGTCGTGCCCCTTGGCCTTGTGCGCGGCCAGCGCCTTGCGGGTGGCCTCCTTGAGGGCGGGGAAGACCACGGCGTGCTCGGCCACCCGGTCCTGGCAGTCGGCGGAGCCCAGGTACTTCACCCAACTCCAGGCCTGCTCCTGGTGCTTGGTGCCGGCCCAGATGGAGTCGGCGAGCCCGTTGATGGCGCTCTTGCGCCCCGCGGGCCCGACCGGCAGCGGCGCGAAGGCCAACTTCCCCTTCACCTTGGGGTCGGTGAAGGTGGAGATGGTCCACGAGCCGGTGACCATGATCGCGCCCTTGCCGGCCAGGAGGAGTTCCGAGTTGGCGACCGTGGACTGCTTGTCGAAGCGGGGCGCGTACCCCTTGTCGATCAGGTGCTTGAACCAGCCGATGGTGTCGGCGAGCTTCGGGTCGTCGTAGCGGTAGTGGGTGCCCCAGGGGTTCTTGTCGAGGTAGGTGAACCCGTTGGCGGCGGCCAGGTCGCCCCAGCCGTTCTGCCCCTGGGAGCCGTCGGCCCACTCGGGCAGGAACCCGTAGACCTTGATGTGGTTCTTGTCGAAGTCCGGGTCGAGTCCGTCGCGGCCCTCGCTGTCGACGGTGGACTTGGCGATCGCCCGCTCCAGCGTGCCACCGTCCGACGGGTTCCAGGTGAGCTTGTCCAGTTGGGCCTTGTCGATGCCCTGCTTCTTCAGCATCGTGGTGTTGTAGACGAGTGCCATGGTGTCCCAGTCCTTGGGCAGGCCGTAGCGCTTGCCGTCCTTGGTCCAGACGTCGGCCAGGCCGTCCTGGTAGGCGGACAGGTCCACCTTGTCGCGCTCGGCCAGCGGTTCGAGGTCCAGGAGCTGGTTGCTGGTGGCGAACTGCGGATAGTACGAGCTCTGGTTGGTCCACACGTCCGGGGCGTCGCCTGAGGTGAGCTGGGTGGTCAGGTTCTGCCAGTACTGGGCCCACGCCGTCTGAGTGATCTTGACGGTGATGTCCGGGTTGGCCTTGTGGAAGGCGTCCGCGCACTCCTGGTAGGCGGGGAGCTGCTTGTCGTCCCAGAGCCAGTAGTCGAGCGTGGCGGAGCCGGAGCCCTCGTCGGAGCTGCCGCAGGAGACGAAGGTCGCGGTGGCGGCCAGGCACAGCAGTGCCGCGCCGGCGCGCCGGTGGGTGGATCGCATGTCGGGGTGCCTCTCTGGAGGAACTGGGGAATGTGCGGGCACGCGGGAGTGCCGGTCACTTGATGACGGTGAGCACCTGACGCCCGGTGCTCACTTGATGCCGGTGAAGTTCAGGGACTCGACCAGCCGGCGGCCGAGGAGGATCAGGACGACGAGGACGGGCAGCACGGAGAGGGTGGAGCCGGCCATCAGACCGGTCCAGTCCGGCTGGGTGTTGGGGGACTGCTGCTGGAAGATGCCGAGCGCGACCGTCAGGACGCGGGTCTCCTCCTCACGGCCGGTCAGCAGCGGCCACAGGTAGTCCTTCCAGGCCCACACCGCGGTCGTCAGCCCGATGGTGAGCAGGGGGCCCCGGCTCATCGGCATGACCACGCGCCAGAAGACGCCCCAGGGGCCGACCCCGTCCAGGACGGCGGCCTCCTCGACCTCGCGCGGAATGGACAGGAAGAACTGGCGCAGGAAGAAGACGGCGAACGGCGTCATGAGCACGCTCGGCGCGACCATGCCGGCGAAGGTGTTGAGCCAGCCGAGGTTCTTCACGAGCACGAAGTTGGGCAGCACGGTGAAGATCGGCGGCACCATCAGCGCGGCGATCAGCACGCCGAAGACCGCGTCCCGGCCGGGAAAGCGGAGTCGGGCGAAGGCGTAGCCGGCCATCGCGCAGAACAGCGTCTGCAGGAAGGCGATGAGACCGCTGTAGACGACCGAGTTGAGCAGGTAGCGCAGGAAGTCGACCTGCGCGCCCGAGCCGCCGGCGGCCCTGGCCTCCTCCTGGCTGGTGAGTCCGAGCACCCGCCAGAAGTTGATCATCGTAGGGTGCCGGGGGAAGGGGCCGGTGGAGTCGGAGTAGAGGTCGGCCGCGGGGGTCAGCGCGGTACGGACCATCCAGTAGAAGGGGAAGAGGGTCGCCACCAGGGCGACGGTCATCAGTGTCCAGGCGAGGACCCGGCCCGGCGTGAGACGGCCGCGGGTGCGGGTGCGGGTGCGGGAGTGGATGTGCGTGCGGGTGTGCGTGCGGTCGCCGGTGCGCGTGCGTGTCATGGTCGCTCCTCAGGCCAGGTCCGAACGGGACGCGCGCAGCAGCCGCATCTGCACGGCGGTCAGCACACCGAGGAGCAGCGCGAGGATCACGGCGATCGCGGAGGCGTACCCCATGTGGAAGTTGGTGAAGGCCTGTTCGTAGATGTAGAAGTAGATGACCCGCGTGGCGCCGATCGGCCCGCCCTTGGTGGTGACGGCGATCGTGTCGAAGATCTGGAACGAGCCGATCAGGGAGACCACCAGGACCAGCGCCAGGACCGGGCGCAGCAGCGGCAGGGTGATGCGGGTGAACGTCCGCCACTCGCCCGCGCCGTCCAACGAGGCGCTCTCGTAGAGGTGTTGCGGGATCTGCAGCATGCCCGCGTACAGCAGCAGCGCCGTGTAGCCGGTGTAGGCCCAGACGTTGATGCCGGCGACGGTGGGCATCGCCCAGGTCGGTGAGGTGAGGAAGCCGGTGGGGCCCACGCCGAGGGCGCCGAGCACGTGGTTCACGAGGCCGAGGTTGGCGTCGAGCATCCACATCCACAGCAGGCCGACGGTGACGTTGGGCACCAGCCACGGCACGAGCAGCATCGCGCGCAGCGCCACCGAGCGGGTCAGCCGGTGCATCAGGGTGGCGAGCCCCAGGGCGAGGACCGTCTGCGCGCCGATGTTCAGCACGACGTAGTACCCGGTGACCTTGAGCGCGTTCCAGAACTGGTCGTCGCCGATCAGTTCGCGGTAGTTCTCCGTGCCGGTGAAGTGCGGGTCGTCGAGCAGGCTGTAGTCGGTGAGCGAGTAGTAGACGCCCCGGGCGGTCGGATACGCGTAGAACAGTGCGAAACCGGCCAGCGCCGGGGCGAGGAACAGCCAGGCCGCCTTCCGGTCGTCGCGCGCCCTGCGGGGCTGCCCCGGGCTCGCACCCTTGCCCGTGCCATCGCCGGCACGTGGCCGGGGTGGCGCGACTGTCGTGTTGGCGCCCATCATCACGCCTCCGAAGAAGATCTGCGCCGCACCTCTTGCCAGTGGAGCGCTGTGCCCACATATTGATGAGCAACAGCGAAACTTTGTCAATGGTGGCGCATAATTGATCGAAATTCAGCCACGCTCGACGGACGAGCGGAGCAGCCTCCCCGGTGCGTCCGGGAACCGCGGTACGGCGGTTCCCGGACGCACCGACCGGACCGACGGCCGGGTCACCGGCCACCCCCACCGCAACCGCACCCCGGAGGTCGACCGATGCGCACGTACACGCCCGGACGCCGCAGAAGACTGTGGGCCGCTCTCAGCTCGGCGGCACTCGCCCTCACCCTCACGGCACTGCCCGGCACCGCCCGGGCCACCCCCGACGGCGGCCCCGGTGCCGGCCCCGGTGCCGGCACCGGCGCCGCCGCGTCCGCCGCCGGCGTGCCCGACCGCCCGGCGCCCGGCCCGGACCCGGACCCCACGCTCCCGGTCCACGCCCTGGCCGCCGGTGACGCACCGTTGGACAACCCGCTCAAGGGATTCGCCCGCTTCTACCAGCCCGGGGGCGACCAGAACACCGGCTACCCGCACTCGCTGACCTGGTCCTACTTCGGCCTGTCGGAGGTCATGAAGGACGCCTCCGACTGCGGCCGTTACGACTGGAGCGCCCTGGACGACTCGCTGGACGCCATCGCCGCGGCCGGCAACCAGGCAGCGGTCCGCTTCTACATGGAGTATCCGGGCGGCTCCGGCAGCCACCCCGCCAACGCCATTCCCCCCTGCTTCGCCGGGCACGTGAACAACCGCGACAACGCCTACTGGGGCACCACCAGCCCCGACTACGACAGCCCCTACCTGCTCGACGCGCTCAAGAGGTTCGTCGCCGCCTTCGGCGCGCGCTACGACGGCGATCCACGCCTGGGCTACATCCACCTCGGGCTGATCGGCCTGTGGGGCGAGTGGCACACCTGGCCCTACGACACCGACACCTCGGGCGACTCGTACCCGAACCACATGCCCACCGACGCCCACGCCGCCGAGATCGTCGACGCCTATGACCAGGCCTTCACCCACACCAAGATCGAGCTGCGGTACGCCGACTCCGCGGGCGGCGCCGCCGACGGCCGGCCTGACGTCGGCTACCACGACGACTCCTTCTGCTACCGGGAGGGCTCACCCGCACAGGGCGTCACACTCCCCGAGTCGATGGGCGGCGCCCCCTGGGCACAGCTGCAGAAGGCCCTCGAACACGGCGTCGAGAACCGCTGGACCACCGCCTCCATGGGCGGCGAGGTACGGCCCGAGATCCAGCCGAACGCCTTCGCGAACTGGCCCGGCGGGTCCGGCGGCGTGGACGGGATGAAGGCGTGCGTCGAGCTGGAGCACACCACCTGGAAGATCAACGAGGGCAGCGCGAACTACTCCGCCACCGACCCGAACGTGGCCGCCGCGGTCCGGCTGATGGGCTACAACCTGGGTGTCACCGACGCCTACTTCCACGACACCGCCGAGGGCACCACCAAGGTCGGCGTGCGGATCGCCAACACCGGCGTCGCACCCTTCTACTACCCCTGGAAGGTCCGCCTGGGCCTGAAGGACGCCTCCGGCGACGTCGTCGAGGACTGGGACACCTCCTGGGACCTGCGCACGGTCATGCCCACCAGGATCAGGGCCTTCCCGGACTGGGGAGTGGGCGCCGACCCCGCCTACCTCGACTTCGGCAGCCCGCGTTACTTCGACGCCTCCGTCGACCTCACCGGCGTCGACCGGGGCGGCTACCGGCTCGTGATGAAGGTCGACAATCCCCTGGAGAAGGTGAGCCTCCGCGCCAAGAAGCTGCGCTTCGCCAACGCCGCCCAGAACAGCGACGGTTGGCTCGACCTCGGCGCGATGACCGTCGGCTCCGGCCAGAGCCCCGATCCCGCGGACTACGAGGCCGAGGACTCCGGCAACACGCTCACCGGCGGGGCCGTCGTGGCCGACTGCTCCGGCTGCTCCGGCGGCCGCAAGGTGGGCTACCTCGGCAACGGCGCCACCCTCACCTTCCGTCATGTCGACGGCGGCACCGGAGGCACCCGCACCGTCACCGTGCACTACGCCACCCAGACCGCCCGCACCGCCACCGTCCGGGCCGACGACGGCGCCGACCGCACCCTCTCCTTCGCCCCGACCGCCGACTGGAACACCACCGGGACCACCACGGTGCGGCTGGACCTGCGGGCGGGTACGGACAACACCGTCACCCTCGCCAACCCCGACGGCTGGGCACCCGACATCGACAGGATCACCGTGAACTGACCCCCGCCGCACACCACGGACCCGGCACGAAGCGACACGCACCACCCATCAGAAAGGCGCAACTGTCATGACCGACGCCCCCCACGACCTCCGGCTCGGTGTCCTCGGCTTCGGGCTGCGCGGCTCGCTCGCACGTACCGCGCACCGGCCGGGCCACGGATCCCGGATCGTCGCGCTCGCCGACCCCGACGGGGCGGCCCGCAAGGAGGCCGCGGCGGCGTTCCCCGGAGTCCGCCTGACCGAGGACCACAGGAAGGTGCTCCACGCCCCGGACGTCGACGCCGTCCTGGTCCTCACCCCCGACCACACCCACGCCGACCTCGCCCGCGAGGCGCTCGAAGCGGGCAAGCCCGTCTTCGTCGAGAAGCCCCTCGACATCACCGTCGAGCGGTGCGACGCGATCCTGCGCACGGCGTACGAGACCGGCACCCGTCTCTACGTCGGACACAACATGCGGCACATGCCGGTGATCCGGCTGATGCGCGACATCATCACGCGCGGCGAGATCGGCGAGGTCAAGACCGTCTGGGTGCGGCACTTCGTGGGGTACGGCGGCGACTGGTACTTCAAGGACTGGCACGCGGAGCGCCGGCACACCACCGGACTGCTGCTCCAGAAGGCGGCCCACGACATCGACGTGCTGCACTGGCTCGCGGGCGGCTACGCACAGCGGGTGCAGGCCCTCGGCGACCTGATGGTCTACGGGGACAACCCGAACCGCAGGGCCCCCGGCGAGCCCAAGCACGCCGACTGGCACACCGCCGACGGCCACTGGCCGCCGCACACCCAGCGCGGACTCAACCCGGTCATCGACGTGGAGGACGTGTCGCTGCTCAACATGCGTCTGGACAACGGGGTACTGGCCGCCTACCAGCAGTGCCACTTCACCCCCGACTACTGGCGCAACTACACCGTCATCGGTGACGCGGGCCGCCTGGAGAACTTCGGCGACGAGGAGGGGGCGGTGGTCCGGGTGTGGAACTCCCGCCGCTCCGCCTACCGGGCCGAACCCGACGCGGAGTACGCCGTGCCGCTCACCGAGAACACCGTGCCCGGGGAGGAGGGCGAGGACGGCGAGGAGCACGGTGGCGCCGACCCGCTGCTGATCGACGAGTTCCTCAGGTTCGTGCGCGAGGGCGGCACCACGGACACCTCGCCCGTCGCCGCGCGGATGGCCGTCGCCGCCGGAGTGCGGGCCACCGAGTCACTGCGCGACGGCGGCACACCCCGCGAGGTCCCCGAGCTGGACCCGGAACTGGTCGCGTACTTCGAGCGGGCGCAGACGCGCTGACGGGCGGGGGTGGCAGGGGGCGGGCGGCCACGTCGCCCGTCCCCCCTCAAGAAGTCGCGGTCGCGCGCAGATCCGTCCCCCGGCGCGCGAGCACCAGCACACCCCCGATGATCAGGCCCACGCCCAGCAGCTGCGGCAGCAGCCACCAGCCGGTGCGGATGTGCTCCTGGTACAGCACCACCCCCAGCAGCAGGCTCACCGTCGCGTCCCCGAGGGTGAGCGCCGGCTGGGAGGCGACCAGCGGACCGCCCTGCATCGAGTGCTCCAGCAGCAGCACCGCGCACACCCCGGCCGCCGCGAACGCGTACGTCTGCCACACGGTGAGGAAGGCGAGAAGTCCGTCGGAGTCCAGTACCGCCACGGCGGCCTTCATCAACCCGGCGGTCAGCGCGTAGCAGACGGCGGTGGCCGCGCCGAGGCAGCCGGCCCGCGCCTTGCCGTTCGGCCTTCTGAGCCCGGCCGCGACCAGCAGCGCCACCAGTCCGGCGCAGGCGACCAGCGTCGGGATCCACCGGTGGGGGGACACCTGTTCGCGGTGTCCCGAGGGCGCGGCGGCCGCCAGCGCGACGCCCAGCCCGGCGACCACCGCCGCCACGGCCAGCCACAGCGCGCCCGGCATCCGGTTGCGCGTCATCAGCGAGGCGAGCAGCAGGGCCAGTGGCAGCTCCAGCACGAACAGCGGCTGGACGAGCGAGAGCGGCCCGGTGGCCAGCGCCGCCGCCTGTCCGATCCCCGCCGCCACCACCGCGAGCATCCCGGCGACCCAGACCGGCCGGTGCAGCAGGTCGACGACCAGCCCGAAGCGGAACCCCCGCGACTCGGGGACACTCAACGCGGCCCGCCGTTGCAGCACGGTGGCCAGCGCGTTGCTGAACGCCGCACACAGCGCGAAGACCACCGACAGCACGAGTCCCGGTCGCACACCCATCCACCGATCCTCGCGCGCCCGCGCCCCGGCCGCGCGTCGTCCCGGCCCTCGGTCCTTTCGTACGGCGTGGCAAGGCCGCTCAGGAGACCGGCGGCCTCGGCCGCGCGGGCCGGGCCGCCCGCATGCCGAAAGGCGGAGTACGACCCACCGGTCCAGGATGGGGCCACCCGGGTGCCCCGCATCCGCGCCCGGGGCCGGGCCCGCTCCTTCCGACGGGCGGCACCGGACAGGCACCGTGCGGCCGATGCGGGGTAGACGAGGGGGGCCGGTGTGACGCGGCGGAGCGCGCCCGTACCGCCGGCGCAGTGCCCGCCCCCGACAGGGGGACGGCGAGGACCGGAGGTGCACGCCGATGGAGGAACGCGGCCGGGACGGCCGGAGGATGCTGACGGAACTGCTCGCCGCCAGCCACCTCATGCCCATCGAACTGCTGCCGGCCAAGGCCGCCGAGTGCGCGCGGGCCGCCGGGTTCCGCGCGGTGCTGATCTACCTCGCCGATCTCCAGCGCAAGGTCCTGCGCCTCCTCCCGGCCGAGGGACCCGCGCCCCTCGACGCGCAGGACACTGTGCCGATCCGGGGAACGGTCGCCGGGCGGGCCTTCCAGTACTGCGACGCCCTGCCCGCCGTGCCGGCCGCCGACGGTGTCGCCGCGTGGTGGGTCCCGCTGCTCGACGGCACCGAGCGCATCGGAGTGCTGCGGGTGGCCGGCGCGCGCGAGGACGCCGACGTCCACGCCGACATGGAGGCACTGGCCGGGCTCGTCTCGCTCATCGTCGTCAGCAAACGGGACACCAGCGACACCATGGCCAGGCTGGTGCGTGCCCGACCGCTGAGCGTGGCCGCGGAGATGCAGTGGAACCTGATGGCCTCGCGCACCTACGCGGACGGCCGGGTGGCGATCTCCGCCGCCATGGAACCCGCCTACCGGATCAGCGGGGACGCCTTCGAGTACGCCGTCGACGGGCCCCTCGTCCACCTCGCCGTCCTCGACGCGATGGGCCACGACACCGCCGCCGGACTCTCCGCCGCCCTCGCCCTGGGCGCCTGCCGCAACGCACGCCGGCAGGGAGCCGGTCTCGTCGGCACGGGGGAGGCCGTCGAGGCGGCGCTCATCGAGCAGTACGACCGGCGGCGCTACGTCACCGGGATCCTGGCCGTCCTCGACACCCGCACCGGCGTCCTGGAGTGGGTCAACCGCGGACACCACCCGCCCATCGTGATCCGCGGCAACCGCTGGATCACACCGTTGGCCTGCCCTCCCGCCCACCCCATGGGCACCGACCTGGGCCTGCCCTCCACCGTGTGCCGCGAGCAGTTGCAGCCCGGCGACCGCCTCGTCCTGCACACCGACGGCATCACGGAGGCCCGCCGGCGCGGCGGACCGGAGTTCGGCCTCGAACGCTTCGTCGACTTCCTCGTCCGCCACCACGCCGACGGCCTGCCCGTCCCCGAGACCCTGCGCCGGCTCGTCAACGCCGTCCTCGACCACCACGACGGCCACCTCGAGGACGACGCCACCGTCCTGCTGTGCGAGTGGATCGGCCCCCACCTGGAACCCGTCGCGCGGGCGGCCGAGGCCGTGGGGGTGTCGGCCCACGGCCCGCGCGAGGGCGGCGGGACCGCGGGGACGGCCGGGAGCGGACGCCGGCGTGACCCTCGAGGACGTGCGCGGACGCGCTAGGAGACGCCGGCCCCGACGGGCCGCAGGTCGGCGTACAGCATGTGGTGGTCCGAGTGGGCGCTCGGCCGGACGCGGTGGTCGCGTGCCTCGACGCCCCGCAGGAAGACGTAGTCGAACTTGCTGTGCCAATCGGTGGTGGGCTCGCAGCCGTCGGTGGACGAGGGGCGGCACCCGGGGTCGGAGTCCTTGACCAGCGGCCACATCGCGTGGAGTTCGGAGGCGTACGGCACGGCGTTGAAGTCGCCCAGGACGATCGCGGGGTCGTGGCGGGCGACCACCTTGGCGAGGACGTCCACCTGCTTCGCCCGGACCGGTTCCTGTCGCCGTTCGGCGAGATGTGTGTTGAAGACCCTGACGTGCCGGCCGCCTACCGTGGTCGTGACCGCCATGTACCCCCGGTCCTCGGACCCGCCGTCGGGGTATTCGACGGCGACGGCGTCGGTCATCGGCGCCGCCGAGAGGATGGCTTCTCCGTAGCCGCCCGGCTTCCACGGCGCCCCTCCGCAGCGGCCCCAACTGTGCAGGACGGTCCCGTACGCGACGTGGTAATCGAGCCCGTAACGGTTCTTCAGCGCATCGCGGATCCGCTCGACCTGGCCCGTGCACGACTCCTGCAGACCGATGACCTGGGGTGCCGACTCGGCGATCTCCGCCGCCAGATCGAAGTCGCCGCTCTTGCACGGGTTGCAGATGTTCCACGTCATGACCCGGTTCGGTACGACGTGGCGGTCGGACGCCCGAGGCTGCGACCCGGCGGACGAGCCGCCGTGCGGAAGGCCGGGGCCCGAGGCCACGATCCAGACGGCGATGACGGCGCCCACGAGCCACCATGTGCCCCTTGCCTGCACCCTCGCCTCCTCGCACGGACGGACCGGGCGGCGACGACCGGGCGGAACCGCGCGGGCCGTGCCCCGGCCATCGTAGAGCGCTCCTCGGCGTTCGACGGGGCGAAGGGAGGAGGCGAGGCGCTCACCCCGAGTCTCCGAGTCCCCGAGTCCCCGAGTCCGGTGCGTGGGCGGGCTGTGGACCGCGGGCGGTGGTGCCGTGCGGCGGGGCGCGCCCGCGGCCGCGCCCCGCCCGCCGGCCCGGCACTCAGGGGCGCCACCGCAGCGACCGGCGGTGGCGCCCCGGAGCGCGGGTTCGTCAGCGGGCCGCCTCGGCCCCGGCCAGGCGTTCCGCGCGCAGGGCGGAGCGCCTGATCTTGCCCGCCGGGCTGCGCAGCGGTGTGTCGACGAGCTCGATCGACCGGGGCCGCTTGTGCGGGGAGAGCCGCCCGGTCAGGAACGAGCCGATCTCCTCGGCCGTCGCCGTTGACCCCTCCTCCACCTGGACGATCGCGTGGATCCGGTTGCCGCGGTCCGCGTCGGGCAGCCCGATCACCGCGCTGGAGAGCACGTCGGGGTGTTCGGCGAGGGCGCCCTCGATCTCGGCGGGGTAGACGTTCACGCCGCCCACCAGCAGCATGTCCGACCGCCGGTCGTGCAGGTACAGATACCCGTCGGCGTCGAACTCGCCGATGTCGCCGAGCGTCGACCACCCGTCGACCTCCTCCACCTCCGCGCCCAGGTAGCTGAAGGCGGGCGGATTGCCCGGCGGGACCCGCATGAAGACCTCACCGCTGCGGCCGGACTCGGTGACCGGGGTCCCGTCCAGCGCCACGATTCTGATCTCGCCCCAGGTGGTGCGGCCCACCGAGCCGCGGTGCTCGAGCCATTCGGGGCCCGAGATGGTGCAGCCGGCCTGCGCCTCGGTCCCGGCGTAGAGCTCGAAGATCCGCTCGGCGCCGAGCCAGTCGATCCACGCCTGCTTGATCGCCGGCGGGCACGGTTCCGCGCAGTGCCACACCGACACCAGCGAGGAGAGGTCGTAGCGGTGCCGGGTCGCCTCGGGCAGCGCCAGGATGCGCCGCATCATCGTCGGCACCAGGTACATCCAGGTGATCGCGTGCCGTTCCACCTCGGCCAGCACCCGCTCCGCGTCGAACCTGCCGAGCAGGGTGACCGTGCCGCCGTTGAAGAGGACCGTCATGGCCGTGGAGAACGGCGCGTTGTGGTGGACCGGGGCGGTGATGAGCGCCCGCTCCCGGCTGCCGATTCCCCACGCCTCGCTGTCGAAGGCGTGGAACGTGCCCGACGAACCCGACAGGATGATCTTCGGGCGGCCGGTGGAGCCGCCGGACGTCGGTGCCTTCCAGGAGGAGCCGACCTCCGTCGGCAGGTCGTCGTCCGTGCCGCCGAGCCGACGCAGCGCGGCCACGGTGGTGACCCGCAACCGGCCGTCGCCCACGGGTGCGCCCTCCTCCCGGCCGACGACGACCGCCGGATCGGACAGCTCGAGGACGGCCTGCTCCTCGGGGGGCGCGAGCCGCGTCGAGAGCGGCTGCGGAACGGCCCCGATCTTCAGGCAGGCGAAGGCCGCCACGATCACGTCCACACTGTTGGGCAGCATCAGCGGGACGATGCGTCCGGGCCCGGCACCGGCCAGTCGCAGGCCGCGTGCCACCGCGTTGCTCGCCCGGTACAGCTCGTCCCAGCTCAGCTCCTCGTCCTCCGCCCGCACCGCGACCGCCTCCGGGCGCTCCGCCGCGTACTCCCCGGGGATGTCACCGAGCGGGTATCCGGGTTCAGGGGTGAACATATGTGCCGTCTCCTCGTTGTTCGGAAGTGGCCGGGCACCGTGGATCCCGGTTCCCGGCCGCACGTCAGCGGTACAGGTGCGCCCCGGGGAGCGCCTCGGGATCCCGGCGCACCTCGGCGGTGTTGGTCTCCGGCAGGAACCAGGCGCAGACGAAGGTGACCGCACCCATCAGGGCGATGAACGCCGCGACCAGGACGGTGCTGTCCGTCTTCGCGATCAGCCACGTCATCAGGACCGGCGTGCTGCCGCTGACGACGATGGCGGAGAGCTGGTACGCCAGGGAGGCGCTGGAGTAGCGGACGTTCGGCGCGAACAGCTCGCCGAAGTAGGCCGCCATCGGGCCGTAGGTCAGCCCCTGGAAGACGAAGCCGACCGTGACCGCGATGAAGATCATCGGTACTGACGCCGTCCCCACCAGCGCGAAGTAGGGGAAGGCCCAGGCGACCACGCCGAGCCCGCCGACGAGGATGAGGGTCCGCCGGCCGTAACGGTCCGACAGCTTCCCCGTGTACGGGAGCAGCGCCGTCATCACGACCGCGCTCAGCAGCGTGGCCGTCAGCAGTGAGTTCCGGTTCATGTCCAGCGTCTTGGTGCCGTAGCTCAGCAGCCCGGTGATGCTGACGTAGAACAGGCTGTTGGTGGCGGACAGGGTGCCGCAGGCGAGCAGGATGACGCGCCAGTTGCGGCGCACCGCCTCGGCCAGCGGCGCCCGCACCACGACCGCCTCCTGCTTGCGCGCCGCCCGCTCCTGGAGCTTGCGGAAGTCCGGGGTGTCCTCGACCTTGCGCTGGATGTACAGCACCACCGGGAACATGACCGCGCTGAGCAGGAACGGGATGCGCCAGCCCCAGTCGATCAGGGCGTCGTCCGACAGGGAGGCGCTGACCGAGGTGAACACCAGGGTGGAGATGATGACCGCGACGGGCACACTGGTCTGGCCGAACGTACCCGCGAACCCCCGTCGCTTGGGCCCGGACGACTCCGTCAGGAGCAGCGCGATCCCGCCCCACTGGCCGCCCGCCGCGATGCCCTGCACGAAGCGCAGCAGCACCAGCAGGGTCGGGGCGAGCACGCCGACGGTCCCGGCGCTCGGCAGACAGCCGATCAGGAACGTGGCGAGCGCCATGCCGAGGAGACAGACGACGACGGTGGGCTTGCGGCCGTACTTGTCACCGAAGTGACCGGCGAGGAGCCCGCCGAGCGGACGGGCCACGAAACCCGCCCAGAACGTGCTGAAGGACAGCAGGGTGCCCGTCAGGGCGGAGGAGTGCGGGAAGAAGACGTCGGGGAAGACCAGCGCCGCCGCCGTCCCGTACAGGAAGAAGTCGTACCACTCGATCGAACTGCCCAGCAGTCCCGCCGCGAGCAGCCTGCGGTGGGCGCGGCGTTCGTCGGCGGCAGAGGGCGCGGCGCCGGCGTGGGCGCCCGTGTCGGCGCCGCTGTCACGGCCGCTGTCGCTGTCTTGGCCGCTGTCGCTGTCGGGGAGGTGTGCGTGAGCGGAGGAAGTCATGGGTGGTGCCCCCTGGGGTGAGGAAGAGGTGAGCGAGGGACGTTCGCCCGCCGGCCGCCGGGCGCCGCTGCTGTGCCGGGCGGCCGCGACCCGCATCGCCACCGTCCGTGTGGGCTGAGAGTAGGGCTGAGCGAGGGCTCCGTAGGATGGAACGTACGTACACTTGTGGCCGCTCCCGGGTGTGAGTGACATCCACCCCGGCCGGCCCCTCCACCAGGCTTCCGCGCGTGCGACCGCCGTACGGCCGATGTACGACCGGCATGCGACCGCCACGCGACGACACGCGACGACACGCGACGACACGCGACAGACAGGGACACTTATGCCGCTGAGCGATCCCGGCGCGGACGGCGCCCGGGACCACGGAGAACTCGTCTCCTACCGGCTGCGCCGCGAACGGGAGTTGAGCAGCCTGTACGCGACGGCCCGCTCCCTGGCCGCGCTCGGTGAGGTGGGCGAGGTGCTCTCCTCGATCGTCCGGCACGCCCACGAGCTGATCGGCAGCGACATCGCCTACCTCTCCCTGCTGGACGCGGAGGGCAACCTGAAACTGAGCGCGTCGGCGGGCACGATCTCGCACGAGTTCTCCACGGCGTGGATGCCGCCCGGCGGCGGACTCGGGGCCCGGGTGATCGAGTCGCGGGCCCCGTTCTGGGTGAGCAACTACCGCGAGGCCCAGGTCCTCAGCCACCGCTCCGTGTTCGACTCGCTCGTGCCCGACGAGGGACTCGTCGCGCTGCTCGGCGTGCCGCTCCTGGTGGGCGAGAAAGTCGTCGGCGTCCTCTTCGCCGCAGACCGCACCGAACGTCCCTTCGAGAAGGACGAGGTGGCCCTCCTCAGCGCCTTCGCCGACCACGCCGCGATCGCCCTCAACAACGCCCGCCTGTACGAGGAGAGCCGCGTCTCGCTGCGACGGCTGCGGGAGGCGTACCGCACGATCGAGGAGCAGGTCACGTCCGTGGAGCGGGCCGCCGCCGTGCACGAGGCGCTGACCCACGTCGTGCTCACCGGGGGCGGGCCCGGTGACATCGCGCGACTCCTGGTCGAGCACCTGCGCGGCACCGTCACCGTCCTGGACCGGGACGACCGGATCGTCGCCGTCCGGTGCGCCGAAGGGCAGCCGGCCGACCCGGACCGGGAACCCGTCCGGGCACTGCTGGAGGAGGCGCGCAGCACCGGGCGGTGCGCCTCCGCGCGGGGTGCGGACGGGGTGGTGCGCAGCGTGGCGGCCGTCCACGCCGGCGGCAGCCACCTCGGCTCGCTGTCCCTGGCCCGGAGTGCCGCGCCGGACCCGGCGGACATCCGCATGCTGGAACGCGCGGCCCAGATCATGGGCCTGCTGGTCCTCATGCGTGACGCCCGTGTCGAGGCGGAGGAACGGGTACGTGGCGAACTGCTCACCGAACTGCTCTCCCGTGCCCCCCTGCACCCCGCCCACCGCGACCGGGCGCTGGCCCGGGGGGTCGACGTCGACCACCTCGACGTCCTGGTCGTGGCCGACTGCCCGGGCAGGCCCGCCAGTGATGTGGTGCGCCGGCTCAACGCCGTCTCGCCCGAGTGGTCGGGGCTGGCGGGGGAGTACCTCGGCCGGGCGACGATGCTGCTGCGCGCCGACGACGTGGAGGAGGCGGCCCGCGCCCTGCACCAGGGACTGCGGCGCGCCCTGGGCGCGCCGCTGCTGCTGGTCGCGGACCGGGTCACGGGGCAGGAACGCTCCCGCTCGTTCTCGCTGGCCCAGCGGTGCGTGGAGGTGATGCGCGCGCTGGGGGAGGAGGACCGGGGGGCGACGACCCGCCAGTACGCGATGTACGCGCTCGTGTTCGACCCCCAGCGCACCCACGACCTCGACCGGTTCCTCACCGACGAACTCGGTGTGCTTCTCGACTACGACCGGCGGCGCGCCACCGACCTGGTCGCCACGACGGCCGCCTACTTCGCCCACTCCGGCAATCTGCGCCAGACGGCCACCGCCCTGCACGTCCACATGAACACGTTGCTGAAGCGTCTGCACCGGATCGGTGTGCTGCTCGGCGAGGACTGGCGCTCCCCGGACTCCTCGCTGCGCCTGCATCTGGCGGTCCGGCTCCACCAACTGCGGGCCGCCCTCGACCGGTCGGCCTCGGACCCCGCAGGGTGAGAGGGAACGCCGGACCGCGGCGGGGCCGGGCGAACGGGTGCGCCGCGGCGGGGCGGTGGGTCACAGGTCCAGGACGAGCCGCGGGGACAACGCGCGGGACACGCACGGATACATGCGCCCGGCGGGAGCGCCGATGTCGTCGCGGTGCTCGGGATCGCCGCCGAGGACGGTGAGTTCGCAGCTTCCGCAGACGCCCTCGTGGCAGCCGGACGGCACCGCGTGCCCCGCGTGCCGGAGCACGTCCAGCAGCGACTCGTCCGCCGGTACCCGGAGGGTGTCCCCGGAGCGTGCGCACACCGCCTCGAACGCGGTGTCGGGCGCGAACCGGCGGGCCTCGGGACGGAACCGCTCCACGTGCAGCCGCCCGGCGGGGAACACGGCCTCGGCCGCGCGGAGCATCGGCGCGGGACCGCAGCAGTAGACAAGGGCGTCGGGGCCCAGCGCGGCGGCGTGCGCGGCGAGGTCGGGCCTGCCCCGCTCCCCGGTGGCGACGACGTGCACCCGGTCGCCCCACGAGCGCACCTCGTCCTGGAACGGCATGGAGGCGGCCGACCTGCCCGCGTACACGAGGGAGGCCGGGATCCGGGCGTCCACGGCCGCGCGCAGCATCGGCAGCAGCGGGGTGATGCCGATGCCGCCGGCCAGGAACAGGTACTCCGGCGCGGACAGCAGCGGGAAGTTGTTCCGCGGCAGCGACACCTGAAGGGGCCGTCCCGGGCGCAGGAACCGGTGCACGTACTCCGAGCCGCCCCGGCTGAGCCGCTCGTGGCGTACCGCGACGCGGTAGGTCTCCCGGTCGGCCGGGTCCCCGCAGAGCGAGTACTGCCGGGTGAGCCAGTTCGGCAGCCGCAGATCGACGTGCGCCCCCGGCTCCCATGGCGCGAGCGGGCCGTCGGCCCCGCGCAGCACGAGGGAGACGACGTCCGGGGTGAGCGGCTCCACCCGTTCGAGAAGGGTCTGCTGCACAGGTGCTCCGCCTTGTCGGCTGGTCGGGGAAAGGGACGACGGCACGGTCGGTGGTGCGGTGGGCGGCATCGGCGCTGGTGCGGTGGGCGGCCCGGACGGCGGCGTGGTCGGCGGCATCGTCAGTACAGCTTCCGGTAGGTCTCCTCGAGGCCCGCGTCGATCACCCGGGGATCGATGTCGAGCCCGAGCTGGGCGGTGAACATCTCCCCGGGCGTCGGCATCTCGTCCGCCAGCGCCCGGCTCGCCGGATCCCACAGCCGGGACCGGACGAGCGCGCGGCCGCAGTGCGCGTACGCCTGCTCCACCCGGACGACGATCGCCAGCCGTGGCGTGCGGCCCTCGGCCTGCAGCCGGGCGAGCACCTCGGGTTCGTCGGTGGGGTACGCGCGGCCGTTGACCCGCAGGGTCTCCCGCATGCCGGGGATGAGGAACAGCAGTCCGATGCCGTCGTTCCCGGCGAGATTGCGGAAGGCGTCGGCGATCCGGTTGCCGGGCCGGTCCGGGATGACGAGCGTGTGCGGGTCCAGGACCTTCACGAACCCCGGGTAGTCGCCGCGCGGCGAGCAGTCGGCGCTGCCCGCGGCGTCGGACGTCGCCATCGTCAGGAAGGGCGAGTGCGCGATGAAGCGGTGGTACTGCTCGTCGATGTGATCGATGATCTTGTTCTTGGCCATGGGGTCGGGCTCGCCGATCAGGGCGAGGACCTGCTCGGGCGAGAGCGGTCGGGGGAGGGTGCGGGTGTGCGCCATGAGGGCTCCTTCCACAGCGGGCGTCGGCAGGCGCCCGGAGCCGTACGGCCCCGCCACCCACCGACGGCGGCGCCACGCGGTAGGACACCGCGGCGCCGCAGGTCATGGCACTATTGTGAGCAATTATTCAGGTCGTCCGCCACTCGCGTTCCACGCCCCGCCCAGGAGGTGCCGTGACCTCGGACCGACGCCGCTTCCACCCACGTAAACAGCCCCGCCAGGCCCGGGCCGAGCTCACCCGGCAGCGCATCCTCACCGCCGCTGCTCACGTTTTCGGCGAGCTGGGATACGCCGCCGGGACCACCAACCGGATCGCCGAACGGGCGCGCGTCTCCATCGGCTCGCTCTACCAGTACTACCCGAACAAGGATGCGATCCTGCTCGAGCTGGTGACCCGTCACCTCGACGACGGGCGGGAGGCGCTGCGCCGCCTGCGGGACGAGGCACTCCCCGGCACCCTGGAAGGCATCTTCCGCGCCCACGTACGCATCGTGATCGAGAACCACCGGCACGACCCGCACCTGCTCCAGGTCATGGCCGAGCAGACGCCCCGGTCCTCGGAGGTGTTCGAGCGGGTCTCCCGCTACGAGCGGGAGCGCGTCGCCTACGTCGAAGAACTCCTCACCCGGCACCCCGACGCCCGCGTCGACGACACCTACGTCGCGGCCCGGCTGATCGTCGCCACGGTCGAACTCCTCGTCCACCAGCTCACCGCCGCCCCCGACCCGATCGAGGCCACCCGGCTGGAGACCGAACTCGTGGCAATGGTCACGCGCTACGCCACGGCCGGCGGTGCGGTGTGACGTGTCACAGGCGTGTGAACCGGATTTCGGGGGTATGTGCGAGCGCGTGACGGGGGCAACGAAGGCGGCCTGTATGGATGCGGTACCCGGCGACGAGGGCAGTACGGCGTCGGGCGGTGGTCCCCCGCGGACCTCCGCCGCACTGGACGGCCCGTCGGCCTCCATCGCGGACGCCCGGCGGCTCGCCGTCGACTTCCTCACCTCGGCACGCACCGAGCACGCCCTGCCGATCGCCGAACGGGCGCTGGAGATCACCCAGCTCGTCGTCAGTGAACTGGTCACCAACGCCCGGAAGTACGCGCCCGGACCGGTGGTGCTCAGCCTGCGGATCGTCGGGACCATGGTCGAGGTGGCCGTCTGGGACAGTGATCCGGCGCTGCCGACGGCCAGGACGGCGGACCCCCAACGGGTGGGCCAGCACGGCCTGGAGATCGTGCACGCGCTCGCACAGGACCTCCAGGTCCGCCGCGAGGCCGTCGGCAAGCGCGTCACCGCCCTGATCGCCTACGTCGACGAGTCGCCCGGAGCGGGGACCCAGGGTGCGCCGTGGTGACCGGCGCCGCAGGGCGGTGCGGGAGCGCCGGTGCGGGCGCGAACCGTCCGGAGTGCGGAGCGCGGGTCGGGGTGGCCTCGCGAAAGGTGCTTGGGAAGCAGGCACACCCCCCGGGACATCCGCAGGGCCGGCCGGGCCGGACGTGATGCCGCGTGGTCGTGTCACCGCCTGCAGACCCCGTACCCCAGGAGTGCCCCCCGTATGAGCCAGGAACCGGAGTATCCGCCGCTGCGCGGCATGGGCGGCCGGAGCACCAGCACCCGGAACACCGGCACCCCCCGGACCGACGACCCCGGTGACGCACTCGAGGCGGACCTGGACGCCCTGCGGCACAAGAACGCCGAACTGCTCCGGCGCACGACCGAACTGCGCAACCGGCTGCACGCCCGCCCCGGCATCTCCTTGGCCCAGGGCATCCTGATGGGGCGTTACCGGCTGCCCGACCCCGCCACGGCGTTCACGCTGCTGCGGGAGGCCTCGCAACGCCGCAACATCAAGCTGCACACACTCGCCGACGCGGTGATCCGCACCCCCGCCCCCGACCACGACGCCGCCGTCTGGTTCCCCGGCCGCGCCCGCTACAGCCCGCCCCCGCTGCCGGGAGTGCCGGTGGCCCCGGCCGACCGCACCAGTCACGGCGCGGTCCTGTCCGGGGTACTGCGCCGGGTGCTGAGCATCACCCAGGCGGGCATGGGCAACGTCCAGTTGGTGGAGGGCGGGGTGCTGCGCCTGGAGAAGCACACCGGGCTGAACCGCCGGTTCACCGACTTCTTCGCCTTCGTCGAGGGGTCCACCACCTCCTGCTCCGAGGCCTCGGAACAGCGCCGCCAGGTGACCGTGCCGGACGTGGCCGCCGCGGACGTCTTCGACGAGGAGTCCCGCGCTGCGATCCTCCAGGCGGGCAGCCGCGCCTGTCACAGCGTGCCGCTGGTCGACCGGGCCGGACCGGTGCTCGGAGTCGTCTCCTCCCACCACACCCGCCCGCTCGCCGGGTTCACCCACGCCCAGCTCCGGTCGCTGGCGGAGACCGGCGAGGCGGCGGGCCGCTGGCTGTCCTGGTACCGCCGCACCGTCGTCCTCGACGCCCTCGAACACCTGCACACCGTCGGCCGCTCCGCCCACTGACCGGACCGCGCCCCCCGGTCCCCGCGCCTCGGCCGCCGTGCCGTCGCGCACCGGGCACCCGTGACGTCGGAGTGTCGACAGCCGCGACGGAGGAACCCGGGATACGAAGGGCCGACGGCCCCCGGGGCACGACGGGCCACGACACGTCACGAAGGGCTGTCCGGGTCATGACGGGCCGAAGGGGGGACCACGGTGGAGGGGGGGGGACACACGGACCGCACACGGATCAGTGGGCACGACGAAGGGTGAGCGAGCCGATGGACGCAGGCGGGAACGGACGCGGAAACGGACGGACGGCCGGGCGCGGAGGGCGCGGTACGGCACTGGTGACCGGTGCCTCCTCCGGCATCGGCGCCGCCTACGCGCAACGGCTCGCGGCCGACGGCTGGGACACCGTCCTGGTGGCCCGGCGCGCCGGCCGCCTGGACGATCTGGCGGCCCGCCTCCGCGAGGAGACCGGTACCGCGGCCGAGCCCCTCGTCGCCGACCTCGCCGCACCCGACGATCTGTCCCGGGTGGTCGAACGGGTGGCGCGCGGCGATGTCGGCTTCCTGCTGAACAACGCGGGGATCAACGGATACGGTCCGTTCGCCGGGCTGGAACCGACCCTGATGGCCGAGGTCCTGCACGTCAACGTCCTCGCCGTGACCGCCCTGACGCGTGCGGCGGTACCCGCCATGCTGGAGCTCGGCCGCGGCACGGTGGTGAACGTCGCCTCCCAGCTCGCCTTCGCCGGCGCCCTGCCGCCGCATCCGCTGCCCGAGCGGGCGGTGTACGGCGGCTCCAAGGGATACGTGGTCACCTTCACGCGCACCCTGGCGGCCGAGCTCGGCGGGACCCCGCTGCGCCTCCAGGTGCTGTGTCCCGGTCTGACGGCCACCGAGTTCCACCTGTCGCGGGGCGAGGCCCCCGTGCCCGGGCGCGAGCAGGCGGTGCAGGAGGAGGGCGGGATGCCCGTGGACCAGGTCGTCGACGCCTCCCTGCGGGATCTGGAGAAGGGCACGGTGATCTGTGTGCCAGGGGTGGAGGGCACGTCCCCGCTCGTCACCCTGGAAGCCGCCGAACTGGCCATCCGCTCGGCGGGCCGCGGGGCACGGGGCTGAACCGCCCCCGGCCGCACCGCGGGCCGCGCGGCCCCGGATCATGGAGGGGCGCGTGCGCACGGGCATGCGCCATCGACGACCCGGTGCGCCGGGAGAAGTGGCGGGACGACAAGTTGACAGAGATACCGCAGACGCCGAGGACCCCCGAAGGGCCCGACACTCCCGAGACGGCGTCGGGGCAGCACGCACCGGCGCTCCGGGTGATCCGGGGCACAACCGCCCCGCAGGCGGCCGTGCTGTTGCTGCACGGCGGGCGTGCGGACGGACTGGAGGTCCCCCGGGCCTGGGATCCGGCCGCCCTCCGCATGCGCCCCTTCGCCCGGGCGATCACCCGCGAGGCGCCCGCCGGGTTACGGCTGCTGCTCGGCGGCGTCACCTACCGGCACCGCGGCTGGAACGGCGACCGGGCCGATCCGGTGCGGGACGCCGAGCGGGCCCTGGCGGAACTGGACCGGCTGCACGGTGACGTGCCGGTCGTCCTCGTCGGGCACTCGATGGGCGGCCGGGCCGCGCTCCGGGCCGCGGCGCACCCCCGGGTGTCGGGTGTGGTGGCCCTGGCCCCGTGGTGTCCGACGCAGGAGCCGGTCGGCCACCTGCGGGACCGGACCGTCCTGATCCTGCACGGCGACAACGACCGGATCACCGATCCGGAGACCTCGGTCGACCTCGCCCGCCGGGCCGGCGAGGCGGGCGCCCGTGCCCGGATCGCGCTGGTCACCGGCGGCGAGCACGCGATGCTGCGCCGGGCCTCGACCTGGCACCGGCTGGCGGGGACGGCGGTCGCCGCGCTGCTGGCCCCGGACCCCGGGCGCCCGTTGCCCCCGCCCTTCGAGGGTGAGCAGCCGGCCCGCGTCTGAGCAGGTCCGCCGGGTTCAGCGGGCCAGGCCGTGCAGCAGCAGTTCCGTCAGGTGGGCGTAGGCCTGGGCGTCGGTCAGCCCGGTGGTGGCGGCCACCTGGCGGCGCTGTATGCGCACCATCACCGAACTGATCACGTCCGCCGCGAACGCCACGTGGACCTCGCGGAAGGCGCCCGAGGCCATGCCTTCGTCGATGAGCTGCTGGATGCGCTGCGCGGCGGCCCGGGTGTTGCGGTCGTAGACCTCCGCGGCCGGCTCGAACGCGGCCACGTCGTCGAAGAAGCGCGGCGAGGCCGGTGCCAGCTCCGCCGAGACCGCGCCCAGATAGGCGGCGAGCCGTCGCGCGGGCTCGCTCTCGGCGGCGAGCGCGCCCTCCACATGTGCCGTCGCCCGCCGGAAGAAGTGCACCACCGCGGTCCGTACGAGCTGTTCCTTGCTTCCGGCCAGGCCGTACAGGGTGCGCTTGGAGCAGTGCAGGCGGGCGGCCAGGTCGTCCAGCGTCAGATGGGCGAACCCCTCGGCGACCAGGAGGTCGACCAACTCGTCGAACAGCTCGGACCGGCGCGCGGCGCCCCGCCCGGTCGGTTTGGGGCCGTCCACGGCCGAGGTGTCGATCACCCGGCCAGTATTCCAAGAAATGTGGCGGGCGACACGTAGAGCGGTACTCTGGTACCACCAGGAGTACCGCTAGGAGTCGCCATGGACGTCGACCGACTGCTTCCCACCCCCGAAGCCGCGGATCTGATCGCCCTCACCAGGGAGATCGCCGGCAAGGAACTCGCCCCGCGCGTCGAGGAGCACGAGCGGGCCGAGAGCTACCCCGAGGGCCTGTTCGCCACCCTCGGCGAGGCCGGGCTGCTCGGCCTGGTCTACCCGGAGGAGTACGGCGGCGGGGACCAGCCCTACGAGGTGTATCTCCAGGTCCTGGAGGAGCTCGCCGCCCGCTGGGCGTCCGTCGCGGTGGCGACCAGCGTCCACACCCTCGCCTGTCATCCGCTGCACGCTTACGGCACCGAGGAGCAGAAGCAGCGCTGGCTGCCCGCCATGCTCGCGGGCGAGTGGATCGGCGGCTACAGCCTCTCCGAGCCCGGCGCCGGTTCCGACGCGGCCGCCCTGACCTGCAAGGCCGAGCCCACGGCCGACGGCTACCGGATCACCGGCACCAAGGCGTGGGTCACCCACGGCGGCAAGGCCGACTTCTACTCCCTCTTCGCCCGCACCGCCCCCGGCCCGCACGGCGTGTCCTGCTTCCTCGCCCCCGGAGCCGTCGACGGACTGAGCTTCGGCCTGCCCGAGCGCAAGATGGGCCTGCACGCCGTGCCCACCGCCGCCGCCCACTGGGACGGCGCCCTGCTCGACGCCGACCGGCTGATCGGCGCGGAGGGACAGGGACTCGCCATCGCCTTCAGCGCCCTGGACTGCGGCCGGCTCGGCATCGCCGCCTGCGCCACCGGACTCGCCCAGGCCGCGCTCGACGTCGCCGTCGACTACGCCAACGAGCGCACCACCTTCGGCCGGCGCCTCGTCGACCACCAGGGGCTCGGCTTCCTGCTCGCCGACATGACCGCCGCCGTCGACTCGGCCCGCGCCACCTACCTCGACGCGGCCCGCCGCCGCGACCGCGGGCACCCCTTCAGCCGGCAGGCGAGCGTGGCCAAGCTGGTCGCCACCGACGCCGCCATGAAGGTCACCACCGACGCCGTCCAGGTGCTCGGCGGGTACGGCTACACGCGCGACTTCCCCGTCGAGCGCTACATGAGGGAGGCCAAGATCATGCAGATCTTCGAAGGCACGAACCAGATCCAGCGGCTGGTCATCAGCCGCGGCCTGGCCGCCTGAGCGCACCCCTGCCACCGCACGCCGTCGCCCCCGTCCGTACACCCCGGACGCCCGTTCGCCCCCGGGCGTCCGCACACCCCAGGAGTGGGAAGACCCCATGAACCTCGCAGGAACCGCGGCCCTCGTCACCGGCGCCGCCTCCGGTCTCGGCGCCGCCACCGCCGCCGCGCTCGCGGCCCGCGGCGTCACCGTTCACGGCCTCGACCTCGACAAGGCCGTCGCCGGGGCCGGGCCCCTCCCCGACGGCGTCACCCTGCTCGCCGCCGACGTCACCCAGGAGGCGCCGGTGCGCGCCGCCCTCGACCGGATCGAGGCCGGCGGGGCGGTGCTCCGGCTCGCCGTCAACTGCGCCGGCATCGCCCCCTCCGCCCGCGTCGTCGGCCGCCGGGGGCCGCACGACCTGGACCTCTTCCGCACGGTCGTCGACGTCAACCTGGTGGGCACGTTCAACGTGATGCGACTGGCCGCGGCCGCTCTCGCCCGGCAGGAGCCCGACGCCGACGGGCAGCGGGGACTCGTCGTCAACACCGCCTCGATCGCCGCGTACGAGGGTCAGATCGGCCAGATCGCCTATGCCGCGTCCAAGGCCGGTGTCGCGGGCATGACGGTCACCGCGGCGCGGGACCTCGCCCAGTACGGCATCCGTGTCGTCACGATCGCGCCCGGCATCGTCGACACCCCGATGATGGCGGGTTTCAGCGACGAGGTGCGCGCCGGGCTCGGCGCGAGCGTCCCCTTCCCGCAGCGCCTGGCCCGCCCGGAGGAGTACGCCCGCCTGGTCACGATGGTCGCCGAGCACGACTACCTCAACGGCGAGACGATCCGCATGGACGGGGCGCTGCGCATGACGGCGCGGTAGCGGTAGCCACCTCCCGGGGGCGGTCGCCAGTTCCCGGGGGCGGTAGCCACGCCCTGAGCGCGGTAGCCGGAACTCGGGCGCGGCAGCCGCGTCCCGGGGCGTCCTGGGTCACGCGCGCAGCGCCGAACGGGCCGCCGACAGGGTCTGCCCGGCGTACCCGCGTCCGAACAGCACCGTGTGCACCAGGAGCGGGAAGAGCTGGTGCAGGCCGATCCGGTCTTGCCATCCGTCGGCGAGCGGGGCCGCCTCCCGGTAGGCGTCGAGGACGCGGGTACGCCACGGGCAGCCGAACAACCGGAGCATGGCCAGGTCGGTCTCCCGGTGGCCGCCGTGCGCGGCCGGGTCGATCAGCCAGACCCGCCCGTCGGCGCCCCACAGCACGTTGCCGTTCCACAGGTCGCCGTGCAGCCGGGCGGGCGGCTCCGGGGGACCGGCCGGCTCGGGCAGCCGCACGCACACCTGCTCGACCAGTTCCGCCTCGGCCGGCCGTAGGACGCCGTCGTCGACCGCACGGCGCAGATACGGCAGCACCCGGTGCTCGGCGTACCAGCGCGGCCAGTCCCCGCCGGGGACGTTGCGCATCGGGGCACGTCCGATGTACGCCTCGCGCGGGCCTCCGGGCGGCGGGGCACCGAACGCGGCGGCGCCGGTCGCGTGCAGCGCGGCCAGCTCCCGGCCGAACCGCTCGGCCGCCCCGGCGGTGGACGCGCCCGTGGGCACCCGGTCGATCACCAGCCGGTCCGCGTCCTCGCCACGCACGGCCGGTACGTGGATCGCGTCGGCGGCGGCCAGCCGGCGCAGCCCGGCCGCCTCGGCCCGCACCGCGCCGGCCCCGTCACCGCGCTTGACCATCACCGACCGGCCGCCGTCGAGCACGACCTCCGTGAGCCCTCCGGAAAACGGCCGTTCAGCGAGCACCGCCCGCCCGGTGAACCGCGCGGTGACCGCCCCGGGGTTCTCGTCGTGCCCCGCGGGGCCTCGGGAAGCGGCACGCTCAGCCATGAGGAGTCTCCACTCGCCGCGGGACCGCGGGGCTTCCCGTGCCGCTGTGCGTCCGCACGAGGGCTCGGTGGGGGCCGCCCGCCGACCGGGCGGCCGCGGGGCCGGTCACGCGCCGCCGGGGCGGGCGTCCGGGCCGCCACCGCCACGGCCACCGGTGCCGGCATCGGCATCGGCATCGGTGTCGGCATCGGCATCGGTGTCGGCGTCGGCGTCGGCGTCAAGACGCTCGCGCACGTACGCGAGCTGCCCCGGCACCGTCGCCTCGATCATGGACAGCACCTCGTCGAATCCCTCGGGCCCGCCGTAGTACGGGTCCGGCACGTCGAGGTCGCCGGTCGTGGGCGCGCCCGGGACGAAGGACCGCAGCATCCGCACCCGGGAGGGGTCCGCGACGAGGCCGCGCAGTGCCTTCTCGTGGCCCCGGTCCATGGCCAGGAAGAGATCGGCGTCCAGGTGCTCGGCACCGACCTGCGCGGCGACGTGCTCCACCGGGTAGCCGTGCCGGGCCAGCACCTCGCCGGACCGCTCGTCGATGGGTTCCCCGGCGTGCCAGGGCCCGATCCCCGCGCTGGTGACCTCGACCGCGCCGTCCAGACCGGCCCGGCGCAGGTGCGTGCTCGGCGAAGACGAGCGCGGCGGAGGGCGACCGGCAGATGTTCCCGCTGCACACGAAACAGAGATGCACGGCGCCCAGGGTACGGCGGGAATGCCCGGCGGGGGAGCCGCGTTACACCCCACGTGACTGACATGCCCGAGACAATCCCGGGTGGTGTCGGTGGAAGGAGACCCCTCATGGCACGCAGCACCCTGCGCCCCGTCGTCAAGCTCAGGTCGACGGCCGGAACGGGCGTCACCTACGTGACGCGCAAGAACCGCCGCAACGACCCCGACCGCCTCGTACTGCGCAAGTACGACGCGGTGGCCGGGGAGCACGTCCTGTTCCGCGAGGAGCGCTAGAACCGCACGCGGTACGCCGATCGCCCACGAGCCGATCGCTCGCGAGGAGCGCCGCGTACCGCACCGCCACACCGCACCACCGGCCGTCCGCCCGGCGGACGACCATGAGGAGGGAAACACCATGAGGCCCGGTATCCACCCCGAGACCCGCCCGGTCGTCTTCCGCGACCGTGCCGCCGACACCGCCTTCCTGACCCGCTCCACCGCGCGGACGTCGAAGACGATCGAGTGGGCGGACGGGAACACCTACCCGCTGGTCGACGTCGAGATCTCGTCGGCGAGCCACCCGTTCTACACCGGCGCACAGCGCGTGGTCGACACCGCCGGCCGCGTCGAGCGCTTCGAGCGCCGCTACGGCCGCGGAGCCCGCACCTCCGGCTGAGCCGGCCGGCCGCCGGGGCCGCACCCCGGCGGCCGTTCACGGCCCGGTCCCGTTCCGGCGGGCCGGGCCGTCGTGCGTACCGGCGCCCTGCCCGGGGCCGCCGGGCCGCGCCGACCCGGCCCACCGCCCGCGGCGGCCGTGGCAGAGTGGCGGTATGTGCGGCCGCTACGCCTCCACCAGAAGCCCCGAGGACCTGACCCGACTCTTCGAGGTCACCGACCCGCGCCCCGAGGAAACACTCGCCCCCAGCTGGAACGTCGCCCCGACGGACCAGGTCTGGGCCGTCCTGGAACGTGGCCCGCGCCCCGACGGCGACGGCGACGACGGGGCCCCCGGGACCGTACGACGCCAACTGCGCCCCCTGCGCTGGGGACTCGTGCCCTCCTGGGCGAAGGACGTCAAGATCGGCGCGCGGATGATCAACGCACGCGTCGAGACCGTCCACGAGAAGCCGGCCTTCCGCCGCGCCTTCGTGCGGCGCCGCTGCCTGCTGCCCGCCGACGGCTTCTACGAGTGGCAGCAGATCACCGCCGAAGGGGGCGGCAAGCCCCGTAAGCAGCCGTACTTCATCCACCCCGAGGACGACCAGGTGATGGCGCTCGCCGGACTCTACGAGTACTGGCGGGACCCCGCCGTCGCCCACGACGACGACCCCGGCGCCTGGCTGACGACCTGCACGATCCTCACCACCGAGGCGACCGACGAGGCCGGCCGCGTCCACCCCCGTATGCCGCTCGCCCTGACCCCCGAGCACTACGACGCCTGGCTCGACCCCGCCCATCGGGACCCCGACGTCCTGCGGGCCCTGCTCTCCCGGCCGGCCGAGGGCCGCCTCGACGCCCGTGAGGTCTCCACGGCCGTCAACAACGTCCGCAACAACGGACCGCACCTGCTGGAGGCGGTGGGTCGGTAGCACCGGCATCGGGAGGGCGGCGGCCCGTTCTGCAGGCGGGCCGTCCGGCGGGAGAGGGGTCACTGTCAGTGGTGGATGCGAAGCTGCCCGGTATGGATGAGCTGGAGTTCATGCGCGGCAGGGTCTACGGCGCCGACCCCGAGGACGGCGGGCCGCGACCGGGGCGTACCTACGCACAACTGGTGGGCGGCCCGCTGGACGGTCTGCTCCTCGACGTCACCGAGGTCGGCGACGCCACCGACGCTCCCGCCTCCGGGCCGGACGGCGGCATCGCGCTGCCCACGGAGATAGGCCGCTTCGGCCCGGGCGGCCGCGCCCAGTATGCCCCGCGCCCCGACGACCCGCGCCGGTTCGACTGGCACGGTGATCTTCCCTGAACGTCGACGCGGGAAGCCGGCGCCGGCCGGCGCCGCGGCTCCCGTGCGGGCGCGGCGCCGCGGACCGTGTCAGCCGGCGCCGCGGACGCCGGCCGCACCGCGGGTGTTCCGCCGGGCCGACGGCCGGTCCGGACCGGTGTGCCCGGCCGTCTCCGCGGCCGTCTGCGCGGTGTGCGCCGCGAGGCGGTGGAAGGAGCGCGCGGTGGACGATCCGGCGTCCGCCGTGATGAGCACGACCTCCTGGTCCTCCTCCGGCACCAGCAGGACGTCGCAGTTGAGGCGCAGCCGTCCCGCTGTCGGGTGGTCGAGGGTCTTCGCGCGGTGCCCCGGGGCGTGGACCGGCCGTTCCTCCCACAGCTGCCGGAACTCCTCACTGCCGGCGTGCAGTTCGGCCAGCAGCGCGGCCAGCGCCGCGTCCCGGGGATAGCGCTGCGCCGACCGGCGCAGCCGGGCCACCGCGATGCGCCCGAACTCCTCGTTGCCGCTGCTGGAAGGGGTCCGTCCCTCGCCGAGGAAACGGCGCCGGGCCAGATTGCTCTCGCCCCCGGGGCCGTCGCTCATCAGCGCGCGGGCCAGGGGGTTGCAGGCCACGATGTCGTAGGCGGCGTCGGTGACGACCGCTCCCGTGTCCGGCAGCCGGTGCAGCATCCCGGCCACGTGCGGGCGCACCCGCCGCACCGCGCGGGTGCCCGGCGGCGGACTCGTCCCCGCGAGCCGGAAGAGATGACTGCGCTCGGCCGGGGCCAGCCGCAGCGCCCCGGCCAGTCCGTCCAGGATGCGCGGTGACGGGCGCGGCCCGCGGGCCTGTTCGAGCCGGACGTAGTAGTCGACGGACATGTGGGCCAGCTCGGCCACCTCCTCCCGGCGCAGTCCGGGGGTGCGGCGGTGGTCGTCGTCGGCCAGCCCGAACTCCCCGGGACGCAGTCGTTCGCGGCGGTCCCGCAGAAAACGGGCCAGTTCCTGCCTCGGCATGCTGTCTCCTGTGGCGCTCTCTTCCGTGGCGCTCTCTTCCGTGAGATTCCCCTCTGCGGCGCCCGGCCTGCCTGGTACAGGTTGTCCCTGGCGGGCCGCTCGCGGGCGGGGAATCGTCGATGCCATGAACGATCGCACAGCACTGGTCACCGGTGCCAACAAGGGAATCGGCAAGGAGATCGCCCGCCTCCTGGTCGCCGAGGGTTACACCGTCCACGTGGGCTCGCGGGACGCCGGCCGGGGGAAGAAGGCGGTCGAGGAGATCGGCGGGAGCGCCCGGCTCGTCGTGCTCGACGTCACCGACGCAGACGGCATCGCCGCCGCTGCGGCGCGGATCGGCACGCTGGACGTCCTGGTCAACAACGCGGGCGTCGTGGTGGACGACAGCCGGCCGCCCGAGCTCGGCCTGGACGGCATGCGCCGCACCTACGAGACCAATCTGTTCGGTGTCCTCGCCGTCACCAACGCCTTCCTGCCCGCGCTGCGCCGCTCCCCGGCGCCCCGCATCGTCAACATCTCCAGCGGCACCGGCTCGCTGGCCTGGAGCGCGGACCCGGAGCGCGAGTTCGCCGCGTTCCGGGGGCAGGGCGCGGCCTACCGTTCCGGCAAGGCGGCGCTCAACGCGCTGACCCTGTACTACGGACAGGCACTTGAGGAGGAGGGCTTCAAGGTTAACGCAATGGCCCCCGGGCTGCGGGCGACGGATCTGCACCCCCGGGCGGCCCTGGCGACGGCCGGGGACCCGGCGGAGGCGGCGGCGGGCGCGGTGCGGCTCGCCACGCTCCCGGACGACGGTCCGACCGGCGGCTTCTTCTCCTGGGACGGCACACCCATGCCGTGGTGAACGGCGCCGATGCCCCGGCGTCGGCGGATCGGTGCCCTGGCGAACGGCGGACCGATGCCGTGATGAACGGCAGGCCCGTGCCCTGGTGAACGCGGGACCGCCCGATTCCCGGTGAAACGGGGCAACCGACCGGTGGGCTCGCGGGTCGTAGGGGGCGTGTATCGCCAACAAGCGGTGCGCGCCTCGTACCACCAACAGGGGGAACGATCATGACCATTCATATCCGCCGGGCCCGGCGCGGCATCCGCCGCGTCCAGGTGGCGCCGGCCGCATCCGTGGCCGTCGTGGCCGTCGTCGCCGTCGCCGTCGCCGTCGGTCCGGCCGCCGTCCCGGCGACGGCCGCGACGTCCGATCCCGGCGTGCCGCGGTTCCTGGAGCCGGGCGAACTGCCTTCGCACCCGTCCTCCGACTGGTACGCCGGGGACGTGACCGAGGGCCGGCCGGACCCGCTGCCGTTCTGCGTGGGCGAGGCGCTGCCGTCGACCACCGCCCACCGCCGGTTCTGGACCGAGTACGACACCGGCGCCCTGCAGGCGACGGTCGTGGAGCGCAGTGTGCGGCGGGCGCAGGAGTTCGCCGCGCTGCTGCGCAAGGACCTCGCCGGCTGCGCACGGAAGGTGGCGGCGGAGAACCCGGACATCACCGCGCGCGTCGAGTACTACGGGCGGCTGAACGTGGAGGAGGGCGCCGACGTGTTCGGCGTCCACACGGAGTCGTCCTACGGTGCCTCCGACATCAGCCTCTTCTCCGTCGGCCGTGACGGCACCACCGTGACGGTCGTGCGATGGGGGCAGATGGGGACGTTCGCGCAGGCACCGGTCGCGGACTTCGAGGCCACGACCGTCACGGCGGTGAAGAAGCTCTACTGAGCCGGCGGGTGCCGTGCCGTGCGCCTGACCTCCTCCTCGACGGCGCTGCGTGGCTTCCCCTCGTCCTTGGCGTACCGGGTCACCGCGGCCTGCACGTCCCGGGCGAGGTCCCGCCAGGCCCGCCAGGCGGTCTCGTAGGTGTCCGTCTGCACCTCCGTCCACTTGTGGTGCGCGGGCGGGCCGAAGGAGTCGCGCAGCTCCTCGACACGGTTGTGCGCCTGGTCGGCGGCGCGTTGCATCGCCACCAGTTCGTCGAGAGTGTGTGCCACGTTCGGATCGTAAGCAGCGGGGGGACGAGGCGCGCGTCGAGGAGGAAGGGGGGAGGAGGGGGGAAGGGGGGAGAGGACACCCACGCCCGCGCGCTCACCCGCCCCCGCTCAGCGCCTCCCGCGCCGCCCCCACCGCCCCGTCCCGTTCCCCGGCGACGAGTCCGAGCCGGCAGCGGCGGTCCAGCAGGTCCGCCACGTCCAGCGCCCCCTCGTGCCGCACCCCCCACCACAGCTCCGCCCGGGTCACCGGATACCCCGGCACGACCGGCTCCCGCAGTTCCGGGTCGGCCGCCCCCAGGGCGTGCACCGCCGCGGCCTCCGTCCCGTACCGCCGCACCAGCCTTCGCGGGACGCCCGCCGGGGCGGGCCCCGCCCCCACCAACGGCAGCGACGCCGTCCTGGAGGGCCCGGCCGCGACCCGCCCCCCTGCCACCAGCGCGTCGACCGCGTCCTGCGCCATCCGCCGGTACGTCGTCAGCTTGCCGCCGACCACGGTGACCACCCCCTGCGACGAGGTGAGCACCGCGTGCCGCCGCGAGAGGTCGGCGGTGCCGCCCTCCGAGCCCGCCCCGCCGTCCAGCAACGGCCGCAGCCCCGCGAACGCGCCCGCCACGTCCGCCCGCCGGACCGGCACCCCCAGCGCGGTCCCCACCACGTCCAGCAGGAACCCGATGTCGGTCTCCGGCACCTCGGGCACGTCCGGCACGGCCGTCCCCTCCACCGGCTCGTCGGTGAGACCCACGTACACCCGCCCGTCGTCCTGCGGCAGGACGAGCACGAACCGGTTGGTCTCCCCGGGCACCGGTATGTGCAGCCCGGCCGGCAGTGGACCGAGGAGGTCCCCGCGCAGCACGAGATGGGTGCCGCGCGAGGGCCGGATGCGCACGCCGTCGACGAGGCCGCCCGCCCACACCCCCGCCGCGTTGACCACCGCCCGGGCCCGGATCACGCCCTCCTCGCCGGTGAGTTCGTCGCGCACCCGGGCGCCGGAGCCGTCGAGTTCCAGCGCCCGCACCCGAGTGAGGATCCGGGCGCCCCGGCGGGCCGCGGTGCGCGCGAGGGCGGTCACCAGACGGGCGTCGTCGACGAGCCGGCCGTCCCAGGACAGCAGCCCGCCGCGCAGCCCGGCGTCCCGCAGCGCGGGCGCCAGGCGGCAGGTCTCCACGGCGGTCAGCCGCCGCGGGGCCGGCAGGGTGGCCCGGGCGGTGCGCGCCGCGACCCGCAACGCGTCACCGGCGCGGAAGCCCGCCCAGGCCAGAGCGGCCCCGCCGCGCGACACCAGGGGAGTCAGCGGCAGGACGAACGGCTGCGCGCGCACCAGATGGGGGGCGGTCCGCTCCATCAGCACCCCGCGCTCGACCGCGCTCTCGTACGCCACGTCGAACTGCCCGGCCGCGAGGTAGCGCAGCCCGCCGTGGATCAGCTTGGAGCTCCAGCGGGAAGTGCCGAACGCGAGGTCGTGGGCGTCGATCGCGGCGACCGAGAGCCCTCGGGAGGCGGCGTCCAGGGCGACGCCCGCGCCGGTCGCGCCGAGGCCCACGACCAGGACGTCGACGGCCGGACCACCGACGGTCGTGGCCAGTTCACGGGTCCGGCGGGCGGCGGACAGCGAGGTCGAGGCGGTCGCGGGCAGGGCGGCCGGGACGGTGGAGGCGGTCACGGGGTGAGGGTCCTCTCCAGCAGGGTGCGCAGCTCGGCGGTGAATGCCGCGGTGGTCAGCCCGGGGTCGTCCTCGTCCGTCATCGTGCGCAGCGACAGCGTGAACGACTGCACGACCAACAGCAGCGTCCGCGCCTGCCGTTCGGCGTGTCCCGGGCGTACGGAGCCGTCCGCGTGCCCCTCGCGCACGGCCGCGGCGAGCAGCTCCAGCAGGGCGTCCTGGCTCGCGCCGCGCCGGTCCAGCACATACGGCAGGAGCAGCTCCGGATCCACGTCGACGATCTTGCGGAAAAGCGGGTGCGACCGGAAGGCCCCGACCCCGTTCACCAGCGACTCGACGATCCGGGCACGCCCTGTGAGGTCCGCCGTCGGGGCCGGCATCGCCGCGGTGGCCGCCGCGATCCACTCGCGGGTCATCAGATCGCCGACCAGGGTCCGCACGTCGGGCCAGCGCCGGTACAGCGTCATCCGGGACACGCCCGCACGGCGGGCCACGTCGGTGAGGGTGGTGCGGCGGACCCCGACGGCCAGCACCCGGTCGCGCACCGCGTCGAGCACCGGATCGAGCACCGGATCGAGCGCTGGATCACTGTGCGAGCCATTGTGACGGATAGGCGTCATGTGTCACAGTGTAACTCCCGGGTACGGACCGCACACAAGCCACCACGGACCGCACCCCGGGCCGGACAAGAAGACAGCACGCAGGACGAGCGACCGGTGAGGACACCCACGATGTCGGACATGCTGTGGAGCGGCTGGGGCGATCCGGCCCGGGCGACGGCGCTGCCCGCGACGGTCACCGACCTGCTGCGCGACCTGCTCGGCGTCACCCCGCGCACCGACCCGCCGCTCGCCCTGGACGACCTCGCCGTCCCCCCGTCGCCGCTGACACCCGCGGCCCGGGCCGCCCTGGTCGCCGCCGTCGGCGACGGACCGGAGCATGTCCGCACCGACGCCGAGAACCGCGTCCGGCACACCCGCGGCAAATCCACACCCGACCTGCTGCGCATCCGGCGCGGCGACACCGACGGGGCCCCGGCCGCCGTCGTCCTCCCCGCCGACCACGACGAGGTGCTCGCCGTCCTGCGGGCCTGCGCCGACCACGGCCTGTCCTGCGTCCCCTTCGGCGGCGGCACGTCCGTCGTCGGCGGACTCGCCCCCGAGGGCGGCGCCCCCTTCGTCGCCCTGGACCTGCGCCGCATGGACCGGCTGCTCGACCTGGACCCCGTCTCCCGCACCGCCACCCTGCAGCCCGGCCTGCGCGCACCGCGCGCGGAGGCACTTCTCGCCGAACACGGCTTCACCCTCGGTCACTTCCCGCAGTCCTACGAGTGGGCCACCATCGGCGGCTTCGCCGCGGCCCGCTCCAGCGGGCAGGCCTCCGCCGGGTACGGCCGCTTCGACGAAATGGTGCTGGGCCTCACCCTCGCCACCCCCGAGGGCACCCTCGACGCGGGCCGCGCCCCCCGCTCGGCGGCCGGACCCGACCTGCGACAACTGGTCCTCGGCTCCGAGGGCGCGTTCGGCGTCATCACCTCCGTGACGGTGCGCGTCCGCCCCGCCCCCCGCAGCCGCGTCCACGAGGGCTGGCGGTTCGCGTCCTTCGACGAGGGAGCCACCGCCCTGCGCCGGCTCGCCCAGGACGGCCCCCGGCCCACCGTGCTGCGGCTCTCCGACGAGACGGAGACCCTCGCCGGCCTCGCCCGGCCCGGCCACCTCGCCTCCCCGGACGCCCACGGGGGCGACGGCTGCCTCGCCGTCACGGGATACGAGGGCACCGAGGAGGACACCGCCCACCGCCGCGAGCACGCCGCCGCCGTCCTGCGCGAGTGCGGCGGCACATACCTGGGCGAGGAACCGGGCACCCACTGGGCAGAGGGCCGCTACTCGGCGCCGTACCTGCGCGACTCCCTGCTCGACGCGGGAGCGTTCGCCGAGACACTGGAGACCGCCGCGTTCTGGTCCCGGCTGCCCGGCCTGTACGCCGCCGTGCGCGAGGCGCTCACCACGACGCTCACCGACGCCGGGACCCCGCCCCTGGTCATGTGCCACATCTCCCACGTGTACGAGAACGGCGCCTCGCTCTACTTCACGGTCGTCTCGGCGCAGGGCGCGGACCCCGTGGCACACTGGGCGCCGGCCAAACGGGCCGCCGGTGAGGCGATCCTGGCCGCGGGCGGCACCATCAGCCACCACCACGGGATCGGCACCGACCACCGGGACGGATACCTCCGCGAGGCGGGCCCCCTGGGGATCGAGGCACTGCGCGCGGTCAAACGCCGCCTGGACCCCGACGGCATACTCAACCCGGGCGTCCTGCTCCCCGACGACGACCGGCGGTCGACCCCGACGCAGACCCCCACCTCCACCCTGTCGGCCGCCCGACCCGCCGCCTCACCCGTCACCCCGCTTCCCGTTCCACCCGTCGCCCCGCCCGCCGATCCGCCCGTCGACTGAGGAGACACCCCGATGTCCCACCCGACGCGACGGTTCACGGCCGTCGTCAACCCCACGGCGGGCGGCTCCACCGCGGCCGAGGCACTGCTGAAGGTCGCCCGACCGCTGCGCGAGGCGGGCGCCGAACTGGAGACCGAGTACAGCCGCAGCCTGTCCCACGCCCAGGAACTCGCCCGGCTCGCCGGGGAACGCGGCCGGGTGGTCCTCGCCGTCGGCGGGGACGGCATCGCGGGCGGCATCGGCGGCGCCCTCAGCGGTACCGGCACCGTGCTCGGCCTGGTACCCGCCGGACGCGGCAACGACTTCGCCCGCGCCCTCGGTCTGCCCACCGACCCGGCCGACCTCGCCCGGGTTCTCCTCCACCACGATCCACGCCCCGTCGACACCGTCGAGATCGAGTCCGCCGTCCACCACCGCACCGTCGTCCTGGGGAGCGTCTACGCCGGCGTCGACGCCCTGGCCAACCGGCACGCCAACCACGCGGCACTGCTGCGAGGCGCCGCCTCCTACTACGCCGGAGGCCTGCGCGCCGTCGCCACCTGGCGGCCGGCCCGGTACCACGTCACCGTCGACGGCGAGGAGCACGCCCACCACGGCTACACCGTCGTCGCCGCCAACTCCCCGTACTACGGCTCGGGCCGCCTCATCGCGCCCGACGCCCGGGTCGACGACGGGCTGCTGGAGGTGGTGATGATCAGCCACGCCCCGCGACGGCTCTTCTTCGCCCTCATGCGGGAACTGCGCACCGGCGCCCACGTCAACCGCCTTGAGGTGCGCGTCCTGCGCGGGCGGGAGATCCGCATCGAGGCCGACCGTGCCGTCCCCTACGGGGCGGACGGCGAGGTCGAGGCCACCTTGCCCGTCACCGCGCGGGTCCTGCCGGGCGCGCTCAGCGTGCTGTACTGACCCGCAGGACCCGTCGCACGACGCCGACGGAACCCGCCCGTCGGTTTCGGCGCGGCCGACGGGGAACCCGGCACGGCATGTTCCAGACCCTCGCCCGTGGCTGCGCAGCGGGAGCCGCCGGCACCACCGCACTCAATGCCGTCACCTACGCCGACATGGCGCTGCGGGGCAGGCCGACCAGCAGCGCCCCGCAGGACGTGGTGGACAGGATCACCACGGACACCGGGCACCCGGTTCCCGGCACCGGTGACCTGCGCGACAACCGGCTCTCCGGCCTCGGTGCCCTGTCCGGCATCGCCGTCGGCGTCGTGGCGGGCGCCGCCGTCGCACTCGTCCACCGCGCGGGTGCGCGTGTACCCGTGCGGCTGGGCGGGCCGGTCACCGGAGTCCTGGTCATGGCCGCGACCGACCTGCCGATCGCCCGCACAGGCGTCAGCGACCCCCGTACATGGTCCGCCAAGGACTGGCTGTCCGACGTCGTCCCGCACGTCGTCTACGGACTCGTCACCTACGGCATCGTGTCCGCCACCGACCACCGGGGCTGAGCAGCCGCGGACCGCACGGCGGCGGACGCCGGGATGGGCCCTCGTCGACCGCACACCTCCTCGCCGACCGACACGACGCCCTCACGCCCGGGCCGCGTACTGCCAGAAGTCCCGCATGACGTCCTCCGGGACCGGGCCGTTCATGAACCGCTGGGTCATCAGGACGGCGACCGTGCCGGTGGCGGGATCGACATGGGCCGTGGTGCCCGTGCCGCCGACCCACCCGTAACGGCCCGGGGAAGTCCACGGGTCGCGCGTGTCGAGGTCCACCGAGCCACCGAAGCCCCAGCCCTGCCCCTGCAGGAACAGCTCGCTCGCGGCCCGCTGCCGGGCGCTCGTGTGATCGGTGCGCATCAGCCGCACCGAGGACGCCGAGAGCACCCGCCGTCCGTCCGGCGCCGCGCCGTCGGCCAGCAGCATCCGGGCGAACGCCAGCCAGTCGTCGACGGTGGAGACGAGCCCGCCGGCGCCGGAGGCGAATCCCGGCTCGGTGCTCCACATGCCGTCGGGCGCGTCGGTCTCCACCAGACCACCGTCCGGATCGGACCGGTAGCACGTGGTGAACCTGTCGCGCCTGCTCGGCGGGACGAAGAAACCCGTGTCCGACATGCCGAGCGGTGCGAGGATCCGCTCGGCCAGGAACTCCGGCAGCGACCGCCCGGTCACCCGGGCGACGAGCATGCCCTGCAGGTCGGAACACGTGTTGTAGAGCCAGGCGTCCCCCGGGTGGTGCAGCAGCGGGTACTCCCCGAGCCGGGCCAGCCAGGTGTCGGGGGAGGGGAAGCCCGCGGGCTCCCAGCTCCCGCCCTGCAGTCCGAACAGCCCGCGCACGTGCGGCAGCGAGAAGTCGGGGGCCAAGCCGTATCCCGCCTGCGAGGAGAGCAGATGGAACACGGTGATCGGCCGGGCCGCGGGCACCGTGTCGTCCAGTTCGCTCCGCGGAGTCCGTACGACGCGCGGTTCGGCCAACTCCGGCAGCCAGGTGGCGACCGGATCGTCCAGGGAGATCCGGCCGTCGTCGACCAGCAGCATCACCGCCGCGGCCGTGATCGGCTTGGTGAGCGAGGCGATCCGGAAGAGCGTGTCCCGGGTCATCGGGCCGGAGCCCCCGGCCGCCCGGGTGCCGACGGCCGCCGCCTCGACCTCCTCGCCCCGGGCAACCAGCGCCACCGCCCCCGGTGCCCAGCCCTTGCCGATGTACCCCGACAGCAGATCCTCCAGCGCGGTCATGAGCCCGCCTCCCCATCCTTCGGTCACCGGGCCTCGTTCCCGGGTCCCGGGCACGCGCGGGCGGTCCGCGCGGCGTGAACGCCGCGGATCCACCACGGGCGTTCGGAGAGGAGACCGGCCCCGCGCCCCGAACTCATCGGTCCGCACGCACACGCGTCGCTCGCTACGCGTCGCTACGTACGTGCCGCTCGGCACGTACGGTAGCCGCACGCCGCACGCCGCACGCCGCACGCCGCACGCCGCACGCCGCACGCCGCACGCCGCACGCCGCACGCGTCATTCGTCCAGGACGAGCTCCGGGGCGTACAGGTCCATCCACACAGCCAGGTCCAGCGTCTTCTCCAGTCCGCGACGGGCCGCCTGCGTGCCGGACGGGCTGTCGCGGTGAGCCAGCCGGTGCAGCCGGTCGCGGTCCACGAGGTCGAAGACCGGGTGCGAGGGCCGGGAGAGCAGCTCCTTGGCCTGGTCCTGGAGGGCGAGGCCGTACTTCGGGTCCTGGGTGGACGGATACGGGCTCTTGACCCTGTCGTACACCGACTTCGGCAGCACGTCCGCCGTAGCCTCCCGCAGCAGGGTCTTCTCCCGGCCGTCGAACGACTTCAGCGCCCAGGGCGCGTTGTACACGTACTCGACCAGCCGGTGGTCGCAGAACGGCACCCGGACCTCGAGACCGACCGCCATGCTCATCCGGTCCTTCCGGTCGAGCAGTGCCCGCACGAACCGGGTCAGGTGCAGATGGGACATCCTCCGCATCCGCCACTCGAAGTCGCTCTCCCCGTCCAGCCGCCGGATCCCGGCGACGGCGGTGCGGTAGTTGTCGGCGACGTACCCCTCCAGATCGAGGGAGCGGGTCAGCTCCGGGCGCAGTACGCCGGTGTCGTCACCGAAGTGGCGGCCGAACTGCACCAGCCAGGGGAAGGCGTCCGCGCGCCGCGCCTCCTCGTCGAAGAACTGCAGATAACCGCCGAACACCTCGTCCGCCGACTCCCCGGACAGGGCGACGGTGGACTGCCCGCGGACCGCCTTGAACAGCAGATACAGCGAGGCGTCCATGTCGCCGAAGCCCATCGGCAGGTCCCGGGCGCGTACGACCGTGGCCCGCACCTCCGGGTCGGCGAGCGCCTGCGCGTCCAGGACGATGTCCTGGTGGTCGGTGCGCGAGGCGCGGGCCACGTCGTGCACGAACGGTGTGTCGGGGGTGCCGCGCAGTTCGTCGGCGACGAAGTTGTCCGCCTGGCCGGCGAAGTCGACGGCGAAGCTGCGCACCTTCTCGCCCCGCTCGTCGAGCTGCCGGGCCGCCAGCGCGGTCAGCGCGGAGGAGTCCAGACCACCGGAGAGCAGGGTGCAGCGCGGCACATCGGCGACGAGTTGGCGGCGCACGATGTCGTCGAGCAGGGTGCGGACGGTGGCGACCGTGGTGTCCCGGTCGTCGGTGTGCGGACGGGTCTCCAGCTCCCAGTAGACGCGGGCGCGCACGCCGTCGCGGTCGACGGTGACCACCGTGCCGGGCTCGACCTCGCGCATGCCGTCCCACACGGCGTGCCCCGGAGTCTTGACGAATGTGAACAACTCGCGCAGACCGTCCAGGCGGACCCGGCGGGAGGCCAGCGGGTTGGCGAGGACGGCCTTGGGCTCCGAGCCGAACAGGACACCGTCGGCGGTGGGGGAGTAGTAGAACGGCTTGATGCCCATGCGGTCGCGGACCATGACGAGCCGCTGCCGGCGGCCGTCCCAGAGCGCGAAGGCGTACATGCCGTTGAGCCGCTCGGCCAGTGTGTCGCCCCATTCGAGATAACCGCGGAGCACGACCTCGGTGTCGGAGTCGGTCGTGAACCGGTGCCCGCGGTCGGTGAGTTCGCGGCGCAGCTCGGTGAAGTTGTACGTCTCCCCGGAGTAGACCAGCGCCACCGTTCCCTGCGGGGTGTCGACCGTCATCGGCTGCCGGCCGCCGGGCAGGTCGATGACGGCGAGCCGGCGGTGTCCGAGGGCCGCGGGACCCTCGGCCCAGACGCCCTGGTCGTCGGGGCCACGGCAGGCCATCGTCTCGGTCATCGCGCGCAGTGCCGCGTCCTCGGCGCGCAGTTCGCGGTCGAAGGAGACCCAGCCGGTGATGCCGCACATGTGTTACCTCCACTGGCCGAACCAGTTGCATGAAGCACCTATGTGGTGCACGTCGAGCGTGTGACACGTCCTCGGCACGGTCAACGAGACAGGCCCGGTCGACGCGCGTCGAACCCCGCACTTTCGGCCGCACTTTGCGTACGGGAAAACTCGTCGAGATGTCCGTGAGGCCCCCGGAGGGGGACCACACCCGGCACCCCCGGACGGAAACGACGGACACGGACGACGGACACGGACGACGGACACCGGACGGGAATCGGCCAACGGCAAAGACTTCCTCAACTCGCCGGACGGACCGACGTCCCGCGCCCCACGGGCAAGCGGAGGAACACCCGAACGGCTTCCCTCCTCCCGCCCGGACGCGTGCCCCCGCCGACCCGGGGGCACTATGCGAACCATGGGAGCCACGCACACGCACGACGACGGCCCGGACCGGGCCCACCAGCGCCCCGACGGAGTCACGGACACCACCGTGGAGGCCCTGGGCGCCCTCTCCAAGGCCCTGGAGACGACCGAACGGGCACGCGGCCACCTGTACTCACTGCACCAGCTCACCGGCACCGCCGACCTCCAACTCGACCGCGCGGTCGAGTTGTTGCGCGCGGCGGGACACGACGGGTGGGCCGACCGGGTGCAGCGGGAGATCCTCGGCCGCAACGTCATCCCGGGACACTGGACCTTCCAGATCGTCGAGGCCTACAACGCCACCTACTACGAGCCCTTCAAGGCGTTGGAGGCGGCCGCCCGCGACGAACTGGCCGACGGCAAGGACCACCTCTACGAGGCGGAGATGAAGGAGTCCCGCCGTACCGGCGGCCACCCCGACCACACGGCCCGCCCGGACACCCCGCCGGACTGACCCGCCTCCGGACCGACCCGCCCCCGCAGTGACCCACCTGGGCCGGGGTCTGTCGCCGAAGCTCCCCCCTGTCCGGCAATGTTCGGCAATGTCCGGCGCGCACGCTCGTCCGGCCCGCCCTGCGGGCGGTCGGCGCCCCTTTCGCTACACGTCCCGGACGTCGTCCTCGAGAGCGGCGATCATGGTGGCCAAGTCGTCCGGCATGACCGCGATCAGGATGTCGCCGTCGGACGACTCGCACCGCACGATCCGGGATCCCGGGTTGATGGCGAGCGCCTCCCGCACCGAGGGTGTCCGCACCTCCGCCCGACGCAGACCGGCCGGCAGCACGGTCTCGCGCTTACCGAAGGAAGGCGTCCAGACGAGCGGACCGGAGTGCCCCACGAGCAGTCGTCCCGCCCGCCAACGAGCGCTCTGAGCAGCCCACTTGAGCATGCACGGCACCCCGGCGGACTCCCCGGCAGCCACCGTGTCCGACCGTTGCCGCCGCTTCCGTCGCATCAGCCATCCGACGAGGGCCGCGACGACCGCGAGGAACGCACATTCGATCACTCGGGCATTCAAGCAGAGGCGGAGCCTTCCGGTGCGGCGGCTCGGTGCGGGCGGGACGGTCGTCGTTCGCTTCCCGCGCCCCGGGGCGGGCTCAGCGACCGGCCCCGGCGCCTGCCACCAGCGCCTCGACGGCTGCCGTCATGCGGGTACGGAACTCCGCGGGCGGCCGCGTGGGATCGGTGCCGTCGCCGAGTGCGCGCAGTGACCACGAGGAACCGGTCCAGCTCGTGACGAGAGCCAGGACCATCGCGAGCAGGCTCACGGCGTCATGGGCCGTCGAGAGGGTCCCGGCGGACTGTGCCTCCCGGATGGCGGCGATCTTCCTGCGGTAGGAGTCGAGCTCGGCCTCGATCGGCTGCGGTCTCTCGAGCGCGGCCCACGTGGTCAGACGGAGCACGTCCGGCCGCTCCTGGAGGCTGTCGAACAGCGCGCCCGCGTACTGCGGCAGCGCCGTCGCGTCGAACGGCACGGCATCGGCGAGTTCCATCAGGCTCTGCGCGACGACGAGGTCGAACAGTTCCTCCTTGGCGCCGAAGTGCACGTAGAGGGAGCGCTTGTTCGCCTTGGCGCTCTCCGCGATGCGTTCGACGCGGGCGCCGGCCAGGCCGTACCGGGCGAACTCCGCGCGCGCGGCACCGAGGATGCGGCGCTTGGTCTGGGTTGCGTCGGGCGGCATGCCACCAGTGTAGGTAACCATCCGGTTGCATACCAAGCCCGGTCGTGGCATAGTTGTAACTAACCGGATGGTTACTAACGCTCGACCCCACCTGCGAAAGATGGCCAGGACGATGACGAACATGACCAGGACGATGCCGGACAGGACCAGGACCTGGTTCATCACCGGCACCTCCTCCGGATTCGGCCGCGAACTGGCCGAACAACTCCTCGCTCGCGGGGACCGTGTCGCGGCCACCGCTCGCAGGACGGCCGCGCTGGACGACCTCGCCGCCGAGCACGGCGACCGGTTGTGGCGTGCGACGCTCGACGTGACCGACACGGCGGCCGTGCGGACGGTCGTCGACCGCGCGTTCGCCGAACTCGGACACATCGACGTGGTCGTGTCGAACGCCGGTTACGGTCTGTTCGGAGCGGCCGAGGAGCTCTCCGACGAGCAGATCGACCGCCAGATCGCGACCAACCTGACCGGCTCGATCCAACTGGCCCGGGCCGTGATCCCGCGTCTGCGCGCCCAGGGTGGAGGACGGATCGTCCAGATCGCCAGCGTCGGAGGGCAGGTCGCCTTCCCGGCGATGAGCCTCTACCACGCGACCAAGTGGGGCATCGAAGGGTTCTGGGAGTCCGCCGCCGTGGACATCGCCCCGTTCGGCATCGGCGTCACCCTCGTCGAACCCGGCGTCGCACGCACCGCGTTCGCCGGCCCCAGCGCAGACATGGGCACGCCGCTGCCCGCGTACGCGGACGCGGCCCCGGGGCGGCTCCGTCGCTCGCTGGCCGGTGAGCTCCCGCCGCTGCCCGCCCCCGGTGACCCCGCGAAGATCGCTGCCGCGATCATCGCCTCCGCCGACCTCGACGAGGCGCCCAGGCGGCTCACGCTCGGCTCGGACGCCTACCAGGCGGCCACCGCGGCGCTTCGGGACCGGCTCGGCGCGCTGGAGGCCCAGCGGGAGCTCGCCCGTTCCACCGACGCGGACGACTTCACCGCCGCGCGCTGACCGTCCCGATCAAACGCCCGATCCGACAGGGAGCCGTCATGTCCGAGTTCATCGGCAGGACCGTTCTGATCACCGGTGCCGCGGCGCCCTCGGCCGGGACCTGGTCGACGCGTTCGCGGCAGCCGGCGCGAACGCCGTGGTCGCCTCGCGCCACGGCGCCGAGGGAATCGCCGCCCAGGCCCCCGGACAGGCCCCCGGCGTCACGCCCGACGTCACCAGCGAGGGCCAGTGAACGACCGCCGTCGCCGCCGCCGAGGCCCGTCTCGGTGGTGTGAACTGGTCCCCACCGCCGGTTTCGCCGTCCCCCGTCAGGCGCAGCCGGCCGAGATCACGCCCTTCGTCATGTTCGTGGCGTCCGACAGGGCGAGCTTCGCCACCGGCTCGGAACTCGTCGTCGACGGCGGCTTCGCCCTCGGCCCGGTCCAGTGACGGTGTGCGGAGAGGATGCGGCTCGCCCGGTCTCCCCCAGTCCGGGACGGGCCGCGCGTACGCGACGACCACCGCGACGGCGGCCCGCCCCCCCCCGGTGCGCGGCTCAGGCGCAGGTCCAGGCCGACATGCCCTGGAGCGCGGCCAGTTTCCGGGCAACGGCGATCTGTTCGGCGCGGGTGGCCAGATCGGCGCGCGCGGCGTACCGGAGGCCGCCGGCCGCGACCCAGCTCGACTGCTTGAACTGCAGTCCGCCGTAGTGCCCGTTGCCGGTGTTGGCCTTCCAGTTGCCGCTGGACTCGCACGCGGCGATGGCGTCCCAGTCGGGACCCCGCACCCCGTCGGGGACGGCTGCCGCGGCCGCCGGGGCCGCCACGAGGCCGGTGAGCAGGGCCACGGCGGTCGTCAGGAGGGTGAGCGCCGTGCGGAGTCCGCCGGGGTGGCGGCCACGGCAGAGGACCGAGTCAGAGTACTGATGACCAATCATGCGCAAACTGTTACATGACCTGACCAAAGGGTGAGGTATTGGATGCCTCCATTCGTGGCGGGCCGGGGCAGGTTGGGCGGGGTCGGGCCGGGTCACGTCGGGCCGGGTCGGGCATGGCCGAGCCAGGTTCCGGGTTTGGGCCCACGCTCCGGCTCAAGGGCCGCCGTCGAGGCCGTCGATACCGTCGCCGCCGTCGAGACCACCAACGCCGTCGAGTTCGTTCAGCGGCGTGCCCGCCGCCCAACGCCTCAGCCGGGGACCGTCGATGAGGTGCACGTCGCCCCGTCTGTGTGCCCACAACGCGTCCCGGCGGCTGAAGGTGCCCCGGTGCACCACCATCAACGACGGCTGCGGGGCGCGCGGCCCCGCCGTCGCGCCCAAGGGGTCCTCGCCGGGCAGGGGTTCGGCGACGGGCCGGAACGCCACCTCGAGCAGTCGGCCCCCGGCGTCCCGCGCCGCCAGTCGCGGGAGGCCCGGCCGCGACGGCCGCCGCACCCGCCACCCCTCCCGGCGCAGCATCCTCGCCACCGCCTTGACCAGCCCCGTCACGTCCAATTCCGCCAGTTCCTCGGGGGTGTAGTAACCGTGCCGGCGGCGAGCGTGCGGGCGGCGGTACAGGAAGAGCATGAGGAGTGCCAGGCCCCCCGCGACCGCGATCGCCGTCGGAGCGACGGCGCCGCTCGCCCGGTACAGCAGGGCGAGCCCGGCCGCCAGTGCGCAGGCGAGCACCACCAGCCCGGCGAACGCGGGCAGCACGTCCCGCAGTTCGGGGCCGTACCGTCCCTGCGCCCGCAGTGTGTCGAGTGTGCGCCGGCGACGGGCGCGCCGCGGACCGCCCGTCGCCTCCCACGATTCCCTCCGTGCCACCACGGCCGGCTCCCCCCACCCGCGCCCGCCCGAGCGGACGTCATAGGGCTACCCGGGCGGGAGGGGTGAGCTGCGGGGCAAGAGGACAACTGGCCATCAATCTGGCCGAACCGTTGCCCAGAGCGGGCGGGGACGGGAGGGCGCGGGGGCGCGGACGGTGCGGCGGACGCCGCCACAACGTGCGGCGAGGTCCACGTCCCCCTCCTCGGCGGCCACACCGAGCCCTCGCGGGGCGCACACCTGGTCCACACCGGCGACTCGGAGGCGGTGTACCGGGTCGGCTCGGGACACCGGACGCTCCGTTCGACGGGCATCCGGTAGCGGTCACCATCTCCGTGCACGACACGGCGAGGTCACCAGGCCCCGCCGTGTCGTGCAGGTCTCTGCGGGGGTACTCGACGCCGGGTCCACGGCGCTGGGGGTCCTGGCGGCGGCAACGTGACTGCCCTGGCTGGTGGCCGGCCTCCCGGCGGGCGCCCGGGTGGACCGGGTACGGTCACCGGTCCACCGGCCACCTGCCCACCGGGCCGTCCTGACAAGGGCCGTCAGGGAATACGGGCCACGGCCGCGTAGATGCCGCTGCCCTCCGGGTTCTCGGGAGGCGTGGGGGAGCCGGTCCACTCGGTGGCGGCGACCAGGCCCGGCGGAACCAACTCGAGTCCGTCGAAGAAGCGGGCCACCTCCTCACGGGTACGGAAGGCGAGGCGGATGCCTCCCTTCGCGTACTGGTCGACCACCTGCTGGGCCAGGTCGGGGAACACGTCGATCCCGGCGTGCGAGAGGACCAGGTAGCTGCCCGGGGGCAGCACGTCCACCAGCCTGCGGACGATGCCGTGGGCGTCCTGCTCGTCGCTGATGAAGTGCATCAAGGCGATCACCGAGAGCGCGATCGGCCGGTCGAAGTCGAGAACACCGCGCGCGTGCCGCACTATCTCGTCCGGATCGCGCACATCGGCCTGGATGTAGTCGGTGGCACCCGCGGGGTCACTGATGAGCAGGGCTTCGGCGTGCCGCAGCACGATCGGGTCGTTGTCCGCGTAGACGACGCGGGCGGAGGGCACGGTCCGCTGCACGATCTGGTGGAGGTTGGGCGCGGTGGGAATGCCGGTGCCGATGTCGAGGAACTGGTCGATGCCCTGCGCGGCGAGATAGGCGGCGGCGCGGTGCATGAACTCGCGGTTCTGCCGCGCCCCGTCGCGTGCCTCGGGCGGCAGGGTGCTGCCCACGGCCTCGTCGACGGGGTAGTTGTCCTTGCCGCCCAGCAGCCAGTCGTAGACCCGTGCGGGGTGAGCCTTGCTGGTGTCGATCCGGGGAGGCTGAGGGGTGGCACTCGTCATGGCAGGCTCCGTCGTCCGCGGGGTGGTCCTCCACCGCACTTTTTCGGTGATCGTACTCCGATCTGCCCCCTGCACGGCCCGGGTTGTGACCGCCCGCACCCGCGGGCAGCTCCGGTCCGGTCGGGGTGCCATGTCCACCGCCCCCACCCGCGCATACGGTGGATGCCGGCACCGAGTGACAGCGACGGAGGCGGGCGCGATGCATGGCGAGTACAAGATCCCCGGTGGGAAGCTGGTGGTCGTCGATCTGGACGTGGTGGAGGGGGCGCTGCGCAACGTGCGGGTGGCCGGGGACTTCTTCCTGGAGCCCGACGAGGCCCTGCCTGCCATCGACGCGTCGCTGGAGGGCGCCCCCGCCGAGACCGACGCGGCAGGTCTGACCGCCCGCGTCAGGGGCGGGCTCCCCGAGGGCACGGTGATGTACGGCATCACGGCGGAGGGAGTGGCGGTCGCCGTCCGCCGGGCCCTGGCGCGGGCCACGGACTGGTCCGACTACGAGTGGCAGCTCATCCGCGACGAGCCCCAGTCGCCCGCCCTGCACATGGCCCTGGACGAGGTACTCACCGCCGAGGTGGCCGCCGGCCGCCGCCCGCCCACACTGCGCGTGTGGGAGTGGGCGTCACCGGCCGTCATCATCGGCAGCTTCCAGTCCCTGCGCAACGAGGTCGACCCCGCCGGCGCCGCCCGCCACGACGTGACGGTCGTCCGACGCGTCTCCGGCGGCGGCGCCATGTTCGTCGAACCGGGAAATACCGTCACGTACTCCCTCTCCGTCCCGGCCCCGCTGGTCTCCGGGCTGTCGTTCGCCGAGTCCTACGCCTACCTGGACGAGTGGGTGCTGGCCGCGCTCGGTGACATGGGGATCAAGGCGTGGTACCAGCCGCTGAACGACATCGCCACGGAGGTCGGCAAGATCGGTGGCGCCGCGCAGAAGCGGATGGTGGCGACCGACGGCGGGCCGGGTGCGGTGCTGCATCACGTGACGATGAGTTATGACATCGACGCGGACAAGATGCTGGAGGTGCTGCGCATCGGCAAGGAGAAGATGTCGGACAAGGGCACGGCCAGCGCGAAGAAGCGGGTGGACCCGCTGCGCAGGCAGACGGGTCTGCCGCGCGAGACGGTCATCGACCGCATGCTCGCGTCCTTCCGCGCCCGTCACGGCCTGACGTCCGGCCAGGTCACCGCCGAGGAGATGGCCCGGGCCGAGCACCTGGCCACCACCAAGTTCAGCGACCCGGAGTGGACGGCGCGGGTGCCGTGACAGGGCCACGCGCACCGCACGGTCGAGGTTGGGGCGGGGCGGGAACTCGGTGGCCGCTTCGCCGGCAAGAGGGTGCCGCCGCGGACGGTGACCCGGAGCACCGGGACGAGTGCCGTCGGCCCTCCCACGGTCCCGGCCACCGGGGCCGTCAGGGGGTGGCTGCGGGCACCGTGTGGATTCTGCCGGGGTCGGACCGGGCGCACGGCGGGGCGTACCGCTCATGGGGCACGTACCGCCGCCACTCCTCCTGGTCGATCACGTCACCGACGGCCGTGCACAGTTGGTCCTCGTCGTCTTCCGGGACGGTGCTCCACACGTCCACCGATCCGGAGATCGTGGTCACCAGAAAGTGTCCGGTGGGGCTGAAGGCGACGGTTCCCGCGATGCTGATGGAGATCAGGTAGGCCATGACCCCCTGCGGCACGGGTGCCCGCGGGGCGCCGACGTCCCACAGTGACACCCGTCCGCGATTGTCCGCCGGACCGATGACGTCGCTCGTGTCGCCGTCCTCCACGCAGACGGCGGGTCGGGGAGAACGCCAGGGAGTCGACGCCCCCGGGGTGGCCGGTCAGTGACGGCAGAGGCCGGGTCGCGGCGGGGGCGGAGATGTCCCAGAGCCGGACGGCGCTGTCGGGACCGCCCGCGGCGAGCAGTCGTGCGTCCGCGCTGATGGCCACGGCGGCGACGGCGCGCGGCTTGCTCATGAGGTCGGCCGGCGGCGCGGGGCGCCTGCGATCGGCCGGCGACCACAGCCTCACGGCGCCTGTCGCTGTGCCGTCCGCCGGCACCCGTCCGTCCGGGCTGACGGCGAGCGGCCCCGCGGCGACACCCGCGACGCTGCTGATCCGGCCACCGGAGGCGTTCTAGACGGCAATGTTCCTGCCGGTGGACAGCAGCAGGGTGCGGGCGTCGCCGGCGGCGGCCAGATCGAGCACGGGTCGGTGCGGTCGAAGATGCCCGGGGCTTGCAGTGCGGCCACCGTTCCGGCGGTGCCGATCGTCGGGTCCAGTCGGTAGGCGGTAATGGCGAGTTGCCTGGCCGGGCCGGGCTGGGACCTGAGCAGGTTCTGCGCTTCCGCGGCGACGGTCCGGGCCAGGGCGCTGCGCCTTTGCGCGACGGCCTGGCCCCGCTCGACGAGCGCGGTCACCGCCGTGCCGGAGGCGACGAGTGCCAGCACCGTCACCAGCGCCGGCGCGGCCGGCGCCGGGTCGCGGCGGCGGAGGACCGATCGGGGAAGGCGGCGATGTCGGCGGCATTCCGCGCCGTGCGGACCAGGACATGCCCTCGGTGAAATCGGTGCCGTCCAGCAGGTCGGCCGGGCGCCCGGACCGTGTCCACACCGCGTGTTGTTCACGGGCGCGGTGCAGCCAGTCCTGGAACTGCCAGTCGTCGCGGGCCCAGTCGCGCAGCAAAGCGCGGGCCCTCCCCAGCGACGCTCTAATACTGGCCTCAGGTTGATCGGGGACACTGAGCGGCAAAAACATCGACTGGAAGGGGGCGGGACCGGCGTGCGGATCATGATCGCGGATGATGAAGCGGCCATCCGTGAGTCGCTGGAGCGGGTGCTCCAGGTCGAGGGTTACGACACCAGCACCGTCGCCAACGGTTTCGCCGTGCTCGACGGGGTCGCTGGGGCCGAGGGCGACACGCTGGATCTGCTGATCCTCGACGTGATGATGCCCCGCCTCGGTGGGTTGGAGACCTGTCGGCGGTTGCGGGCCGCGGGTCGGGATCTTCCGGTGCTGATGCTGACCGCCCGTGACCAGGTCTCCGACCGGGTCACGGGGCTGGACGCGGGCGCCGACGACTATCTGCCCAAGCCGTTCGCCACCGAGGAGTTGCTGGCCCGGGTGCGGGCCCTGCTGCGCCGACGCACGCCGACCGCCGGGGAGTCGCAGATCCTGTCGTTCGCCGACGTCCGGCTCGATTCCGACAGGTTCGAGGCGTGGCGTGGCGGGCGGCCGCTGCGCCTGACCCGGACCGAGTTCTCCCTCCTGCAGGTCCTCATGGGCAACGCGACCCGGGTCTTGACCCGCGACGTGCTGTTCGAGGCGATCTGGGGCTTCGACATGAGCGCCACCGCCAACAACCTCCAGGTGTACGTGAGCTACCTGCGCCGCAAGATGGAGGCCGAGGGCGAGCCGCGATTGATCTACACGCTGCGCGGCCTGGGATACGTGCTGCGGGAGACTCCTCCGTGAGCAGGCCCGCCGGCCGGGAACCGCGCCGGCTGACCCGATGGTGGCGCCGGCGGTCCCTGCGGGCCAGGCTGACGGTGATCGCGGCGACGGCCATCGCGGTCAGCGTGTTCGTGGCCTTCCAGGTGGCCAGCCAACTCCTGGGCCAGGAGCTGCAGGACAGCGCCAAGAGTCAGCTGCGCGCCGACGCCCGCGTCCTGGCGACCAACGCGCAGCGTGCCGGTCTGGCGCAGGTCGAGCTGCCGCCGTATCCCGGATCAGGTCGGCTGGTGCGGGTCATCCTGCCCGACGGCTCGACCCGGACGCCGGCCGGCCAACCCGCGCTGCCCCCCGTCAGCGAGCACGCCGAGCGGGTGGCGCAGGGCGCGTCGGCCGACCTGATGGAGTCGAAGGACAGCGACGAGGACGGCTACCTCACCTACACGCTGCGGGCGGGCGACGGCGCGGTCCAGGTGGCCCAGGTCGCCGACGACAGCCCGATCAACCAGTTCGGGTTCGGCATGCTCCTGATCGGGCTGCTCTGCGTGGTCGGCGGTGCCCTTGTCGGACGGACCGTGGCACGGACCGGGCTGGCACCGATCGACCGGCTGACCGCCGTCGCGGTACGTGTCGCGCGCACCCGGGATCTCGACGCCGACATCCCTGATGAGGGCGGTGGGGAGATCCGGCAGCTGATCCGGTCGATCAACGACATGCTCGCCGCGCTCCGGGACTCCCGGCGGGCTCAGCGGCTGCTCGCCGAGGACGCCGCCCACGAGCTCAAGACCCCGCTCACCAGCCTGCGCCTCAACGTCGAGCTGCTGATCCGGCTCGATCGGCGCGGCACCCTGGACAGCGCACTGCCGGCGGCGAGCCGGACTCGGCTGCTCAACGATCTTGGCGCCCAGGTGGCCGAGTTGAGCACCCTAGCAGCCGAGCTGACCGACCTGGCGCGCGGTGACGTCAGTGACGAGAGCACCGAGCTGCTCGACCTCGCCGACGTGGTGGCGGCCGCCGTGACCCGGGCGCGTTCCCGCGCGCCCGAGGTCGAGGTCGCGCTCGATGTGACCTCCGTGTGGGTGAGCGGGCGTCCCGCCGCGCTCGAGCGGGCGGTGCTCAACCTCGTCGACAACGCCGGCAAGTGGTCCCCCGCGGACCAGCCGGTCCAGGTCCGGCTCCGTGCCGAGGACGCGTCGGTGGTGCTCGAGGTCGACGATGCCGGGCCGGGCATCGACGCCGCCGACGTACCGCGGGTGTTCGACCGGTTCTACCGTGCCGACAGCGCCCGGGCGTTGCCGGGATCCGGTCTGGGGCTGTCGATCGTGCAGCGGGTCGTCGACGCCCACGGCGGCCGGGCCACCGTCGCCCGCTCCGCACGCGGTGGCGCGCTGCTTCGGATCGACCTTCCGGCCGCGGCCCCGCCCGCCCCGATCGCGCGGCTCACCGCCGGGGAGGACACCGCGGCGGGCTGACCCGCCCGGCGGCACAGCACGACGGACGGCGGCCCTCGGGCATGGCCCCGCGCGGCTCACCGCCGGGGCAGGACGCCGCGGTGCACCGACCCCGGGCCCCGGCGTGTGGCGCAGGACCGAAGGGCGGTGGCCCATCGGGCCCATGAAAAAATCCGGGACGGGCCTGGGGCCCGTCCCGGATCTCGTCCGTGCCGCCGCGCTCACCGTTGCAGCGCGGGCTCCTCCTCGTCGGCGAGCGACTGTTGACCGTCCGGCAGCTTTGTTGCTGGACGGGACAGCCGGCTCGGCCACCACATCCGCCGGCCGATCAGCAGAGTGAGAGCGGGTACCAGGACCGACCGCACCAGCAGGGCGTCGAGCAGCACGCCGAAGGCGACCAGGAACCCGACCTCGACCAGCATCACCAGCGGAAGTGTCGCGAGGACCGCGAACGTGGCCGCCAGGACCAGGCCTGCCGAGGTGATGACGCCACCGGTGGCCGAGAGGGCTTTGAGCATGCCCTTTCTGGTGCCGAGACGCACGGTCTCCTCCCGGGCTCGGCTGGTCAGGAAGATGTTGTAGTCGACGCCGAGCGCCACCAGGAACAGGAATGCCAGCAGCGGCACCGAAGAGTCGACACCCCTGAACCCGAGGATCGTGTCGAAGACGAACACGCTGCCGCCGAAGGCGGCGGCGAATGAGACGATCACGGTGGCCATGAGGACCAGCGGGGCCAGCATCGCGCGCAGCAGCAGCCCGAGGACGATCAGGACGACGGTGAGCACCAGCGGGATCACCAGCTTCTCGTCGCGCTCGGTGGTCACCTCGGTGTCGAGGTTCTCCGCACTAGGCCCGCCGACGATCGCCTCCGCCCCACGCACCGCGTGCACGGCGGTGCGCATCCGCTTGATCGTGTCGTACTCCGCGGCGGTGTCCGGCGCGTCCTTCGGGAAGACGGAGATGTTGGCCCAGCCACCGCCGGTCTGCGCCGGGATGGCCAGGGCCACCCCACGAGTGTCCTTGACGATGTCGAGCACCTGCTCCTGGTGCGCCGGCCGCGTCAAGATCGTCAGTGGCTGGCCGCCGAGCTCCGGGAAGTGCTGGCGGAGAACGGTGAAGCCGGTGACCGACTCCGGCGCGGACAGGAACTGGTCCTGTTCCCGCAGGGCGCCCGTGTTGCCCGCCAGCCCGAGGGCGAGCACGCCGAGGACTCCGAGCGAGCCGAGCGCCGCCACCCACCGGCGGCGGCCGATGGCGGCACCGAGCCGTCCCCACAGCCCCGGCTTCTCCTCCACAGCCGTGCTGAACCGCGGGATGGCCGGCCAGAAGATCCGCCTGCCGAGCACCACGAGCACTGCCGGGAACAGCGTCAGCATGGCCACCAGCGCGCACAGGACGCCGGCCGCACCGATCGGGCCCAACCCGCTGGTGCTGTTCAGGTCCGCGACGAGCAGGCAGAGCAGGCCGGCGACCACGGTGGCCGCGGACGCGACGATGGCCGGCGCCGCGCCGCGCAGCGCGTGGACCATCGCAAACCGGACGTTTTCATGGTGGTGCAGTGCCTCCCGATATCGTGCGATGAGCAACAGCGCGTAGTCCGTGCCGACGCCGAATACCAGGATCGTCAGCAGCGCCGAGTTCTGGTCGTTGACCACGATGCCGAAGCCCTTGACGAGCAGGTAGACGGTCCCCATCGCGGTCATCGCGGCCGCGCCGACGGCCACCAGCGGGATGATCCACAACACCGGGCTGCGGTAGGTGAGGATGAGCAGGAGCGTGACGACGACGATGGTGGTGAGGAGGACCTGCACGTCGATGCCGTCGAAGACGGCGTCCATGTCGCCGTCGATCGCGGCCGGGCCGGTCACGTCGAGTTGCAGGCCGGCGGGGCGGTCCTTCGCGGCCTCACGCAACGGGCCGACGATGGCCTCCGGTGCGCCGTAGGAGGTGCTCACATCCAGGGTGAACATCATCGCCTTGCGGTCGGTGGAGAGGCTCGTCGGTGAGCCCTCGTCGTCCTTGTCGGCCGCCGCCGTCGCCTTCGGCGCGTACTGCTTGGCGAGGGTGTTGTAGTGGCGCTCGACCGTCGCGCGGTCGGCGTCGGTCATGCCGCCGTCGCGGTGGTACACGAAGACGAACGTGTTTTCGTCACCGTCGGGGAGACGGTCCTCCAGTGCCGCCACCTTGGTGGACTCGGCACTGGCCGGCAGGGTGTCCACGGCGCTGTCGGTGGTGACCGAGCTCAACTTTCCACTCAACGGCACCATGATCACCGCCAGCACCAGCCACAAGCCGATCACCAACCACGGCACCCACCGGCCTGCCAACCGGCCGACCGGCGCTTTCCTGGACGGCACTGCGTGAACTGCCATCACTAGCCTCCTGCATACGGGTTGCATCGCTTGTCTGGATGCCTACTTCGTACTGAGCGAACCTGAGACGACCGTTAACGCGGTGCTCAGGCCGGTCGGCCGAACCATGTGTTCAGCGCAGGCGGCGCTGGAGCGGCCCGACCCGGACGTCGTCACCGCGATGACCCGGTCGGCGGACCTGCTGGGTGAGGGGGGCGTGGGCCCCTGCTCAACCTCGTCGACCGCGCGGAGGCCCGCCTCGGCACGGCCGCGTGCAGCGGACGGGTCGACACCGCCACCGCCCGCACCGGCCGGGTGGACGTCGACGCGTTGCTCATCCGGCTCGACGGTTGTGTCGCCTGCGCCTTGCCCACCGGGCAGGATCTCGACACCGCCACGCCGGTCTTCGTGTCCGGGCACAGGGTGCCGAACAACCGGTGGTCGTCGCCCAGGTCGTACCGGGCGTCCCTGTCGGCGAGCGGGTCGGCGACATACCGGTGGGCGTCGTCGGGTCGAGGACGGGTTCTAACGTTCGTCTCAGGTTCGCTCGGTAGGAAGTAGGCATGCGGATGAGCGATGCAACCCGTATGTAGGAGGCCGGCGATGGCAGTCGACGCAGCACCGTCAGGGAAGGCGCCGCCCGGGCGGTCGAGGTTCGGGGCGGCCACCAAGGCGACGGCGACGGCGTTCCCTGTCGCCCGCGAGTTGCACGCCGACAACAGTGCGGGTCCCGCTGCGGCCGGCCCGCACAGCGCGGACGCGGGCGAGTCGTCAGCTCACCACAGCCGCCGCGCGGCGTCGAGCGGTCCCTCGACCTGAGGATGGCCGAGGCCTGCACGCCCGCGCCGCCGGAGGGCGGCGCCTCGGACGGGTAACGGCGCCGGATGATCGATCCGGGCCTGTCCAGGACGGCGTTCCTGACCGGGACCCAGTTCGCACCGGAGAACGTCGCCCTCACGCACCACGCCGTCGTATGGGCGGTGCCGCCGGGCGGTGCTGCCGCGGTGAGCGAGCAGGACGCGAAGACCTCTGGTCCCGGCCGGCAATGTCTCGGCGGGACCGGTGTGGTCGGCGTCCAGGTCGAAGAGGGGGACGCGGCGCGGGTGGACACCTGGGCGCGCCTGGTGACGACGAAGGGTCGATCTTAAGCATCACGCAGACGGATGCCGCACGGATACCGCACCACACAAACACCTGAGGAGAGATCTACATGAAATCCATGGGACGCCGCAGCCTTCTGACCGCCGCCACGGCACTTGGCATCGGTGCCGGCTTGTCCACGCATGCCATTGTCTCGGCAGCGGACGACAACGAGACTTCGGACATTTCACTGCGAGACCAGGACCTGCCCTTCATCGGCACGGAAGAGACCTTCTCCACCCGTGAGTTGATGGTGCTGAACGACAGGCTGTTCCTCGAGGACACTGGTCTTGCCGAGCTCGGCCCGCGTCGCATCGGTGCAATGGATGAGGCGGGGCTCGACGTTCAGATCCTTTCCGCACATACGCCTGGTGTGCAGAATGTCGAAGGTCAGAAGGGCATCGATTTTGCGTATCGTCTCAACAAGTTGCTCGTCGATGGACCGATGGCCACCTATCCGGGGCGGTTCAAGGCATTTGCGACCTTGCCTCTGCAGAATCCGGAGGCCTCGGCGGACGAACTGGAACGCACAGTTCGGGAGGATGGCTTCCTGGGATGTCTGACCAATGGAATCATTGGGAAGAAATTCCTCGACCATCCCGACTTTGAGCCCCTGCTGGCGCGCGCAGAAGCCCTTGACGTGCCGATATACATTCATCCGGGTCTGCCGCCCGAAGAGGTTTTCGAAATCTACTACAGCAATATGCGGCCGGAATATCAGAAAGAGTTCCAGGACCAGGTTCTCAGCATCTCTGCATATGGATGGCACCAGGAAGTCGTTACTCAGTGCCTCCGAATGATCACCTCGGGAGTGTTCGACAGGCATCCGAAGCTGCAAATTATCATCGGCCATATGGGAGAGGGTCTTCCGTTCTTCTACAAGCGCGTCGTGGAGAAGATGGGCGAAGTGACCGAGAAGAGCCTGGACAAGCCGTTCGAGCAGTATTTCCACGACAATTTCTGGTTCACGACCAGCGCATTCCCCCAGACTGAGCTGCTCGATCTCCTGCTGGACTACATAAGTGTGGATCGAGTGATGTTCGCAACCGACTACCCGTTTGCGAATATGAAAACCCAAACCGACTGGTTCCGGGGAGTCGATCTGCCGCGCGCAGCCAAGGAAAAAATTGCGTTCCGGAATGCGGAAAAGCTGTTCGGAATGAAAGTGTCCGGGAAGTGACGCCCCGGCGTCGGCGGAAATGCAGAAGGCTATGGCTGTAAGGTGAGCGCACAGCCGAAGTATGTGATGCGCGGCTGCCGGTGCACGCCGTCCTCATGCAACGTCGATCTTGGCTCTGCCGGTTGATGGCTGCCGCTCGCCTCATCGGGGAAGCTTCCCGGTGCGTTCGGGGTGAGCCGCGGTGATGTACCGCATCGTGGGCCGCGAGGACATACCGAACGGGCGCCATCGGGTGCAGCAGGTGGTCCGCCTCGAATGCCTCGTCGCGGATCCGGTCGTCGCGCCGTTGCGTCTGCACCGTAAGTCCGGCGGGCCGGAAGACGGCGGTGAACGTGGTGCCGATGGCTAAGGGCTGTCCCGTGATCCCCGGCGGGCGCGCGACGACAGCTACGGCACCTCGCCGCGTTGTCGGGACGTCCGCATACATCCAGTATGCGGACGCCCCTCCGCCTTGCGATGCACCTCACCGAGCACCTGGCCACCACCAAGTTCAGCGACCCGGAGTGGACGGCGCGGGTGCCGTGACAGGGTCACGCGCACCGCACGGTCGAGGAGACGTACCTCGCCTACCGGCATCTGATGCCGGCAAGCATCACCAGGGCGGCGCGGGTCCTGGGTGCCGGCCTGTGGGGTGGGGCCTGGGGCGGCGGCGGATCATGGTGCCGATCCGCTCGCCGCCGTCGAAAGGAGGTTCCGTGCCTGTCATCGCGCCACCAGGGCTCAATCCGCCCTGGTTCGCAGCCACCGGGGCCGGCGCCATCCCCCGGACGCCGGCCCCGGACCAAGGTCTCCGCAACCCTCATCGCACCCTGGGAGCCGTACTCGTGCACCACCAGCCGTAGCTGCCGCGCCGCGGTCGAGTGTCCGTGGCTGACTGGGCCGGTGCGCGATCCAGGGGGCTCAGCCGCCCCAGGACGTGTCGTCGCAGCCCAGGTGCGTCAGATGACAGTCGGTCGCCGTGACGGTCGACGCCCGCGAGTGCTCCGCGTCGTGGGAGGCCCCTACCAATCCGAACGCCACAAGGGCGGCGACCGCCGCACAGAACCGGATGCCCTGGATGTGGATCAGATGCTTCATCGCTAAGCTCCTGTACTTCCGTACTTTTGATTCTCGTACGTGTGCCACGTTTCGTGCGCTGTTCAGTCCTGGAGAGTCAGTTCGGATGCCGTGTTGAGCGAGTCGGTCATCAGGGGCAGGGCGCACAGCAGCAACTGCATGCGGTTGCGCGCGCCGGTCTTCGCCCGGATGCGGCGGATGTAGGTGTCCACGGTGTGGCGGCTGAGTGCCATGTGCTGGGCTATCTCGTCGTACGTCAGCCCGTCCGCCATGTGCGCCAGTACCTGTCGTTCCCGTCGGCTCAGTGGGGCGGCCGGGGCGGTTGCAGCGTGGTCCATTCGCTTGCAGCTCTCCTGGTCGTGAGGCGGGTGGCCGTCTCCGCGATCGCCGGACCGCGCATCGGTGGTGAGCGGTGCGGGCGTGGGCGGGTCGGGAGGAGGGATCCCGAGCGATACCCAGGCCCTCCAGGACTACATCCTGTCCCGGGTGTGCGGTCCTGTGGGGGGTGATGCCTGGTCATCAAGCTGTCGTGCAAGAAGAGGAGGGAGGGGCAAACCTGGACAACGGTGCGAAGCGGCGACCTCGCAGGATCCAGCCGGTCGGCCGCCGGTTCGCACCGCCCTAGCATGGCGGGCGTGAGGCGGCCGGTGCGCTCCGTTCGCCCGAGCCGGGACCGACTGGGAGGAGAGCGCGTGCGCACCGTGCGGGTGGTGAGTGCCGATTTCGACGTGCGGGACGAGGGTGAGGGGGACCCGGTGCTGCTCGTGGCGGGCGGCGGAGCCTCCGGGCGGGTCTGGGATTTGCATCAGGTGCCCGCGCTGAGGGCGGCCGGTCTCCGGGTACTCACCTTCGACCGTAGACCGCTCCGGGTTCCGTCGGCGCCGCCGGATCCGCGCGCGGTCGCCGACGAACTGTGTCACGTCCTTGCGGAGTTGGACATCCCCGGACTCCGGGCCGTCGGTGTCTCGTCCGGGGGCGAGGTCGTGCAGGAGCTCATGCTCGCCCGGCCCGACCTGGTGACCGGGGCGGTGCTGATGGCCACGCGCGGCCGCGGAGACCTGACCGGCAGGGCGATGGCCGACGCCGAACGGGAGCTGGCGGCCGCAGGGGTGTCGCTGCCGCCGCGCTACGCGGCCTGGCAGCGCGCCGTGTTCAATCTGTCGCCCGCCACCTGGCGGCGCGAGGACGAACTGCTCGACTGGCTCGACCTGTTCGAGGCGGCCGAGCGGGCCGGGACGGCCCCGGTGCCGATACCTGCGGGAAGGGAGCCGGCGAATCGGCTCGACGCGCTCGGCCGGGTGGCCGTTCCAGTCCTCGTGCTCGGCTTCGAGCACGACCTGATCGTGCCCCCGTGGCTGTGCCGCGAGGTCGCCGCGGCCCTGCCCCTCGGGCGTTACGCCGAGCTCGCGGACTGCGGGCACTACGGGTACCTGGAGCGGCCTGCGGAGGTGAACAGCGCGCTGCTGCACTTTCTCACCGGCGCGCTCTGACCGGGTTCCCGGAGGTCAGGACAGTTCGCCGGACTCGTGCAGTACGTACCCCAGCAGCCGATGGGCGAGGGCCAGCCGCTCGCTCGCGGGCAGCCGTGCCAGCGCCGGCCACAGTAGGTCCGCGCCGCCTGCGGCCGGTGCGGCGACCGGCGGCGGGGTGTCCGCCGCGACGGGAGCTCCCGTCGCGGCGGTCGGGGTGGTGAGCGGGTCGTCCTGGCCGAGGTGGGTGCGGGCCGGGTTCAGGGCTCGGGCATGCACATCGTCCGGCGGAGTCATCGCTTCGTTCTCCTTCTCGAACCGGTGGAATCGGTGAACGGGCCGGAGGGGAGCCGTCGGTGGCGGAGCGGGGACGGTGCGGGGCGGTCAAGGGAGGGCGGGGGTGCCATGGGGGCCCGAATCGCCGGGTTCGGCGGGGCGACCGACTTCGGAGGGCGGCGCGGCGAGCCGGTCCCGGGCCACGGCGGTGAACGCCGGACGGCCCGTCCGTACGCCCAGTAGCCCCACGTGGGCCCAGCGGAACGATGCCCGCAGCAGTACGCGTTCGCGCAGGCCCGGCTGGACAGTGCCGCCGACGCGTCGGTACGCCGACAGCAGCCGGTCGAGCAACGGGTGGCCGCCTGCCAGGTACTGGTCGACGAAGTCCGCCGCCGGATCGTCGAAGGCGGCGTTCGTCCAGTCCAGGATCCCGGTCACTGCATCGGAGCCGGGGCCGATGAGGGTGTGTCCCGGGTGCATGTCGCCGTGGGTGAGCCGGGCCTGGTGGGCCCAGTGCCGGTCGTCGTCCAGCCAGGCCCGCCAGTGTGCGTACCAGCGCTCGGGGAGCGGGACCGTCGTGCGGGCCTCCGTGAGTGTCCGGGCCAGATCCTCCCGTACCAGGCCCGGTTCGCGCGGTGGGACGCCCGCGTCCACGGCTTCCTCCACCGGTACCCGGTGCAGGGCGGCGAGGGTCGCCGCGAGCGAGGTCACGTACCCGGTGCCGGGCCGGCCGTCGCTCGCCGCGGGGTGCCACTCGTAGCGCAGGCCTGCCGGGTCCTCGAATCCGGCGGGGATGCCGTCGAGCCTGCGGTACGCGATGAACGCGCGGTCGGCGTGCTCCCAGCAGGGGACGGCCACCGGCAGCGCGGGCCCGACCGCCGCGAGGACGGCCGCCTCCACGGCGATCCGGTCGGCGCTGTGGCCGCGGCGAGGCAGCCGCAGGATCCAGCCGGAGCCCTCGGTGTCCTCGACCTCGACCACCCGGAAGTCCCAGCCGGTGTCGTTGAGGACCGCTGTCCCCGGGCGCAGCGACAGTCCGCGGGAGGCGGCCGACTCCAGGGCGGCGGCGAGGATCTCGCGCGGGTCGGCGGCCGTCATGCGGAGTCCGTCCGGTCACCGCCCGCAGGGTGGGCGCCCGGCCCGGACGCGCTCTTGCCTGCGCCGGCCGCCTCCTGCCGCACGATGCCGCTCGGGGAGCCGCCGAGGACGTGGTCCTCGGGGATGTCGCGCGCGGTGCGCGGCGGCGAGTGGTGGATCCACGGCAACGACAGGACCGTCGCGAGGCCCACGACCCACCATGTCGTGCGGGTGCCCGGAAGTCGACCGACGAGGCCGCCGAGCACCGCGGCCGGCGGCAGGGTGCTCCACACCAGCAGCCGGTCCGGGTCGGCGGGCCGGCGGAAGGTGACGTCGATGACGTGGCGGACGGCCATGCCCGCTGTGGAGGCGAGCGAAATCCACCACAGAGGCGTGACACGGGCTGCGTCCGTCAGGATATGCGTGTTGAATCGGCGGATGCTTCCCGCCGAAAGGATCTGACGGAAATCACCCAGCCGTAAAATATTGGCGGCTGGAATTCTTGGGCGCATGGCGGTAATGGTGCCACGGGAACTCCGCGGATCACCAGTGGGCCGTCGTGGGGGCTGCGAAAGTGGTCGTCCGAGAGCGCCCGGGCGGTCCTCCGACGGTGCCGGTCGCCCGGCCGGATGGTCCGGGCGCCGTCACTGCCTGCGTGAATGCTGTCCCGGCAATGGAGTGCCGGTGGCCGGACGGGCCCTGTCACGTACATACGTTACTTGTGACCATCATGTGTCTGTTGGTCTAATAGCAGCAGTCGGCGCCGATTTCCAACCTGTCGAGTCGGGGCATTCTGCGGGCGCCCCGGACCCGCCGTTCACCGACTTTTACGAGCCCTTATTTGATGAGGTTCTCTTCGTGTCGCAGGCTCGGATCGCATTCAACACGTCACGTCATGCGGAACCTCCGGTATCCATGGACGTCGTGCTGCCGGTCACCGCGGCGCGGTGCGCCCGGCGGCTCGCCGGGATCGCCGCCGAACCGCGCGGCCGGGCAACGCCCCGGCAACTGTTCCGGACCGGCGCGCTGCCGAAGGACGATCACGGCAGTGTGGACCGCCACGCCCTCACCGAGGCCTTTCCGACCGTCCCGGCCAGGACCACCGCCCGGGGGACCGCCCCGCGTGAGGCGGTCGCGACCACCGCCGTGCAGACCCGCACGGCCCCGGGACCGCCGAGGGGCCTGAGGCCACCGCCTCGGATGCCGCGCTCGGTCTCCCGGACGGTGACGTCGCCGCCGGAGCACCGGGGCGGGCAGCCGGAGCAGTGCGACGCCGTGCTGCGGCGCCGGCGGTTCATCTCCGCGATGCGCCCGTCGCCGAACTCCGCGCCGACTTCCCCCGGACCCGTCGGACTGCGCGCCAGGGCCATCTCCGATCGTCCGACACCCCGCCGGCTCGCCCAGTGGCTCTCCGCGGCGCAGGCCCGCCCCCGCCCGAAGCCGCAACCATTCCCACCAGCCTCACGTAAGGACTGAACTGCCATGGACACACTCTCCGAGGAGCACGTCCTGATGCTGACCCCGGATGAGGCGCAGCGGACGGCCGAGCTCACGATCGGTGCCGCGGGGCGTTACACCGGCGACCACGACCCTGCCCTCCTGCTCGACCTCCCCCGTCTCGCCGCGGACCTCCCGGTACGCACCCAGCGCTTCCTGCGCACCTTCGCCATAGACGAACCCACCGGCTACTGCGTGGTCAGCGGGCACCTCTTCGACCAGGACCGCATCGGCCCCACCCCGGAGCACTGGCGCGGGCGCCCCCGGCCCAACCGTGAGTTCCCCGAGGAGATACTCGTCCTGCTGTACGCGGGCCTGCTCGGCGAGCCCTTCGGCTGGACCACCCAGCAGGACGGTCGGCTGGTGCACGACATCTTCCCGGTCCGCAGCCACGAGAACGACCAGCTCGGCCTCGGCAGCAAGGAGCTGCTGACCTGGCACACCGAGGACGCCTTCCACCCGCACCGCGGCGACTACCTGGTGCTGGCCTCCCTGCGCAACCCCGACAAGGTCGCCACCACCGTGGGCTCGTACGCCGGCGGTTCGCTCTCCGAGGACGACCTGGAGGTGCTGTTCGAGGAGCGTTTCCACATCGCCCCCGACGAGTCGCACCTGCCCAAGAACAACTCCTCCCGCGCCGACGGCGACTCCGAGCGGTTCGCCACCATCGAGCGGCTGATCGACGAACGCCGCCCGGTGGCCGTGCTGTTCGGCCCGCGCCAGGAGCCGTACCTGCGGCTGGACCCGTTCTTCATGGAGGTCCCGGAGGACGATCCGGAAGCCCGCCGCGCCCTCGGCAACCTGATCGCGGTCATCGACTCCCGGCTGCGCGAGGTCGCCCTGGAGCAGGGCGACTGCCTGGTCGTCAACAACCACCGCGCGGTCCACGGCCGAGTCCCCTTCACCGCCCGCTACGACGGCACCGACCGTTGGCTCAAGCGCATCAATGTCACCCATGACCTGCGCCGCTCCCGCGCCATGCGGGCGAGCGCCGGCAACCGGCTGATCGGCTGAGGCGGCCATGGCGGACCTGTCGGCCCTCACCGTCACCAGTCTTGATCGGGCACCGGAGCTGGAGTCGGCCGTCGATCGGCTGATCACCGGGAACATGCCCCCGTTCATGAGCTGGGAGTCGCCCGGCAACTGGCGCTGGCACCGGCTCTACGACACCTACTCCGCGCACCAGGTCTGCGTCCTGGACGAGGCGGGCCGGCTGGTGGCCGCCGCCAACGGCCTGCCGGTCCCCTGGGACGGCACGGTCGACGGGCTCCCCGGGGGCGCCGACGACGTGCTGGTCTCCGCGTTCGACGGACCCGCCGCCCGCCCGGACGTGCTGTGCATGCTCTCGGTGAGCGTCTGCGCCGGGCTGCGCGGCAGCGGTCTCGCCGAGCAGCTGCTGACCCGGGCCAGGGACGAGGCGCGGGCCGCGGGTCTGCGCGGCGTCGTCATCCCGGTCCGCCCCACCCGCAAGGCCCGCTACCCGCTCGTCCCCATGGCCGACTACGCCCGCTGGCGGCGGCCGGACGGCACACCGTTCGACCCCTGGCTGGCCACCCACGCCGCACTGGGTGCCGAACTGCTCGCCCCCTGCGACCGCTCGCTGGTGATCAGCCAGCCCGCCGCCCGCTGGGAGGAGGTGGCCGGCCACCCGCTGCCCGGCCCGGCCCGTCACCTCGTACCGGGTGCCCTCGCCCCGCTGGAGGTCTCCGCGGACGGCGACGGCGTCTACGCGGAGCCCAACTTCTGGGTGTTCCACCCGGCCACCTGATCCGCCGTACCCCCACGACCACACCCGAGGAACGACCACACCCGCGCAACGACCACATCCGAGGAGTCCCATGCCACCGCTGCGACTGGCCGTCGTCGGCTGCGGAGCCGCCGCCCGGTCCTGCCACCTGACCGCGCTGCCGAACGTCCCGCAGATCCGGCTCACCGCCCTGATCGACCCGGACCCCGAGCAAGCCCGTGCCGCCCTCGAGTGGTACACGGACCAGGGCGGCAGCGCCGAGGACGTGCTGATCGCCCGTTCGGTGCAGGAGTGCGCCGACGCCTTCGACGCCGCCGTGGTCGCCGTACCGCACACCGCGCACGCCGCGGTCGCCGGCGACCTGCTCGCCCGTGGCAAGCACGTGCTGCTGGAGAAGCCGATGGCGACCTCCGCCGCGGACGCCGAGGCCCTCGCCGCCGCCGCGGCCGCCGCCCCGGGCACCCGCCTGCTGATGGCCCACCCCCGGCGGCTGTTCCCCGCCAACGACTGGGTGCGCAGGCTCATCCGGGACGGCGACCTGGGCACCGTCACCCGGGTCCGCTGGACCGAGGGTCACCCCTACAGCTGGGAGCCCGTCTCCTGGTCGATGTTCGACCGCGGTCTCGCGGGCGGCGGCGTCCTCACCGACACGGCCTCCCACGTCTTCGACATCCTGTTGTGGTGGCTCGGCCCGGACGTCGAGGTGGTCGACTACGTCGACGACAACCTCGGCGGGGTGGAGGCCGACGCCGTCGCCACCCTGCGCATCGGGGGAGTGGAGACCGTGCTGGAGCTCAGCCGGGTCCGCGCCCTCGGCATCAGCTGTGTCGTGACCGGCACCGCCGCCGAGGTGAGTGTCGGCACCGACTTCCCGGCCGGCGAGTGCACCCTGATCACCACCTCCGGCGAGGAACTGCACCGCGGCGACGTGAGCGCCGTGCCGCCCGCCCAGGACGAGTGGGACGACCTCTTCGTCGAGCAGTTGCGCAACTTCGCCGAGGTGTGCTCCGGCGCGGACGTGGCGCCGCACGCCACCGCTGAGGACGGCCTGCGGGTCGCCCGGCTGATCGAGCAGTGTTACACGGGGCCCGCGCGACGTCCGCTGGCCCAGCCCTGGCTGACCGGAACGACTTCGAGGAGCGCGGTATGAACGACTTCGCGGGCAGGCGCGTCGCGGTCACCGGCGCCAGCGGATTCATCGGCGGACGCGTGGTGGAGCGGCTGGTGCTGGACACCGGGGCCGAGGTCCGGGCCCTGGTGCGCGGCTATGGCCGGGCCGCCCGGCTCTCCGTGCTGCCGCAGGAGCGGCTCACCTTCCACGTCGTCGACCTGGACGCCCCACAGAGCCTGCGCAAGGCCCTGCACGGTTGTGACCTGGTCGTGCACTGCGCGTTCGGGTCGCAGGGCGAGGTCGAGGACCGCTGGCGCACCACCGTCGAGGGGACCGCGAACCTGCTCGCCGCGGCCAAACTCGCGGGCGTGGAGCGGCTGGTGCACCTCAGCACCGTCGATGTGTACGACACCTCCGGCCTGACGCGCTTCGACGAGTCCGCTCCGCCGCTCGGTGAGGACGCCGACGACCGCGAGTACGAGCAGCAGAAGGCCGCCGCCGAACGGCTGGTGCTCGCCGCGCACGGCGACGGACCCGAGACCGTCGTCCTCCAGCCCGGCGTGGTCTACGGCCCCTGGGGCGGACAGTGGACCACCGCCCAACTGGACCGCCCGGCCGAAGAGTTCGAAGAGCTGCCGATGACCGGTGCGGGCGGCGCCTGCAACGCGGTGTACGTGGACGACGTCGTGGACGCCGTGCTGGCCGCGCTCGCCGAACCCGGCGTAGCGGGGCGCGAGTTCCTCGTGGGCGGGCCCGACGAGCCCGGTTGGGGCGAGTTCTTCGACCGGCTGCGCGGCATCCGCGGTCTGCCCGCGCCGGCCGGCACCCCCGCCGGCGGCGCCGTGCCGGACTGGGAGCAGGCGCTCTACGCCAGCCCCGCCCGCATGGACGCCGCGCTCGCCGCGCGCCTCCTGACCGTGCCCCTGACCACCCTGGACGAGGGCATGAAGCGCACCGCGGAGTGGGCGCGCTGGGCCGGGTACGGGGCACGGGACGGAGTCGGCCGGTGACCCGGGTCCTGGTGATCGCCCCGCACCCGGACGACGAGGTCATCGGGTGCGGTGGCTCCATCGCCAAGCTCGCCCAGTCCGGCGCGGAGGTCACCGTGGTCATCGTGATCCGCCGCGAACGCGGGCTCGCCGACCGCGAGGTCACCGACGAGGAGTTCGCGGCGGAGACCACCGAGGCCTGCCGGGTGCTCGGCGTCAAGCGGTGCATCACGCTGGACGCGCCGTCCCGTGACTTCGCCGCCGACCGGCAGCTGCACCTCGCCATCGTCCGGGTGCTGCGCGAGGTCTGCCCCGACCGGGTGTACGTGCCGCACCGCGACGACGGCGACATGGAGCACCGGGCCGTGCACCGGCTCGGGCTGGAGTCGCTGTGGATGGCGGAGTCCGACTTCTTCGAGGAGGCCGGGCCGCCCACGCCGCCGCCGTCCCTGGTACTCGGCTACGAGGTGTGGGCCCCGCTCGGCGAGGCCCAGTACACCGAGGACATCACCCACCAGATCAAGCTGAAGGTCGAGGCCATGCGCTGTTACCGGTCCCAGCTGAGGCACGCCGCCTGGGACGAGGCGGTGCGTGGACTGGCGTCCTACCGGGCCGTCATCAGCTCGGGGCACGGCCACAGCGAGGCCTTTGAGGTGATCCGGATGGCCGGCACCCGGCCCTGAACCGGCTGGTCCGGGGGCGACCGTGCGGCCCCCGGACCGGTCCCGCCGGGCGGCCGGGCCCGACCGGGATACGTCCGCGATGCCCGTCGATGACGCCCAGCGCCTCATGGCGGGACTGGCCGAGGGAAAGGGAAATGACACGCCTGGAAGTGTCAGGCATGGAAAACGGAGTCTACTGAATGGGGCAGTCGTGACGCAGCATGAAGCAGGCACAGGTTTCTTCGGTGAGTATGCCGATGTCTACGCGGAAGCGCCCTACCTTGATTTCACGGAGGACGTGTCGAAAAAGCTCCCCCACCTCATCTCCCATTACCGTGCGGGCAGCGGGTCGCTGCTCGACCTGGGCTGCGGTACGGGAACGCTGCTGATCGCGCTGGCCGGCTCCTTCGGCCGGCTGACCGGCGTCGACCAGTCGGCCGACATGCTGCGGCACGCCGACACGGCCGCCCGTAAGGCCGGAGTGGCCGTCGACCTGATCCGCGGTGACTTGCGCGACTACCGCGGTGACCGGCGCCACTCCGTGGTCACCTGCACCTACAACACCGTCAACTACCTGGTCGGGGCGGGCGACCTGGAGCTCGCCGCCCGCACACTGCGGGCCGCCACCGAGGACGGCGGCCTCGCCGTGCTCGACGCGCACCCCGCCTGGTTCGTCGAACGGGCCTGGGCCGGGAAGGTGTTCGTGGAGCAGAACACCGAGGACATCCTGGAGGTCTGGGAGAATCCTTACGACGCCGCGACCGGCCGCGTGGACACCACGGTCACCGTCGTGCGCCGGACTCCCGAGGGCGGCTGGCGCCGCGTCCACGAGACCCATCCGCAGCGCGGCCACGACCCGGAAGCGGTCACCGGTGCCCTGCTCGCGGCCGGCTTCACCAGCGTGGACACGTACGCCGGGCTCGACCGTGAGCCGCTGCGCGAGGACACCCGGCGCGTCTGGTACGTGGCCAGGTGACCGAAACTCTCCTGATATGCGGGATCGGCTCCGGAATGGACAGGTCGCTCGCCCGTGTGAAGGAAATGGGAACGCGCATCGTCGTCGTCACGGATCGGATCACCACGCGCGTCGAGGGAAACGCTGATATATGTCTGGAGGCCGACCCCGACGATTTCTCCGGTGTTCTGTCGGCGATTCGCGCGGAGCGGCCGGGAAGAATATCCGGCGTCCTGACCCTCGGATACGACAATCCACCGGTGGTGGCCCGGCTGGCCGCCGAACTGGGATGCCCCGGCGTGCCCGTCGAGGTGGCGGACCTGTGCACCTTGAAGGACCGCCGGATCGCCGCCCTGGAACGGGCCGGACTGCCCGTGCCCCGGTTCGCCGTCGCCGCCACCGCCGACGCGGCCCTCGCCGCGCTGGACAGGATCGGACTGCCCGCCGTCGTCAAACCCAGCGACCGCACCGGTTCCCTCGGCGTCGCCAAGCTGGACGACCGCGGCACCGCACGGGAACCCGTCGAGCGGGCCCTCGCCCTGAGCCCGACCGGACGGGTCGTCGTGGAGGAGTACCTGACCGGCACCGAGCACACCGTGGCCGGGTTCGCCGTCGAGGGCCGGCTGCGGGTCACCGGGTTCGCCGACCGCGAGTACGGCGAGAAGGAGCGCTTCTTCCCGCACTTCTTCGAGGGCGGCGACACCCTGCCCTCCGTCCTGGACGAGGCGCAGCGCGCCGAGGTGGTGCGCACGGTCCAACAGGGCGTCGACGCGCTCGGGCTGAGCACCGCCGCCGTCAACACCGACATCCTGCGCACCCCCGACGGGCGGGTCTACCTGCTGGAGATCACCTGCAGGCTGACCGGCGCCCGCATCGCCACCGAGATCATGCCGCTCGCCACCGGCGTCGACCCGCTGCCCAACGCCGTCCGCCTCGCCCTGGGCCGCCCGCTCGCCGAGGAGGAACTGCGCCCCACCCGCGACCGGGCGGTGGTCCAGCGTTATCTGCCCGCCGACGGCGGCACCGTGGAATGGGTCGGTGACCTGACCGAACTCGCCCGCACCCCAGGCGTCCACGACGTCTTCTGGGGCCTGGACCTCGCCCCCGGCACCGTGCTGCCGCCCTACCGCGGCGGCGACGAGGTGCTGGCCGGGGCGATCACCAGCGGCCCGGACACCGCCGCCGCCGAAGCCCTCGCCACCCGGGTGCTGTCCCGCCTCCCTCTGCGCCTCACCGACCGGTCCGCCGCCCTCGCACCCTGACCGCGCTCCATCCTCCGACAAGGGAACGCCGATGACCACCACCGCGTACGACCACTGGTCCGACACCTACGAACTGTTCGAGGGCGCCATGGCCAAGGACACCTGGCGCCTGGGCATCGGGGCCGAACTGACCAAGCTGGCCGCCCCCGGCCCCGTTCGCATCCTCGACCTCGGCGCCGGCACCGGCATGGGCAGCCGGGTACTGGCCGACCTGATACCGCAGGGCGAGGTCACCTCGCTGGACCGCTCGGCGGCCATGCTGGAGCACGGCGGCATCCCGCCCGAGCTGCGCATCGTCGGCGACATGGCTCGCTTCACCGCCGAGCCCGACTCCTTCGACTTCGTGGTCTCCGGGTTCGACGCCCTCAACTACCTGACCGCCGCCGACCTCGCCGAGTGCCTGGGCAACGCGGCCGTCGCCCTGCGCCCCGGTGGCCACCTGGTCTTCGACTACTCCTCCCGCAAAGTCCTCCAGGAGGACTGGCGGAACCTGGAGCACGAGGAGACCCGCGACGGCGTCCGGCTCCACCGCACCCACCGCTGGGATCCCGTACTGGCCCGCAGCCGCTCGGTGCTCTCCCTCTACGGAGCAGAGGGCCTGCTCTGGCGCGAGACCCATGTGCAGTACGTCGTCGACCCGTTCACCATGGAGGAGCTGGGCCGGACCGCCGGACTGCGCACCGTCCGGGTCCGCGACATCGACGGCGACGGCTTCACCCCCGGCCACACCACCCATGTCTACGTGCTGCGCAAGGACGAGCGGGGCGTCCCGGACACCGGGGCGCGGGCATGACCGCCGACGAGGCCACCCCGGACGGGGATCGCACCGAACGGGTGCTGGCAAGCACCAGCGTGGTCATCGCGCTCCGCGACGACCTGCGCATCCTGGACTGCATCGACTCCGTCGACGAGGACGTGGAGATAGTGCTGGCGCTCAACGGCGCCACCGACGAGATCCGCCGGGTGCTGCGCGAGCACCCGAGGCCGCTGACCGTCACCGAGATACCCGACGCGGGCAACCTCGGCGCCGCCTACAACGCGGGCGCCGAGGCGGCGGGTGGACGCTATCTGCTGCTGATGGACTCCGACTGCACCTTCGCCCCCGGCGTGGTCCGCATGATGGCCGCGGCCGCCGCCACCGACCCGGTGGTCAAGGGCCAGGTCGTGTACGGCGAGTCGGGCAGCCTGATGAGCCGGCTCACCGCCCGGGTGCGCGAGTACGACGAGGGCGAGTACGTCAGCGCCCTGTCTCCGCCGCTCATCTACGACCGGGCGATCGTCGAGCACATCGGCGGCTACCACTTCGACGGCCTGATCCACTGGTGCGAGGACCGGGAGTTCGACTTCCGGCTCCAGCTGGCCGGCATCCCCGTCCGGCACGTCCCCGAGGCCCGCATCTTCCACGACGCCCAGGTCGGCCTCCAGAACATGCGCAGCTACTTCCGCTACGGCGTCGGCGAGGGCATCGCCCAGGAGACCGGTGTCTTCACCACCCCCGCCGTACCCGTGCTGTGGCGGCTGTACGAGGCGTCTCGCACGCTCGTCGGATGCGCCCGGCACAAGGGGATCGGAGCCGCCGCCTACTACGCCCTGCTCAAGGCGGCCTTCCACACCGGCACCCTCTATCACCTGGCGCGCGACCCCTACGGCGTGCGGCCCCGCTATCCGGCGACCGCCGCCCGCGCCCGGATGCTGCGCGCGATCCCGCAGCACTGCGCCGAGCTGACGCCCGCCCAGCGCGAGCGACTGCGCCGAGCGCACCTTCGGGCCGGGCGGCGGATCGTGCGGCTCAGCGACCTCACCGTGCTCCGGCCCGACAGCGACCCGAAACCCGAACCGTCGTCTCAGGCGGCGTCGTGAGCGTCCGGGAGGCCGGGACGGACCGGGAGCAGCAGCCGCGAAGGCCGGCCCGGTCCGTGATGGACCCGGTTGACGGCCGTGACCACCGGGGCGTCCGCCAGGGTCAGCGGGGTTCCGCCGGTGTTGGGATTGGGGTCGAAACGCGGGAAGTTGCTGCTGGAGACCTCCAGCCGGACCCGGTGGCCGGGCCGGAAGACGTGCACGACGGTCCCCGCCTCCACGGGCAGCGCGTGCACCGTGTCCGGGAGCGGCGGCCGCACTCCGTCCAGCCGGGCTCGGTGCCCGGTCCGGACGATGCCGTCGCAGAGGATCTCCGCGCGGCCGTCCGGATGCACGTCGACCAGCTTGGCGGTGAAGTCGGTGTCCGGAGCGGACGAGGAGACGTACAACTCGGCGACCACCCGTCCGGACACCACGAGGGGCGCGTCCAGCCCGGGGCCGGTGTAGCAGAGCACGTCCGGGCGGTCCTCCACCGCGCGCTGATCCAGGGGGCCGCAGTCGGCGCCGACAAGCATGCCGGTCATGCAGGTGGCCCCGCCGGCGGTCGGGACGGGGTCGCGGGGAGCGTAGTGGTAGATGTCCGTGACCTCCCGGCACGGCGGGCCGGGGCGCAGCGCGCCCGAGCCGTGCCGGGTACGGGCGTCGCCGTCGCTGTCCAGGTGCAGTGCGAGCGGGACGCTGTCCGCGCCGGGCGGACCGTTGGGGGCGACCCAACTGTCCGCCCCGCTCGCGAACACCTCCACCGGGAGCCCGGCTTCCTCCCCCACGCCCTTGAGGTGCCTGTCGAAGAAGGCGAGATGGGCTGCTGTCATGTCGAACTCCGCCTCGTCGGCGGCGAGTCCGTAACGCCGCTCGGGGAACACGCCGCCGGTCACGCAGTGCGACCAGGGGCCGATCAGCAGGCGGTCGCCGGACCGGGGCGAAGGGATGCGCAGGCTGCCCGGCAGGAAGATGTCGTACCAGCCGCCGACCACCAGCGCCGGGGGACGTTCCCTGTCCGGGGCGGCGGTCAGCCCGCGCCAGTAGGCGCCGGGGCCGGGGTGCTCCAGCCACTCGCGGTAGTAGGGCGCGAGCCGGTCCAGCAGGGGCAGTGCCCGCCAGGGCGCCCGGTAGAGTTCGTCGATGCCGTCCAGCGCCTCGGCCACCGCGCGGACGTCCGCGGTGGTGCCGCCGGCCCGCTCGACCTGTCCGTGCAGCAGGTCGCCGAGCACCCAGTGCAGACAGAACCCGAGCTGGAAGGCGCCGCCCAGGTACGTCCAGCCCTCGCGGGGGTCGGCAGTGGCCACGTGCGGGGCGAGGGCCCGCAGCGCGGGCGGGGCGGCTGCCGCCGCGTGCCATTGCGCGAGACCCTCGTAGGACCGCCCGATCATGCCGACGGTTCCGTCGCACCAGTCCTGGCCTGCGGCCCACCCGACGGTGTCCCGGCCGTCCGCGGCGTCGTCGGCGAACGGCCGGAAGACACCGTCGGAGGCGTACCGGCCACGCACGTCCTGGACCACGAGGCAGTAACCGCCCTCCACCAGCCGCATCCAGTCCAGGGAGCGACCCCCGGCCGAGGGCCCCTTGCCGTACGGGGTCCGCTGCAGGAGAGCCGGCAGCGGGCGGGAGGTGTCCGGGCGGTACACGTCCGTCCGGAGCACCACGCCGTCGCTCATGGGCACCGGCACGTCGCGTTCGATCACGAGTCGCACGGGCATCTCCTCTCAGCCGGCGGACCGGGTGTAGGTGGGGTAGTGCAGGACCTCGCCGCCGAACCCGAGCTTGAACCGGTTGATCCCGGCCGTCTTCTCGTCCGCCTCACCGGTGGATATGCCACTCAGGTCGAAATGCTCCAGTCCCTCGGCGGCCGCCCGCCTGATGGTCTCGAAATGCACGAGATTCATCGAGCCGTCGACGCGGTGGTCCGGATGTGTGGCCACGAAGCGGGCCTCCAGCGAATTCCGGTTGCGGAAACATATGGAACCCGCCGCCACTCGATCCTCGTGCAGCGCGGTGAAGAGGTGGACCGACGAATGCTCCAGCAGATCGTGCAGCAGGTCGAGGGGGGCGAGGTCGGGTGAATCAGCGCGGATCATCGCCGGTGCATAGAAATCGTAGAACTCGTCGATCCGGCCGGGATCGTCGACGAATTCCAGTCCGCTGCGCAGCGCCCGGCGCACCCGGCTGCGGGTGCTTGGGCGCATACGGGCGAGGATCGCCTCGTCGCCGCCGCCGGTGGGTACGAGAGCGGTGGCGTAGGGCGGGCCGGGCCGGTACCCGGCTGCTGCCAGGACCTCGGGGTAGTCCCATTCCGGGAGCAACACCAGGGTGGCCGAGCCGAGCTGGGCGATGCCCGTGAGCAGGGCGGACAGCAGTTCTGGGTCCGGGTGTCCGGCCGGTCCCTTCCACATGAACCAGCCGTCCTGACCGCCGTCCTCCAACAGCGTCGCGGCCCACCGGCCGCCCGGGCGGCCCGCACGCAGCAGCCGTACGGGATCGCCGCGCCCCGACAGCAGCCGGTATCGGCCGGCGCTCTGGTGGAAGTCCTCGGCCGGGACGTCGGCCTCGTCCGTATCGTCGGCGGTGCTTTCCGGATGCATGATCAGACGAAGCATGGCGTGCCCTTTCTTCTGGTTTCTCGCGCGTGGAAATCAGAGATGTCCAGCGGTTTTCGAGGCATGCAGAAAAGCGGGTGACGGCTGAGAGTCGAACGAGCTGACCGGCGGGTTTCCGCCCGGTGTGGCATCGGAGAAGGAAAGAGGCCGACGCCTATTTCTTCGGCGCGGTATCGCTGCTAATTTCTAGCGCACAGGTCGTCGTCCGTCAATTACTGGGCCCACGGTCCGTACGAAGGGAATGACTTGCCATGCGAATTCTTGGTGTGAATGGCTGGCCGGGCGCGAGCCACGACGGGTCCGCCTGCCTCCTGGTCGACGGGAAGGTGGTCGCGTTCGCCGAGGAGGAACGCTTCACCCGGCACAAGCACGGCTACGGCGAGGCCCCGCTGCACGCCGCCGCCTTCTGCCTTCAGGAGGGCGGTCTCACCCTGGAGGACATCGACGTCATCGCCCACGGCTGGGACATGCCCTCGCTGCTCACCCGGCGCGGCCTGGACTGGTTCCCCGACAGCGCGCGGGCTCTGGACTTCCTCTTCCCGCGCGCGTACTTCCCCCGCGGCCGCGACCCCGAGCTGGTCTTCGTCCCGCACCACACCGCCCACGCGGCCAGCGCGTACTACTTCTCCGGCCGCGACCAGGGCGCTGTCCTGGTCCTCGACGGCCAGGGCGAGTGCGAGAGCGCCACGCTCGCCTCGGCCGCCGACGGGGAACTCAAGGTCCTGGAGTCCGTCCCGCCCGGCTGGTCCCTCGGATACTTCTACGCCGCCGTCTGCCAGTACGCGGGCCTCGGCGCCGACGCCGCCGGCAAGACCATGGGCCTCGCCCCCTACGGCACCCCCGGCGACCTGACCTTCGGCGGCGGCCTGCGCTTCCTCGACGACGGCTACGCCGTCGGACCGGTGTCGCGCACCCTGCTGTCCACCGGCAGCACCGACGAGGAGGCGGACACCCTCCGGCTGTGGCTCGCCCACCTGGAGAAGACCAGCGCGCTGCCGCCCAACCGCACCAGCCGCCACTACGACCGGGGGAGCGGACGCTACGTCCGGCGCACGGAACGCGACCCCTACGAGTACCGGGACCTCGCGGCCACCGCCCAGGAGGCCGTGGAGCGCTCGGTGGTCGCCATGGCCCGCCGGCTGCTGCGCGAGACCGGCCAGGACACCCTGCTGGTCGCCGGCGGTGTCGGCTTCAACGCCACCCTCAACGGCAAGCTCGCCCGGCTGCCCGAGGTACGCGACCTGTTCGTGCAGCCGCTCGCCGGCGACCAGGGCGTCAGCCTCGGCGCGGCCGGCTGGGTGGCCGCCCAGCACGGCGAGGCCATCACGCCGATGACCGGCACCCTCGCCTGGGGCGAGCAGTGGGACGCCGACGCCGTTCGCCGGGTGCTGCACAAGCAGGGCGTCCGCCACACCGAGCACGAGGACATAGCCGACACGGTGGCCGGGCTGCTGGGCCGCGGCCAGATCGTCGGCTGGCACCAGGGACGCGGCGAGGGCGGTCCCCGGGCCCTGGGCCACCGCTCCATCGTGACCGCGCCGTTCCCGGTGGCCAAACGGGACCGTATCAACCTCACGGTCAAGGACCGGGAGTGGTGGCGGCCGTTCGCGCCGAGCATGCGGCTGGAGGAGGCCCCCGCTCTGCTCGGTGACGGCACACCGCTGCCCTACATGATCGTCACCACCCCCGTGCCCGACGCGGGGCGGGCCGCGATGCCCGCCGTGATCCACGTCGACGGCACCACCCGCCCGCAGACCGTCACCGCCGAGGACGCCCCGCTCTACCACCGGTTGCTGGGCCGGGTCGCCGAGCACACCGGACACGCCGTCGTGCTCAACACCTCGTTCAACGGCCGCGACGAGCCGGTCGTGTGGACCCCCGCCGACGCTCTCGCCACCTTCGCCCGCAGCCCCCTGGACGCGCTGGCCCTCGGCCCGTTCCTGATCCGCCGCACCGGCTGAACACCGATGGCGCACGCACCCGACCGTCCTGCGGGCCGGGCACCTTCGTGCCGGCGTCTTCCGACACCTCGGCAGGTCCGCTTGCCCCGGCCGCCGTCCGTGGCCCTTCCCGGGCCGGTCCGGTGTACCTGTACACGGCGGCGGTTCACCGCGACGGCGATGATCGACAGGACGCGCGCCTTCCGGACCCGAGAGCCGGGGTGCTCGGCTACCGGACGGCCGCAGGTACTCCAAGGGCCGCGACGACGATCAGGCGGGGATCCGCGGTCACCGTGTGCGGCTCGGCGGACGCGAGCAGCGGCTGCCGGCCCTGCGGGGCGCCCGGGAGCGCCACGAGGGCCGGGGCCCCGCCCTCTTCGACCCGGCGGTGGCCCGGGCGGCGGTCGGTGGACGAGGTCCCGGAGGCGCTTGCTGCCCGCCGGACTCGTCGTCCTGGATGCCCTGCCGCGGCTGACCGGCGGCGAGACGGACCGGCGCGCCGTGCGGGCCGCGTGCGAGGTCGCCGCCGACGGGGTGGACGGGCCGGCCGGCGGGCCGCTGCGTGGACGTGACTCAGGTCCGGCGACTGCTGGACACGAGCGGTGAAAGCCCCGAGCACACCGGCGACACGCGACACGCGACACGCGACACGTGACGCGGGCTGCGGGCTGCGGGCTGCGGCGAGGACCGCCGTACAGGAGCTGCCGAGTCGGCACGTGCCACGGTCGCGGCCGTGGCCGTGGCCTACCGGGCCGGGTCGCGCAGGTCGCTGTTCCCGATGTCACCGGTCGGCGATCGCTCCGTCAGCCGGGCGCGGGCGGCGAGCACTCCCGCCTGGAAGCGGCTGTCGGCGCCGAGCTCCTCCATGATGTCGGCTATGTGCCGGCGGGCGGTGCGCAGCGACATGCCGAGGCGGCGGGCTATCGACTCGTCCTTCAGTCCGGCGGCGAGCAGGTGCACGATGGTCTGGTGGATCTCCTTGGCCACCCGTTCCAGGCCGTCCTGGGCGGCATCGGAGAACGGGGTCGCCCGGATCCAGTGCTGTTCGAAGATTGAGTGCAGGTAGCCCACGATGGTGGGTTCGCGCACCGCGACCGCTCCCCAACTGCCGGTCCGCTCGGGGAGGAAGGCAAGGTTCTTGTCGTAGATGATGACGCGCCCTATGGGTTCGTGCGAGGTCCGGTACTCGGCGCCGAGCGCCGTCGCCGCCGCCACGTACGCCTGGCTGGGGGCGTTGAACCGGGCCGTGTGGTGGTAGAGGGTGCGCATGCGCACGTTCCTGGAGAGCAGGGCGTGGTCGCGGCCCAGGGCCTCCTCCATCGCCTCCGGGACCCGCCCGCTGCCGCCGGGCTGACTGCTGACCACTTCCTCCCGGCACTCGCTCGACGCCCGGTTCAGGGCGGCCCTGACTTCCTGGAGCGTGGGGATCACCTCGACAGTGACGTCGCGGTTCCCGGTGCGGCCGGTGAAGAAGTGATCGCGTAAGCGGTCTATCTTCCCGTGAATCAGATCGAGTTGTTCCTCCTGGTGCCGGATGGCGGCCCGTAACGGCGCGGTCAGCGTGGCTGCCACCGCGTCCGGGTTCACGGCCGCCACCTCGTGCGGTGCGTTCCGCACGAACCTCACAAGACCGAGGACGGCCAGCCGCCTCAGTGCGGCAGTTGCTCTTTCCCGGGGGAGTCCGAGCTCCGAGGCCGCCTGTTCGGCCTGACCTGTGCCTCCGTCGACAATCCATCCGTAGACGAGGATGTCGTCCTCGTCGATGGAGGCGGACCTCGGTGAACTTTTCTGCTCGTTCATTCGTTCAGTATTTGCATAGCCAGGGCGGAATCCAGGGTCGACCGGGTGTGGTTCTTTCCGAGGTTGAGTGATCTTCCACACACGGGTCTATGCGTGTAGAGGCATCGTTGTCACTCGATGATCTCCGGCGGCTGCTCCCTGCGGGCGTGGATCCTCCTTGCGGAGATGCCCGCCAAGGGCCGGGAAGTGACCGACCGTGAATCGGCCGGCGTCGAAGTCGACACGGTGAACACCGGCCGAATGCGCCAGTGGTGGCATGCGGCAGCCGTTCCTCGTGCCGCCGGACGCTCCGGTGCGAGTTCTCCGAATGTCGCCGGTCCGGCGCGAAGCCGGGGAGAAGATGGCGATGGTGGCGGGATGTGATGATGAGTCCGAATATACTTTTCGCCGAGCGTGCCCCGGATCTTGTCGTTCGACGATCTTCTTGCCCCACGCCTGCCAGGTAATCCCCTGCAAGATCTCTTTCCTGGACCATGGGACTGGAGCGGGCCGCGGCGGGTGCGGTCCCGACGGGTATTCGTTTCGCTGAGCTGAATTCGGCCACATCGAGGTTCGCCGCGGCACGCCACCGGAGTCGGTCCCGGTTGACCTCGCCCGCCTGCGCTCAGCCTGTCGTGGCGCCTTCCAGGTCCGGGGCGCCGCTTCCCCGCCGGCCTTGTGTCACGCGATCGCGTGACTGTCCTCTGATCCGGATCGACCCTAAGCTGAAGGACGCAGAAAGTCGCGGAGGGTTCACGTCCGCGGCGACAGCCGAAGACGGGGCCCGCGGAAGGTGTGGCATGGGGAGTCCTCCGCCGCACGGCGGAGACCGCCGGCTCCTTCGCGGTCCGGGCCGTGGCGCGAACCGGGCTCGAGCGCCCCGGCGCCTCTGTTCCGTGCGCTCCCCCGTATGTCCCCGTGACTCCCCGCCGGCCGTGCGGAGAGCGGTCCAGCAGCGGAACACGGGTGCCCGGCGGCTGTTCCGCGGGCGCGTCGGATCCGGAAGCGGTACGGCTCGGACCGTGGCGCCGTCGGCGAACCGGTCACCACGGCCGTCCCGCCCCGGCCCCTTCGCCACGCGTGTGCTGCCGGCGGTCGCCTGGACCGCCGGCAGCCGGGCACCGGCAGGGGAATCACTCCGCCGGGGGGTGTTCCGGGTGGGCCGACAGGCCGCTCGACGGGGGAGCGTAGTAGTAGCGTCGGCACGCCCGGACCAGGGTCTGCCCGGACAGGGTGAACACGTCCGCGAAGTCCACGCCGTACGCCGCCCCTCGGACAGCGCCCGGCGCCTGGCGCACCACCCGGCCGAGAACCACCACACGGCCCTCGTCGGCCACGACGGTGTCCAACTCGTGCCGCCTGAGCAGGGTCGCCTGCGCCGCCTGCGCGCTGAGCACCGCGTCCCGGCCCCGGTACGGGGGCGCGCCGGGGTGGTCCAGTGTCACGTTCTGCTCCGTCAGGGAGGCGTACCCGTCGATGTCCCCGATGTCCAGGTAGTGATAAGTGAGCATCGCATGTTTCACACCGGCTGCCATCACCTTCGAATCGGTTGGGGACATACGGAATCTGTCGTTGTTCATCACTGGATGACTGACCTCTCGCTCTCGGTGGACGGGCCTGGCCGCGCCGACGGCTTCCACCAGGCGATCGTCCGGCCAGTCGCTGTCCCGCCGCTATCACCGCGTTATCCCGCCCCGGTGACCTGGTCACCCGTCGCTCGGAAGGGTGGCCACCACCGGCCGCCCCGGGACGCCGCGGCGGGCGCTCCGGTGGCGGCCCGGGCGGTGTCGGGCGGGTCGTGTCACACCCCCGATCAGGGCCCTGGTCCACCCCCTGGTCACCGCTGTTCAGCTACCCCTCGGGACGGTGGGCAGCTGAGTTCGGGCCGTAGACTTGGCGGTCAGGCGAGCTGTGGCCTGCCGTATGTGATGGGGAGGGTTCATGGCCGGAGTGCACCTGGAGCCGCGTGAGCGGGCAGTGGGATTCACCTTTCAAGTGCTGGGCGAGCTGAAGGTGTTCGACGGTCAACGCGCGGTGCCGGTCACGGCGGGCAGACAGCAGGTCGTCCTCGCCGCCCTGCTCCTGGAGAGCGGACGGCTCCAGAACCGGGACCACCTCATCCGACTGCTGTGGGCCGAGGACCCCCCGGAGACAGCCCGCACCCAGGTGCAGATCTGTGTGTCCAGGTTGCGCAAGACCCTGGCCGCCGCCGGCGTCGAGGCCACCATCGAGACCCGGTCACCCGGCTACGTCCTCCAGATCGACGACGCGGCGCTCGACCTGAACGTCTTCCGGCGCAACGTCGTCGAGGCCGCCGCGCTCGGCGGCGGGGGCCGCACCGCCGAGGCTGCCGCCCTGATGCGCGCGGCGGTCAGCCTGTGGTGCGGCCCCTGCCTGAACGGCGTCCCCAGCGACGAGCTCGCCCGGATCGCCGAACACATCGACGAGGAACGCCTCGCGGCCACCGAGTCCTTCATCGAGCTCGAGCTCGCGCTCGGTCGCCATCACCAACTGACCGCCGAGATAGCCCGGCTGGTGGGGGAGAATCCCTTACGGGAACGTTTCCGCGGGCAGTTGATGCTCGCCCTGTACCGCTCCGGCCGGCAGGCAGAGGCCCTTGAGTCCTACCGGCAGGGCCGCACACTGCTGATGGACGAACTGGGCCTCCAGCCCGGCGAGGACCTGCGCCGACTGGAACAGGCCGTCCTGACGGAGGACCCCTCCCTGCGGCTGGTGCACACGGCCGGCATTCACCTGCCCAGTGCCGAGCCGGCGCAGGGCGCCCCCGCTACGGACCTCGAGCCCGACGCTGCCGCGGACGAGGACGCCCGCACGCAGGCCAACGCAGTCGTTCCACGCCAACTCCCGGTAGATACCGCGGACTTCGTCGGTCACCAGCAACTCGTCGCCGACGTCGAGGGCGTCCTCACGAACACCTCGCGGGTAGGGGCTCCAGGCATCGTGGTCGTCACCGGCCGCTCCGGCATCGGCAAGAGCACCTTCGCGGCCCGGGTCGCGCACCGGCTCGCCGAGTCCCACTTTCCCGACGGTCAGCTCTACTGCCAGCTGCGCGGTGGCCGGGCCGATCCCGTCGACCCCCGTGAGATCCTCGGCCGGTTCCTGCGCGCCCTGGGGCTGCCCGGTCCCGCCATCCCGGACTCCCTGGAGGAGCGGAGCGAGATCTACCGCAGCATGCTCGCCGACCGGCGCATTCTGGTCGTCCTGGACGACGCCGTCGGTGAGGAGCAGATTTTTCCGCTGCTGCCCGGCGGCCACTCCTGCGGAGTGCTCGTCACGACCAGGGCCCGGCTGACCGCTCTCCCCGGAGCCCACCGGGTCACTCTGGACATACTCGATGAACAGCGTTCACTCGAACTCATCGGCAACGTTGTCGGTGCCGACCGGGTCCGCGGCGAACCCGAGGCCGCCAGGGCGCTGGCCGCCGCTGTCGGCGGGCTGCCGCTGGCCCTGCGCATCATCGCCGCCCGGCTGGCCGCCCGCCCGCACTGGCCGCTCGCCTCGATGGTGCAGCGGCTCGCGGACGAACGCCGCCGTCTGGACGAACTGACCCACGGCGAGATGACCGTGCGGGCCAGTCTCGCCCTCACCTACGACGGACTGGCCGAGAGGGACCGCACCCTGCTGCGGCTGCTCAGCCTCACCAAGGGCTCCACCTTCCCCAGCTGGATCGGTGGCGCCCTGCTCGACGTGCCGGACGCCTACCCTTACCCGTCCGACCTCATGGAATCCCTGGTCGACGTACAGATGCTGGACGTCGCCGGCGTCGACGCCACCGGGGAACTGCGCTACGGCTTCCACGACATCATCCGGCTGTTCGCCCGGGACCGGCTGGCCGCCGAATCGGACGAGACCGAGCGGCGGTCCGCGACCCGCCGGGTGGGCGGCGCCTGGCTCACGCTGGTCGGCGAGGCGCAGGAGCGGGTCCTCGGCACCCGCTACATCGAGGGGCCCGCCGTCCGCTGGAACCCGCCGGCCGACCATGTCGAGACCGTCCTCGGCCGTCCCCTGGAATGGCTCGACACCGAGCGCGAGAACCTCAGCCTGACCGTGGAGAGCCTCGCCCAGGGGGGCGAGGACGGCTACGCCTGGGAACTCGCCGTCAACCTCGCCCCGTTCTACGAGGCCCGCGGCTATCTCGACCACTGGGCCCGTACTCACCGCAAGGCGTTGACCGCGGTACGCCGCAGCGGCAACCTGCTCGGCCAGGCCGCCCTGCTCGCCTCGCTGGGCTCACTGCACCTGAACCGCCGTAACCTGCCCGAGGCCCGTCGGTCGCTGACCACCGCCGTCGGACTCTTCGAGGAACTCGGGCACACCAAGGGCCTCGGGCTGTGCCGCCGCGACCTCGGCCTGCTGGAACGGCTGGCCGGCCACGACACCGCCGCGACGGAGCTGTTCGAGCGGGCAGAACGTGACTTCGGTGACGACGACCCCTGGGCCCGTGCCTCCGTCCTCGTCCAGCACTCGGTCATCCTGCTGCGGCGCGGCGACGTCCGCCGGGTGGAGGCCGAACTCGACGAGGCGCTGGAGATCTGGCGCGACGTCGGATACCTCGGTGGGCAGGCCCGGGTGCTGCAGCGCGCGGGTCAGATGCACCTGTACCGGGGGCAGCCCGCCGACGCCCGCAAGGCGCTCACCGAAAGTCTCACCATGGTCCGGGACGACGGCGACGTGATCGGTGAGGGGTACATCCTCCACGATCTCGGCCGGGTCCACGTCCGCCTCGGCGAACTCACCGAGGCCGCCTCGTACTTCGCCCGAGCCCTCTCCGTGCGTGAGGACATCCTCGACCAGGGCGGCGCCGCCTCCGTACGCGTGGACCTCGCCGACCTGTCCCTGCGCGACGACGACACCGCGAAGGCCGGCGTGCTGCTCACCGACGCTCTGGAGGTGTTCGGCCGGCTCGGCATGGCCGAGGAGGAAGGCCGGGCCACCGGACTGCTCGCTCGGATAACCACCGACGGCGCCGCCGAGAGCCGATGACGCGGACTCCGTAGCCGTACGCGTGCCCAGGAAGGGGTCCTGACCAGAGGTACCGGTCATCACATGAACCCGTACAGCGCTCGGGCGCCCCGGCGGCCGGACCCCGACGCTCCCGCCCGCGGCCGAGAAGAGACATCCCCGCGCCTCTTCGTCGGCCGGAAGAGCGAACTGGCCCGGTTCCCGACGCCCTGCTCCGGCCAGGCCCCGGCCCTCCGTGCGCAATGCCCCGAAGGCCACCGAGGACCCGCTGCGGGCCCTTGTGCCGGAACAGGCCACGATCGTCGACTGGCCGCGCCGCCAGTGCTACGCCACCGGCGGCCGCTCCGGACCGCGGCTGCCGTCCGTGTGGTCGCCGGGGCTCTGACGCGCGGCTCGTGAATCCACCACGGCGTCCGCACTGGCGATCGACCGGAACCCCCGGTGAAAAGCCGGCGAGCCGCCGTGAGGGGAACGCAGGTCCGGGAGGCGACGTACGCCGCACAGGCTGCCGTACCCTCCCACGCGGCCGCCGAGAACCCCGGCCTGATAGCTGCGGAAGCGAGAACCCGCAGGCCACGGCGGCTATCCACGAGGGATAGCGGCGGCAAAGTGGCGTGATTGCAGCGCTCCCTAACTTTCCTTCCAGAAGCCCGGCAGAAAGCTGGAGGAGAGGAAGGAAACCACCATGAACAGCAGTCTCGCACCGGTCGTGAAGCCCGTGAGGGCCACCGTCGTCATCATCACCGCGGCCGCCGTCCTCCTGGGCGCGGTAGCGGCCGAGACCGCGACGCACCCGCAGCGGACGGTGAGCGTACTGGCCGACGACGGCTCCTCCACGGACGACACCAACCCCTGGAGCTGACGACGCGACGGCCGGGGGCGGGCGCCGACGCGGAAGACACCGCGAGTGCCCCGCCCCGGCCGCGTCCGGGGAGCACCCGGCAGCCACCGGCGATGTTCCGCACGACACCGGGTAACGGCACCGGGCGACCAGTTCGGACGGCGTCCCGCCCACCGGCTCCACCAGCACCTCGTAACGGCCCACCGGAGCAAGTCATGAACGACATCCGAACTCGGCAGGACCTCGGCCTCCGACTGAGGGACCACCGCCAGCGTGCCGGACTCACCCAGCGGCAACTCGCGGACCTCACCACCGTGAGCGTGCGCGCCATACGCAACCTGGAGCAGGGCAAGGTCCTGTCCCCCCGGCCGGACACGGTCCGGCTGCTGGCAGACGGACTGCGGCTCGGCTCCGCCCAGCGTGAGGCACTGCTGGACGCGGTCCGGCGCCGGCCCGGCACCGCCGACCACCGCGATGAATACGACTGCGTCCCCGTGCCGTGGCTCGCCCGGGGGCCGCTGATCGGCCGGGACGCCGAACTCACCGCCCTCATCGACCTGTTGGTACGACCGGGCGGACGGCTGGTGTCCGTCGTCGGCGTAGGAGGAGTCGGGAAGTCACACCTGGCCGCCGAGGCCGTGCGCCGGGCCGCGGCCAACGGCACCCGGGCGCTGTGGCGGGCGCGCGGCGAGGGGATACCGGTTGATGAACTGGCAGACCGTCTACCGCGGGAGACGACCGTCCTGGTGCTGGACGACGTCGAGCCCGCGGACGGCGCCGACCGGCTCGGCGCGTTGATACGCGCCCACCCGCAGCTGCGCATCCTGGTCACCGCCTGTGCGCCGTGCGGGGTGTCCGGCGAGCAGATCCTGCGCCTCGCCCCGCTGCCGGTGCCCGCCCCTGGCGCCGAGTCGGTCCCGGAACTGTTGGCCCAGGTGCCGTCCGTACGACTGCTGTGCGAGCACATCCGCGCAGGCAACCCCCTGTTCCGGCTCGACGACTTTGATGCGGCGGTCGTCGCCGAACTGTGCCGGAGCCTCGACGGACTGCCCCGGGCGCTGGAGTTCGCCGGCCGCTGGACTGTGGTGCGGGCGTTGGCGGAGCTGCTGGACGAAGTGAAACGCAGCCCGTTCGCCCTGACCGCGCCGCCCATGACCGCCGAACCCTCACGCCACCTGATGGTCCGCCTGCGCCGCACCCTGGGCCGGCTCAGCCCGGCAGGGGTGTCCTTCCTCGCCACCGTCGCCCGCGACCACCGCAGCTGGTCGGTGGCCGAAGCGGCCAAGGCCGTCGGGACCTCCGGTGCCGAGGCCGCCGTCATCGTCTTCACCCTGGTGACGTACGGCCTGGTACGGCCGGAGAGCCCCGGCGGTGAGGAGCCCCGTTTCTCGGTGCTCAACCACGTCCGCCATCTGTACCCCGAGGCGCGCCGAGACCCCCGGCGCTGGGGCGCGACGGTGGTGCACCGCGTCGCGCCCGAGGACCGCGTCCACACGGTGGCGGTGGGCGAGAGCTGACGAGTGGCCGTGGACTGTGACCCGCCGGTGGCATCCGGCGGGTCACAGTCCACGGCCACTCGTCGGTCCGGCTCGGGCCGGGCACCGGGGCTCACGAAGAAGTCCACGGAGTCGTAGCTGTGATGGTCGGGCGCGGTACGGGGGTGCCGGCGGACCGAGGTCCGCCGGCACCCCCGTACCGGTGTCAGGCGGCGGTGGAGCGCAGGCTCAGCGGGCGCATGTCGGTCCAGGTGCGCTCGATGTGGTCGAGGCAGTCCTCCTTCGGACCGCTGACCCCGACCGCGCGCCAGCCCTGCGGGATGTCCCGGTCGGCGGTCCAGACGGAGTACTGCTCCTCGTCGTTGACGACGACGAGCCACTGCTGGGAGTTCTGCTGCATGACGGTTCTCCGATCGTGTGGTGGAACGGTTTCAGGGACGGGTTCGAACGGGTGGAGCGGGTGAAGCGGGTGGTCGCGGTGGTACGGACGGGACCTGAACAGCCCACAGGAAGCAGGCCGTCGGCAGGTGACGGTCGGTGTCGGGGACGGGGTCAGGCGGCGACGGTCCGCGGCAGCAGGAGCTCTCGGAAGACCGCCAGGGCGCGGTCGACGTCGGCATCGTCCACCCCCGCGTGGGTGACGGCCCGGATCCGGCCATGGCCCAGCTCGGCGAGGCGTACGCCCTCCTCCCAGGCCCGTTCGATGAACCGGGCCTGGGGCAGACCGGGGGCGTCGACCCGGAAGAAGACCATGTTGGTCTCGACCGGCTCCACCACCACCCCAGGCAGCGCGGCCAGTCCCTCAGCCAGCCGGCGCGCGGTGGCGTGGTCGTCGCCGAGCCGCAGTGTCATCTCGCGCAGCGCGACCAGCCCGGCCGCGGCCAGGACCCCGGCCTGCCGCATTCCGCCGCCGAGCATCTTGCGGATGCGCCGGACCGACCGGACGAACTCGGCGCTGCCCGCGACCATTGAGCCGACCGGCGCGGACAGCCCCTTGGACAGACAGAACTGCACCGAGTCCGCGTAACCGGCGATGACGTGCACCGGCACGCCGAGAGCGAGCGCGGCGTTGAAGAGACGGGCCCCGTCCAGATGGACCGCCACGCCGCGGGAGCGGGCCAGCGCCCGGACCTCCGCCAGATACTCCAGCGGCAGCACCCGCCCCCCACAGCGGTTCTGCGGGTTCTCCACGCAGAGCACGGCGGGCAGCGCGAACTGCGGGTCATCGGAATCCTCCGGGAAGCCGGCCTCGATGTCCGCGAGCGCCATGGTGCCGTCGGTCCGGTTGGGCACCGGCTCGACGATCACGCCGCCGCAGTAGGAGGCCCCGCCGGCCTCGTAGACGTAGATGTCGGACTCGGCTCCCGCGAGGGCCTTGGTGCCGCGCGGGCAGTGGGCCAGCAGAGCCGCCAGGTTGCCCATGGTGCCGCTGGGCATGAAGCAGGCGTCCTCCATGCCCACCAGCCGGGCGGCCAGCTCCTCCAGCTGACGCGCGGTGGGATCCTCTCCGTACACGTCGTCACCAAGTGGAGCCCTGGTCATCTCCGCCAGCATCCGGGGTGTCGGCAGGGTGAAGGTGTCGCTGCGCAGTTCGACGACGGGCGCCCGGGCGGCGTCGCGGTCAGTGCTCGTCATGAAAAGTCCTCCTCGGAATCGGGTGCGGCGACCGCGGCGGTGCCCCGCGTCCTGCTGTGCACCTGGGCCACGGCGTCCCACAGGCGCTCGTCGGCGTCGCCCCAGCAGGCGGCCTCCTTGGCCGGCCGGGCGCGATGCTCCTCCCAGCGCAAGGCGAGCGGTTCGTGGCAGCGGCGGAACGAGGCCGGGCCGGGGCCGCCTCCGAACTCCGCCGCCCACCACACGGCCTCCGGCCTGAGGCCGGCGGACTCGCCGGCCGGCAGCCGGCCGTTCGCCACCAGGGCCGCGCCGAGGGAGGAGGACCGTCCCTCCGCGACGGCGAGCGCGGCCTCCCCGACCTGGTAGTGGGCCCGTCGGAACGGCACCCCCTGGCGCACCAGCTGTTCGGCGGTGGCGGTCGCGTGGGTCAGCCCCGCCGTCGCCCGGTCCGCCATGGCCCGGGGTACGGGCCGGGCCCCGTCGTAGGCCAGCCGCAGGATCTTCACCGCGTCGATCGTCGCGTCCAGCGCCGGCATCACATGGGTCATCGCCTCGGTGCCGACCGCGATGGAGTTGGTGAACGGAGTACCCCGCATCGCGCTCGCCGCGCCCATCAGCCCGCCGAGGGCGGCGGCCGACTTCCCCTGCACGTGCTCCAGGACGAACGCGTTGCGTTTCTGCGGCATCATCGAGCTGGATCCGACCAGCCCGTCCGGGATCGTCAGCAGCCCGAACTCCGCGCTGGACCACATCAACAGGTCAAGGGCGGCCCGGTCGAGGGTGACGCCGAGGACCACGGCCGTCGACAGCAGCCGCAGCGCGGTGTCCCGACTGGCGATGGCGTCCACCGAGTTGCGCACCGGCTCGCCGAAACCGAGGAGGTCGGCCGTGCGCCCCGGGTTGATCGGCACGGTCGTCCCGCCGATCGACCCGGCGCCCAGCGGGCACCGCTTCAGCAGTTCCCCGGCCTGGGCCAGGGCGCGGGCGTCCCGCTCGAAGGCCTGCGCCAGCCCGAGCAGGTAGTGGCCGTAGGTGACCGGCACGGCCGCCTGGAAGTGGGTGTAGGCGGGCATCAGCACCTCGCGGTACTCATGGGCGCGCTCCAGCAGCACCCGGCCCAGTTCGGCCAGCTCCTCCGACAGCCGCCGGTACGGCTCGCGCAGCGCCAGGTGGAGGCAGGTGACGCCGAGGTCGTTGCGGGAGCGGCCGGTTTGCAGGACACCGCCCGTCTCCTCGCCGAGAAGATCAATCAGATAGGACTCGTAGGCCAGGTAGAGGCCGCGCGGGGCGGGCAAGGCCTCCAGGGCCTCGTAGTCTCGCTCGCGCAGTTCGGTGATGGCCGCGAGCAGGGTGGAGGCGGTCCCGGCCCCGACGATCCGGCGCTCGGCGAGCATCACGACGTGGGCGAGGTCGACATGGGTGATCCGGTCGAGTTCGGCCTTCCAGGGGGGCCTTGGCGGTTCCCGCCGCTCCAGGAGCATGCGGCGGATCTCGGGGGACGCGGCGTTGCGCAGGCGGCCTGAATCCGTCATGCCGGCACCCCCTCCCGACGGACCACCAGGGACGGGGTGATGCGGCCCACGCCCTCCTCGGCGGCGGCGGCCGCCTCGGCGGCAGTCGCGCCCCGGGCCAGCACGTGCCCGATCCGGTCGCGGAAGTCACCGCTCACGGTGATCTCCGTGCCCGGCTCCCGGTAGGTCTCCACGTCGACCACACCGGGTACCGCGCAGGCCCGCGCCACCCCGTCGATACGGCGCAGCCGGCCGCTCTCGGCCGGTACCACGAACCGGATCGCCGCTCCCCTTGCCGCGGTCACGGCCACCGGGGACGGGAGTCCACTGAACGCGGCGACCGTCCCCAGGATCAGGTCGGTGCCGGTGGCCTCCTGCACCAGCCGGGGGATCCAACCACCCGCCAGCCGCGGGTTGACCTCGATCAGGACCGGGCCCGCGGGGCCGAGGCGCAGCTCCACGTGGGCCGGGCCGAGGACGATGCCGAGCGCCCGTACGGCCGCCTCGGCCGCCTTGGTGACCGCCTCCCGCACGGCCGGGGCCAGGGCGGCGGGGAAGTCGTGCCCGGTCTCGACGAACAGGGGCTGTGCGCCGAGGTGCTTGGCGGTGATCCCGGCCGCGGTGCCGTCGAGGACCTCGACCGAGTACTCCCCGCCGCTCACGAACTCCTCGACCGTGACCCGGCGCGGCACCGGCCGGCCGCGTTCGTCGGACTCGCGGAAGAGCACGGCCCGGGCGTGTCGGGCCGTCTGCTCGGGGTCCGCGCACAGCCGCACGCCGAGGCTGCCGCTGCCGGTGACGGGTTTGACGACCACGGGGTAGCCGATCTCCGCCGCTGCGGCCAGGACCTCCTCGACCGTGTCGGCCACAGTGAACCGGGGCACCCTCACTCCGGCCGAGGCGAGCCGGGCCCGCTGCGTGCCCTTGTCGCGGACCGCGGCCAGGTCGGCGGGGGAGTTGGCCGGCAGGCCGAGCGCGGCGGCCGCCGCGGCGGCCGTCTCCACGTAGTAGTCGGAGCTGGTGGCGACGCCCGCGACGCGCCGCCCGACGGCCAGGCCGCGGCAGGCGTCGACCACCGCCCGCACGTCGTCGGTCTCGGTACGGACCACCTCGGCGCCGCCGACCGACGCGTACCGGGACGGGTCGGCGGCCAGCAGCACCGGGTGCAGGCCGAGCGCACGGGCCGCCGCGGGGAAAAGCCGGCCCGTTCCGGTGGTGTTGCTCTCGACAAGGACGAACACGTCCCGGGTCATATCACCGCTCCTTCCGCGAGGGCGACGACCTCGTCGCGGGTGCGCCGCTGCCAGGAGTACCGGGACCAGCTTCCGGCGGTCTGGGCGGGGTGGTCCAGGGTGCGTGGCGCCGAAGGCGGCGGTGTCAGGAAGCCGCCGCGGCGCAGCCACACGTCGTTGTGCACGGTGTTGGTGTAGCGGTGGCCCTCGTCCGGGAAGAGCGCCATCACCCGCAGCTCCGGATGCCGTTCGGCGTACCACCGGGCCACGTGGTGAGCGGCGCCGCTGGTCGGCCCCATGTACAGGGCGTGCTCGGCGTGCAGCCGCCGGGTCGCGGTGAACGCTGTCCCCGCGTCCAGCCAGTGGATCTCGTCGAACAGCTTGTGCTCCAGGACCGGCGGTACCAGCCCGTTTCCGAGACCGCGCAGCTGTCGGGGGCCGGCCGGGGCGCCGAAGAGCACGCTGCCGGGCGTGTCCACCCCGATCAGCTTCAGCTGCGGGTTCAGCGCCCGCAGGAACGAGCCGATCCCGGAGGAGGATCCGCCCGAGCCGACCGGACAGACCAGCGCGTCGAACGTGCCCATGGTCTCCAGCAGGAGTTCGGCGACCGCTCCGTACGACACCGGGTTCAGCGGATTGTCGTATTGGCCGGGGGTGTAGTAGGAGCCGAGCCGGGACTGGATGCGGGCCACCCGATCCAGACGGGCCTGCTGCACCCCGCGGGTGCGCAGTTCGGGACCCGAGACGATGCTCACCTGGGCACCGAGCGCCGTCAGCCGACGGCGCAGCGGCGGCTCGATCGCAGGGTCGCCGACGAGGACCAGGGGGATGCCCTTGAGCCGGCACACCATCGCCAGACCGAGCCCGAAGGTGCCGGACGTGGTCTCCACGACCGTGGTGCCCTCGGTGAGCTCGCCGGTCTCGATGGCACTGGTGAGCATGAACTGCGCGGGCAGCAACTTCATCAGATGGAAGGCGGCCCCGTACACGTTGGGCCCGACCTGGATGACCTTGGGCAGGACGTGGCCGTCGACCACGCTCGTGAACGCCCTACGACTGGTGTGCGTACGGGACATGTGTCTCGCTCCCGGCTGTGTAGCGCCAGTGGTCGGTGATGCGCAGTTCCGCGAGCCGGCGGGCAGCCAGCGCCGTGCGCTGTTCCAGTTCCGGCTGGTGGGGTGCGAACAGGAGGGCGGCGACCGTGCCGCTGTGGGCCACCTGCACGCCCAGTGCCTCGGTTTCCTCGGCGATCTCCAGCACTCGGTCGAAACGGGGCACCGGCAGGAATCGCTGATTGATGCGGGCGCTCGCGGTGGAGACCCGGCCGAGTTCCTGGTGGTCGCCCCGGGCCACGGCCCGGCGCATCAGGCCGCGCAGCGCCCGGAAGCATTCGATCTCCCAGGCGTTGTACCGGGCGCGCGGCAGCGCCAGGGTGTCGATCTCCTTGCTCGTCGAGGAGAAGCCGAGCACCTCGAGCGGCGGCACCGGCCGGTGGAAGTCCTCGATGACCGCACCCTCGCGGTGGGCGAACAGCAGCATCCGGTCGAAGTAGATCAGGGGGTCGGTGGCCATCTCGGCGGCGACCGCGATACGGGCTATCCGCTCCGGCGCGAGGCTGCGGCCGGCCGCGGCCAGCACCGCCAGGATCGCCGCGGTCACGTCGCTGGTCGACGAGCCGAGGCCGCAGCCGACGGCGACATCGCCCCGCATCTCCAGCTCCCCGCCGTAGTCGCCCATGCCGAGCACCTGCAGGGTGGTGCGGGCGGCGTCGAGGGCCTTCGTCTTCCACCGCGGGGTGACCGTGAGTTCCGGCTCCCAACGGCTCAGCCGCACGGTCGCGTTGCTGGCGAACAGCGGGCAGGGCAGCGTCACCAGACCGCGGCGGAGCCTGCCGTCGTCCTCGAACACCCCCTGGAGCAGTTCACCGTGGTGGCTGGGGGCTGTTCCGGTGCCGATGAGCACGCCGTGCTCCAGGTGCGGGGGCACCGGCCTCATCTGTACCTGGTCGTGCGTGCCCTGTACGGACAGCACGTCCTGGCCTTGCACGTCGATCTTCACCTACGCCTCCTCGGACGTTCGGGTAACGGAGGTCACGCGTTGCGCCGCGTGGGCGGCGGGGACCGGGAGAGCGAGGCCGTGCGGGCCCCGCTCCGGGCCGGCTTCGTACCTGGTCAGGTGTCCGCGCGACCGGCAGGGCGGCCCGCGGCCTGATACGGGCGGACGATCTCGGTGATCCGCGCGGCCAGTTCAGCGACGTGTGGCGGGTGCACCATGTCGTGGTGGTTGCCCGGCACCGGGACGGTGGAGACCCGGCCGCGGGTCAAAGCCCGCCAGGCGTCAGGATCGACGTCGGGACTCTTCAGGGTCGGGTGGGACTCGGAGACGGTGAGCAGGTGGACGTCCGCGTGGACCACCGCGTCGGGCCGGTAGCGGCCGGCGGCCTCCCCGTTGGCACGGGCGACCTCGACCATGCGGCGCACGGCAGTCGACTCGATCCGGTCCGGCAGACGTCCGTGTCGATGGGAATGGCGGACCAGAGCGGCGATGAGCGCGCTGTCGTCGAGCTCGTCCATCTCGTCGGACGACAGTCCGGCGTCGGCCCCCAACCGGGACAGCACGTCCTCGTCGCCGACCAGGTCCGCCGAGCCGGGCACCGGCGAGTCCAGCAACACCAGCGCGCCGACCTCGAGGCCCGCCCGCTCCAGGCGCACCGCCATCTCGAACGCCACCACACCACCGAACGACCAGCCGCCCAGCAGCACCGGGCCCTCGGGAGCCAGTTCCGCCATCTCCGCGAGATAACGCTCGGCGATCTCCTCGACGGTGCGCAGCGGCGCCGCGTCCGTGTTGTAGCCGACCGCCTCGACGCCGTACAGGTCCACACCGCCCTCCAGCTCCCGCGCCAGGCCCATGTAGGAGCTGACACCGCCGCCGTGCGGATGGACGAGGAACAGCGGCGAGCGGCCGGCGGGTGAGGCCGTCGACAGCGGGACCAGCAGTCGCTCGGACACCGCGGTCAGTCCGGGCAGCGCGCCGCACAGCGCCTCGATGGTGGGCGCCCGGAAGAACGTGCTGAGCGGCACGCTCACACCGAGCTCCCGCCGTACCGCCTCGACCAGTTCGAACGCGCTGAGCGAGTTGCCGCCGGCGGCGAAGAAGTCGTCCCGCACACCCACCGGGGACCGGCCGAGGACCCGCTCGCAGATCGAGGTGACCCGCAGCTCCAACGAGTCGCGGGGAGCGACGGAGCCTGCGACGGCCTCGGCGGCCGGCTCGGGCAACTGCTTGCGGTCCACCTTGCCGTTCGGCGTCATCGGCATCCGCTCCATGCCCACCAGCACGGCCGGGACCATGTACTGCGGCAGGTGCTCCCGCAGGAAGGCGCGCAGTCCGGGCTCGTCGGGCTCGTCCCGCCAGGAGACGTAACCGACGACCCGCCGTGCCATGTCCTCGCCCGTGGTGACCACGGCGACCCGGTCCACCGCGGGGTACCGCTGCAGAACCGACTCGATCTCGCCGAGCTCGATGCGGTAGCCGCGGATCTTGACCTGGGTGTCCTCCCGGCCGATGAACTCCAGCCTGCCGTCGGGCCGCCTGCGGGCCAGATCACCGGTGCGGTAGAGCCGGCCGCCGTCCCCGAACGGGTCCGGGACGAACCGTTCCGCCGTGAGGGCGGGCCGCCCGGCGTAGCCGCGGGTGACACCCGCGCCGCCGATGACCAGTTCGCCGACGGCGCCGATCGGCATCAGCCGCATCCGGTCGTCCACCACGTGCACCTGGGTGTTGGCGATCGGCAGACCGATCGACACCGGCTCCCCGGGAGCCTCGGGGGCGATCAGCTCAACGGTCGAGTAGACACTGGTCTCGGTGGGGCCGTACGCGTTCCACAGCCGGGACACCCGCGGCGCCAGCTCCTGGGCGAGTTGCGCGGAGAGCGCCTCGCCGCCGGTGACGGCCTGGACGGCGCCGCCCTGCCAGCCGCTGAGCAGCAGCAGATGCCAGGTGGCCGGCGTCGCCGCCATGACCGTCGCCCCCGACTCCGACATGACCCGGGCCAGGGCGGCGCCGTCCGCGGAGGTCTCCCGATCCACCAGCACCACCTTGGCGCCCCGGACGAGCGGCACGAAGAGTTCCAGCACCGACGCGTCGAACGCCACGGTGGTCACCGCGCACAGCACGTCGTCGGCGGAAAGGCCGAGGGTACGGCCGAAGTCCGCGGCGAAGTTCACCAGGCCGCGGTGCGGGACCATCACGCCCTTGGGTCGGCCGGTCGAGCCGGACGTGTAGATCACGTACGCCAGGTCGTCGGCACGGACCTGTGCCGTCGGCCCGTGCTCGGCGGGCACCTTCGCGGACCGGCCCACGTCGATGAGCCGCACGTTCGGGGCCGGATCCAGCCGGGCCGCCAGCTCCGGGCGGCACAGGAGCAGCCGGGCGCCGCTGTCGGCCAGCACGTACGCCAGCCGCTCCGGCGGATAGCCGGGCTCCAGGGGCAGATAGGCCGCGCCGGACTTGAGGACCGCCAGCAGTGCCACCAACAGGTCAGGGGAACGCTCGACCATCACGCCCACCGGGGCGTCCCGGCCCGCACCCTCCGCGCGCAGCACGGCGGCCAGGGCTGAGGCCCGCCGCACCAGTTCGGCGTAGGTGAGCCGCGCGCCGTCGAGCCCTTCCACGGCGACCGCGTCCGGGGTCAGGACGGCGTGCCGGTCCACCAGGTCCGGCAGGAGCAGTGGAGGCTCGGAGTCGGCCGGGTTGTTCCAGTCCGACAGCAGCAGCCGCTCCTCCTCGGGCGCCAGCAGGGCGAGGTCGCCGATCCGGATGTCGGGCCGCTCGACCGCGTGCGCCAGGATGCGGCGGTAGTGATCGGCGAACCGGGCTACGGTGCCGGCCTCGAACAGCTCGGTCGCATAGGCGATCAGCACCTCCATCTGCCGGTCCCGGGTCACCACGGTGACGTCCAGGTCGAAGCGGGCGGTGTCCGCCTCGACCGGCAGCGACACGGCCGAGACCTGGGGCAGCCGCAGATGCGAGGCCTGCTCCTCGACCAGGTTGAACAGCAGCTGGAACAGCGGGTTGCGGCTCAGGTCACGCTCAGGCCGCAGCTCGTCCACGAGCACGTCGAACGGCACGCCCTGATGCTCGTACGCCTCCAGGGTGGTGTTCCGGACCCGGGACAGCAGCTCGGCGAAGGTCGGGTTGCCCTCCAGGTCGGTGCGGAGCAACACCGTGTTGACGAAGAACCCGATCAGGCCCTCGGTCTCCTGGAGCGTACGGCCGGACATCGGCACGCCGATGGTGACGTCCCGGCTGCCGGAGTGCCGTGACACCAGCGCGGCGAAGGCCGCGAACAGCACCATGAACGGCGAGACACGATACCTCTGCGCGAGCTCCCGCACCCCGTCGGCCACCGCGGGGTCGATCACGTACGAGACCCGGGCACCCGCACTGCTGCGGACCGCGGGCCGGGCGCGGTCGCCGCGCAACTCGGTCGGGGTCGCCCCGGTCAGGGTCCGCTTCCAGTACTCGACCTCGGCGGCCGCCTCGGGCGTCTCCAGCTGCCGGGCCGCCAGCTTCGCGTAGTCCTCGTACTGGATCGGCAGCGCGGGCAGCTCCGGACGGCTGCCCGCGGTGAACGCCGCGTAGGCCTGGGAGAGTTCCTGCCAGAAGATCTGCATGGACGTGGCGTCCACGGCGATGTGGTGCACGACCACGGTGAACAGGTAGCACTTCTCCGGCAGTTCTGTCAGCCGGGCGCGCAGCCAGGGGCCGGCGGCCAGGTCGAACCGACCGTTGATGTCAGCGTCCCGCAGCCGGTACGCCTCCTCGTAGGCCGGCCCGACCGCCAGATAGCTCAGATCGGTCCGCTGGAGCCGTACCGCCGACGCCGGTTCCACACGCAGCCGCGGTCCGCCGGTGGCGTCCTGGACCACACGGGAGCGCAGGATGGTGTGCCGTTCCACGACCAGCCTGAGGGCGGCGGAGAGGGCGTGCGCGTCGAGCAGCCCGTCCAGTTTGAAGACCTGCGCCATGTTGTACTCGACGAGGTCGGGACGGAGGTGCTCCAGGAGCCACACCCGGCGTTGCGCCGCCGACAGCGGCGCGTCCATGGCGGGACCGGAGCCGGTTCCCCGCGGTGCGGTTTCCACCGCGCGTTCCACGATCGGACTTGTCGTCACAGGGACGTCCTCCCGTCGGCCGTACCGGACGCGGGCATGAGGTGTCCGATCGCTGTGGCCATGGTGTGGATGGTGGGGTTGTCGAAGATGAGTGCGAGGGGGATGTCGGGGGAGAGGGTGGTGCGGAGTCGGGAGATGATGCGGGTGGCGAGGAGTGAGTGTCCGCCGAGGGCGAAGAAGTTGGCGTGGATGTCGAGGTCGGGGCGGTTGAGGACGTCGGACCAGGTTCTGGCGATGAGTTCTTCGGCTGGTCCGTTGGCTCGGGTGGTTGGTGTGTGGGTGTCGGTGGTGGGTCGGGGGAGTGCGTGGTGGTCGGTCTTGCCGTTGGCGTTGACGGGGATGTGGTCGAGGACGGTGAGGGTGGAGGGGATCATGTAGAGGGGGAGGCGGTCGGCGAGGTGGGTGTTGATGTCGGTGGTGAGTGTGTTGTTGTCGGTGGTGGGGTGGTGGAGGGTGATGTAGGCGGCGAGGCGTTGGTCGCCGGGGGTGGGTTCCCATTTGGTGACGACGGCGTCGCGGATGGCGGGGTGGCGGCGGAGGGTGTGTTCGATCTCGGCGGGTTCGATGCGGATGCCGCGGATCTTGACCTGGCTGTCGGTGCGTCCGAGGAAGGTGAGTCGGCCGTCGTGTCGTCGTATGCCGCGGTCGCCGGTGCGGTAGAGCCGTTCGCCGTGGTGGTAGGGGTGGGGGAGGAAGGCCGCGGCGGTTTTGCGGGGGTCGTGGAGGTAGCCGCGGGCCAGGCCCGTGCCGCCGAGGTAGAGCTCGCCGGGGACGCCGTCGGGTACGGGGTTGAGGTGTTCGTCGAGGATGAGTACCTGGTTGTTGGCGATGGCGTTGCCGAGGGATACGTCGGGGGCCTGCTCGTCCTGTGGGGTGCAGGTGTGGCTGGTGGAGTCGATGGAGACTTCGGTGGCGCCCCATTGGTTGTGGAGGTGGGCGGGGGTGTGGGCGAGTCGTTGGTGGAATTTGGTGACGAGGTCGGGGCGGAGGGCTTCGCCGCTGGAGATGACGTGGCGCAGGTGGGTGAGGGGTTGGCGGGTGGGGGTGATCTCGTCGAGGAAGAGGTTGAGCATGGAGGGGACGAAGTGGAGGGCGGTGATGTGGTGGTTGTTGCTCCAGTCGGCGATGGCGCGGGGGTCGCGGTGGAGGCCGGGGGGGAGCATGACGACGGTGGCGCCGGCGATGAGGGGCCAGAATATTTCGACGGCTGAGTCGTCGAAGCTGAGGACGGTTTTGTGCAGGACGGTGTCGCCGGGGGTGAGGGGGTACTGGGCCTGCATCCATTGCATGCGGTTGGTCCAGCCGGTGTGGGTGGAGGCGACGCCTTTGGGGGTGCCGGTGGAGCCGGAGGTGTAGTAGACGGAGATCAGGTTGTCTCCGGTGATGGTGTTGTCCGGTGGGGTGGGTGAGGATTTGGTGAGGGTGCCCGGGCCGCAGTCCAGGACGGTCGGTGCCCCGGTTGCTTCGGTGGGTGTGGTGGTCAGGGCTTGGGCGCGGTGGCTGTCGACGCAGATCAGGGGGGCGCCCGCGTCGGTGAGGAGGGTTTTCACCCGGCCGACGGGGAGGTCGGGGTCGAGGGGGAGGAAGGCGCCGCCTGCTTTGAGGATGGCCAGCAGGGTGATGGTCATCTCGGCGGAGCGGTCCATCCAGAGGCCGACCGGGGTGTCGGGGGTGACTTTGGCGTCACGCAGCCGGGTGGCCAGGTGGTTGGCCCGGCCGGTGAGTTCGGCGTAGGTGAGGGTGGACCGGGAATCGGTGACCGCGGGTGCGTGCGGGGCCCTCGCCGCGACCGCGTCGACCAGATCTGTCAGCAGACCACCGGAGAACTCCACACGCTCACCCGACCCCGCCGCCAGCAGTCGATCGCGTTCGGCCGCGTCGACCATGCCGACACCGGAGACCGGACGGTCCGGCTCGGCCAGCGCGTTGCGCAGGAAGGTCACGAAGTGCCGCATGAGCCGGCTGATCGTCGCCTGCTCGAACAGGTCCGCCTCGTAGTAGGCGATCCCCGAGAACGTGTCGCCGGAGCGGGTGAGCGCCACGTTCAGGTCGAACCGCGACTTTCCGTCGACCAGCTCCACGCGCTCGGTCGTCAGACCGGGCAGCACCAGGTCATCGGTCTCCTCGTCGCCCAGCGCGAAGAGCACCTGGAACAGCGGGTTGCGACTCGGGTCCCGCTCCGGCTGGAGCTCTGCCAGCAGGGCTTCGAAGGGGAGTTCCTGATGCTCGTAGGAGGCGAGGGTGTTCGCGCGGGTGCGGACCAGCAGCTCCTCGAACGACGGGTCGTCGGCCAGCTCGGTACGGATCAGCAGGGTATTGACGAAGTAGCCGATCAGTCCGTCCAGTTCGGGACGCCCCCGGCCGGCGATCGGCGTGCCCAGGGTGACGTCCCGGGTCGCCGAGTGCCTGGCGAGGACCACGCTGAACGCGGCCGTCAGCGTCATGAAGGCGGTCGCGTTGTGCTCCCGCGAGAAGCGGTTGACCGCCGCCCCCAGCTCGCCGTCCACGGTGAAGGAGAACTGGGAGCCGTTGCCGGTCCGCACAGCCGGCCGGGGTCGGTCCGTCGGCAGTTCGTCGGCACTCGCACCGGCCAGCCGCTCCCGCCAGTGCTTCAGCTGGTGGCCCAGCCGCTCCGGCGTCTGATGGGTCCGGCTCCACGCCGCGTAGTCCCCGTACTGCAGGGGCAGCGGCGGCAGTTCGGGCTCGCGGCCGGCCGCCAGGGCCGCGTAGGCCCGGGACAGTTCGGACCACAGCACCCGCATCGAGGTGCCGTCGATCGCGATGTGGTGGACCACCAGTATCAGCAGCGCGTCGTCCTCGGCCAACCGCGCCACGGCGACCCGGAAGACGGGCCCGTCGGCCAGGGAGAACGGCTCGCGCATCAGCTCACGGGCGAACTCCACGCCCGCCGCGTACCGTTCACCCGCGTCGTTCCCGACGACATCGTGGACCCGTACGGTGACCGGCGCGGCCGGCAGCACCCGGGGGACGGGGGCACCGTCCCGCTCGTCGAAGACCGTCCGCAGTACCTCGTGCCGGCCGGACACCACCGTGAAGCTCCGGGCCAGCACATCGGTGTCGAGCACGCCCCGGACCCTGATCACGGTGGAGGTGTTGTAGCCCGGCATCATCTGCTCCAGGAGCCACATCCGCTCCTGCGAGTAGGACGCCACCCGCGCCTCCGGTCCGGCCGCCGGAATGGCCGTCACCGCCGTGTCGGCGCGCTGGGCGGCACTGGCGCCCAGGAGCAGTGACCTGACCTGCGCGCGCCTCGCCTCGTGCGGGTCTGTCTGAGGAGTCGCGCTCGTGGTCATGAGTGGCTCCTCTCGGCGGTCGCGCCCTCGACCAGGTCCGTCTCCGGCTCGCCGACCGCGTCCAGCAGCAGGTTCTCCAGGGCTGTGGCCATGGTGTGGATGGTGGGGTTGTCGAAGATGAGTGCGAGGGGGATGTCGGGGGAGAGGGTGGTGCGGAGTCGGGAGATGATGCGGGTGGCGAGGAGTGAGTGTCCGCCGAGGGCGAAGAAGTTGGCGTGGATGTCGAGGTCGGGGCGGTTGAGGACGTCGGACCAGGTTCTGGCGATGAGTTCTTCGGCTGGTCCGTTGGCTCGGGTGGTTGGTGTGTGGGTGTCGGTGGTGGGTCGGGGGAGTGCGTGGTGGTCGGTCTTGCCGTTGGCGTTGACGGGGATGTGGTCGAGGACGGTGAGGGTGGAGGGGATCATGTAGAGGGGGAGGCGGTCGGCGAGGTGGGTGTTGATGTCGGTGGTGAGTGTGTTGTTGTCGGTGGTGGGGTGGTGGAGGGTGATGTAGGCGGCGAGGCGTTGGTCGCCGGGGGTGGGTTCCCATTTGGTGACGACGGCGTCGCGGATGGCGGGGTGGCGGCGGAGGGTGTGTTCGATCTCGGCGGGTTCGATGCGGATGCCGCGGATCTTGACCTGGCTGTCGGTGCGTCCGAGGAAGGTGAGTCGGCCGTCGTGTCGTCGTATGCCGCGGTCGCCGGTGCGGTAGAGCCGTTCGCCGTGGTGGTAGGGGTGGGGGAGGAAGGCCGCGGCGGTTTTGCGGGGGTCGTGGAGGTAGCCGCGGGCCAGGCCCGTGCCGCCGAGGTAGAGCTCGCCGGGGACGCCGTCGGGTACGGGGTTGAGGTGTTCGTCGAGGATGAGTACCTGGTTGTTGGCGATGGCGTTGCCGAGGGATACGTCGGGGGCCTGCTCGTCCTGTGGGGTGCAGGTGTGGCTGGTGGAGTCGATGGAGACTTCGGTGGCGCCCCATTGGTTGTGGAGGTGGGCGGGGGTGTGGGCGAGTCGTTGGTGGAATTTGGTGACGAGGTCGGGGCGGAGGGCTTCGCCGCTGGAGATGACGTGGCGCAGGTGGGTGAGGGGTTGGCGGGTGGGGGTGATCTCGTCGAGGAAGAGGTTGAGCATGGAGGGGACGAAGTGGAGGGCGGTGATGTGGTGGTTGTTGCTCCAGTCGGCGATGGCGCGGGGGTCGCGGTGGAGGCCGGGGGGGAGCATGACGACGGTGGCGCCGGCGATGAGGGGCCAGAATATTTCGACGGCTGAGTCGTCGAAGCTGAGGACGGTTTTGTGCAGGACGGTGTCGCCGGGGGTGAGGGGGTACTGGGCCTGCATCCATTGCATGCGGTTGGTCCAGCCGGTGTGGGTGGAGGCGACGCCTTTGGGGGTGCCGGTGGAGCCGGAGGTGTAGTAGACGGAGATCAGGTTGTCTCCGGTGATGGTGTTGTCCGGTGGGGTGGGTGAGGATTTGGTGAGGGTGCCCGGGCCGCAGTCCAGGACGGTCGGTGCCCCGGTTGCTTCGGTGGGTGTGGTGGTCAGGGCTTGGGCGCGGTGGCTGTCGACGCAGATCAGGGGGGCGCCCGCGTCGGTGAGGAGGGTTTTCACCCGGCCGACGGGGAGGTCGGGGTCGAGGGGGAGGAAGGCGCCGCCTGCTTTGAGGATGGCCAGCAGGGTGATGGTCATCTCGGCGGAGCGGTCCATCCAGAGGCCGACCGGGGTGTCGGGGGTGACTTTGGCGTCACGCAGCCGGGTGGCCAGGTGGTTGGCCCGGCCGGTGAGTTCGGCGTAGGTGAGGGTGGACCGGGAATCGGTGACCGCGGGTGCGTGCGGGGCCCTCGCCGCGACCGCGTCGACCAGATCTGTCAGCAGACCACCGGAGAACTCCACACGCTCACCCGACCCCGCCGCCACCAGCGCCCGGTCGCGGTCAGTGTCGGCACCGGACTCCAGTCCGATGCGGTCCATCGGCCGCTCCGGGTCGGCGACCGCGGATCGCAGCAGGGTGATGTACTGGTCCACCATCCGCCGCACGGTGTCCTCGTCGAAAAGCGACGAGGCGTACTCCCAGATCAGCGTGATGCGGTCGCGGTCCGGGTGGTCCTCACGGCCGGCCCTCTGCTGGGACCGCGGCACCACGACGATGTTCATGTCCATCTTGGACGAGCCGTTGTGCCTCTCCAGGACGGTACCCCGCACACCCCCGAACTCCAGATCCGGGACGATGGCGTTGTGGAAGCTGAACATCACCTGGAACAGCGGGTTGATGGAGGGGACCCGCGGCGGGGCCACGGCCTCCACCAGCCGGTCCAGCGGCACGTCCTGCCAGTCCGAGGTTTCCACCAGAACGTCGCTCACCCGGCGCCGGAGACTCCCGAAACCCGGGGAACCCGAAGTGTCGAGCCGCAGCGGCAGGGTGTTCACGACCATACCCAGCATGCGCTCGGTCTCCGCGAGCCTGCGGTTGGCGGCACCAGTGCCCACCACCAGGTCGCTCTGGCCCGAGTAGCGGCTCAGCAGGGCGGCGAAGCCCGTCAGCATCGAGGCGAACAGCGTCACCCCGGAGCGCTCGCTGGACTCCCGCAGCGCACGGCTGAGTTCGGCCGGCAGCTCCACCCGCAGGGCCGCGCCGTGGAACGACGGGACACGCGGCCGCGGCCGGTCCGTCGGCAGGTCCAGCACGAGCGGTGCGTCCTTCAAGTGGTTCTTCCAGTACTCCAGATGACGGTCCAGCACCTCGTCGCGCATCCAGGCGCGCTGCCAGGCGGCGAAGTCGGCGTACTGGATGGGCGGTTCGGGCAGCGGTGACGGGCGTCCGGCTGCCAGCTCGGGGTAGATCGCCCGGATCTCGTCGAGGAGCACACCGAACGACCAGCCGTCGTGCACGAAGTGGTGCTCCACCTGGACGAGAGTGTGGTCGTCGGCCGCGTGGCGGATCAGCAGCCAGCGGGCCAGCGGCGGGTCGGTGAGCTCGAAGGGGCGACGGATGGTGTCCCGTACGACTTCCTCGGTACGGCGCTCCTGCTCCGCCTCCGGCACGTCCTGGAGGTCGACCACGGGCAGCGGGACCGTCATCGGCGGACGGACCTCCTGCACCGGGGCCCCGTCGATCGTGGAGAAGGCGGTGCGGAAGATCTCGTGCCGGCGGACCACCTCGGTGATCGTGGCGCCCAGCACCTCGGCGTCGAGCGGGCCGCGCAGCCGGATGGTGGCCTGGGCGTTGTAGGCGAGGTTGCCGGGGGAGAGCTGCTCCAGGAACCAGATCCGTTCCTGCGGGAAAGACAGAGGCAGCGGACGGTCGCGGGGCACCCGGACCACCGGGGGGAGGGCCGGCGCGCTGAGGCCCAGCCGGTCCAGCTCGGCGGCCATCCGGGCCACCGTACGCTGTTCGTAGATGCTCGATATCGGCAGCTCGGTGCCGAACTCCGAACGGACCCGTGCCGCGAGGCGTCCGGCGAGCAGTGAATGCCCGCCCAGCAGGAAGAAGTCGTCGTCGACACCGACCCCGTCGATGCCGAGGAACTCCGCGGTGATGTCGGCCAGTCGGCGCTCGGTATCGGTGCGGGCCTCGGCACCGCCGTCGCTCAGCCCCAGCGAAGCGCGATCCGGGGCGGGCAGCGCGGAGCGGTCCAGCTTGCCGTTGGGCAGCAGCGGCAGCCGGTCGATCAGCACGACCGACGGCACCATGAAGTGCGGCAGCCGGCCGGCGGCGAACTCGCGCAGCTCCAGAGGGTTCGCCGACGGTGCCACGACGTAGCCGACCAGCCGGTCCTCGTCGCTGACCCGGCCGACGACCACTGCGACGTCCCTCACGGCGGGGTGGTCGCGCAGCACGGCGGCGATCTCGTCCAGCTCGATGCGGAAGCCGTTCAGCTTGACCTGCTGGTCGATGCGGCCGAGGAACTCCAGTTCGCCGTCGGGCGTCATCCGTACCAGGTCACCGGTGCGGTAGGCCCGTTCGCCGGGGGCATCCGGGTCCGGTACGAAACGGTCGGCGGTCAGAGCCGGGCGGCCGATGTAGCCGCGGGCCACCCCCTCACCGCCGACCACCAGTTCACCGGGCTCGCCGGGCACCACCGGACGCAGCGACTCGTCCAGGACGTGAAGGCGCACGCCGTCGACGGCCCGGCCGATCACCGGCTTGCCGCCGCCCGGCGCGGTCCGGGACACCGAGGCCCACACGGTGATCTCGGTGGGGCCGTACGCGTTGAACATGGCCCGGCCCGGTGCCCACCGGTCGACCAGCTGCTGGGGGAGGGCCTCACCCGCGCAGACGATCGTCTCCAGGTGCGGCAGTTCCCGCTCCGGCACCATGGCGAGCACGCTCGGCGGCAGGGTGATGTGGGTGATGCGGGCCTCGGCGAGGAAGTCGCCGAGGCCGGGCCCGTACAGGACGTCGCGGCGCGGCGGCAGGACCAGGGTGGCGCCCGAACACAGTGCCATGGCCAGCTCGAAGACGGACGCGTCGAAGCTGGGCGAGGCGAACTGAAGCACCCGGTGGCCCGGATCGACGGTGAACGTGGAGCGCTGGGCGTCGGTCAGGTTGGCGAGTCCGCGCTGGGTGAGCGTCACGCCCTTGGGGCGGCCTGTGGAGCCGGAGGTGTAGATGACGTAGGCCGCGGACTCCGGGCGCAGCCGGGGCAGCGGGAGGGACTCGGCGGGGGGCGTGTCGTCGGCGGGGTCCGCGAGCGGGATGCCGAGGGAGCGCAGCCACCCGGGCGCGTCCGTGTCGGCGATCACCAGCATGGCGCCCGAGTCGCTGATCATGTACGACAGCCGGTCGGCCGGATAGGAGGGGTCCAGCGGGAGCCAGGCGGCGCCGGCGCGGGCGACGGCGAGGACCGAGGTCACGAGATCGAGGGACGGCTCCAGGAGCACGCCGACCGTCGCCCCCGGACCCACGCCGAGGGAGTGCAGGCGAGCGGCCGAGGCGGCGGCACGGGCGTCGAGTTCGGCGTATGTCAGGTGCCGGTCGCCGAACTCCACCGCGGGGAGGTCGGGGGTCGCTGCTACTTGCCGGAGGAACTTGTCGAGGAAGTGTCCGGAATCTGCTGAGGTCACGGAAGTCTCCATGAGGGGCGGTGACGGACGGGCGAGGACCGGGGGACGGGGGCGACTTCGGCCGGCCCGGGAGTCTGCCGAAGTGCGTCCGCCGTCCCGGTCGCCCTGCTTCGACGGTTGTGGGCAGACGCGGGCGGACGTCCGGGAAACGGGGTGCGTACGAGCTGCGTGCGCGGTACGTGCGACGGCGATCATCGATCGGTACAGCCACGCTAACCGCCCTGCGACGGCCGGAACGGCACTGTCACAGGCAGCCTCGGCGGCACTTTTCGCTGCCGGTTGTGCCGCTCAGGACTCATGGACGGCGTCGGGCGGGGTCCTGCGGGACAGCGGTGAGGGCAGGATCCACAGACAGGCGGTGAGGGCCCCGGCCGTGGCGATCCACAGCGTCGTCCGCAGCCCGAGCGGCCCGGCGGCGGCACCGGCGAGCAGGGCGGCGAGCGGCCGCATGCCGAGGTTCACGCCCTGGTAGGCGCCGAACACGCTGGAGCGCATGGCGTCCGGGACGTGCGAGGTCAGCAGGGTCGCGGCGGTGATGTCGATCCAGATGACACCCATGGCCGAGCCGAACTGGGCGCCGACCAGCATCAGCAGCATCGTGCGTTTGGCCCCGTGGGCCGCCGGAATCAGCAGCAGCGGAGCGGTGGACGCCAGGCAGCCGAGCAGGAAGGTCCGGCCCACTCCCAGGCCTCGGGTCAGCGGAGTCGCCGAAACGGCGCCCACCACCGCGCCGACGGCCCCGGCGCCCAGCACCGTGCCCAACAGGCCCGCGCCGAGACCGAGCGAGGTAGTGGCGTACAGCACGAAGAGGGTGGTGGTCACGAAGCAGAAGAAGTTGACCGTGGCGGTGGCGGCCAGTGCCGCCCGGAGGGTCCGGGAGCGGACGATGAACCGGCAGGCCGTCCGCAACCGGGCACGCTCCGTCGAGGGTGGTGCCTCCTGCGGGGCGATCCGCGCCAGCTGCACGGCCGAGACGAGGTACGACACCGCGTCCACCAGCAGGGCGGCAGGCGCGGAGAGCAGCTGCACCAGGAAACCGCCGGCGCTCGGGCCGACGATCTTCGCCATGGCTCGGCTGCCGCTGCTCAGCGAGTTGCCGGACACATAGTGCTCGGGCGGCACCAGGGCTTTGAAGAGCGGGGGGTTGCACACCTCGAAGAGGACCGACAGCAGCCCGACGCCGAAGGCCATCGCGAACAGGACGGTGAACGTCAGCGTGCCGAAGGCGTAGAAGAGGGCCAGGCCGAGCAGCAGCGTGAAGCGGCCCAGATCGGCGGCGATCATGACACGGCGCCGGTGGCTGCGGCGGTCCGCCCACAGCCCGGCGTACGGCCCGAACAGCAGGTGCGGCAGCCAGGCCGCGGCGCTGAGACAGCCCATCTGCACCGCGCCCGCGTGCACCACGGTGACGGCGATGAGGGGGAGGGTGAGGGCGGACACCTGGTCGCCGAGGTACGACACGGTCTGGGCGGTCCAGTAACGGCGGAAGGCGGTGTCGCGCAGCAGGTCGGGTGTCCAGGACAGGGCGTGGGAGCGGTCGGCCGGTCGGGGCGCGGGAGCGACGGTCTCCTCGGGGGCGGACGGGTGCACGGGAGGACCTTCCTGTGGTCGTTGGTCATGGCGTGCGGCAGGATGCCCGTGGACGCACGGCATGCCGGGACCGGAAGGGACCGACCGGCGCGAGGGGCGGGTCGGCCGAGGCTGCGGCATGGCACACGGCCACGACCGTTCGACGACCCGGCCGCCCGGGAGCGCGTGACCCGGCCGGGGGAGGTGTGGACCGCCCGTCCCACTCTTCGGACCCACCGACCGAACGCTTACGATAGCGCGCCGCCCCGAACGGCAGGGCTGATCCGCACCGAGTGGGACACACTTCCCCGGCCCCGCTTCGCACTTCGATCCAGGCGCGCTTCGCGAGGGACGGCCTCGGTCCCACGGCCGGGGAAGTCGTGCGGCCTCTGCGCCGACCTCGGCGGAGCAGAGGCGAGTTCGCCGCCGCTGTCTGCCTGCGCGGTCATGGCCGTCGGTCTGCCGATCGCGCTCGGACCAGGGCGGTGACGCGGAGCGGTGGTCCGAGGGACCGGCGGGGCCCGTCGCCGGTCGGGTCGGCCCGGACCGAAGGCCGGCAGGCCGGCGCTGTCTCGGTGCGGGCCGGGCAGGACGTCCTCGTGCAGGGGACGACCGGGGCCATCGGCCGCAAGGCCGTGACAGGACATCTCCGGTGTGTGGCCGGCGTGTCGAGGGCCGAGCGGGCGCGCGGCGGGAACGGCGGGCCGCACGGGCGGCCGTGGGCGCCGCGGCCGTCCGAGGGTCCTGGCCGTGGCGGTTCGCTGCTGTACCGACGTGACGATGCGGGCTCGGGCCGGTGGTCCTGCCGGCCGATGCCGCGGACCGGCCACGGATCGTGGACGGCACCCGCGCCCGGCCGGACCAGGACCGGGGGTGCCGTCCCGCCGCGTGCCCGCGTTCCGTCCGGTTCGGATCACATGCCGCTGTCCGGGAGGGACTCCAACGGCGCACCGATCGCGGTGAGCACCTTGCGCACTGCTTCGAGATCCAGCAGGGAGCGGCGGAAGACCGCGGAACAGACCAGCTCCGAGCCGGTGTCGGTGACCCAGACACTGAGATCGAACATGGCGGAGGTGAGGTCGGGGACCCGCGTCGTGGCGGAGACGCCGTCGAGCGTGAAGCGGTCGGGCTCGTTGCCCGCGATGAAGATGGAGCGGCGCTTCTTCGGGTACTGCTCACCCGTCGGGTCGACCTCGCGCACCTCGTCGAGCACCGTGGCGAAGGGCAGCCCCTGATGCTGGAGGGTCCAGAGCATCGCGTTGCGGACCGCTTTGAGCGTGTTCGGCGCGTCCGTGCCGCGCGGTGCGTCGACCACCACCGGCAGCAGGTTGACGAAGTTGCCGACAGTACCCGTGGCCTCCGGCACGAAGCGTCCGGGGAACGGGCAGAAGAAGGCGAGTTCGTCATTGAGCAGCACGGGCCGCAGGGCACGCAGGATCTTCGTGATGGCGACCATGAACCCGGTCGCCCGGTGCTGCCGTGCCTCCGCCAGGTGCCGCTGGTACTCCTCGCCGCGCAGCACGATCTGGACGTTGCTCCCGTGGGGCGGGCACTTCGACCACGGTGTCGTGTCGTTGATGAACATCTCCGGTACACCCCGAGGAAGGCGGGCGCGCCAGGCTGCGCGCAGTGCCTCGGTGCGGGTGTCTTCGAGCGCGATGCGCTCTGCGACGGCGACGTCCGAGAGGGCGGCACGAGTGTGGCCGGCCTGGAACTCCCGTTCGTCGTCCGTCGCGTAGGCATCGCTCATGTCTTTGAGGAAGCGGTTGAAGGACAGGCCGTCGCACACCGAGTGGTCGATCCTGATCACGAGCGCGAAGCCGGCTCCGGGTCCGTGCACACAGGCCACGTAGAGCGCTTGCCCTTCACGTACGTCCAGGTCGCGCACGATCTCCTCACTGGCGATCTTGTCCGCGACGCGCCGCACCGTCTCCCAGTCGTCCGATGCCGTCCGTACCAGTTCCACCAGTCCGGGACGGGGCGGGCGGGGCCGGTACAACGGGCCGTGTGACGCGTCGATGCGGTATTCGGCTGTCAGCGAGGGATTGGCCGCCGCGGCCCACCGCACCGCACGGTCCAGCCGGGGTGGGTCGACACGGACGCCGGGGAACTCGAAGACCTTGCAGATGATGCTCTCCGCGGGAATGACGCCGTCCGGCCGCTGCTCCCGGCTCAGTCCCAGGGCCATCCGGTGGGGCAGGGGCCGCCAGTGCGCATCCGCGTCCTCCGCGCGGCCCGCCTCGGGCTCGCTGTCCACCGACTCGGCCCGGGGGGCACCCAGCACCTGCTCGGTGAAGTCCGACAGCCGCGGGTAGTCGAACAGCGTGCGGAGCGAGACCTCGACGCCGAAACGTTCGCCCACGGAGTGGATCAGTGACTCGGCCAGCAGTGAGTGCCCTCCGAGTTCGAAGAATGAATCCCGCCAGTCGATGTCAGGGACGCCCAGCACCTCCTGCCAGACCTCGATCATGCCTGAACGCTCAACGGTGGCACCGGGGCCGGCCTCCGGCCCGGACTCCGGCTGCGGCCCGGCCAGCGGGTGGCCGGCCGCCGGATCGGTGGACGAGGCGAGCGGGGCGGCGACTGTCGAGCCCGGGCGGTCCGCGATGTCCGCGAGCACGTCGAGGTAGTCCGAAGCCATGGCCCGCACCTGGGCGAGCCCGAGGACACCCTCCGGGTCCTTCCACAGCACGTGGGTGCCGGAGCTGTCTTCCCGCACCATGACGGCGAGTGTGAACCCGGCACTGCTCTCCACGTCGGACATCCGCAGTACGGCACCGTCGAACTCCAGATGCTGCAGATCTGTGCCGGAGCGCAGTCCCGCGTTCCAGTACTGGAACAGCGCCTGGTGGGTCCGGGCGTGGGCCTGCGGGCCGGAGAGCCCGGCCGCGCGCATGATGCTGGGCAACGGCAGCTCGCCGAACCGCAGGGCGTCCTTGACCTCCAAACGCACCCGCGTCAACAGATCACGGTACCGGTCAAAGGCGCGGATCCGATGCCGGACTGGGAGCGGATTGACGAAATAGCCCACCTGATCGGCGAGTTCGGGATCCGTCCTGCCGTGGAAGGGCACGAAGGCCAAGAGGTCGTCGGAGGCCGAGTACCGGCGTAGCAGCGCGAAGTAGCCGGTGAGCAGGACCGTGACGTAGGAGACGCCATGCTCCTCGGCGGACGCCCGCAGCCGGATCTCGAGTTCCTGGGGTATGTAGTCGCCGAGCATCGTGTAACCGCCCGGCTCGGTGTTGCGCGGCAGCTCGAAGTCCGGGCCGCCGTCGCCGAGGATCGCGCGCCAGTAGGCACGGTGCGCCTGCCCCGAATCCCCGTCGGCGAGTTCCCTGGTGCGCTCGGCGTGGAGGCGTGCCGCTCCGAGAGGGGCCACCGTCCCGTCGGCGACCGATCCGTCGTTGTACGCGGCGCGCAGCGCCTCCATCATGATCAGGACGCCCGCGCCGTCGTTGACGAGGTGGTGCGCTGCCACCAGCAGGGTTTGCGAGTCTTTGTCGTTCAGGACGTCTATCCGCAGCAGCGGACCGCTGCGCAGGTCGAAGGGCCGCTGCCACAGCTGTCGCAGAGCCTCTTTCCGAGCGCCGGCCTGTTCGGTCTCGCGCACCGGTATCGCGGGAGCATCCGACCAGTCCAGTACCGGGCCTTTCGGGGTGGCGACGACTCGTCCACGCAACTGCGGATACCTGGCGGCGAGCGCCCCCACGGCCCGGCGCAGCCGGGGCAGGTCGAGACGCCCCTCCACCTCGAACGGGAGCGGGATGATGTGCGACCGCTGCTCGGGGTCGCGCTGCCACGCGACCCACATGGCCTCCTGATTGACGGAAAGCGGAAGGCGTTGGGTCTCGTCGGTCATGCGAACCTGCTTTCGGTGAGTTCCTCGCTCAGCGCCCTGCGATCGCTCTTGCCTGACGCGGTGCGGGGGAGGTCGGCCATGCGGACGAACGCGCCGGGCACGAGATGGGCGGGTACCTCGGCCGCGAAGAGTTCGCGCAGCCGCTCAGGGCTCAGTCCGGACTCACTGGTGTAGTGCGCGGTGAGCATCGGCTCGCCGCGGCGGCTGTTGCCCGCGGTGACGATGGCGTCGAGCACCCCGGGGATACCTCGCAACGCCACCTCGATCTCTCCCGGTTCGATGCGAAAACCGTTGATCTTGACCTGGAGGTCCGCCCGGCCGACGATGCGGTATGTCTCCTTCGCGGCGCGGACCGCGAGGTCGCCGCTGCGGTAGAACAGGCGGGGAGGCCCTCCCGCTGGTTCCAGCATGCGAAAACGCTCCGCGGTGAGGTCGGGACGGTTGACATAGCCCTCTGCGACTCCCGCGCCGGCGACCCAGATCTCGCCGGTCTCCCCGACCGCGACGGGTACGCCCTCGTCGTCGAGCACCGCTATCTCCCACCCGGGAATCGGGCGGCCGAGTTCGGTGGCGAACCCCCGCTCGTCCCCGGTCGCGTCGAGTTCGGCGTCGGTGAAGGTCCGGGTACTGACGTAGACGGTGGTCTCGGTGATGCCGTACGTGTTCATGAACTCGCAGCGGCTCCCGGCGGTCGCGCGCCAGATTCTGACATCGGCCGCGTCGACCGCCTCGCCACCGAAGACGACGCGCCGCAGCGTGCTCGGCCAGTGTCCGGACGTGCGCACATGGGCGGCCAGATACCGGAACACCGTGGGTACCACGCTCGTGATCGTGACGCGGTGACGGGTCATCAGGTCGATCGTGGCCCGCGGTGAGCGCACAACCTCGGTGGGTACCACCACCAGGGTGGCGCCGCTGGCCAGCGCGCCCCACATCTCCCAGACGGAGACGTCGAAGCAGTAGGAGTGCAGCAGCGTCCAGACGTCATCGCTGTCGAAGTCGTACTGGTCCAGCATGCCGCGGACCAACGCGGTGACCGACCGGCGGCGGACCGCCACGCCCTTGGGCCTGCCGGTCGAGCCCGATGTGTAGATGATGTACGCGGTGGAGTCCGGGGACGGCTCCGGAAGCTCCTCCCGTGGCTGTGTCGCGGCGTCCTGGTCGTACTCGTCGATCCGCAGCACCTCGATCCCGGCCAGACCTCCGGGCAGGACGCGGTCCGAGACGATCGCAGCGAGACCGCTGTCCTTCGCCATGAAGTCCAGGCGGGACTCCGGGTAGGTGGGATCGAGCGGCACATAGGTGTATCCGGCTGCGGCGACCCCGAGCACCGCGGTCACCAAGTCGACCGTGCGCCCGCAGTAGAGCCCGATCCGCACATCGTCGTCGCCGAAGCGCTCACGCAGTGAACCGGCGATCGCTCCGGCGCGGTCGGCCAACTCGGCGTAGTTCAGAGTTCGTTGCTCGTCACGGACGGCGGGACGCGTGCCGTGCCTGGCTGCCTGGTCACGAAAGAGGGAGTACATCGCACGTCCATTCGTCGCGATTCATAGGTGCAGGTGCACACGGAGGCGGCGCAGCCAGGCGTCGAGGTTGAGGGCGAACTCGACATCCGCCCGGCCGAACCAGCCGCCGCGGTCGAGCAGGTCGGGATCGGCGGCGATCCGGTGTGCCGCGGCGATGTCGAGCAACGGCAGTACGGGGGCGTCGGAGTCGTCGAGCAGGCCGCGCAGCCGTGCCGCCAGCGCGGCCTTGTACTGCGGCGCGTAGGTGATCGGATAGGGCACCTTGGGCCGGGTGAGCACCGATTCCGGAACGAGGGTCTTCGCGAGGGTACGCAGCAGGCTCTTGCCCCGCCCGTCGTACCACTTCATCTCCACGGGCACGTTGTAGAGATAGGAGAAGAGCCGGTGGTCGCTGAACGGGTAGCGCAGTTGCAGCCCGGCGGCGGCAGCGAGGCGCTCGGAGTGGTTGATGGCCTGGTCGAGCATGCGCGTGACAGTGAGGTAGTCGTACTGCCGGCCCAGGCGGTTGCGTTGAGGGTCGCCGGGCAAGTGCGGCACCTCGTCGAGTGCCTCCCGGAATCTGAGGTCGAGGTAGGACTCCGCCCCGATCTCGGCCAGCAGCTTCGGATCGAACAGCCTGGTGCCGAGTCCGCTGCGCGCACCCCATTTCCACGCTTTCTCGACCCATGGGAAGGTGCTCAGTTCGTATCCGGTCTTGATCTGGCCGCCGAGGCTGCCGAAGACGGTGTCGGCCGCTTCACCGCTGAGCGCCACCTCGGTGTGCTCGGCGACGCGCCTGCTGAACAGGAAGGGGGTGATGTTCTTGTCGCCGAACGGGGACGGGTAGTCCTTGGCCGCGAGCACCGCGGCGAGCACGACCGGGTCCGAGAGCTCCTGGGGACGGACGAGGATCTCACGGTGATCGGTGCGCCACATCCGGGCCACGTCCTGGGAGTAGGGGCGGTCGGGTACCGCCGACGCGCCGTCTCCGAAGGCCACGGTGAACGTGAGCGGCGGCTGAGCGGTGAGCTTCGTGGCCCAGCCCGTCAGCGCACTGGAGTCGAGGCCGCCGGAGAGGAGCACCGCCGGGTGGGCGCCGCGCACATCGCGGGTGATGGCGTCCTCCACCAGTTCGCGCACGCGGGTCAGGGTGACGTCGAGGTCGTCCTCGTGGGGACGGGCCTCCAGCGTCCAGTAGCGGCGCACTTCCTCGTTCGCTCCGGAGAGCACGACGACACAGCCGGCGGGAACCTCCCGGACTCCGCGCAGGGCCGATCGGCCGGGGGGACGGATCTGCGTGATGAGGGCGCACAGGCCCTCCTTGTCCATCTCGGCCCGGAGCATCGGATGGTCGACCAGCGCGGCGAGATCCGAGGAGAACAACGTGCCGTCACCTGCGCGCGCGTAGTGCAGCGGCGTGATGCCGATACGGTCGCGCCCCAGGACGAGCCGCCGGGCGCGTGCGTCCCAGACGGCGAATGCGAAGTTGCCCTCGAGACGCTCGGCCACGGCCGGCCCCCAGGCCAGGTATCCGTGCAGCAGTACGTCAGCCGGTGCCGCACCGCGCCCCACCCCGAGGACGCCGGCCAGTTCCTCGGTGTTCTGGAGGTAGCCGTCGAGAACAGCGACCGCGATGGTGCGGCCGTTGTCCCGGAGCTCGGCGAGTCCGGTGCCTTGGGGACACGTCGGATCGGCGCGATGGGCGAGCATCGTCTCCCGGTCCGACCACAGCGATGCGGCGCCCCGCGCGCGGGGGGTGAGAGCCGCGATCAGCTGAGCGACAGTGGCGTCGGCCTCGCGCAGATCGCGCGCCGGGTCCGTCCATCCGGTGATTGCGGCCACGGTCAGTCCTTGTCCGACGACTCGGTGGTCCAGGTCAGTCGATCCCCCACACGGATCCCGTGGCTCTGGGCGAAGTTCCCGCGCACCATGCCGATGTCGGTCATGTCCGGGAAAGAGGTGGAGCGATAGGCGACGATCTTGCTGGACTCGGGCTGTAGATAGATCTGGTTCGTGATGTGCACCGCCTCGCACAGGGCGGTCCCGTTCAGGGCGAGTGCGAGCGTCTTCCCGTGCGGCAGTTCGCCGAGATCTTTCGTGACCTTGACGTTGCCGAAGTTGTCGACGTGCGCGACGGTTCCCTCGACGAACGGCGTGTCGTCGATCTCCGATTCCTCGTACGGGTACGTGGTGAGGCTCGCAGTGTCGTCAGCCGCGATCCGTGCCACGATCGGAGGGATGAAGCTCTTCCCGGAGAAATTCATCTGCGGCACGTCCCGGATCTCGTACACGTGCTTGATGCCGAGGTCTCGCGCAAGCCAGCCGAAATAGCCGAAGTTCGAACCGACAAAGATGTGCCCCGAGCGGGTCTCGCCCCAGATGACGTCATGCAGCGGCCGCACGTTGGAGGACTTCGAGACGAGCGTGTAGATCACCGTCCCCGCCGGGTAACTCTCCGCCACCAAGCGGGTGAGAAAGGCCGCGTTGAATTCCGAGAAGTTCTCCACGGCCACGATCGGCTCGATCGTGATCGGGTGCCCTATCTCGTCCGCCTCTTTATGGATGGCGCCGCAGATTTCGCTGAAAGCGACATCTCTGCAATCGGTAACCATGACGATTCGGGTCATGCAATACCTCCTCTGCCGAGCTCGATTATGTCAGCGATTAGATCATCGCTCCAGATTCCGCGGTCTTCACCAAGCTGTTTGGCATCATGAGGACAGGGGCCCATTGCTCCGCATATCGGTCATGTGCGGCCATAGGTGCGAGGGGTGATCACGGCGCCTTGAGGATGAATTGGTGGATGGCTTTCAGGGCCGACTGCCGGAAGTCGGCGAAGGCGTGGCGGACATACGTTGCTCGGAACCTCGCGTAAGGATATGCCCGTCGGTCGACCGGGTCGACGAACCGGTGCGGGCCCGCGGAATGCCTGAGCGCCGGCTGCCCCGGAACACCCGGTCACACGCCGAGGCCGTCCGACTCCCGGGACGGTGCGAGCGGGCGGTCGAGGCCCGCTCCGCGCGAGACCACCTCGACCCGTTCCACCCCGGAATCGACCGACCGCAGCGTGGCCTCCAGGACCCAGTGGGTGACAGGGTTGCCCCGGCTCCACAGGAGGCGTCCCGTCAAGAGGGTGTCACCTCGTACGACCAGGGTGTTGTACCACCGCTGGAACTCCGGCGACAGCCACAGAGCCAGTGGTATCTGACGCTCGGCACCCGCGCGCCGGGTGCTCGGTCCGGCCAGCCTGAGCGCCTCGGTCACAGCGTCGGGCAGGTTGTCCGTCACGGGAACCGCCAGCGCGTTGGCGAAGTGCAGCAGATACTCGTTGCGTTGCGCCGTCGGCGGAGAGCAGAGAACGACTCGGCCACAGTCGTGCCAGGCGCCCCACTTCACGTTGCTGACGAGACCGGGCAGCGTGGCGAGGTCCCGCGGCACATGAAACAGAATGGCGTCGGCCGCGTGCATGGCGGCCTCTTCCCAGGCGACCTGCTGCGCGTAGGGCGGTTCGGACTCGCCCTCGAAGGCTTCGGGCAGGAACACGGCGAGCCGGCCGTCTCCGCCCCACCGCTCGCGCAGCAAGGACTCGGCGTGTGGACGCCAGGAGGGAGTCAGCGGATCGCGGGGGGTGGGGCCGCACAGGTAGATGGACACCGACCAGTGCGCGGGCCAGGGCCGGCCCGCATGGATGACGGTGACATCGCGTGTCATGGATTCTCCTCGGCAGCATCGGTGGGTCCTGGGGGGTCGGCACGTGGGGCGACGACGCCGGGATCGGGGAACTGGTCCTGGACGTACGCAGCCGCGCGTCCTGGCCCGCGCACCGGTCAGCCGAGGCTGTCGGAGGTGCGTACGGCGCTTGCGGCGAGGGCCTGCATGTCGGGGAGATCGAACACGTCGTCCACCGTGAGCTGGAAGCCCTCACCCTCGACCAGAGCGATCAACCGAAGTGCCGCGAGCGAGTTTCCACCCAGATCGAAGAAGTTCTCGGCGGGCCCGATCGGCCGTTTGAAGATCTCCTCCGCCGCCGCCAGGATGGCGGAGAGTGCCGGGTCCGGGTCCCCCGTGCCGGCGTCGAGGTGCGCCAGCGCATGCCGGAACGAGTGCTCGATCAGCGACGCGGGATACTCGTCCATCAGTGCGTGATGGACGAGTACGACCAGCTCGGGGCGTTGTCCGCCCAGGTCCAGGCGGGCCTTCAACAGAACCGGCCCGAAGGGGGCGAAGCCATCGGCGTCGTCGTCATCGCCCACACTCACGAGGGTGGTCTCCTGGGGCAGGTCGTCGTAGTCACGCGGCTCCTGCAGCAGCCGGCCGGGGGTGTCGTGAAAACGCACGCGCAGTGCCGCCGACGAGCGCAGTACGGCCGACCAGGCCTGCTGCACCGCGGACGGGCTCACCGCCGCGCCCGCTTTCCCGAGCCCGGACTCGTCCAAGGCGATACGCACGGACAGTGTGCCGGCGTGGTGGTGCCCGGGCCGGGCCGAGGCGGTCAGTCGGGCCGCCTGATATTCGGTCGCTGCCAGTGTCGGGGCCGGTGCTGGGGTGGAGTTCATCGTGTCTCCTTGTCGCTGAGTAAAGAGCCGATCAGTTGGTGTACGAGGCTCAGGCGTTCATTCCGGGGGAGCGGGGTGATCAGGCGGAGCCACTGGTCCAGGTCCGTGCTCTCGGTGCCGTTCACGGGACGTGCTGCCGAGTCCCGCGGAGGATCGGTGCGGCCGGCCGGACCGGTGGTGTGCGGCCGGCCGCTCTCGGCGAGGTCGGCGAGCAGCCGCCGGTCGACCTTTCCGCCGGCGGTGCAGGGCAACGCCTCGAGGTGATGAACACTCAAGTGGCCTGCTGAGTGGTGCAGCCGACCCCCGCTGTCCACCCGGACGATGTCGCCGGTGCGGTAGACGAGCGCACCGTCCTCGGTGTGCGGATCGGCGACGAAGGCCGAGGCGCTCCGCTGGGGGGCTCCCGTGTAGCCGGCGGCCACACCGTCGCCGCCGACCCACAGTTCGCCGGGCTCGCCGGGGGCCGCCGGAGCGCCGGAGCCGGTCACCACCCGGACGTAGCCGTACGGCAGAGGACGGCCGATCGGGGGGAGCGCGGTGTCGCCCGGTTCGATCCAGCCGGCCGTGGCAACCACCGTCGTCTCGGTCGCGCCGTACATGTTCAGCACCTCGAACGGCGCATCGCCGGGCAGGGCGTGCAGCCGGTCCCCGCCGGTGGAGACACGGGTCAGTCGGCTGCCTGCCGGCTTCGGCACCCGCGCGAGGAGCTCGGCGATCGGGGTGGGCACGAAGGCGTACTCGACGTCGGCCTCGGCGAACCAGGTCGCCAGCCCCTGAGGGTCGGAGCGGACTTCGAAGGGGGCGAAGCAGACCCGGGCTCCGGCGTACAGGGCGGACCAGACCTCGAAGGCGGAGGCACCGCAAGCCGCGTTGGCCGACTGGCCGACGACAGTGGCCGGGCCCAGGCGTAGTTCGCGTACGGCCCAGTCGGCGAGCCGGTCCAGAGCGGGGCGCGGCACCATGACGCCCAGGGGGTCGCCGGTGCTTCTGGAGGTGAACATCACGCAGGCGGGCGCCGCGCTCTCCAGGCCGTGGCCGACGACGGCGCGGGTGGGCCCGGTGTGCAGTCCGGCCGACAGCTCCGCCCAGTCCAGCAGTCGCCGAGGCGGGTGGTCGGGCCTTTCGAGGGCGTCGGCGAGCGTGTCCGGCACACCGGGGAGCCGGACGATCGCCCCACAGCGCGCATGGTCCGCCATGGAGGCGAGCCGCGCGGCCGGCTGTCCGGCCTCCAGCGGAAGATAGGTCCCGCCGGCGTCCAGGACGGCGTAGGCGCAGGCGAAGAAGTTCGGGGACGCCGACCCCAGGAGACCTACGACCTCCCCGGGCCGGCCCACGATGTGCCGGACGGATTCCCCGAGAGCCGTCAGCCGTCCGTAGGTCACCTGGTGCGTGCCGTCGTCGAGAGCCACCGCGTCCGGGTCGGTCGTGGCCCGGGCTCGCACCCGCTGTACCAGCGTGGGCACCGACGGGGTTCGCATCTTGGGCAGCAGCTGGACCCAGGTGCGCAGCCAGTCCAGGGTGTAGGTCCACAGGGCCCACAGAACGTCCCGGTCGACCGCGCCGCCCTGGGCCTCCATCAGCAGTTCGACCCGGGTGTCGTCGCCCGTTCCCGACGTGAGGGCCACCACGTCGACCGGGAATGTGGGAGCCCCGTTGAACACGCCGAGCTGGACACGGGCGGTGGCACCGCCGAGCCGGACCTCGCGGTCGCTCTGCTGGTGCATGCTGAAAGCGGCCCGCACCACGGCACTGTCATCGCGTCCGGCCGTACCGCCGAGGGCCTGGACGATGTCCGGCAGCGGGACCGCGGAGTGGTCCATCGCCTCGCGCAGGGCTCCCTTCGTGCGGCGCAGGGTGGCCTCGGGCAGTTCGCCAGGACGCCGCTCGACCACCACTGGGATGATCGAGACGAACCTTCCTACGGTGTCCTCGTGGCCCGGTGGACGGTTCTCCACGGCACTGCCCAGGACGACGGCGTTCACGCCCTCGTACCGCGTCAGTGCTTGGGAGAAGGCCGTGAACAGCGCCGTGAACAGGGACACCGACGTTCGCCGTGAGGCGTCCCTGACCGCTCGCAGGAGAGCGGCGGGTACGGGCAGGCGCAAGAAGGTGCTTCGGACGGCTCCGGGGGTTTCCGCGCCCGGTATCGGGCCGGTGATCCGCGCGGCTCGGGCAGCGGCCTCGCGGACCTCGGCAGGCTCCGCCGGCGACTGGGCCGAGGCATGGGCGAAGTAGCGCAGATCCGGGGCGGTGTCGCCGTCGGCCAGGCTGTCCAGCAGGGCGACGAAGGACTTGCCGTCGTGGATCATGTGGTGCTCGGTGTGCACGAGCACGCCCCGGCCGTCCGGCAGCCGTACCAGCACCCAGCGCAGCAGCGGGCCCGCGGCGAGGTCGAAAGGACGGTCGGAACCACTGAGCCGGACCAGTTCCTCCGGAGAGACGGCGTCACCCGGCAGGTCCACCACGGTCAGGTCGACCTCGGCGTCCGTGACGTCGGCGGGCGGCACCACCTGCCAGGGGTTGCCGTCGTCGATGACGATCCGGGTGCGCAGGACGGGGTGCCGGCGCAGCAGCCGACGCAGTTCCGCGCGCAGGGCGGACGGGCGGGGCGCCCCGGTGAAGTGGAACAGTGCGTGGAAGACGTACCGGGAGGAGCCGGGGTCCAGGACGGACCGGTACCAGATCACCCGCTGCTGCCAGGTGAGCGGCGCGCGGCCGGTGGGCGGCGCGTCGACCGGGTGCCCCGCGGGCTCGGCGCGGGGGCGGGTGACGAGTTCGTCCAGCAGACGCTGTACGTCGGCGGCGTCGAGGAGTTCATGTGCGCCGAGGGTCAATCCCCGCACGCGGCGCAGGCGGAGGCTGAGCTGCGCGGCTTCCATGGAACTGCCGCCCAGACCCGCGAACGACCTGTCGAGCGGTTCCTGGGGAGCGAGGCCGAGGGCCTGCCGTACGTCGCCGGCCAGGCTCTCCACGACGGAGGTGATCGTCTTGCCCGTCATGTGTCGCTCTCCCCTGTGGGCGCCGATCGGTCCTCACGGAGGTCGGCCTGAGGTGCCGGTCCGGAAACGGACACAGGCGGAACGCCGCCAGGGCCGTCCTGTGCGCTCTGCGCGGTGGCTGTGGAAAGGTGCCGCGGACGCAGGAGGAGCAGTGTCGCGGTCAGGAACACCGGGATGGACGTGAGGGCGACCAGCATGGAGGCGGAGACCCACCGGGCGCAGAGGGCGGAACCAAGGAAGATCATGAGTGACACCGTCTGCGCGCCCAGCCCCGCGACCGAGGAGACCGTCGCCCGGGCCGGGCCGGTGATGGCGTGTTGCAGGCGGGCGCCCATGACGACCTGGAGCATGCGCAGTACCCAGTAGAAGACGGCGATGCCCAGGAACCCGCCGGGGTGGCGGCTGAGCGCGCCCAGTGCCAGGGCCGAGCCGCCGAGGAGAAGCAGACCGGCCAGGGCGCGGTTGCCCGCCTTGGCGAGCCGCCATCCCATGAAACTGCCGAGAGCCATCGCGCCCCAGGGGAGCAGCAGAAGCAGCGGGATGACGGCCGACGGAGCGTTCCCCTCCTTGGCGAGCACGGGAAGGTACTCGTCCACGACACCGAGTCCCGCCAGGACCGAGATCATCAGCAGGCAGGATCGCACCTGGGGTGTGTCGCGTGCTTCGGCCAGACCGGCGCGCAGCAGGAACAGCCAGCCCTTTGCCGGGGAGGTGTCGGTACCGTCCGTGACAGGGGTGTCCGTGGCGGGGATGTCCTGTCGGCGGCGGCCCAGGGCCAGCGCGGTGGGGACCGCGAGCAGGGTGAGCACCGCCGAGATCCAGCCGGCGGCGCTGTAGCCGCCCAACAGCACTACCGGCGAGGCGACCAGCGAGCTGACGGCGATCGAGCAGGCCTGGACGGTCGCCATCCGGCTGCTGACCCGCGTGTACTCCTCGGATCTGCCGTCGGCGGCCAGTCCGTCGTAGAGCAGGGACTGCAGGGTTCCGGAGGTGAGGGCGGTGGAGAGGCCCCATAGGACGAAGCCCGCAGCGAACGAGCCCAGTGAAGGCAGCGCCGTCCACAGGACGAAGCCCGTGCACTGTGCGAGCGCCGCGGACGCCAGGACCCGATGGCGGGGGAAGCGGTCGGCCACCGCTCCGGAAGGAATCTCGAAGAGGAAGGTGGTCACTGTCCACAGGGCGAACAGGAGTGACAGTTCCGAGGTCGAGACCCCGTGCGAAGCCATCAGCAGGGCGTAGACGGCGTGCAGCGGGAGGAGTTCGGTGAGGCCGGTGTACAGGTACACGAAGCCCACGCGGAAGGAACGCGACGATGAGTGCGGCATCTTGACCTAAGGAGGCATAGGAGGATGTTAACAGATGTTGCTCAACTCGCTGACGGATCAGCCCTGTTGAGGAGGACCGGCGAGGGCGGGGACAGTCGCCGCTCCGCCGCTGCCGGCCAGTGACGCCGGCGGAACCGCACGACACCGGGCGCCCCGGCGCACGGCGGCCGGGCGCGCCACCGCAGGGCGATCGCCATTTCTGAGGGACATAGGGACATAGGGGCATAGGGACATGACGTCCGAAACATTACCCGGCCGGTCCCTTGTGAATGCCGAAAACGCGTTTCCGCGGCGATCGGGAGCGCCTCACGCGGCCGAATCCACTGCCTTTTCGGTGGGCCTGCTGATCTGCTCGGTCACGGCCATGGCGGGGATCTCCCATGTCCTTCATGCGGATGAGTGATCTGCCCGTCCCGGGGTTGATTTCGCAGATGTCAAAAGTCTCGGGCGCCGGTCATTCACCATATGGCGAGGTGTTCGACGAAGTCGCTCGGGGGAGCCCGCGGTACGGCGGCCCCGACCTCGCGCAGCAGGTCCGACGGCCGGTCCATCGCCGCCGGCCGGCCCAATCGGCCGGTCGGCGTGAACGGCGAAGTGCCGGTGCGGCAGTCGAGGCCCAGGTGCGACCCGGTGCCCGCCCTGTAGAAGGAAAGCAGTTCGGAGAGGTTTTTCGCTACCCCCTTCGGTGGAGCCATTGTAAGGCGCCTCCACGTGCATCTCGGCGTAATCTCCGAAGAAATTATCGCGTGACCGTATTGCATCGGCAGCATTCCCTTCAGTAGTCTCGGTTCTCATTCCGGGTGCCTTCGCATCCGGCGTGTCATGATTTTTCCGAAGGGAGAATTCACATGCACACCGTGAACGAGGGAGGCCCTTTCGAAGGGCTTCCGCTGCTGTCCGACCAGGCGGACCGCCTGGCGATTCAGGAGTGGGTGGAGCAGCGCGGTCTGGGCGTCGAGGTCCGCATGATCAGCAGGGCGTTCAGGCTCGGCGGACCGCTGCGGTCCGACGCGCTGCACTCGGCGCTGACCGCGCTCGTCGCCCGCCACGAGGCGCTGCGCGTGGCGTTCCCGGAACGTGGCAAAGCCGGGCGCCAGGAGATCCGGCCGGCCCGGTCCTTCGTACCGGACGAGGAGGACCTGCGGGATCTGCCCGAGGCGGAGCGGCTGGACGAGGCGCTGCGCCGGGCCGGTGCGTACCTCAGCCGCAATCCCGACCTCGACGGCGGGCTGCTGTTCAGCGCCGTCGTATACCGGCTCGGCGACGAGGATCACCTGCTCGGCGTCGCCGTCGACCATCTCGTAGCCGATGGCCAGTCGTTCGAGATCCTCGCGAACGAGCTGTGGGAGCTGTACGCCGCGGAGGTGGAGGGCCGGGAGGCGAAGCTGCCCGACCAGCCCTTCACCTACTCCGACTTCGTCCGCTGGGAGGCCGAGTGGCTCGGCCGCGATCCCGAGCCCAGGCAGCTGATCGCTCGCTTCGCCGAACTGCTCGACGGGATCGGGACCAACGCCCCCGTCTTTCTGCCGGAGATGCGGCGCGAGACCAACGACCGCTACGAGGTCGGCACCTTCGACGTCTCGCTGCCTCCGGAGACGTTCCGGCTGCTCACGGAGTACTGCCGGTCCGCCCGGACGACCCCGTTCATCGTGCTGTTCTCCTCGTACCTGTGCGCACTGCACGCCCGCAATGGTCGCGCCGATCTCACGGCGCTCATCCCGGTGACCCGCCGCACCCAGGAGCACCTGCTCAACCTGGTGTGCTTCCTGTCCACCTACGTCACCGTGCGAGTGAAGCTGGACACCTCCGTCTCGTTCCGTCAGCTGACACGCCAGGTGCGTTCGGCGGTCATGGAGAGCCAGCGGTTGGGGCAGGTCCCGGCGCCCGAGGTGACGTCGGCCCTCGCTCCGCACATGCTCGGCAGGCTGCTGGAGCGCCCCTGCACGTTCTTCGACGTGGCACCCGGAGGCTGGACCGGCGGCAGCCGCCGGGCCGCCGGCCTCGCGGTGGAGCCGGCCGAGGTCCCCGGACAGCTGCAGCAGATAGAGAGCCTGGAGCTGTTCGCCTCGGCCGACGAGGAGAGCGTGGACTTCACCGTGCTGTTCCCCGCGGATGTCTTCGGTGAGGCAGGGGTACGGGAACTGGCGCATGTTTTCACCTCCTTGGTGCACAGCTTCCTGAGCTCTCCGGACACCGCGGTCGAGGAACTGCTGCCGTCGGTGGCTCGGGTCGACTGAGCGGGCAGGGTGAGCGGCTCCGCGGCTCAGGCCGGGGAGCCGGACACCCGGATGACACCGAGGGTCTCGCTCCACCGCCGGCCGGTGCTCGTGACGGCCCGGCAGGAGGCCAGTTCGCGCACGGCCTCGTCCCGGGCCGCGTGCCGCGACCGGGAGCAGCAGCACCTCATGGCTTCCGCCTCCACATCGATCCGCGCGGTCACGTCCTCGGTGTACTGGACCTCTCCCAGCGGGACCCGGATCTCGTAGCCGAGCACCAGGGACGGAGGCGGGACGGGCGGCCCGGCCTCCTCGAGACCTCCGCGCCGGACCGGGCGGGCTTGGCGATGGAGCCACCGCACCCGATGACCTCGTCGTCCGGGTGCGGGGCGATCACCAGGACCCGGCTCCTCGGCCGACTGTCGCGCTCGGTCGCGAGTAAGGGGCAGGACATGGTGGTGATCGGTGCCCATTGAGGATGAGTCCTTCGCTGCTGTCGGGGGAGGTGAACGCCCTACCGCTCGGGAGCGTTCCGGCTGCGGCCGGTCCGGGCGGCCACCCAGTGAGCCAGCCGGCGCGGGGTGGGATGGTCGAAAACGGTACTCGTCCGCAGTCCGGGTGTGCTGGGGAGAGTCGCGCGCAGCTCGGTGACCAGACGCATGGCGAGAATCGACTGCCCGCCGCCTTCGAAGAAGTCGGAGTCGGGCCCGAACCCGGGGTCGCCCAGCAGCACTCGGAAACGCTCCAGGACGGCGGCCAGTTGGGCCGGTCCCTCCCCGGGTTCCTGGCCCCGCTCGCGGGACGTGTCGGCATCGGCTGCCGGGGCGGTGGCCTCGGCGGTGGGTCGGGACGCGGCGGCGAGCATGGTGTCGAGGGAGTGGCGGTCGAGCTTGCCGTGTGCGTTCTTCGGCAGCTCAGCCGTCCAGAACAGCCGACGGGGAACGGCCCAGTCGGGCAGCTCCGCGCCGAGAACGGCCAGCAGTTCCTCGCGTCGCTCCCCTGTGACGGGCAGCACACGGTCCCCGGTCACTCCCGGAACGGGTCCGGCCGGGACGAGGCAGGCCGACAAGGTGGTCCGGGTGTTCACGTCGAGGAGGACCACGGCCTGGGCCACCCCGGGGTCCGCCGTGAGCAGTCGTTCCACCGACGCGGGCTCCAGCCGGTGCCCCCGTACCTTGAGCTGGTCGTCCAGGCGGCCCCTGAACTCCAGATTGCCGTCCGGCAGGATCCTGCCGCGGTCCCCGGTGACGTACAGGTGCCGCTCCGGTGAACGGGGATCCGGGACGAACCGCCGAGCGGTCTGTTCCGGATCGCCTATGTAGCCCGACGCCAGTGAGGGGCCCCCGATGCAGATCTCACCGAGTTCGCCGGGCGTGACCGGTAGCCTGTCGGCGCCACGTACGGTGACCTCGGCGTTGGCGAGCGGTGTGCCAATGGGTACTTCCTGGGCGTCCGCGGGCAGCCGGCCGTCGTACATGGTCGAGGTGACGGTGCACTCGGTGAGCCCGTAGACGTGCACCAGGGGAGCGTGTCCGGAGCGCTCCCAGCGGCGCCAGTCGTCGGGATCCATTCGTTCACCTCCGACGAGCACACGCCGCAGTCCAGGTGGTGTCGTCTCGTTCCGGACGTCGAGCCAACGGGCGTACTCGCGCCAGTACTGGGTGGACAATTCCACGATCGTGACACCCATGTCGCTCAGCATGGCGTGCAGTTCCTGCGGGTCCGGCGCAACGCTGTCGGGGCGACAGACCACTGTGCTCCCGGTCATCAATGCCGGGAAGACCTCCTCGATGAGCACGTCGAAGCCCAGGGAGGCCAGCTGCAGCCACCGGTCCCCGGGGCGGAGCGCGAGGCGGTCCGCAGCGGCGAGCGAGAAGCCGTGCAGCGCGTCGCGTCCGATCTCGACCGCTTTGGGGCGACCGGTGGAGCCGGAGGTGAACATCACGTATGCCGCCGGGCCCGGGCATATGCCCCCGGCGGGCACGGGTCCGTCCGGTTCTACGCCGTCCAGTTCCGGGGCCAGGTCGACCCACGGAAGGGGCAACGCGTCCGCCGGCTGTCCGCGTCCGGCCGACAGCACGGCGCTGACCCGGTCCATTCGGGCCGCCCGAGCCGCCTGCGGCAACCCGTCCTCCAGCAGGGCGAAGGCCGCGCCCGCTTCCAGCACACCCAACATGCTCATGACGGCATCGATGGGAGCGTTCACCTGGAGCATCACCTGCCGCCCCGGGGCAGCACCGGCAGCGGCCAGCCGGCCCCCGATCCGCTGTGCGACCGCGGCCAGTTGGCGATAGGTCAGGGTGCGCCGACCGTTGCTGAGGGCGATACGTTCACCGTGGCGCGCCACGACACATCGCCACGACTCAAGCAGTGCGTCGGACTCGGCGACGGGGCCGGGTGCGGTCATCGACGCGGTCCTCCTCCGGCTCGCAGCAGCTGGGAAAGAGACATCAGCCCGTCGGTGAAGTCCTTCTCGCCACCGCCGAAGCCGAGCCGGACGGTGCCCTCACGCCCGAACGCGGTACCGGGTACCAGCAACGTCCCGTCCTGCTCCAGGAGGTCGAGGCAGAACCGCTCCGAGTCCGTGACGCCGGAGAGTTCCAGCAGGCAGCAGACCCCTCCCTGCGGCGGCTTCCAGGTCACCAGCCCTTCGTGTTCCGCGACCCATCGCTCCAGTACGGCGAGGTTGGCACGAGCGCGGTCCCGCCTCGGCTCGACGAGGGCGTCCGCCGAGCGCATCGCCGCCGTGGCGATCGTCTCCACGATCGGGGACAGGAACAGGGTGCTGCGGTCACGCAGGGCGAAACTGCGCTCGATCAGTTCGGGAGGGGCGGTGCACCATCCCACCCGTAGCCCCGGCAGCCCGAAGGCTTTGGAGAGCGTGCCGTAGCTGATGGTGTCCGGATGTTCCAGACCTGGGTCCGGCAGGACCGGGCCGCTCCAGGAGATCTCCGCGGTCGCCGCGTCCCACACCAGGACCGCTCCCACCTCCCGCACCCGGTCGATGAGCCGTCGGTACGCGGCCGGAGTCAGCGTTGTACCGGTGGGATTGTGCGGGAAGTTGACGATGACGGCCCGGGTGTCCGGCGGGATCGCCCGGTCCATGGCCCCGGGGTCGGTTCCGGCAGCGGTGAAGTGGTCCAGAGGCAGGAGGCGCAGCCGGCAGCCGGCCAGTTCGGGATAGTGGACCAGTGCGTGGTACAGCATGTCCGGCAGTACCACGAGGTCACCCGGCTGTAAGAGTGTCGCCAGCGTGAGGGCGATCGCCTCACTCGAGCCATGGGTGACCATGACCCGTTCGGCCCGGCCCGACAGATAACGGTCGGCGATGGCCTGGCGCAGTTCGGGCGATCCCTGAGAGGTGCTGTCGTCGACCAGGAGGTCGTCGAGGTCTGTCGCACCGAGACCGGTCAGCCGACGCATCTCGGCGTACGTATAGGGAAGCACTCCGCTGGAACTGATGTCCCGTTCCGCTCGGTCGAGGTGACGCCGGTACCACTCTTCGAGCACCGGTGGTTTCTCGGACAAGGCTGAGTTGGAATACATTCGAGTCTGCGGCACGACGAAAACCCCGGGGTGTAAGTTTCCGGAAGAATGGGAGGGTGAGGGAATGAGCGAAGGGTGAGTCCGGCACTGGTGGGAGTGAGGCATGCGCCGGATGAATGCGGCATGAAACCGACATGGACCGGACCGAGTCGACCGGATTGATTAGATCCGCATCGGTGCGGCCGGCGCAAGTAACGCGAATACGTGACACAGTGGGCGTCGAACCGCGTCGTGCCTGGTGAGCGGGCTGAACCTGCCCCGTTGGCGAGGCATCGATGCCAACTCCGGGGGAGGGCGATCTCCGTGGAGGTGTGGAGCCGGTCGCATCCGTCGCGTGTGGTGACCGATTGGAATCGCCATGGCGCCGCAGCCGCCATGTGCCTGGGAATCCGGCCGATGCGATTCTCGGCCGGCCGATTTTCGCCATCTCCATCAGCCGGTTCCGCGCACGGGAGCTCACGATGGCCCTTCTCGCCGGCTGGGCGCGCTGACGGTTGTGCGAATCGCCCTGGTCGCGGTCGTTGGTTGCCTCTGGGTCCGCGCCGCGTGTACTCCTCGTCCGTCCGCGCGAGACGGCATTCGCTCGGGTGGCGGGAGCCCGTGTGAAGGCTCGCCGAGGGTGAAGTCCGGTACTGCGCTGGAGGCGCCCGCCCCGCCACGTCCGCCGAGCACCCCGACGGTCAGGGCCGGACGCGCACCGGAACCGGGCGCAGCCTGTGGCCTGGCACTGAGACAGCGCCCGCGGTGGTGGGCCACGAGGGCGTCGACGGGATCACCGCCGAGGAGGCGGTGTTTTCCGTGTTCCGTCCCTTCCTGCCGGTCGCCGTCCCGGCCCGGGAACGCGGCGACCGCTCACTGGTGATGTGCCGGAGTCCGCCTGGGACGCCGGCCGGAGCGGAGGATCCGAGCAGCCTTCGACACCACTGGCACCCGGCGTCAAGTGGCAGCCTGCCGGACGCGCGGTACGTGGCGTCGCCCGCCATGGACTCTCACCTCCACGCGCGGGGTAACCGTCCTTCCGGGCACTGAGGCGGAGGTGGCCCTCCCTCAACGCGGCGGCGCAAGGCAGGAGATGCGGCACACTGTCGAAGGCCTCCGTACGACATTCCCGCTCCCGGCGAAGTGGTCCGCGCACTGGAGCGGTGGGCTGGATGGCGACCGGCACCCGGCGCACCCGGCACGACTGACGCACGGAGACCGGGCTCCTGGCGAAGGTGCCGGATCCGGGCCGGTGCACTGCCGTCCGGGACGAGCTGTCTCCTTTGTTGGTTCAGCCGTTGCAGGCCTCATCGACAGCTGCGGCCCTTTGTTCCCTTTTCCCGTTACGTGTCTTGTCCTCTTGATGTCCGGCAGGTTGATGAGGGGGCGGCCGAGACCCCGCCGGCGGTTTCTCTGTGAGGATTCAACTCGCGAAGAGCGCGCGGAACGCACGACTCGCTTCGTGCGGCCTGCTCGGGTCCCCCTACCTCTACGTGCGAGAGGCGCGGTGTGTACGCCCTCCGTTGAAGGGCGATGACACTCACTCGACGACCAGGAAGACGGTATGCGAATGGGCGAAATCACCGATGGTGCCTGGACGTCGCTCAGCCTGCGGGAACGACAGGTGCTGGCGCATATGGCCAACGGGCTGACGTACTCCGCGATCGCGAAACGCATGCAGATCAGTCGGCATACTGTCGACACCTACTTCCGGCGAATTCGCGCCAAGACCGGCGTGCGCAACCGCATGCAGTTACTCATGTACGCCCTGCGTCTGGACGAGGACACCGAATGGGCGGCGGAAGAACCCCGTCCTCGGCCGGGACGGGCGAGGGACGGCAGTCACGAGAGTGCGCCACGCGAGGAACCTTCGACCCTGCCGCCCAACTCGGCATTCCTCCCGGTGTTCCGCCACCGCGGACCAGCCTTCACTTTGCGGCACGAGGGGCTCTCTTGATGCCACCGCGGTGAGGGCTTCTTTCCCCGAGGGTCGGGAAGTCACTGGCCTTCAGACCGTGATGTCGGTCGGGCTGACGGCTCGTGATTCCTGCCGCAGTCGCGCGTGCACGAGGTATGCGCAGGGTGGTGGCCCGACCGACGAACCCGGCGCCCGTCGGCTCGACCTGGGTCTGGAACCGGTCACGTTGTCCTGGACGGTGGCCATTCTCGGCTTCGTCGGCTGTCTGGCCGTCTCGCAAGGACGTCCGGCCGACGCCATGCCGTGACACGCGGGATCGTCGAGCGGGCCTGCCGTCCCCCGGCAGGCAGGCTGACCAGGAACCGTGTCCCGGGGGTGTGTCCGGGGTCGTGCGTCACTTCGCCGCCGGCGGAGTGGGCGAGGCGTCGAGCCGGCGTCAGCTCCAGGCCGGCTCCGCCGTGCCCGTCGTCGGGGTCGCCGCGTCGACCGGGTTCGAAGAGCTGTCCGGTGAACGCGGCTGGTACACCGGGGGTCCGTCGTCGGTGATCTCCACGCGTACGCCGTCGGGTGCGGAGCAGGCGCGGACGGCGACGCTGGAGCGGGCGTAGCGGCAGGCGTCGGCCAGGAGCGGGCTGACGACGCGTTCGAGGAGGGCGGGCGGAACTCCGGCCACAAGAGGAGGTCCGTCGGCGGTGAGCGTCACGTTGCCCGGCATGTCCAGGGATTCGGTGGGATGGCGCAGTGTGGGCAGCACCTCGGAGGAGCCCGGAGCGGTGAGTGTGCCGCCCCGGGTGTCGTCCAGGAGCGTGTCGCAGAGGGTGCGCATGGACTCGGCGGCATCCGCGATGACCTCGCGGGAAGCGCGGGTCTGGTCGGCTGTGCGGGGACGGGTCCGCCACCGGTCGAGTTCGGCGATGATCCGGCTCAGTGTGTACGCAGCTCGTGCGAGAGTTCCCCGGTGAGCTGCCGCTCGTGGCGCAGCAGGGTGCGGATGCGGTCCAGAATGGCGTCCGGCGACGTACCGAGGCGGGCGAGTTCCGCCGGGTGCCGCGTATGGCCGAACCGTCGGGGGCGAGGTTCATCCGCGTGCCTCCTTGGCCTTCGTCTCCGCCTTCGTGGCCCGGCGCGAGCGGTGCATCCCGGTGCACAGCAGGCTGGCTTCGGAGGCGACCGGAATCGTGGATGCGCGAGGTGCGCCGGCAGACCGGCCTGGTGATCAACTGGCGCTTCTTCAGCCTGGAGGAGGTCAACCGGGTCGAGGGCAAGAAGCACCTGTGGGAGCGTAAGTGGTCCTACGGCTGGTCGATGATGCGGATAGCGGCGTACGTGCGCCGTACCGGTCCGGAGTCGCTGGACACGTGGCTGCCGGCCGCGGGGCAGGCGCTGCACGTGCGGGGCCGACGCCCCCACGACCCCGTCGTGGCCCGGCTCCTGCTGGAGAGCATCGGCGCCGACCCGGCGGTGGTGGACCCGGCCGTCGCCGACGAAACCACCAACGACGAGATCAAGGCCGACCACCAGCGCGTGCTCGACGCCTCGGGACACGGCGTCCCGACGCTGTTCTTCCCCGGCGGGCACTGCGCGTTCGGCCCGGTGCTGATGGACCCGCCCATGGCCGATGCCGCGATCCGGCTGTGGCGGGCGGTGACGGCGTGGGACGAATTCCCCCACCTGTGCGAGCTCCAGCACCCCAAGACCCCGGCCGACGAGGAATACATCACCACGACGATCCGGCCCTACCTCGAAGCACGCGGCTGGGTTAGCTTCGACCGTGGCGAGGTCATCGACTTCGGCGACAGGACCCCCAGCGCGTGCGGACGGAGGCCTTCAAGTGACGACGAAGCACGACCTGACCGAGACGCCGCGCGCGATCCGGGCCGAACCGGACGCCCTCACCGGCGAGCTGACGGCCGATCAGTGGAAGACCTCTGTCCTCCCCGGCTGGGACGTCAAGGACACCCTGGCCCACATCCTCGGTACGGAGAGGATGCTCGAGGGCGGCGTGGACGGGATACAGGACCGCATGGCGCAGGTGGTGGCCTCCGCCGGGGCGGACATCGAGCGCCCGCACGTGCGCAACCCGATCGGCGTGACCAACGAGGCATGGGTCGAGCACCACCGCTCCTGCAGCCCGGACGAACTCCTCCGGCAGTTCCGCACGACGACCGCCGGACGGCTCGCGGCCCTGAAGGCCATGTCCGACGAGGACTTCGCCTCGTCGTCATGGACCCCCGCGGGCCAGGGCACACACGCGTCCTTCATGCGGATCCGGGTCTTCGACTGCTGGATGCACGACCAGGACATCCGGTACGCCGTCGGCCGGCCCGGCAACGACGGGGGACCGGCCGCCGAGGCCTCGCCCGATGAGGCCGTCGGGGCGCTGGGCTTCGTGGCCGGCAAGCGCGGCCGCGCGCCGCAGGGCTCGCTCGTGGCGTTCGAGCTGACGGGTCCGGTCAGGCGCACGCTGTACGTCGAGGTCACTGACCGGGCGAGGGTCGTCACCGCGATCTCCCGCGATCCGGACGTCTCCCTCCGTCTGGAGTCGTCGCTCTTCATGCGGCTGGCCGGCGGAGGGGTCCCCTTCGACGACGTGTCCGACCGGGTCGGCATCGACGGCGACCTCGAACTCGGACGACGCATCGCGGCGACTCCCGCCTTCACGGTCCAGGAGACGGGCATGAGCTCGAGATTCAACGGGACCACCGTCTCGGTACGCGGCGGCACCGGCCCACAGGTCCGGGGCCGCGCCCGGCGATTCGCCGCCGCCGGGCTGACGGTCGTCCTCGGTTCCCGTTCCGCCGACCGTGCCGCCGGGACCGCCGCGGAACCGGGCCCGTCCGCCAGGGGCGCCACCAATGCCGAGGCGGCCGCCGCCGGCGACCTGGTGATCGTCGCCGTACCGTGGAACGGCCACCGCGAACTCCTCGTGTCGCTGCGGGACGAACTCGCCGGCAAGGTCGTCGTGGACTGCGTGAACCCCCTGGGCTTCGACGCGCAGGGCGCCTTCGCCCGGCCGGTGGCCGAGGGCTCCGCCGCACAACAGGCGGCCGGCGTCCTGCCGAACTCGACGGTCGTCGCCGCGTTCCACCACGTGTCCGCAGTGCTGCTGGAGGACCCCGCCGTCACGTCGGTCGACACCGACGTCCTTGTCCTCGGTGACGTGCGCGAGGCGACCGATCTGGTCCAGGACCTCGCGTCCCTCATCCCGGGCGTCCGCGGCGTGTACGGCGGCCGGCTGCGCAACGCCCACCAGGTGGAGGCGCTGACCGCGAACCCCATCTCGATGAACCGGCGCCACAAGTCCCACGCGGGAGTCCGGCTCACCGACGTGTGACCGCGGCCGTCCCTCGACCGCGTTCCTACCGTGCCCAGGAGGCAAATGTGATTGTCGGCGTACTCCGAGAGGCCCGACCCGGCGAAACCCGGGTCGCCGCGACGCCCGGCACCGTCGCGCGCCTGCTGAAACTCGGCTACGAGGTGGTCGTCGCTCCCGGGGCCGGAGAGCGGTCGGGGTTCGCGGACGCGGCCTACGCCGAGGCGGGAGCCACGATCCAGGACGCCGGAACACTCGGCGACATCGTGCTCGGCGTCAACGCCCCCTCGAAGGAACAGCTCTCACGGCTCAGGACGGGCGCGACGCTGATCGCGATGCTCTCGCCGCGGCTGGACGGGGCGCTCGTCGACCACCTCGCCACGCTGCCGGTCACCGCACTGGCGATGGACGCCGTCCCGCGGATCTCCCGGGCGCAGTCGCTGGACGTCCTCTCCAGCATGGCCAACATCGCGGGCTACCGGGCGGTGATGGAAGCCGCCCACGTCTTCGGACGGTTCTTCACCGGACAGGTCACCGCGGCGGGCAAGGTCCCGCCCGCCAAGGTCCTCGTGGCCGGCGCCGGCGTCGCGGGACTGGCCGCGATCGGGGTGGCCGGCTCCCTGGGCGCGATCGTCCGGGCGACCGATCCGCGCCCGGAAGTGGCCGACCAGGTGCGGTCGCTGGGCGGGGAGTACCTCCCGGTCCAGGCACCCTCCACCGACTCCGGAGCCGGCACCGGCTACGCGACCGAGATGGCCGCGGACTACCAGGCACTGGAGGCGAAGCTCTACGCGGAGCAGGCCGCGGACGTCGACATCGTCGTGACCACCGCGCTGATCCCGGGGCGTCCCGCGCCCCGGCTCGTCACCGCGGAGATGGTCGCGTCGATGAAGCCCGGCTCGGTGATCGTCGACATGGCCGCCGCCAACGGCGGGAACGTCGAGGGCACCGTCGCCGGCCAGGTCGTGACCACCGCCAACGGTGTCACGATCATCGGCTACACCGACCTCGCCGGCCGGCTGCCGGCGCAGGCCTCGCAGCTCTACGGCACCAACCTGGTCAACCTGCTCACGCTGATGACCCCGGGCAAGGACGGCCGGCTGGTCCTGGACCTCGACGACGTCGTGATCCGCTCGATCACCGTGACGCGCGCCCTGGACAGTGGCACCGACCTGTTGTGGCCGCCACCGCCGGTACAGGTCTCGGCGGCCCCCGCGGCGGCGCCGAGGGCGGCCGCCGCGCCTGCCGCGACCGCCGAGGCGAAGGCGCCACCGACGCCGCGGCAGGAACTGACGCGGCGCGTGGCCCCGGTCGGGACCGGCGCCGTACTGCTGTTCCTGCTCGCCGGGTTCGCGCCGTCCGCACTGCTCGGCCACCTGACGGTGTTCGCGCTGGCGATCGTGATCGGCTACTACGTGATCGGGCACGTGCATCACGCGCTGCACACCCCGCTGATGTCGGTGACCAACGCGATCAGCGGAATCATCGTCGTCGGGGCACTGCTCCAGCTCGGTCACGGCGACACCGTGGTCACTGTCCTGTCGGCCGCCGCGGTCCTGCTGGCGTCGATCAACATCTTCGGTGGCTTCGCGGTGACCCGCCGCATGCTCGCCATGTTCACGAGAGGCTGACCCGTGTCCGTCGCAACCGCCGCGTCCGCGGCGTACATCGTCGCCGCCCTGCTCTTCATCCTGGCACTGGCCGGACTGTCCAGGCACCAGACCGCCAGGGTCGGCAACCTCTTCGGAATGGCCGGCATGGCCGTCGCGCTGGCCGCCACGGTGGTGCTCGCCATCGACGACGGGCTCAGCACCGGACACGTCGTACTGCTGCTCGCCGCGATGGCCGTCGGCAGTGGGATCGGGCTCCACCGTGCCCGCGTGGTCGAGATGACCGGGATGCCCGAACTGATCGCGCTGCTGCACTCCTTCGTCGGGCTCGCGGCCGTACTGGTCGGCTGGAACGGCTACTTCGACGTCGAGCACGACCCCAGCGGCACCGAGGCGCTGTCGCTCAGGATGCGCGACCTCGCCGGGATCCACTCCGCCGAGGTGTTCATCGGCGTCTTCATCGGCGCCGTGACGTTCACCGGTTCGGTCGTCGCCTTCCTCAAGCTGTCGGCGCGGATCAGGTCCAGTCCGCTGGTGCTGCCGGGCAAGAACGCCATCAACCTCGGAGCCCTCGGCGTCTTCGCGGTGCTGACGGTGTGGTTCGTGATCAGCCCGGCGCTGTGGCTGCTGGTGCTCGTCACCGTCGTCGCGCTGGCCCTGGGGCTGCACCTGGTCGCGTCCATCGGCGGCGGGGACATGCCGGTCGTGGTCTCTATGCTGAACAGCTACTCCGGCTGGGCCGCCGCCGCGTCCGGGTTCCTGCTCGAGAACGACCTGCTGATCATCACGGGTGCGCTGGTCGGCTCCTCGGGTGCCTATCTGTCCTATGTTATGTGCAAGGCGATGAACCGCTCCTTCCTCTCCGTCATCGCCGGGGGCTTCGGCATCGAGGCGTCCGCGGCCGCGGCCGCGGACCTCGGCGAACACCGTGAGACCGACGCCGCCGCCACCGCCGAACTGCTGGCGGACGCCGACTCGGTGATCATCGCGCCCGGCTACGGCATGGCCGTCGCCCAGGCCCAGCACGGCGTCGCCGAGCTGACCCGCCGGCTCCGCTCGCGCGGCACCGAGGTCCGCTTCGCCATCCACCCGGTCGCGGGCCGGCTGCCCGGCCACATGAACGTCCTGCTGGCCGAGGCCAAGGTGCCCTACGACATCGTCCTCGAACTCGACGAGATCAACGGCGACTTCACCGGAACCTCCGTCGTGCTCGTCATCGGCGCCAACGACACCGTCAACCCGGCGGCCGCCGAAGACCCGGCCAGCCCCATCGCCGGCATGCCGGTGCTGCACGTGTGGGCGGCCGACCAGGTCGTCGTCTTCAAGCGGTCGATGGCCTCGGGATACGCCGGCGTACCGAACCCGCTCTTCCACCGCGACAACACCTCGATGCTGTTCGGGGACGCCAAGCAGCGCGTCGAGGACATACTGCGCGAACTCGCCTCCCTCGCACCGCGCGTCAGGAGCTGAGACCTCACGGGGATACGACCGTGGCCCGGCCGAGGTGCGGCCGGGCCACGGTCATGGCGTGGCCGAGGCGCCTGCACGAGGCCCTCGGCGCCTTCGGCCGCGTCCCCGTCGGCGGCATCCGACGTCATCGCGCGGCAGTTCCGAAGCGGCCCTCGACTACGGGACGCGAGGCATCCGGGTCAACGTGGTGAGCCCCGGAACCATCGACACCCCCATGGTGCGTAAGTCGCTCGGTGCCGAGCACGACGCGCACGGTTCGCCGAGATGCGTGAGGAGCGGGTCCGGACCCACATGGCGGGTATGCGGCGGATGGGCGCGCCGGAAGAGGTCGCCGCGGCCGTCCTCATGCGCTCCGCCGACGACGCTTCGTTCATCAGCGGCGCCACCCTCTATGTGGACGGCGGCGCCACCTCGGCGCTGATCTGACGTGGGCTCACCGCGGGGCGGAGGGCACCGGGCCGCCCAGCACGCGGCGCATCCCCCGGAAGCCGTGCCCTGCCACCACGAACGTGTCTCCGTCCTCGACCGCCGCCCGGGCCGGCCGGCCGTGGGAAGACGGCACCGTCGTGGACGAGGAGGCGGGTGATGCAGACGGTGTCGAGTATGCCCACGTCCAGCCGGCTCGCGCGCCGGACGAGCGTGTGCTGGATCTCGAGGCCGGTGCAGTCGCCGGCGAAAGCGGTGCGGCGGTACTTGTGCGCGCCGAAGCAGCGCTGCGAGATGCGGCCGTCCCCCTCGCGGGCGAAGGGCATGCCGAAGCGCTCCAGGTCGTCGATGCCCAACGCCGCGCCCTGGGTGACGGTCTCCGCGGTCGGGTGCTCCGGGCGGGTGCCCGGCGGGGCCCGGGGAGGCCCACGTGTCACCACGTCGACATCAAGGACCGGGCGCGTGTCACGGAACGCCCGGTGAACCGCATCTCTGACCGGTGGTGAGCGAGCCGTGTCACGGAACAACCGCGCGTCCGGTCAGAGACGTGGCAGGTCCTTGGACCAGGAAAGGTGCACACCGTGTCGACCAGGAGCCCAGCGCACGACCACTTCCTTCATGGACGCGGACACGGATACGGGCGCGGACACGGATACGGGCGCGGACACGGATACGGGCGCGGGCACGGATGCGGACAGGGACACGGTGACGCGGCTCCGCGTCCCGCCGTCTGACCCGCGGCATGCTCACTCCCGTCGATGTCGTGCACGTCATGCTGACGGTGCTCTTCGCCCTCGCCGCAGTGCAGGCGCTGTGGCACTGCGTCCGGTGGCCGAAGGCCGGACGCCGTGACCGGGTGGACCACCTCCTGCACTCCGCCATGTCCGTGACCATGGCGGCCATGCCCTGGAGCCTCGGCCGACCGCTGTCCGGCCGGGTCGCGACGGTTGTTCTCATGCTCGCCGCACTGTGGTTCCCGCTGACCGCCCTCCGCCATCACTCGGCGAACAGAGTGACGGACATCGTCGGCCGGCTGCCGCACGCAGTCGGCATGGTCGCGATGGCCTGGATGTCGCGCACGCACCACGGCGCGGGGATGCCGCCCCACGAGACCTTGGCGGCAGCCCCGGCCGCGCACGGCACCACGACTCCCGGCCACGCCACCGGGGTACCGGTGCCGGCCGCCTGGGTCACCGGGCTGCTGACGGTGTACCTCCTGGCCTGCGCCATACGGTCCTTGACCCGCCCCATGCCCTCACTGCGGTCCGCCCCGGACGCCGCACGCCGCGCCGCCGCCACGAATCCCTACGGTCACGTCCGCGACGGAGCGACGGCGCTGGGGACGGCCCTGATGCTGCTCGTGCCTCACTGACCGACTGCCACAGCGACTGTCGCAGGGGCCGACGAAAGCGTTGCCGGGCATCGAAAGTTCTGCCGCGCATCAAAAGCGGTTCACGAATCGTGCCGGAACAGTACAGCCGTGGACGAGTCGGTTCTGCGGCGCCATCGGACCCAGCGAGCTCGAGCTTCGGCGACGCGGAAATGAAGGGTGAAGAGAGGGGCAACGACAGCCGGCCGGCCGAGCCGGGGCAGGAGCGGACGGGGGAGAGGCTCGGCTGAACTGGGTGTTCGGGTTCCTGCTGCTCGTCCTGGCCATGTTCGGCGGCCTGACCGGTTACGACCTGCCCGACGACCTGCTGTCCGGAACCGGTCCGCAGGTCGTGAACGGCACGATCCTCCCGATCCCGATCCCGATCCCGATCCCGATCGTCGGGACGTACGTGTCCTTCTTCCTCTTCGGCGGCGAGTTCCCGGGCGAGGACCTGGTCGCCCGTTTCGACACCCTCCACATCCTGATCGTCCCCGCGCTGGTGATCGCTTCGCTCGTCGGCCACCTGACCCTGGCCGTACGCCACCGGCACGCTCAATATCCCGGGCCGGGCCGTACCCGAACCAACGTCGTCGGTGATCCCGTTCCGGGTGTACGCCGTCAAGGCCGTCGGCTACGCGCGCCACCAGGCGGTCCGGCAGAGCCGACTTCCTGATGCCGACGTCACCGCGCGGCACCAGTAAGGCGCTGTGCCCCGCCTCCAGCCGCGAGGCCGTCCGCCGGGCGCAGCACACTCGCGACGCCGGTCACGCAACCGCGCCGGCTCGTTGCCACTCATGCCGACCTCTGCACGCGGGGGAGCACAACAACCCCACGAGCGGCTCGGCCCGGGGTCGGACACGTCGAGGACCTCGAACAGTCCCTCGGCCGGTCACTCGTCCGAGCCGGTGCAGCGGTCGGCGTGCCGGGTCAGCCGAACGCCGCGGTGGCCGCGTCGATGAGGCGGTCGGCCGCCGCGTCGGTACGGGCGACGTCATGGGTCACCAGGCGGTCCTGGCACAGACCGCGCAGGCCGGAGACGAGCAGTGTGGCCGCGGCCCGGGCCTGCTCCGGCGGGTGGCCCAGCCGGACGCAGGCGGCGGCGATCGGGCCGATCATGACCTCGACGGTGTCGGAGGCCAGCGCGCCGTACTGCTCCGGGTCGGTGGCGGCCAGGCTCAGCAGCTGCAGCAGCATGCGGACCGGTCCGGCCTGTTCCCCCACTGTCATCGCCTCCCACAGCGCGTGGGCGGCCCGGCGCAGGGCCACCTCGTCGTGGACGTCGTCGAACATCGCCTGCGCGTCGGGCCGGTTGGCGAGCAGCGCCTGCGCCAGCAGGTTCTCGCGACTGCCGAAGTAGTACAGAAGCATTCGCTTGGTGGTGCCGAGGGATTCGGCGAGCGGACTCAGCGACATCTGGGCGAGCCCATGACGTTGCAGATGCGTCACGACCTGCCGCAGCAACGCGGCGCGCTTTTCGACATTGACCGGACGAGCCATGACTTTGACTGTACCGGTCGGTACGCATAGAGTCCGCGAAGTATTGTTGTGCCGATCGGTACATTAACCAGGCGAGCACACCGGGGACGGTCGCGTGCGAAGGACGAAGGGGTCTCATGGAGCGGGCTGCACCACGCAGGGCGGTCACGGAGCGCGGAGCCACAGGGCGTGTACCGGTCGTTCACCGGCCAGGATGTGGTCGCGCACGGGCGCTCGGCGTGCGGGGGGCGGTCCTGTGAGACACCGTGAGGTGCGCGCCGACGGCACGTCCCTGCTCAGGACGCTGGCCGAAACCCTGATGTTCCCGACGATCCTTTTCCTCGGCCTCCTGTTCTGCTTCACGTCGGCCTTCCACGCGCCCCGGCCGCACGACGCCAGGGTCGTGGTCGCCCACCCCGGGACGGAACGCGTGATCGGCGGCGCCCTGCGGAAGGCGCATCCCGGCGGGTTCGACGTCACGGCCGTGGCGAACGCGGGGGAGGCCCGCAGGGCGGTGCTCCGGCGGGACGCCGTGGCGGGCTACGCCGCCGAGAGCGGGCACCCCGTGCTGTACGTGGCTCAGGCCAACGGGACATCGCTGGAACAGGCGCTGGCCCAGGACTTCACCGAGCTGGCGGCGCGCGACCACCACAAGCTCACGATCACTGACGTGGCACCCACAGTGAGCAAGGATCGCAACGGCACCACCCTGGTCTACCTCGGCGTCGCCTGGAGCGTCCCCGGCTACATCCTCGCCACCACCCTGCTGCGGGTGGTGACCTTCGACCGCCGCCGGAAGGTGATCACGATCGCGGGCGTCGCCGCGTTCTTCGGCGCGGTGGGCTATCTCGTCGGCAGATGGCTGGACTACCTCCCCGACGACCCCTCGGCGATGGCGATCGGTTTCCTGCTCACCATGGCGGTCGGCACATTCTCCGCCGGTGTCGCGCCTTTCACGCGGAAGTTCTTCCCCCTCGTGGGGATGGGTCTGTTCATCGTGCTGAGCGTCCCCACCAGTGGAGTGGCTCCCGTCCCACTGCTGCCGACGTTCTTCCAGGACCTGCACGCCGTGATGCCGTTGGGCAACGCGGTGGACGCCCTCAGAGGGCTGCTGTACTTCGACGGCGCGGAAGTGCTCAGACCGGTCCTCGTGCTCTGCGCGTGGATCGCCGCGGGTGTAACCCTGCTGGCACTCGACGCGTGGCGGCATCGGCGCGAGCACCTCACGGAGAACGCGGAGGAGGAGCAGCAGGACGTTCCGGAGCCCCCGGCCGAGGATCCGTCCGTGGAGATTCCCGCACCGACCGCGCTTCCGGTCCGCCCTCACCACCACTTCGGCGAGCCGCTGCCCATGCTGGAGGGCACCGTCCGTGACGACGAGCGGCAACCCGTCCGTCATGCCGTCGTCACCGTCATGGACGGCCGCGGCCGGCAGCTGGTGCGGACCACGACGAACACGCAGGGGGAATACGCCGTGACCGGCCTGCCCGAGGGGCACCTCATGCTCGTCGTCTCCCACCCCGGCCGCCACCCCGTGGTGCACCAGAAGCTGATGCAGCCCGGCGCGGCCGTCCGGGCCGATTTCACCCTGCACGGCCACACCCCCTGGGCGTCCTTCCAGGCGCTGTCGCAGCACTGACCGTACGGAGGCCGGGCGTCGTGCACGCGGGCCCCGGTGTCACGGACCGGGAGCCTGCCCGGTCAGGTCTTCGGCCGCACGGGCCCAAGAAAGGACGACGGACCATGACACTTCACAACGGTGACGCTCTCCCCGCTCCTCAACAGGGCCTGCTTCTCACACACTTCCTGACGGTGCGCGACGTCGCGGTGTCCCGGCGCTTCTACGCCGACGTCTTCGGCGGCGAGGTCGTGATGGAGGAGAACCCGGCGATCGTCAAGGTCGCCAACACCTGGATCATCATGAACCCCGGCGGCGGTCCCACCCCCGACAAGCCTGGCGTCACACTCGAGGCCCCGCGAAGTGGTGAGCGTGTCTCCGGATTCCTCAATGTGCGAGTGGCCGACATCGCCGCCTTCTGCGCGCATGCCGCCGCGAACGGTGCCGACTTCCTCACCGGACCCGTCGACCGGGGCTCCGAGCTGCGCTGCTACTTCCGCGACCCCGACGGCTACCTCATCGAGGTGGGCCAGTCCACCGGTCTGCTCGCCGGGGTTCATGCGACCACGCCCGAAGAGTCCAGGATCTCCTGACCTGGTCAGTGTCCCGCTTGGTGGTGCAGCCGATCAAGGCTGGGGCACAGGCCCGGGGGTGACGCCACGCCGGGCGATCAACGGCTTGAGCCGCGCTTCGCCGACATGCGGACGTACGTGTAGAAGCCGCAGCCCCGGTCGGCGTTCCGCGCCGTGACTTCGTCGGCCAGGACCGGGTCCGCCATGTCGGCCCGAGCCGTCCCTGTCAAAGGTCAAAGGGCAAAGGTCAAAGGTCGAGAAGGATGTCGGCTGTCGGCTGCGAGCAGCAGATGAGGACGCTGCCGCCCGGCGGGGGATCGACAAGATCGAGATCGTAGTCGACCTGGCCCGATACGAGGGCTGTCTGGCAGGTGTGGCAGACGCCGCTGCGGCAGGACCAACGGACAGGAACGTCGCAGGCTTCTGCGAGCTCGAGGAGCGTGCCGTAGCCGGCGTTCCACGGCACCGTGATGTTGCTACGGGTGAAGGTGACCGAGGGGCCGGTGGGGGGTCCGGGAAGGACAGTGGGCATGTGGGGAGCAGGAGCTTCCGTGGGCGCGATGCCCGGAGTGATCGAGCCCGCGGAACCGAAGATCTCCGTGTGGACCTTGGAAGGGTCGGCACCGTCGGCGGCCAGCGCGGACGTCAGACCGTCCATGAAGGTGACCGGCCCGCAGATGTAGGTCTCCGCCTCCGCCGGCAGCCCCAACGAACTCAGTAGCGCGGGAGTGACTCTGCCGACGCTTTGGTAGTCGGATCCTCGCGCATCGACATCGCGTGGCCTGCTGTAGGCGATGTGGCAGTGGCTTGCCGGCAGCTCGGCGAGCAGGGTGCGGACCTCTTGCCCGAAAGGATGCTCGCTGCCGTTGCGTGCTCCGTGGATCCACCACACGGGTCGCGCGTCTTTCGTGGCCGCCAGGTGGCGAAGCATGGCAAGGACGGGAGTCGCCCCTACGCCGGCCGAGATGAGCACCACTGGGCCGGGGGTGGTCCTGAGGACGAAGCTGCCTCGTGGGGCGGCGACTTCGAGAGTGTCGTGAAGCGCTACGTGCCGGCGAAGGTAGCCACTTCCGGCTCCGTTTGTTTCCTGTTTGACACTGATCCGGTAGGTGCCGGCCCCGGGCGTGCCGGACAGGGAGTAGCTGCGGATGACCGGGGATCCCTGTGGGTCGGGGCGCATGCGAACGGTCACGAACTGCCCCGGAAGGGCCGGCGGGAGAGGGCTGTCGTCCTGCGCTCGGAGGGTCAGCGAGAAGACACTGGCGCTTTCCACGGTGATCCGAGTGACCTCGAGTGGACGGAAGCCCTGCCAGGCTGGCGGCGGCGTCCCCGACACCCCGGTCAGTCCGCTGTTCCCGGCACTCATGCCGGTGTCGCGGTCGTCGAGGAGGGACCGCATGGACTGCTTCCAGCCGGGGCTCAGCGCAGGGATGCGCAGGGCACGCTCGAGCTGGGCACGCGGGTGTGCGGACGTGTAGAGGAGCGCGTCGATCTCCCGCACGGTCATGGCTTCCGGACCCGTGCGTGTCCTGACGATCTCGTCGCCGGCTTCGACCACTCCCTCGGTGAGGACCTTGAGATAGAAGCCCGGGCGTCCGTGAGCCACCAGAAGGGCGGGCATCTGTGGTTCGTTCATCCGCAGACCCACCCGATAACAGGTGACGCGGGGCTGGGTGACTTCGAACAGTGCTTCGCCGATGCGGTACTGGTCCCCGATGCACACCTCGTCGTCCGGCAGGCCCTCGACGGTGAAGTTCTCACCGAACTGACCGTGGACGAAGTCGTCACGCTCGAGGTGTTCTTGCCAGTAGCGGTACGAGTCCAACTGGTAGACGAGGACGGCCCTGTGAGGTCCCCCGTGCCCCTTCAGGTCGCCCTGACCGTCTCCGTCGACGTTGAGGCGACGCACCGTCCGTGGCCCGGTCACGGGACGTTTCCAGACGCCCGTATGAGTGATGCGGCCTCTCCACGGTACGTCCTGAGGCATGCCCACATTCACTGCGATCAGTGTGGCCATGTGTGCGTCCCCTGTCGGTATCTTTCGCGCACCGTCCGGACCGGGCCCCTGGGACGGTCGACACATACGTGGGTGGACACAGGAGCCGCCCAGGCCTACTGCAATCGTTACGCTCGATCCAGCGGAACGACAAGCCCGCATCGTTCATCCTACGAGGCGCCCGGCCGTGGTGCCTGGTGCTCACCTCATCGGGCCACTGTGGGCGGCAGGGATGTGACCGGGCCAGGCGTCGGTCCGGGTGTACGGGTTTTCAGTCCCGATCCGCGTGCCATGAAGGCATCCACATCCACGCATCCCTTCGTATGTTCTCAGTAGGTGATGCGCCGGCCGCCCCCCGCCCTTTTCGTCCCGCGGAGTGATGGCGGATGTGACACCCGCCTCCTGACGGCGCGGCCTCGTCAGTGTGTTCGCGTGTGTGAGCCAGGACGGGTCAGACCCGCGACAGCGGTGACCACGAGGGCCAGAGCAGCGAGGCCGGAGATGACGGGCAACACAGCCACGTCGCTTCGCAGTTGATATGCGGCGTTGACGGCCAGTACGACGCCGATGATCAGATAGAGAACGCTCATGCCCCGGCTCGTGGGGACGATCCGCCATGTGTGGTCCCTCATGTCTGCCTCCAACTGGGCGTCGAAATCGTGTAGTTCGCGTTCCCAGTCGGCCAGGAGTCATTCCTGGGTGCTTGCCGTCCCGCTGCGGGAGTGTCGGTTCTCCGTCCCGGACACGGCCCCGGCGGGCTGGGGCCGGGGTCAGTTCCACAGGGTCAGCTTGTGCGGGTTCATCATCATCCGGATGTCGGTCACGGCCCCGGCAGCCTCTTCCAGGGTGACGACGCCGACGATCCGTCCCTCGTCCCACATCGCGAATCCGAGCCCGTCGGGTGTCTCCTGCTCCAGGACCGTGACTCCCGGGTTCTTGCCGAGTGCTCCGAGGAGGAACCGGGCGACCTTCTCCGCTCCGACGACGGGGTTCCGCGCCGCTGTCACCACGCCGCCCCCGTCGGAGCGCAGAACGACCTTCGGGTCGAGGACGGTGATGAGGTCGGCGAGCCGGCCGGTGCGGGCGGCGGCGGCGAATGCCCTGACGATCTCGTCGTGCTCCGCGCGGGAGGCCCGCCGGGCGCGGCTCTGTCGCACCCTGCGGCGGGCCGAGGTGGCGAGCTGGCGGCACGCGGCCGGCGTGCGTCCGACCACGTCGGCGATCTCGTCGAACGGCATCGCGAAGATGTCGTGGAGGACGAACGCGATGCGCTCGGCGGGTGTCATCGACTCCAGCACGACGAGCAGGGCCGTGCTCACCGATTCATCGAGGCTGACGTGCTCGAAGGGGTCCTCGGCGGCGGGCGGCGACGCCGGGAAGGCATGGGCGGGGACCGGCTCCGGGAGCCACGGGCCGACATAGCTTTCGTGCCGTCGGCGTGCCGAGGCCAGGACGTTGAGACAGACCCGGCCAGCCACACGCGTCAGCCACGCCCGGGGGACCTCGATCGCCTCGCGCTCCTCCTCGGTGAGCCGATACCAGCGGACGTATGTCTCCTGCACCGCGTCCTCCGCCTCGGCGACGGTTCCGAGCATGCGGAACGCGAGCGAGACCAGATAGCGTCGCTCGCCGAGTACCTCCGCATGCAGTGCGTCATGCTCATCCGGTTCCATCATGTTCTCCTTCAGCCACCCGAACACCCGAACACCCGACCGCGTAGCCGGGCGCATTGTGAGGCCTCAACCTCACATTCGGGTCTCCTACGAGGTCATGGGGGTATGAACAACGGATATCGACCCACCCTGCTCCTGCCGGCCCCCGCCCGCATCGAGGACACGGCGGTGGCACGGTGAAGATCGCTGTGGCCGGCGCGACCGGCATGCTGGGCAGCCGCGTCGTGGACGCGGTGCGCGCCGCGGGACACGAGCCCGTCTCCATCAGCCGGGGCTCCGGCATCGACCTGATGACCGGCTCCGGCCTCGCGGAGGCCCTGCGCGGGGCGTCGGCCGTCGTCGACGCCTCGGCGACCAGCAGCACCTCGGCGAAGAAGTCCACCGACTTCTTCAGCACCGTCACCCGCAATCTGCTGGCCGCGGAACGTGCCGCGGGCGTGCCGCACCACGTGGCAGTCTCGATCATCGGCGCCGCGAAGGTCGACGCGAACTACTACGCGGGCAAGGCGGCCCAGGAGAAGATCCTCACCGCGGCCCATGAGGGTGGCTGGTCGCTCCTGAGGACGGCCCAGTTCCACGAGTTCGCCAAGCAACTCGTCGGGCACGGCAAGGTCGGCCCGCTGCAAGTGGTGCCGAGCATGCGAGCGCAGCCGGTGGCGGCAGCGGAGGTCGCGGCCGAGCTCGTCACCATCGCCGCGGGCGAGCCCCGCGGCCTCGGGCCCGACCTCGCCGGACCGCGTGAGGAACGGATGGCGGACCTGGTCCGGCGCTACCTGGCGGCAACCGGACAGCGCCGACCTGTCGTCGAGGTGTCGATCCCTGGTGCCTGGGGTCGCGGTATGCGGGACGGGTCGCTGCTTCCGGGACCCGGCGCGCGCCTCGGCCGGCAGACCTTCGACGAGTGGCTGTCCGAGCAGCTCGGCTGACCTGCCCAGGGTCCTTCACGCCGCTTCGGCACGGTGCCGAGGGCCCACAACGCACTCGAAGGCAGCACATGACAGGCAAGAACGCAGCACAGCACGCAGAAGGGTGACCATGCGCGTCTTTCTCGCCGGTGGATCCGGCGTCATAGGAAGCAGACTCATACCGGCGCTGGCGAAGGCGGGCCACGACATCGTCGCGACGACCCGCCGCGCCGAGAATCTGGACCATCTGCGCGAGCGCGGAGCCCGAGGCGTCGTCGTCGACGTCTACGACGCCCCGCGCCTGGCGGCGGTCGTGAAGGAGGCCCGCCCCGCACTCGTCCTGCACGAACTGACCGACCTGAGTGACTTCGACACCGAGGCCAACGCGCGTCTCCGCCGGGCGGGGACGGCGAACCTCGTCGCCGCCGCGGAGGCCGCGGGTGTGGACCGCATGATGGTGCAGAGCATCGCCTGGGCGTACGACGCCGGCGACACCCCCGCCACCGAGGACGAGCCGATCGCGCCGGACTCGGCCGTGGAAGCCATGGAGGGCTCGGTGCGCCGGATGCCGCACGCGACCGTACTCCGCTACGGCATGCTCTACGGGCCCGACACGTGGTACGCCCCCGGCGCACGGATGGCCAACGCGGTCGCCGCCGGTCTGATGACGGCCACTGCGGCGATCACGTCGTTCGTCCACATCGACGACGTGGTCGCCGCGACGGTGGAGGCGATCGACTGGCCCGACGGCGCCTACAACATCGTCGACGACGAGCCGGCCCCGGCCACCGAGTGGCTGCCCGTCTACGCCTCCGGCCTGGGCGCACCCGCACCGGGGGTCGCCGAGTTGCCGGAGGGGGCGCAGAGGGGACGCGGAGCGTCCAACGCCAAGGCCCGCGCGGTCGGTTGGGTTCCGCAGTACGAGTCCTGGCGCGAGGGGTTCCCGCGCCGGAGCTGAGTCCAGTGCTTCAGTGCGGCCGCCGGTCGGCCGATCACCTTACGCACTGATGGCAAAGGGGCGGGAACACGACATCGAGCCGTGTTCCCGCCCCTTTACGACGCGCGGACTCATGCCGCGCGTACTGTCACGCGGGCCGGGGGTGGCGCAGGTGGGCGCGCTCCACGAGCTCCTCGGCGCTGACGTAGGTCAGCATGTCCTTCCCCGGGGTGCAGACCATCACCGCGATGAACGTCGTCCGGGCATCGGGGAGATTATTGGCGGCCTGATAGTGGATGACGTCACCACCGGGCTCCCAGAACGCCTCTCCCGCACGGATGACGCGCTCCGGCTCACCTTCGAGCTCGAAGACGAGTTCACCTTCGACGAGATAGCCGAAGACCGGTCCGGAGTGCCGGTGCGGGGGCGATCCGGCCGATCCGGGCTCGAGCGCGATGCTGACGGTCATGACATGAGAAGGGCCGAGACCGTTCTCGACGTGGGCTTGATCCAACAGCTGCATGACAGGTGCGGGGTCGACCATGTCCGATACTCCTTTCGGGACGACGAATTCGTCCGTCTCCCTGTATGACCGTCGCCGCCCTCGGTATGTGAGGAGGGCAGCGACGGGGTGGTGGACCGAGGCAGTGCGAGTTCTGTGTCCCGGTCAGTGCTTGCTGTGGTGGTTCAGCCAGTCGACGACGTCGGTGGCCGCGCCGCCCGCGCTGCGCGGGGTGAGCACCGAGTAGTGGTCCTTGCCCGGGTACAGCCGGAACTCGACGGGGACACCGCCCCCGCGGGCGTTGCGCACCGCCTGCTCGGTCACCGCGATCCTGATGGACGGGTCGTGGTCGCCCTGAAGCAGCAGCATGGGCTTCGAGGTCTTCTCGCGAGGCACACTCTGCTCGTCGAGCCAGCTCTGCATCTTCAGCGCGGCCTCCGGGGACTGCGGGGCGAACTGGTAGTCGTTCAGCTTGTCGCCGAAGTCGGCGGAGAAGTCCTTCCAGATCTTCGCGGTGCAGTCCTTCTCGACCCGCGGCATCATCGCGAGCGCCTGGCGCCCGAGGAACCGGTCGTACCGAAGCTCGGGATGCACGCTCTTCAAGCCGTGCAGGGCCAGCAGATAGAAACCCCGGTCCACCGGGCCGGGGGTGCCGTAGGAGTAGGCCACCCCGACATTGGTCACCGGAGCCAGCCCGACCGTGCCCCGGAAGTCCAGGCCCCGGCCCCACGTCCTGGCGAGCTCACCGGCCGCGATGGCGGCCTGGCCGCCCTGGGAGTGCCCGACGAAAGTGACCGACCTCGACAGTGTGGGGTCGGCCTGGATGGCGGCGCGGGCGGCGTCGATGACACTGCGGCCCTCGCTGTCGGCCACGATGTAGGGGTGCTCCCCGGCCGTGCCCAGGCCCTCGTAGTCGGTCGCGGCGACCGCGTAACCGGCCTTGAGCAGCTCGGCGAGGAAGGCACCGTATCCGTACAGGTCGATCCTGCCGGCCGCGTCGGGTGTGGTGGACGGTGCACAGCGGTCGCCGATGCCGCTGGAGCCGTGCGCCCATGACACCACCGGCCAGCCGCCCTTCGGTGCCTTGCCCTTCGGTGTGAGCACAGCACCGCTGACCGTGATGTCGTCCCCCTTCAGGGACCGTGAGTGATACAGGATGCGGTCGGCGCGTCCGGCCACCGACGCCAGCGCCGGGTCCAGGTGGGCGAGGGGCTCGGCCGACTCGAGCCGTCCGGCGCCTTCCGGTCCCGTCACCGGGCTCACTCGCGTCGTGGTGGCCGTGCGTGTCACCGCGACCGGGGTGTCGTCGCCGGTGTGCAGGGACAGTGGCACCCCCACAGCAAGGGCCGCGGCCGTGGTCGCCATCACGCCGAGCGTGAGATTGCGGGGCTTCATGCGTTGCACGGAGACTCTCCTGGGATCACACCGGCCCGCGGAAAGCGGGCCGGTTTCCTTTTCCGCCGTCGCCTTGATGACGGGAGGGACCGCGTCCCGCGTGACAGTCCGAGCCGTGACGACGGACACAGAGACTGCTCAGTCCTTCGGTGTGAGCAGTGCGAGCTTGTCCGGGTTCGCCATCCACTGCACGCCGGTGACGCGGTCGTCGGCGATCTCGAACGCACAGACCTGCCACCGCGCTCCGAGGCGGACCTGCAGTCCGCTCTGTCCGTTGAACTCGGCGATCCGGAAATCGACGGAGGACTGCTTGGCGATCGTTCCGATCAGCAGCCGGGCCACGCGCCCGGCACCGTGCACCGGTCGCAGTGCCGCACTGACCTTGCCGCCGCTGTCGCTCCACAGCGTCACGTCCTGGGCCAGCAGCCCTTCCAACGTCGCCCGGTCCCCGGTACGGGCCGCGGCCAGGAACTTCTCCACCAGTTCACGATGTTTGCCCGGGGCGGTGGTGAAGCGGTCATGGCCACCGGCAACACGAGCGGAGCCACGGCGGTACAGCTGGCGGGCATGTGCCTCGCCCAGCCCCAGGATGCCGCCGATCTCCTCGTACGGCAGGTCGAAGGCCTCGCGGAGGACGAACACCGCACGCTCGGGTGCCGAGAGCCGTTGCAACAGCCTCAGCATGGCGAGCGACAGCGTTTCACGCTGCGCGGCGGTCTCGGCAGGGCCCAGCGGACGCCCCTCGTCGGTGAGCACCGGTTCGGGCAGCCACGGGCCGACCTGGGTCTCCCGCTGCCGGTAGGCCAGTCGCATGCGGTCGATCGACAGGCGGGTGACCACCGTGACCAGGAACCGGCGGGGCGCCTCGACGTCCGACCGGTCATCCGCCGACCAGCGCAGCCAGGCCTCCTGCACCACGTCCTCGGCGTCGGCGAAACTGCCCAGCATGCGATAGGCGACGCCCAGGAGCATCCCCCGGTGCTGCTCGAACGCCGTGGCGTCGGTGGCGGCGTCGGTGGCTGGGGCTGTGGCTGTGGAGATGCTCATATGTCCGGTGACAGTCGGCGGGCGCTGACCGCGACCCGATCGCAGGGTTTGATCACGGCGGCTTTCACCATCAGCCGCGTGATGTGGTGGCGTGGGTCGGAGCAGGGCGCGTGCCGCGTCGCCGTTCCGGAATGAACAGGGCAGCGGTGACGAGCACCAGGAGGCAGAGGGACACGACGTTGAGGACCTTGTCGGTGGTGCCGTAAACGTGCAGGTGCTGCATGTGGAAGGCGCAGTGGAGCACGTTGAAGACGAGCCAGGTCGAAGCGGTGATCTGGACGACCATCGTGTGACGTGCGTAGCCGATGGTGATCAGGGCCAGGACCGCCAGCGCGAGGAACATGGCGCCGGTGTCCTTGGCGAGATGCATGTTGTACGGGCCGAGCTGCGGCAGCCAACTGAACCCGAGGCCCGGGAAGTTCGCATACCAGTTCTTCGGCGCGGCATAGGCCCAGCCTCCGGTGTAGAGGCCGACGAGGGCAAGCAGAGCCAGCAGTGCACGGCGAGATGTGAGAGTCATACCCACTACGACAGGACAGAGATCCGATACGTGAGGTCCGATCGTGGTGCGACGTCACCGGGCATTCACCGACTTGGCGTACGGCCCGGACGGCTCGGGCCGTACGGGCCGTACGGGTTCAGGACCAGGCCATCTCGCCGTGGCGGGAGACGAAGCGCCCGGATCCGGCGCCGGGCCCCTCGGTGGCGAGTGCCACGATCGCGTCCGTGCCTTCGGTGACGGACTGGGGGCCGCTGTGGCCGTTGAGGTCGGTCGCGGTGTAGCCGGGGTCGGCGGCATTGACGCGAATGTCCCCGAGCGCCTTGGCGTACTGCGTGGTCAGCATCGTCAGCGCCGCCTTCGAGGACGTGTACAGCGGTGCGACGACGTGCGACTCGGGCCGGTCGGGGTCGTGGGTGAGGGCGAGGGACCCCATGCCGCTGCTCACGTTGACGATCACAGGATCGTCGGAGCGGCGCAGCAGCGGCAGGAACGCGGTGGTGGTGCGGATGACGCCGACAAGGTTGACGTCGTAGACGGCGAGGGCGTCGGCGGCGGTGAGACCGCTGGGATCGCCGGCGGCGCCGTGCACACCGGCGTTGTTGATCAGGACGTCGATCCTGCCCTCGTGCTCGGCGACGTCCGCGGCCGCGGCGGCCACGGACGCGTCGTCCCTCACGTCGATGGGAACGTACCGTGCGCCGAGCGCCGCGGCGGCCTCCTCGCCCTGCTCGTGGTCGCGGGCTCCCACGAGCACGGTGTGACCGCACTCGATCAGGCGGCGGGCGGTCTCGCGTCCGAGACCCTTGTTGGCTCCGGTGATGAAAGTGATCGTCATGCGTTCGATCCTCCTGCGGCCGGGAAGCGCGGGCCAGGGAGACTTCGACGGTAGGAAGGGCAGTACCACCCTCGCGCCCGCCCCGACGACCATGAACGCGGGAGAATGAGGAACATGACGGCAAGACCAGGAAGCGGACTGGGCGCGATGATCCGCACGTGGCGCGACCGGCTGCCCCCGTCGGCCGCCGGACTGCCGACGGCACGAGGGCGCCGCGCGGCCGGGCTGCGGCGCGAGGAACTGGCCGACCTCGCGGGGATGTCGGTCGACTACATCGTGCGTCTGGAACAGGGACGCGCCACCACACCCTCGGCGAGCGTGGTGGCATCCCTGGCGCGCGCCCTGCAACTGTCCACCGCCGAGCGGGACCACCTGTACCGGCTGGCGGACCTGGTCCCGCCGGCGCACGGAACGGTCCCCGATCATCTCCCGCCCGGTGTGCAGCGGGTCCTCGCCCGGCTCGGAGACGTCGCGGTCGCCGTCTTCGCCGCCGACTGGCGGTTGCTCTGGTGGAACCGCGGTTGGGCCGCACTTCTCGGCGACCCCTCCGCCTCGCCGCCGCGCCTGCGCAATTTCGCCCGGGACAGATTCCCGGTCGACGGCAGCCCCGCCCGCCTCGCACTGTGGCCGGTGACCGAGTCGGACCGGCACGCCACCGACGCCGCCGTCGTCTCGGACCTGCGCCGCGCCACCGGCCGCTTCCCCCACGACCCGCGCCTTGCCGCCCTGATCCGCGAACTGATCGCCGGCAACAGCGAGTTCGCCGAGCTGTGGGCGACCGGAGAGGTGGCCTCGCACCGCGAGGACCACAAGACGATCGACCATCCCTCGGTCGGACCTGTCACTGTCGACTGCGACACCCTGACCGACGGCGACTGCGAACTCAAGATCGTGATCATGACTGCCGTACCCGGCAGCGAGGACGAGACCAAGCTCCGACTGACCACCATCGCCGGCCCACCGGCCACCACGCACCACTGATCACTGGTCACTGATCGTTGGTCACTGACCAGTGACCAACCGGCTCGGCACGGCACGGCATCCGTGCCTGGCTGTCGTGCGGGGCCGGGCAGGCGCGATCTGGTTGGCTGATCCCATGAGCGAGACAACTTCCCCTGCCACGGGCGGCATTGACCCCGCAGCGCTGTTCGACGATCCCTACGCCGTCTACGGCCGCCTCCGTGAGGAAGGGCCGGTGCACCGCATCACCGGCACCGACGGTCTTCCCGCCTGGCTGGTCACCCGCTACGACGATGTGCGGCAGGCCCTCGGCGACCGGCGCCTGTCCCTGGACAAACGCCACGCCCCGCCCGGCGGCTACCGCGGGATGGCCCTGCCGCCCGCGCTGGACGCCAACCTGCTGAACATGGACCCTCCCGACCACACGCGGATCCGCAGGCTGGTCTCCCGGGCGTTCACCCCCCGGCACATCGAGGAGCTTCGCGAGCCCGTCCGGCGTACCGCGGAACTCCTCCTCGACGCCTGCGCCGGCGACGAGGAGTTCGACCTGATCGCCGCCTACGCCGCCCCTCTGCCGATCACCGTCATCTGTGACCTCCTGCGCATCCCGGGGGACAACCGGTACGACTTCCGCGCCTGGACCGACGCGCTGATGGCACCCGACCCCACACGGCCGGCCCGGGCCCGCGACGCCGTCGGCCGTCTGCTGGCCTTCTTCACCGGCCTCGTCGCGGACAGGCGAAGGCACCCGGGCGACGACCTGCTGTCCGCACTCATCGCCGTACGCGACGAGGAGGACCGCCTCAGCGAGGACGAGTTGATGTCCTTGGCCTTCCTCATCCTCGTCGCCGGATACGAGAACACCGTCCACCTGATCGGCAACGCCGTCGCCGCGCTGCTCGCCCACCCCGCGCAACTGGCCGCACTGCGAGCGGATCCGGCTCTGCTGGACGGGGCGGTGGAGGAACTCGCCCGCTAAGACGGCCCGATGCCGCTGGCCGTCCGGCGTTTCCCCGTGGAGGACGTCGCCATCGGTGGTGTCACCGTGCCCGCGGGGGAGACGGTGCTGCTGTCCCTTGCCGCCGCCCACCGGGACCCGCGCCGCTTTCCCGAGCCCGACCGGCTCGACCTCACCCGCGACGCCACCGGGCACCTCGCCCTGGGCCACGGCATTCACTACTGCCTCGGCGCCCCGCTCGCCCGCATGGAGACGTCGGTCGCACTCACCGCGCTCTTCGACCGCTTCCCGGACCTGACACTCGCCTGCCCTCCGCAGGACCTGCGGCACCGCGCGTCCATGCGCTCGCGCGGCCTCGTCACCCTGCCCGTGCGGCCCGGGTCGCAACAGCCGGCGCTCTAGGCGGGCACCCCGTCCTCCGGTGAACTCCCCAGGTCCGCCCAGGTGCGCCCAGATCCGGGCCCATCCGGTCGGGCCGGGCCGGCCCGACCGGGGCGTGGCCTGCCCCTGCCCCGCTGCCGCCCTTGGAGGCGCCGTTCACGTACTGAGCGCTGTCCAGGCGGCGGCGCCGTTCGAGGGCAGGAGTCGGGCGAGCCAGTCGGTGCGGGTCCGACGCGCCGTGGCCGAGATGGTGGCCTGCGGACACAACGCGTCGAACCCGTGGAAGCCGCCCGCCCAGACGTGGAGTTCGGCCTGGCCGCCGGCCGCCCAGATGCGGCCGGCGTACTCGGCGTCCTCGTCGCGGAACACTTCGGCGGAGCCGGTGTCGATGTAGGTGGTCGGCAGGCCCGAGAGATCGTCGGCCAGTGCGGGGGAGACGTAGGCCGGCACCTCGTCGCCGGTGAGGTCGCCGAGGACGGCCAGCCATCCGAACTCGTTCATCTGGCGGGTCCAGACGCCGGGCTCGCCGGTGTACTGGTGGCTGGAGGTGCTCGTGTTCCGGTGGTCGAGCATGGGACAGATCAGTATCTGCGCGGCGATCGCCGGAGTACCGAGATCGCGGGCCAGCAGGGTGACGCCGGCGGCGAGGCCACCGCCCGCGCTGGCCCCGGCGACGACGATCCGGGCCGGGTCGATGCCGAGTTCGGCGGAGTGTTCGGCGACCCAGAGCAGTCCCTGGTAGCAGTCGTCGACCGGTGTGGTGCCGGTGGCCTCCGGCGCGAGCCGGTAGTCCACGGAGACGACGACCGCGCCGCACTCGTCGAGCCACTCCAGGGGGATGTCGAGCTGCGAGAAACGGTCGCCCATGACCATCCCGCCGCCGTGCATCCAGTAGACACAGGGTGCGGCGTCGGTGCGATCGGTGCGCGTGGGGCTGAGAACCGACAGGGGGATCGCGGTGCCGTCCTTGGCGGGCACGGTGATCTCGCGCCGCTCGACCTGCCGGTGCGCGAGGAGGGAGTCGACGGGCGTCGCAGGGAACTGGCGGAGTCGGGCGAGACCCTCTGCGTCGAGCTGGGGCATCAGCGGTATGTCGGCCAGAAGCTCACGGAGTTCGGGGTCCAGGGCGGGGCGGGATGTGGTCACGGTCGTTGCCTTTCGTCGCCGGGCGGTGCCGGACGGTGGGACAGGGGAGGGGGCTGATTCGGCAGGCGTCGACGGGCCTGCGGGCCGTCGGGTCGACGGGCGGGGGATCCGGGGTTCAGAAGACGGCCCTGCCGTGGACCGGGATCTAGTCGCTGTACTGGAGCTCCTCGGCCGGCGGTCCGTCGATCCCGGCCACGACGGCCTGGGCGGCCGCGCCGGCGAAGACGCGGTGGTGGTCCTCCTCGCTGGTCCAGCCCTCGATGATGTGGACGACGTCGGGGGCGGACGCGGAGCGGGAGACGAGGTGGACGACGCAGTGTTCGCTCGCGGCGGGGCCGCCCTCGTCCAGGCCGGTCAGCAGCAGCTCGACCAGTCGGTCGCCCATTCCAAGCCTGGCGGTCAGGGTGGCGTGGAAGCCGTGCGTGGCAATCACGGAAGTCTTCTCCTGTGTCGGTGGAATGAAGTGATTCCATTCAACTGCCCTGACCTGCGGAAACGTTAGAACGATGCTCGCTGCCCCTTGCACAATCCTCCCGGCCGCGCGAGCCGGGACAACCGAGGGTGCTGCAATGGACGCATGTGCCTCGAAGAACTCCGCACCCTGCTGGCCCGACATGCCCGCACGGACTGGACCACGGCCATCGACGGCGTTCTGATCTCGAAGGTCGACCGGCCGGATCCGCCGGCACCCGCCATGACAGGGACGGTGCTCGCGGTCATCGCCCAGGGCGCCAAACGCCTCGCGCTGGGCGATCGGGTCTTCACATACGGCGCCGGGCAGTACCTGGTCGCCTCCGTCGATCTGCCCGTCACCGGGCAGTTCACCCAGGCCGCCCCCGAGCGGCCGGCCCTCGGCTTCGGACTCGCGCTGGAACCCTCCGCCGTCGCCGAACTGTTGCTGCGGGCCGGTCCCGGCGACATTCCCCGCGCCGGCGCGGGCACTCCGTCGGGCATCGCCGTCAGCGACGCCCCGCCCGCGCTGCTCGACGCGGCGGTCCGCCTGCTGCGCCTTCTCGACGAGCCCCGCGACCGCGCCGTACTGGCCCCATTGGTCGTACGCGAGATCCTATGGCGGCTGATCACCGGCGAGCAGGGTGCGACGGTGCGTCAACTCGGCCTCGCCGACAGCGGCCTCAGCCATGTCTCGCGGGCTGTGCGCTGGATCCGCGAACACTACGCGGAACCCTTCCGGGTCGAGGACGTGGCGCGCCTGTCCGGCATGAGCGTCTCCGCCTTCTACCGCAACTTCCAGGCGGTGACTGCGATGAGCCCCATCCAGTTCCAGAAACAGATCCGGCTCCAGGAAGCGCGGCTGTTGCTCGCCACCCACCCCGGTGACGTCACCGGGGTGGGCCACCGTGTCGGCTACGACAACCCGTCGCAGTTCAGCCGCGAGTACCGCCGCCAGTTCGGCGCACCCCCCAGCCGGGACGCGATTCGTCTCCGCGACGCTCCGGTGGGCGTCCTGCCCTGAGCGGAAGAACCTCACGGAGGAGGATCGTGCAAGGGGAAGCGAGGATCGTTCTACTGTTTGCGCAGGTCAGCGCGATTCAATGGGATCAGTAGTTCTCCGCGGGGCGGGAAAGAGCCTGGCCCACCGCGGATCCCACCATCTCGCGAGGATCCCAGCATGAAGACAGTCCTGATCACCGGTGCGTCATCCGGATATGGGCGGGAGACCGCCCTCCACTTCCACTCCCAGGGATGGAACGTCATCGCCACGATGCGCACTCCGCGTGCCGGCATCCTGCCCGAGTCGGACCGACTGCGTGTCATCCCGCTCGACGTCACCGAGCCCGAGACCATCGTCGCCGCGTTCGAGACGGCCGGTCCTGTCGACGTCCTGGTCAACAACGCGGGCATTCCCTCGTTCGGAGTGTTCGAGGGAACCCCCATGTCCCGCGTGCGGGAAGTCTTCGACACCAACACCTTCGGCGTGATGGCGACGACACAGGCGGTGCTGCCCCAGTTCCGCGAGCGCGGCTCCGGCGTGGTGGTCAACGTGACCTCCAGTGTGGTGCTGGGCCACATGCCGCTCTCAGCTGTCTACAAGGCCAGCAAGATGGCCGTCGAAGGGTTCACCGCGTCCCTCGCACTCGAACTCGCGCCCTTCGGCGTGGGAGCGAAGACGGTCGAGCCCGGCGCCTGCCTGACCACGAACTTCGCAGCCAACGCGACGAAGGGCGCCGCGCCGGACGAGTTGATCCCGGCGCCCTACGCACTATGGGCGAAGGAGGCCATGGCCGACTTCACGGGCCAGGTTCTGTTCACCAAGGAGAGCGACGTCGCCGAGACGGTCTGGCGAGCCGCGCACGACACGACCGGCCAGCTCCGCTTCCCGGCCGGCCCCGACGCGGTCCTGCTCGCCCAGGCGAAGTGACCGGCCGGTGGAGGACTGGCTCCGCACGTGCTCCGTGAGATCGGTCCTTCAGGACTGTCCACCCCTGTCCATGGTCTGCTCCATGCCCACGTGGACGTGGAGAGGGTCGTCGTCCACGTGGACGTGGAGAGGGTCCTCGCCGTGGGTCCGGCTCTGTCGCCCGCCGCAGTGTCGCCGCACGTCAGCCACTTCGATGTCACGTGCATCCATCAGCCTCTCCATCGACCCCGGGAATACCCGCTGTCCTGCGCCCTGGTTCCATTCCGCTGTGTGAATGACCGGCCGACGGTGCGTCGTTGAGCGCGTCGCCGCGGTTCCCGGTCCGCTTCTCTCGCAATTCACCTTTTGCGTCAGCGTGTGTGGCGGCCGGGTGGGGCCCCGTCAGGAAGGGGCGCTTTCAACGAGACGGGACCTCGTTGCTCCAGTAGAGTGACGTGCGGGACGTGCTCTTCCCGGTCACCCTTTGTCACTGGTCATGCCGTCGTCCTCTTACTCTTCTGCGGCTTCCCGGCCTTCGCACTCGACATCCGGTTGGGGCACTGAACGCTGTCATCAGGCTGAGTTCACGCACCACGAGAGGGGATGTCATGCCTTTCGTCACCGCCAACGACGAGACGCAGATCTTCTACAAGGACTGGGGATCGGGCCGACCGGTGGTCTTCTCCCACGGCTGGCCCCTGAACGCCGACGCCTGGGACGGTCAGATGAAGGTGATGGCGGACAACGGTTTCCGCGCCATTGCCCACGACCGGCGTGGAGGCGGACGTTCCGGCCAGCCCTGGGACGGCAACAACCTCGACCAGTACGCCGACGACCTCGCGGCAGTCATCGAATCCCTCGACCTGCGGGACGTCATTCTGGTCGGCCACTCCACCGGCGGAGGCGAGGTCACCCGCTACATCGGCCGGCACGGTACGGGGCGGGTCGCCAAGGCGGTACTGGTCGGTGCGATACCGCCGCTGATGCTCAGGACGGAGGCCAACCCCGAGGGCCTGCCGCGTGACGTCTTCGACGGAATCCGCGCCGGCGTCGCATCGGACCGGTCCCAGTTCTACCGGGATCTCAGCGGTCCGTTCTACGGCGCCAACCGCGACGACTCGACGGTCACCCAAGGCACTCGCGACCAGTTCTGGCTCTGGAGCATGGGGGTGGGCATCAAGGGCGCCTACGACTGCGTCAAGGCCTTCTCCGAGACCGACCTCACCGAGGACCTCAAGAAGATCGACGTGCCCACGCTCATCGTGCACGGGGACGACGATCAGATCGTTCCCATCGTGGCGTCCGGGGACAAGAGTTCCAAGCTGGTCAAGGACGTGGACTACAGAATCTACGAGGGCGCACCGCACGGCCTGGCCATGGTGCCGAAATACGCCGAGCGGTTCAACGCCGACCTCCTCGCGTTCGCGCGCGACTGACACACGCACTGGGGGACGCTCGATCACGGCCTCGTGTCGGGGCCGTGCCGGGCCGACGGCCCCGGGCGCCCTTCGCGTCCGGGGCCGGTCGGCTCAGGTCGGGGTGTGGGTGCCCGGTGGGGAGCCGGCGCAGGGTGTCCGGGTCAGCGCAGTCCGCCCGAGGCGAAGACGACGTCTCCGGTGATCCACGCGGCGTCCGCGGAGGCGAGGAGTGCCACCGCGGAACCGATGTCTTGCGGCTGCCCGAGACGGCCCAGGGGCGTGATGCGGCTCACCGCGGTGACGCTCTCCTCGTTGATGAGGCCGGCCGCCCGGGAGCCCTCGGTGTCGGTGGCGCCCGCCGCTATGGCGTTGACCCTGATGTTCCGTGCCCCGAGTTCGTTGGCCAGGACTCGGGTCAGCTGGGTGACGGCCCCCTTGGTGGAGGTGTGGAGGGCCGATCCCGGACTGTTGCTGGAGATTCCGGAGGTCGCGATGTTCACGATCGACCCGCCGTCCCCGGGAACCTGCTTGACGAAGGCCTGACAGGTAAGAAATGCGCCGAGCACGTTGGTTCGGTACTGCCGATCGAATTCGCTCGGCGTGATGTCCTCCAGGGGTTGGAAAGAATAGACCGCCGCATTGTTCACCAGTATGTCGACGGGGCCGAAAGCGGCATTGGCTTCGGCGAAAATACGCTCGACGTCCTCAGGATCTCCGACGTCGCCGGCCACTGGCGTGGCTTTTCCGCCGTTTTTGATGATCTCGGCCACGGCGGAATCCGCGGACGTACGGTCGGTCGCGTAGTTGACCGCGACCGCCGCACCGCCGGCGGCGAGCGCGGATGCGATTCCCCGGCCGATGCCCTTGCCGCCTCCGGTCACCAGGGCGACTCGTCCTTCCAGGTCGACCATTCATCCGCTCCTTTTTCGGTGCTGACTGCCTTCCCGGGAAACGGTATGCAGGAGGCCCAGCCGTCGGAAGAACGTACTTTTTAGTAAGCTCTTTCCTCATGAACCGATCCACGACGGCGGCTGCCGGCGACCGGGAGCAGGTGCACTCGCGGCACGACGTCTCCGCCGCCGACTGTGCGGCCAGGCCGATCTTCAAAGACATCACCAGCCGCTGGGCCGCTCTGGTGATCACCGCGCTGCAGGAACGACCGCACCGCTTCGCGCAGCTCACTGCCCGTATCGGCGGCGTCAGCGAGAAGATGCTCACCCAGACCCTGCGGGCCCTCACTCGGAACGGGCTCATCAGCCGCACCGCCACCGCTACCGTGCCGGTGCAGGTCACCTATGACTTGACCGATCTGGGGAGAGACATCGCCCCGCGCATTCGAGAGCTGGTCCTCTGGGTCAATCACCACACGAGCACGATCCAGGCGGCTCAGGTCGCCTACGACGCCGACATGCCGGAGGCGCCCGCTGTGGCGAACAGCCGGCGCTGAGGGCAGGGCCCGACGGATCGACGACGACCGCCACGTCGCGGCCACGGCATCGGCGGGCCGCGGCGGGAGGGAAAGCTCAGTCGGTGAACTCGTCGACGCCGAGCGAGAAGTCCCAGTGGCCGACTCCGTCGCGGGCGAGGCCCACTGTGACCAGACCCATTCCTTCCAGCCAGTGCGCCATCCCGAGGCCGCCGACGTCCAGCGGGCGCAGCCCGAGGCTCTCGACGAACCTCGCCACGTCCGTCTTGGCCTGTGCGCTGTCGCCGGCGAGGAAGACGTCGGGCCGGCCGCTCTCCAGGACATTGCGGAAAATGGTGTTGAAGGCCTTCACCACGGCGGTGCCGGCCGGGGCCACCTTGGCTACTTCCTGCGCGATCGAGGTCCGCTCACTGAGCATTTTCAGTACGGCCACCGATCGGGTGACGGAGTGGTGTGAGGTTGGGGTGCGCAACGGACAGGGCTCCCGTGCCGTTGAGGGAGGTGTTCGACGTCTCAACTCAGCAGCACAGGAGCCCTGTTGGTTCCGTATCCTGCCGTACTCGACCTGCCTCACGCCGTGGTCGAGTCGGTCACGATGCTCATCGTCACCCGTGAGGGTGACCGGCGGTGCAAACTCCCGCCGCACCGCCGTGCGCTGGTCGCACTCGTGTACCTGCGTCGCCACGACACCCTCGCCCGTATCGCCGGAGCCTTCGGTATATCCGTCGGTACCGCCCACGCCTACGTCACCGCGGTCACGGGTCTGCTCGCCGAGCAGGCACCGGGCCTGCTGAAGACGCTGCGCGCGCACGACCCGGACTTCGTCCTCCTGGACGGCACGCTCGCCGAGTGCGACCGCGTCGGCGACGGCAGGGCCGATTACTCCTCGAAACACAAGCGGCACGGGGTGAACGTGCAGGTCGTCACGGACCCGGCCGGCGAGATTCTGTGGCTCTCGCCGGCGCTGCCGGGCCGGACCCACGACCTGACGGCCGCCCGCACCCACCAGATCCTCCGGATCTGTGCGCGCCAGGGCGTCCCGATCCTTGCTGACATGGCCTACATCGGTGCGGGCGACTGGGTCACCACCGCCAAGCGCCGCCCGCCGGGCGGTGAACTCACCCTCACCGAGCGGACCAGCAACCGGGCCCTGTCTGCGGCCAGGGCACCTGTTGAACGTGGCATGGCACGGCTGAAGTCCTGGCAGATCTTCCGCAGATCCCGCATCAGTCCCAACCGCATGAGCGTCATCACCAAGGCCGTCCTCACCCTGGAGAAGCAACGCTGAAAATGCTCACTGTGTGCGAGTCCGTCGAACGCGGCGTTGAACGGGTTGCTGATGTCGACGACGACTTTCCCGGCGAGGGCGTCTGCGTACTCGGTGACGACCGGAACGACGCCGTCGTACAACAGGGCCGTGATGACGATGTCCCCGGCCGGAACGGCGCCCCACTCTCCCGTCGTCGCGCCGCCGCCCAGAGCCTTGGCCAGGCCTTCGGCCTTGGACTGATCGCGTCCCACGACCTCGACGGTGTTGCCGCCCGCCACCGCGAGTGTGCCGAGGGCGCGGGCCATGTTTCCCGTACCGAGGAGAGTGATGCTGCTCATGAGGTGTCTCTCTTCCTGCGCTGGAGGCGTTGGTCCCGCCTCGTCCGGTGGGCGCCCGTGGGTCAGATGGCGGTGGTGCCGCCGTCGCTGACCAGTTCGAGGCCGTTGACGTAGCTGGAGTCGTCGGAAGCGAGGAAGAGGGCGACGGTGGCGATCTCCTCGGGGCGGCCCATCTTCCCGCGGGGGATGAGGGACTCGAACGCGGTCCTGGTCGCCTCGTCGAACAGTTCTTCCTGCTTGGCGGTGGCGACCTGGCCGGGTGTCAGGACGTTGACCCGGATGTTGCGGTCGCGCAGTTCGTTGAGCCAGACGCGGGCCCAGGCCTGCTGGACGGCCTTGCTCCCCGCGTAGAGGCTCCAGCCGGGGAAGGCGCCGAGGGAGGCGTTCGACCCGGTCATCAGGATCGAACCGTTGTCGTTGAACAGCGGCAGTGCCTTCTGCACGGTGAACAGGGTGCCGCGCGCGTTGAGCCAGAAGGCGCGGTGGAACTGCTCCTCGGTGATCTCGCCGAGGGGGGCGGGCTCGCCCGCCCCGGCGCTGGCCCACAGCACATCGATCGAGCCCTTCTCCCGCTTGACGGTGTCGTACAGGCGGTCCAGGTCCTTCAGTACGGACGCGTCACCCTGCACGGCGGTGACGTTGCGGCCGATCAGTGCGACGGCGTCGTCCAGCGCCTCCTGCCGCCGGGCCTGGATGAAGACGTGCGCTCCTTCCTCCACGAAGAGCTTGGCGCCGGCCAGTGCCATGCCGGTGGACGCGCCGGTGACGACCGCGACCTTGCCGTCGAGCTTTCCCATGATCACTCCAATGAATCGAGAGGTGTCCGAAGCGGTGCGCGGTTCGAGGGGCTTAAGGAAACCGAACCGTGTACTTAACGTACGTGGATGTCGATCGCGGCGCAAGCTAAGTACACCGATCGGTACCCGCCGTTGGCCGGATGGTCGGACGGCCGGATGGCGGGACGCCTGGCGAGTGCCGTGGCGCGCGGCGGTCGTCGGGGCCGTGAACCCTTTCTCGCCCGGTGAGGCGTCCGCCGGTCGGCCGGGCGCACGCTATGTAGACCGATCTGTACCGAACGGTCTACACTGGCCGCTATGACGGAGTTGGAGAAGGGACCATCGGGGCGTCGCCGGGGCAGGGGCGCGCGTGAGCGCATCCTCAGTGCGTCACAACAGTTGTTCCGCGACCAGGGCATCAATCGCACCGGCATGGACCAGCTCTGCGCAGCGGCCCAGGTCTCCAAGCGCACGGCCTACCAGCACTTCGCGGGCAAGGACGAACTCGTCGCCGAATACCTGCGCCGGTTCGATCCCGACGTCATGCCCGGAGTGTTCGACCGCACCGACCTCACGCCGCGCGAACGGCTCCTCGCCGCCTTCGACATGCCCGCGTCCACGCCCCTGTGCCCCTACATCGCGGCGGCTGTCGAACTGCACGACCCCCAGCACCCGGCATCCCGGTACGCACGCGAATACAAGACCGCCATCGCCGCGCGGCTCACCGAAGCCGCCCGTGAAGCCGGCGCCACCGACCCCGAACAACTCGGCGAACAACTGGCGTTGCTCATCGACGGCGCCTCCGCCCGCACCCGAGTGCTCAACAGCGAGTCCTTCTCCACCGCTGCCGCCATCGCCGCCGTCCTCATCGACAACGCCATCCCCGCGTCGTCCTCCTCCCGGGAGTCGGATGAGCACCGGGCTGGCACGGCGTCCGCGGCCGTGCCGGTGGGAGGGCGCTGACAGCCCGATCGCCGTCCCTCGCCGACCGGAGGGCGGCGTCGCGCACAGAGTTCCTGCCGGGCGGGACGTCGGGGCCAGGGTCGCCGGCGATACAGCGAGTCGGGAACGCGGCCGGCGCGAGATCCCGTCGATCGGCGGCGTGAAGCAGGGCTGGCCTGTCCACGCGCACCTCCACGACGCAGTGGTGGATGTCAGCCGCGTCGTCGCCCCGCTGCCGCGGAGGTGCGGCCTCCAGAGACAGGTGAACGCGGAACGCGCACCACCGCCCCGCCCTCGCCCTTGCCTTCGTCGTCAGGGCTTCCGCGTGCTGCTCTCGCGTACCACGAGGCGGTGCGGGATCACCACGTCCAGGGGTGGGACCGCCGACGCCGGACTGTAGATGCGGTCGGCCAGACACTGCAGGGCCCGCTCGGCGATCTGTCGTTTGTCGGGGGCCACCGTCGTCAGGGGAGGGTTGGCGTAGCGGCCGTCCTCGACGTCGTCGAAGCCGGCGAAGGCCACGTCGTCCGGGACGCGCAGGCCCCGCCGGTGCGCCACGTGCATCGCGCCGAGGGCGAGCTCGTCGGTGAACGCGAAGACGGCGTCGGGCCGGGCGCCGGCGTCCAGCAAGGCGGTCATCGCCCGTGCCCCCTCCTCGCGGTGCAGCGTCGTCACGGGCTGCTCGAGTGCGGGAGCCGGGGTGAGGCCGGCGCGGCGGAGCGCGTTGCGGTACCCCTCCAGGCGCTGCCTGGCCGTCTCGTTGTGCAGGTGCGGTTGGGGGCCGATGGCCGCGATGCGCCTGTGCCCCGCTTCGAGCAGATGGGTCGTGGCCTCGTCGGCCGCGAGCACGTTGTCGGCGGCGACGCGATCTGCGAGTCCGTGCGGTCGTCGTTCGCCCAGGAGGACGACGGGCACGTTCCGGGAGCGGCCGGTCACCTCCTCCGGTCCGAGCGCCCACGGACTGATGATCAGACCGTCCACCAAACGGCCGTCACCGCCGTCCAGCAGTCGGCTCTCCGCCTCCGGGTCGCCGAAGGTCTGGTCGATGACGACGGTCCACGAACGTTGCTGGGCGGCCCGGACGATCAGGCCGGCGAGTTCGCCGAAGTACGGTGAGTGGAGTTCGGGAATGGCGAGGCCGATCATTCCGGTGCGGCCGGCGCGCAGATTGCGAGCGGCGACGTTCGGCCGGTAGCCCAGTTCGTCCAGCGCCGCCTGGACGCGTGCGCGAGTCTCCTCCGCCACCGAGGCCGATCCGCTGACGACGTTGGAGACCGTACGCGTCGACACCCCGGCGAGGGCGGCGACGTCCTTCAGGCGACTGCTCACGACCCACATCCTCGCACGCGCCGACGGCGCCGAGAAGATCTCTGCCGCCACCTATTGCAACGTCGCAATCATCGTCGCACCATGGGTCGGGCAAGCACAGCGCGAGGAGGCGCAGTATGAACGTGTCCGTTTCCCCCGGCTCTCCGGTCCCGCCCGATTCCCCGGTCCCGCCCGATTCCCCGGTTCCGACCGGCTCCCCGGTATTCCCCGGTGTCGACCCCGCCGCCCTGGACGTCGACGTCTCCGCGGATGTGACGGCCCTCTACTCGGACGGCATCACGGCACGCAAGGGCGCCTTCACGCCCGAGTGGGCGGACCGGCTTGGTGAGGACGTGGCCGGGGCGTTCGAGGAAGCCCGTTCCCGGCCCGGCGGCGCCGTGGGGCGCGGACCGAACCGGTACTACGTGGAGATCCACCCGGAGCAGATCAGGGGTTTCGCGGAGTTGGTGGACCACCCCTGGGTGCGCTCCCTGTGCACGGCGACGCTCGGCCCCGACTACCGCATCGTGGAGCTCGGCTTCGACGTCCCGCTGGAGGGTGCGGTCAACCAGCCCTGGCACCGCGACTTCCCCATGCCCGAGGAGACCCGCCGCGAGCGGCGCCTCACCTCGCTCGCCTTCAACGTGACCACGGTGGACACCGAGGAGGACATGGGCCCCTTCGAGATCGCCCCGGGCACCCAGTGGGACGACGGCGAGGACTTCGAGCACGGCATGTTCCCGCCCAAGGCGGACCACGGGCGCTACCTGGAGCGGGCGGTGCGCAAGTACCCGCGGCGCGGTGACATCTCCGCGCGCACCGCGCTGACGATCCACCGGGGCACGGCGAACCAGTCCGCCAAGTCCCGCCCCGTGCTGGTCCTGGGCGTCGACGGGCCGGAGGCCACCAACGGCGAACGGCACGACGCGGCCGTCACCCGTGCCTACTGGGAGACGCTTCCCGAGCGGGTCCGCCGGCACCTCGACTGCGCGATCGTGGACGAACTGACCCCGGTGACGCAGTTGCACACCATCGAGGGCCTGGTGATGGGCGACGCCTGAGCGGGTCGCGCGCATCTTGTTTCACCGTACATGTAAATGCATGATGCAGTGATGGACATGCCCGCCGCGCTCCCCGAGGAGCCCCACGGCGCGACGGAAGACCTCGTCGTCGCCGTGGAGCAGGTGCTGCGTCACGTGCGGCAGAGCGCCACCGCCGGTGGGCTCGGCACCGCCGCGTCCGCGCTGCTGGGGCGGCTCAGCCGCGAGGGGCCCTCGCGGCTCACCGAGCCGGCCCGGGCGGAGGGGGTCCGCAGCCCAACGCGGCCCAGCTCATCACCCGTATGGAGCGGGCGGGTCCGGTGCGCCGTACCGCCGACCGGAGTGACGGGCGCGGCGTGCTCGTGGCGGTCACCGAGGCCGGTGCGCAGGTCTTCGCCCAGCGCCGTGCCGAGCGGGCGCGTGCACTGGGGGTGCTCATGGCCGAACTGACCGAAGCGGAGCGGCGCGCGACCGAGGTCGCGCTGTCCGCCCTGGCGCGGGTGATCCGGGAACGCCGCCAGGAACGTGGGCGAGGCCCGTGCCCAGCGCCCGTCCCCGCCTGCGTCTCCCTGCCTTCGTTTCCCCGCCTTCCGTCCCCTCGTCTCCCCTCCCGTCCGCCCTCCTTCGGAAGAGAACCGCACATGAGTGCACCGCACGCAAAGGCCGCCGGTCCGTTCCGGCAGCCCAAGGCCGTCTGGGCCGTCGCGTTCGCCTGCGTGATCTCGTTCATGGGCATCGGCCTGGTCGACCCGATCCTCCCCGCCCTGGCCGGCAGCCTGCACGCCACGCCCAGCCAGGTCTCCCTGCTGTTCAGCAGCTATCTGATCGTCACCGCGGTCGCCATGCTCTTCGTCGGCGCGGTCTCCAGCCGCATCGGCGCCAAGCGCACCCTGGTCACGGGCCTCGCCGTCATCGTCGTGTTCGCGGCCCTCGCCGGAACCACCGACTCCATCAACGGCATAGTCGGCTTCCGGGCCGGCTGGGGCCTGGGCAACGCCCTGTTCATCGCCACCTCCCTCGCCGTCATCGTGGCCTCCGCGAGCGGCGGATTCGGCGGCGCGATCATCCTGTACGAGACCGCGCTGGGCCTCGGTATCGCCGTCGGCCCGCTGCTCGGCGGTGAACTGGGCGCCATCAGTTGGCGCGGGCCCTTCTTCGGTGTCGCCGTCCTCATGGCCGTCGCTCTCGTCGCCACCCTCGCCTTCGTGCCGTCCCTGCCGAAACCCGAGCGCCCCACCTCACCCGTCGCCCCGCTCAAGGCGCTGCGCCACCGCGGTCTGCTCACCATGGGCATCATGGCGCTGCTCTACAACTGGGGCTTCTTCACCATGCTCGGATACGCCCCGTACCCGATGGAGCTGAGCGCCCACCAGCTCGGGCTCGTCTTCACCGGCTGGGGGCTGCTGGTCGCCGCGTTCAGCGTGTTCTTCGCCCCGCGTCTGCAGGGCCGGTACGGCACCGCGCCCGTCCTCTACGCCAACCTGCTCTGCCTGGGCGTCGTCATGGCGGTCATCGCGGCGGGCGTCGACGACCCGACCGTCGTCATCGTCGCGGTCATCGCCAGCGGTGCCTTCATCGGCATCAACAACACGCTCACCACGCAGGCCGTCATGCTCGTCTCGCCCGTCGAGCGCCCGGTCGCCTCCTCGGCGTACGGCTTCCTGCGCTTCATCGGCGGCGGCCTCGCCCCGTACGTCGCGGGCAAGCTCGCCGACGCGACCGACCTGAGCGTCCCCTTCTACCTCGGCGCCGGCACCTTCGTCCTGGCCGTCCCGGTGCTCGCCGGCGGACACCGGCTGCTGGCGCGGGCCGAGCGGCGCGACGGGGAGGGGAAGCCGGTCGAACCCGCCCGGAGTGGCGCCCCCGTGTTCACGCCGGTGGGCCGCACGACGAGCGGCGGCCACCCGCCGGTCGTGGTCGCCGTCGGTGCCCACGACCGGGCCGCCGCGATCGTGGACGCCGCCGCCCGGCTCGCCCGCGACACGGGCAGCCCGCTGGAGGTCGTGCACGTGCGGCAGACCGCCGTCGTCGAGGGGCAGGCCGTCGACACCGAGACCGAGGAGGAGGCCCGGGACGCCGTCACCGCGCACCTCGCCCGGCTCGCCGGCATCGGCATCGGCGCCACCGGGCAGATCCTCACCAGCGTCGGCGACCACGCGGCCGCCGGACAGGCACTGGCCCGGCACGCCGCCGACGTCCACGCCCGGACCGTCGCCGTCGGCCGCTCCCCGCGCGGACCGCTCGCCCAGTTCGCCGACGGCAGCCTCACCACCGCCCTGACGCACGCCGCCACCTGCACCGTCGTCCTCGTCGAACCCGAGGACGACCCTCGGCCGTTGACCCCGGCGTCGCTGCCGGAGCTGCGCACCGGCAGGGTCTGAGCCCCGCCGCCGATCGTGGTCCGGGGCCCCACCGCACGGTGGGGCCCCGGACCACGATCGGCGGCTGCCCAGGGGAGGTGTCCCGGTGTCGCCGCCGCGTTTCCCCCACAGAGGCAGGGGCACCCGATATCCGCACATTCCCCATAAAAGGGATATTCGCGGCATAGGGCTGCGGAAGGCTCGATCGACCAGGAGGAGCCTTGAGCGACTTCCAGAGCACCAGCCGCCCGGACCGGGGGACCCCGGCGGCAGTGGCGAAAACGGCCCAGGACAAGGCGGGCGAGGGAGCCGGACTGGTGGGCGACAAGGCCGCCGAGGTGGCCGGCACGGCCAAGGAGCAGGCGGGCAACGTGGCCGGCGAGGCCACTGCCCAGGCCCGTGACTTCGTGGACGAGCTGCGCGACCAGCTCCAGGACCAGGCGAACGTCCAGACGCGGCGCCTCGCCGACAACGTACGCAAGCTCTCCGACGAGCTGCGCGTCATGGGCGACAGCGGCGGCCGCGACTCCGGCGCCGCCGGCGTCGTACGGCAGGTCGCGGACGGCGGTCACAAGGTGGCCGCCCGGATCGAGGAACGGGGGCCGGACGGCCTGCTCGGGGACCTGCGGGACTTCGCACGGCGCCGGCCGGGCGTCTTCCTCGCCGGCGCCGCGGTGGCCGGCTTCGCCCTGGCCCGGGCGGGCAAGGGCGTCAGCGCGGCAGGCCACGACGGTCACACGGCACGCACCGGCGGTCCGGCCCCGAACGGGCGTCCGGTGGCTGCCGCGGGCGGCCCGCCCGACACCGGGTTCGAGGACCCCGTGCACGGCTACGGCCACGGCCGGGTTCCCTACGGCGACCCGGGGTACGGGCGTGGCCCCGGATACGGGGAGGGCGGGGGCCACACCGAGGGCACCGGATACCGGGAAGGGCCGGGATACGGGGAGGGGGCGGGATACGGGCGAGGACCCGGATATGGGCAAGGGCCCGGACACGGGGAGCGGCCGGGGTACGCGGAGGGGCCCGCCCGTACGTCGCCCGGTGGCAGCGCCGCTCCGGCCCCGCCCGGTGGACCGGCGGCCCGCCCCGGCGCACGGCGGCCGATGCGAGAGGGCTGAACCATGGCCACCTCCTACTGGGAACCGGGAACGGCGCGACCCTACGCGCCGCAGGAACCGGTGATGCCCTCGGCCGACGGGGCCGAGTCCTCGCTCGGCGAGCTCGTCGGTGAGATCGGCAGCGACCTCTCGCGGCTCGTCCGCGACGAGATCGACCTCGCCAAGGCGGAGATCAAACAGGAGTCGGCCAAGGCCGGCAAGGCCTTCGGCATGCTGGGCGGCGCCGGATACGCGGGCCACCTCGTCGTGCTGATGGGCAGCCTGACAGCCATGTTCGGCCTCGCCCACGTCATGGACCTCGCCTGGGCGGCACTCGTCGTCACCGCCGTGTGGGCGGTGACCGGAGGCGTGCTCTACACGACCGGCCGGGCCCGGCTGCGGGCCGTCCACGTCAAGCCCGAACAGACCGTGCAGACCCTCAAGGAGGACGCGCAATGGGCACGACACCCGACCAGTTGAGGTCCGACGTGGAGTACCGGCGCGCCCATCTGGCCCGCAACGTAGAACTCCTCGCGGACCGGATGGCCCCGAGGCGGATCGCCCGGCGCAGGGCCGCCGCCACCAGGACCAGGATGACGCACATGAAGGAGCGCGTGATGGGCACTTCCCGTGACGCCGCGTCGAGCATGACGGACACCGCGTACGGTTTGGCCGGCGGCGCCGGCCGGGCGGCGGGCAGCGCCGCCGGCACGGCACGTGCGACGGCGGGCCAGGTCTCGGACACGGCCAGGTCGGCCGCGGGCCAGGTGGCCGACACGGCGGAGTACGCCGCCGGGCAGGTCGGCGAGGCGATCCAGCAGACGCCGGAACAGGTGCGGCGGGGCACCGAGGGCAGCCCGCTGGCGGCGGGCGTCATCGCCTTCGGCGCCGGCATGCTCGCCGCGGCGCTGCTGCCTCCGACCGAGGCGGAGGAGCGGGCGGGGCGCCGGCTGCGTGAGCACTCCGACCAGTTGCTCGAACCAGTGAAGCGGGAGGCCACGCAGGCGGCGCAGGACGTCAAGGAGGAGATGTGCGAACCGGCGCAGGAAGCGGTGGACGCGGTGAAGTCCACGGCGCAGGACGCTGCCCGCACGACGAAGGAACAGGCGCGGGCGGCCGGTCAGGACACGGCGCAGGGGTTGCGGGGGGTCGGCGAGGACGCGGTCCGCGAGACCCGCGACAAGACCGGCGGGTCCACCGGAACTGGGGGTTCCACCGGAAGCGGCGGAACCGGCTGAGGACCATGGAGGCGCACTCCTCCCGGTGCTGCCGGCAGGGGCGGCGGTGCGTGGAGGACAGGGGCGACGGGCGCGGGAGACGCGGGCCGGTCGGCCCGAATGCCGACGTGTTCCGGGCCGTGCCGTGGAGAACGTGAACCCCCTCCGGATCGTCGCCTACGGTGTCCTCGCGGACGAGGAACCCCTCCTGCGCACCGCCTTCGCCCCTCACCTCGCGGCCGGTCACGGACTCCACTGCCTGGGCCTGTTCCTCGACCGCGACACCGCCCCCATCCGCCGTCGGTCACGACATCGTGCTCAGCAGCGTCAACGACATCCTGGACGCCGAGGTCCTGCGCACCCTGGCCAAGGGCGGCACGAGACTGATCGCCCAGCGCGCCACTGGCTACAACAACATCGACCTGACCACCGCCGCCGACCTCGGCCTGACCGTGGCCCGCGTCTCGTCCTACTCGCCGTACTCCGTCGCCGAGTTCGCCCGGGCCCTCGCGCTCGCCATCGACCGCCGCGTCGTCCGGGCCGCCCACCGCACCCGCGAGTTCGACTTCCGGCTCGACGGCCTGATGGGCCGTGACCTGCGCGGCCGCACCGTCGGCGTGGTCGGCACCGGCAAGATCGGCGTCGCCTTCGCCCGCATCGCCCACGGCTTCGGCATGCGACTGCTGGGCTGGGACATCGCCGAGGCCACGGCCGACACCGTGGCGGACCACCTCGCCGGCCGCACCGGCCCCAACACGCTCGTTCCGCCGCCGGCCGACTGACCCGCCGCGTCGCGGTCCCGCACGGCGGGCGGATTCCGGGCCCGCCCCGCAGACTGGGAGGGAGGGACCCGCATCCGTCCGAGGCGGCCCGGCCGACGGTTCCATGGCCGGACCGGACCGGACCCGAGCGATCTCTCATACCTCGAGAACCCGGGGAGTCGGAGGACTGGGCATGAAGGGTCCGGCATGAAGGAGCACGACGTCTCCCACGACCCCGCCGCCCCTGCGGCCTGACCGCCGTGCGCCCCGGTACGACCCCCGCTCCGGCCCCCGCCCCCGGGACCCACCGCGCCGGTCCCGGCTGTGGCACCGCCGCTCCCGGCACCTGGGAGTACGACGGCTACGACCCCGCCGCCGAACGCCTCAGGGAGTCCCTGTGCACCCTCGGCAACGGCCGCTTCGCCACCCGCGGCGCACTCCCCGAGTGTGCGGCGGACGCCGTCCACTACCCCGGCACCTACCTGGCCGGCTGCTACGACCGCCTCACCTCCGACGTGGCCGGCCGCCGGGTCGAGAACGAGGACCTGGTCAACCTCCCCGACTGGCTGCCCCTGCGCCTGCGCCCCGCCGGCGGCGACTGGCTCACCCCGGACACCGCGACCGTTCTCGACCACCGCCTCACCCTCCACCTGGACTCCGGGCTGCTGGCCCGCCACACGCGCTACGCGCTCGGCGGGGGCCGCACCCTCGACGTGCGCCAGCAGCGGCTCGTCTCCATGGCCGACGCCCATCTCGCCGCACTACGCACCGAGTTGACGGCCGAGGGCGCCGGCCTGGCCCTCGAGGTCGAGTCGGCGCTCGACGGCGGCGTCACCAACTCCGGCGTCCCCCGCTACCGCGATCTGGACGGCCGGCACCTCACCCACGTCCACACCGGCACCACCACCCCAGACACCGCATGGCTGCGCTGCCGCACCCGTACCTCCGACGTCCGGATCGGCATGGCGGCCCGCGTCACCGCGGACGTGCCGGTCACCGTCCACCACGTGCACCCGCGCGCCCTGCACACCGCGCACCTGCGCCTGGAGCCCGGCCGCACGGCCGTCGTCGACAAGACCGTCGCCCTGCACACCTCCCGCGACCCCGCCATCAGCGACCCGCTGCGCGCCGCCGCCGAACGGGCCCGTACGGCACCTGGCTTCGTGGAGCTGCGGGAGAACCACCGCGCGGCCTGGGAGCAGTTGTGGCGCCGGGCCCGGCTCGAGGTCCCCGGGGAGCCCGGCCTCATCCTGCGGCTGCACCTCTTCCACGTGCTGCAGACCCTCTCCCCGCACACCGCCGACCTCGACGTCGGCGTACCGGCGCGGGGACTGCACGGCGAGGCCTACCGCGGGCACGTCTTCTGGGACGAGCTGTTCGTGCTGCCGTACCTCAACCTGCACTTCCCCGAGGTCTCCCGAGCCCTGCTCACCTACCGCCACCGGCGTCTGGAACCCGCCCGCGCGGCGGCCCGCGCCGTCGGCCGACGCGGTGCTCTGTACCCGTGGCAGAGCGGCAGCGACGGACGGGAGGAGACCCAGCGGCTGCACCTCAACCCCCGCTCGGGCCGCTGGCTGCCCGACCACTCGCACCTCCAGCGACACGTCGGGTCGGCGATCGCGCACAACGTCTGGCAGTACTGCGAGGCGAGCGGCGACACCGAGTTCCTGCACACCGGCGGCGCCGAGATGCTGCTGGAGATCGCCCGGTTCTGGGCCGACTCCGCCACCTGGGACCCGCACACGCGCCGGCACCGCATCCTCGGTGTGATGGGTCCCGACGAGTACCACGACGCCTACCCGGACGCCGACCGGCCCGGCCTCGACGACAACGCCTACACCAACGTCACCGCCGCCTGGGTGCTCACCCGCACCCTGGAGCTGCTGCGGTCGCTCCCCGAGCCCCGGCGCCGCGAACTCACCGAGGGCACCAGCCTGACCGACACCGAACTCCAGCGCTGGGAGGAGGTCTCCCACACCTTGCGCATCCCCTTCCACGACGGCGTCATCAGCCAGTTCGAAGGCTACGAAGACCTCGCCGAACTCGACTGGGACGGCTACCGCGCCCGGTACGGCGACATCCGCCGACTGGACCGCATCCTGGAGGCGGAGGGCGACAGCGTCAACCGCTACAAGGCGTCCAAACAGGCCGACGTCCTCATGCTCGGCCACCTCTTCCCGCCGGACGAACTCGTCGCCCTCTTCGCCCGGTTGGGCCACCGCTTCGACGACGAGCTGTGGCGCCGCACCGTCGACCACTACCTGGCCCGCACCAGCCACGGCTCCACGCTCAGCGGACTGGTCCACGGCTGGATCCTGGCCCGCTGCCGCCGCACCGAGGCGTGGAACTACGTCCAGGAGGCCCTGCGCGGCGACGTCGCCGACGTGCAGGGCGGCACCACCGGCGAGGGCATCCACCTCGGCGCCATGGCCGGCACCCTCGACCTGGTCCAGCGCGGCCTGCCCGGACTGGAGACCCGCGGGGGCGCGCTCCGGCTCGATCCCGTCCCGCTGCCGGAACTCTCCTCCTACGGCTTCACCCTGCGCCACCACGACCACTGGGGCGTACGCCTGCGGCTGGAGCACCGCCTGGTGGAGATCGAGGTGCCGCCCTCCGCCGCCGCGCCCCTCGACGTCCGCGTCGCCGGCCGCGCGGTCCGGGTCCGGCCGGGGGAGCAGCGCCGGCTGGAGCTGCCCGACTGAAGCCGGGCCGCACCGGATGCGCGACGGGGCCGCTCCCGGGGCATGCGTACGAACGAGGAGCCCACGCCGCTCCACGCACTTCTACGCACCTCCGAGCACCTCCATGAACCTCCGTGAACCGAGGAGAGTCGCCGCCGATGGGAACAACCGTCCACGTCCCGCAGACCCGGGACATGATCGGGGAGGAACTCTCCGGAGACGAGGCGCTGACCGCACTGCGCCGGTACGGAGGCGTCCGGCTGCTGCTCCACTCCTTCGCCCGCTTCCGGTACGCCGACGGATTCACCCACGCCCGCGCGCTCGGCTTCCAGGTCGTCCTCGGCATGGTGCCGTTCACCATCGCCCTGGTCGGACTCGCCACGTCGGTCCACACCGAGGGAGTGGGCCGCGTCATCGAGCTCACCCTCGGACGGATCGTGCCGGGGGCCAGCGCGGACCTCGTCGAGGGTGCCTTCGAGCGCACCCGGAAGACGGCCCACGGCAGCGTGTGGAGCGTCCTCGCGCTCTGCGCCGGCCTGGGCTTCGCCCTGTTGAACCTCGCCTCGGCGATGGGCCAGGTCGAGCGCGGCGCCAACCGCATCTACGGTATCGAACGCGACCGGCCCTTCCCCCGGAAGTACGCCCGCGCAACTCTGCTCGCCGTCGCGGCCGGGATGCCGATGGTGCTGGGATTCGTGGTCCTGGTCGCCGGCGGCGCCGTCGGGGACGCGCTGGTGCAGACCTACGGGCACAGCCGGAGCGGGCCCGGCTGGTGGCACCTCCTGGAGGTGCCGCTCGGGCTGTTCGCGGCCTGGATCGCCTCCGCGGTGATCTTCCGCTGGTCGCCGCGGAGGGACCAACCGGGGTACACCTGGCTGGCGTTCGGCTCCGCCGTCCACCTCGTGCTGTGGGTGGCGGCCACGTGGCTGCTCGCCCTGTACGTGGAGAAGAGCAGCGCCTTCGGTGACCTCTACGGCCCCCTCACCGCCTTCGTCGCCCTGCTCCTGTGGGCCAACCTCACCGGCATCGCCCTCTTCCTGGGCATCGCCTTCGCCGCCCAGCTGGAAGCGGCACGGGCGGGCATCACCACACCGGTCCGTCCGGACCCGGGTCCGGGGAAGTAGGGGAGAGGGGGCGCGCACAGGGGCGGTGGGGGCGACGGAAGTGCCGCCCCCACCGCCGCGAGGTCAGGCCGCCGGTGCCGGGTACGTCGGGTACTCGACCCCGGACACGTACTGCACCACCCGCACCACCTGGCACGAGTACCCGAACTCGTTGTCGTACCAGAGGTACAGGATCGCGTTGTCGCCCTCGACCTTCGTCGCTCCCGCGTCCACGATCGACGCGTGCCGCGAGCCGACGAAGTCGCTCGAGACCGCGTCCGGCGCGGTGGTGAAGTCGATCTGCCGCTTGAGCGGCGAGGTCAGCGACACCTCGCGCAGATGGTCGAGGACCTCCTCCCGGCTGGTCTCCCGCGTGAGCCGGAGATTGAGGATCGCGATCGAGACGTCCGGCACCGGCACCCGGATCGAACTTCCGGTGATCCGTGCCTTGAGGTCGGGCAGCGCCTTGGCGACGGCGGAGGCGGCGCCCGTCTCGGTGAGCACCATGTTGAGCGGCGCCGACCGGCCCCGTCGCTCCGACTTGTGGTAATTGTCCAGCAGATTCTGGTCGTTGGTGAACGAGTGCACCGTCTCGACGTGGCCGCGCTCCACACCGAACTCGTCGTCCATCGCCTTCAGCGGCGGCACGATCGCGTTGGTGGTGCAGGACGCGCAGGACAGGATCCGCTCGTCCGGCTTGATGGTGTCGTGGTTGACGCCGTGCACGATGTTGGGGACGTCGCCCTTGCCCGGCGCGGTGAGCACCACCTTGTCGATGCCGGGCCGCAGGTGCTGCGACAGCCCCTCGCGGTCACGCCACCTGCCGGTGTTGTCGATGAGGATGGCGTCCTTGATGCCGTACGCCGTGTAGTCCACCGAGGCCGGGTCGTCGGCGTGGATGACTCTGATGGCGTTTCCGTTGGCGGTGATCGTGCCGTTCGCCTCGTCGACGGTGATCGTGCCCTGGAACTGGCCGTGCACGGAGTCGCGGCGCAGCAGCGAGGCCCGCTTGACGAGATCCTCGCCGAGCCGTCCGCCACCGCCGCGCACGACGATGGCGCGCAGCCGCAGCCCGTTTCCGGAGCCGGCCTTCTCGATGAGCAGCCGGGCGACCAGGCGTCCGATGCGGCCGAAGCCGTAGAGCACGACGTCGCGCGGCTCACGGCGCTCGATCCTGTCGCCGCCGGTGGCCCCTGCGACGGCCTCGGCGGTGAACTCCCGTACGGACAGGCCGCGGTCGTCCTCCTTGTACGTCGCGGCGAGCATGCCCAGGTCGATCTGGGAGGGGCCGAGGTCGAGCGTGGTCAGCGCCTGGAGGAAGGGGAGTGTCTCGGTGACCGACAGCTCCGCCCCGGCGATCTGCCGGGCGAACCGGTGGGTCTTGAGGATGCTCACCACCGACTTGTTCACCAGGGAGCGGCTGTGCAGGAGAACGGTGACGTCCCGCTCCCGGTGCAGCTTCCCGATCAGCGGGATCATCGACTCCGCGATCTCCTCGCGGTGCTTCCAGTGGGTGAACGAATCGTGGTTGTCGGTCACAGAGTCGTGGTCAGTCACAGAACTGTCTCTCAGTCGAGCCGGCAGGCGCTCATATGCTAACCACACGGCTGTTCTGATCGATCAAGGGGGCACCCGCCCGCTTCCGTCGCGACCCGCCCGGACGCGGCTCGGTCCGACCCGCGCCGTGCACGAGGGGCGCACGGAATCGAGGGGTGAGACCTGTACGCGCCCCCGCGGGCGTCGGCAGAATGCGTCATGTCACGATCACGTGGCTGGGGTGCCGTCGGTCCACCGCCCACCCCCTTCGCAGGAAAGCAGGTCGGCTGCCGTGCTGTTGTCTCTGCCCACCACCGTGTCCGCGCTGCAGGAATGCCTGGCCCAGGGGGCGGTGCCGGTCGGTGGCGCGACCCTCGTGTGGGCTGCCTGGCAGCGCGACGGCTTCCCCGAACGGGCCGTGTCGCTCCGCAAGGTGCCCGAGGCCACCGTGGTCGGGCGAGAGGAACTCGGCGCGGCCGTCCTGCTGCACCAGGTCGACGACCGGGTGCCCGAGGTGCTGCGCCGGGCGGCCGGCTCGGTGGGCACCGGTGCCGTGCGCCGCACGGCCACGGTCGGCGGCAACATCGTCGGCAGCACCCTGCGCTGCCTGCTGCCCGCCGCGCTCGTCCTGGATGCCCGCGCCCACGTACTGGCGGCCGACCGGGCCTACGAGACCGACCTGGCCGAACTCGTCACCAAGCGGCCTCTGTTGCTCGCCCTGCGCTGGCGTGCCCCGCTCACCAGCGGCTACCGCAAGCTGCCCGGCGACGCGGGCGGACCGCCGCCGTTCGTCGTCGCCGCTGCCGTGCACGCGGACGGCGACGGCGGGTGCCTGCTGCGCGTGGCCGTCCGCGACGGCTACGAGGTGATCGCCGAGAGCACCGACTGCGCCGGCAGTGCCGGCACCGGTGCCGATACCGGCAACGCAGCCGGTACCGGGAGACGGGACGTCCTCGACACACTGCGGCGCACGCCTCTCGGTGACCTGCCCGCCACGGGCTGGGAGGCGGTCCGCGACCAGGTCACCGAGACCCTCGCCGATGCGGCGCCCGGCCGAGCGGGCTGACGCCCGCCGCACGCCGAAGGGTCGCCCCGCACCGGTCGTCGACCCCGCTGCCGTGGGGCTGTTTGCCGTCGGAGTGAGCGGCAAGGCGGAGTGCATGACTCAATCGAACTCCAAACCGACCAACAGCACGCAGTCGAAGTCCGGAACCGCCGAGGCCACCCGCTCCAAGGCCCAGCAGACCGCGGACAAGGCGACCGCTCCCGCCTCCGGGGCCGCGAAGGCCGTCGCGGGCAAGGCGGGTGACGCCGCGTCGGCGGCCCGCAACGGCACCGAGCGCGTGGCCACCGTGACCACGCAGGCCGCCCAGACAGCGGTCAAGGGCGTCGAGGCCGGCCGGCAGGCGGTCGTCGCCACCACCGGTCAGGTCGCCGCCACCGCGCGGACGGCCTGGACTGTCCTCGCCCGGCGCAAGGCCGTCGCCGCCGGTGTCGGCGCCGGGATCACCGCGCTCGGCGCCGCCTCGTACGCGGTGGGCCGCCGCTCGGCACGTCACAGCCACGGCCCCCTCACCAGGCTCACCGGCGGCCGCCTCTGAGGGACTCCGGCGAGCCCCCTGTCCGGCCGCCGGCGGGCAGCGCCCGCCGGCGCCGGCCCACACCTCCGCCCGGCACCGCCGGTCGCGCACGTGCACATCGCACCGGCGGGGGAAGATGAGAGCGCGAGCGAACGCACGACCGATGCGGAGGAGTGGGCGCATGCTGCACGAACGAGCCGGCAGGCCGGCCGAGCCCGAGGACCTGATCGACGTCGCCCGGCTGGTGACCGCGTACTACGCGCTGCACCCCGACCCGGCCGAGCCGGGACAGCGCGTCGCCTTCGGCACGTCCGGACATCGCGGATCGTCCCTGGCGACGGCGTTCAACGAGGACCACATCGCCGCCACCAGCCAGGCCATCTGCGAGTACCGCACGGCACAGGGCACCGACGGCCCGCTGTTCCTCGGAGCCGACACCCACGCCCTGTCCGAGCCCGCCCGGGTCACCGCACTGGAGGTGTTCGCGGCCAACGACGTCACCGTCCTCGTCGACAGCGCCGACGGCTACACCCCCACCCCGGCCGTCTCGCACGCCATCCTCACCCACAACCGGGGCCGCACCTCCCGCCTCGCCGACGGCGTGGTCGTCACCCCCAGCCACAACCCGCCCGCCGACGGCGGCTTCAAGTACAACCCGCCCAGCGGCGGCCCGGCCGGCTCGGACGCCACCTCCTGGATCCAGGACCGGGCCAACGAGATCATCGCGGCCGGACTGAAGGACGTACGGCGCCTCCCCTACACCCGCGCGCTCGCCGCCCCCGGCACCGGCCGCCACGACTTCCTCGGCGCCTACGTCGCCGACCTGCCGAACGTGCTCGACCTCGACGCGATCCGCGCGGCCGGCGTCCGTATCGGCGCCGACCCGCTCGGCGGGGCCTCCGTCGCGTACTGGGGCCGCATCGCCGAGGAGCACCGGATCGACCTCACCGTGGTCAACCCGCTCGCCGACCCCACCTGGCGGTTCATGACGCTGGACTGGGACGGCAAGATCCGCATGGACTGCTCCTCGCCGCACGCCATGGCCTCGCTCATCGCCCAGCGCGACCGCTACCGCATCGCCACGGGCAACGACGCCGACGCCGACCGGCACGGCATCGTCACCCCGGACGCCGGGCTGATGAACCCCAACCACTACCTCGCCACCGCGATCTCCTACCTCTACGCCCATCGCCCCGACTGGCCGGGCGACGCGGGAGTGGGCAAGACACTGGTGTCCTCCAGCATGATCGACCGGGTCGCCGCCGACCTCGGCCGCCGGCTGGTCGAGGTGCCCGTAGGGTTCAAGTGGTTCGTCGACGGACTGGCCGACGGCTCGCTCGGCTTCGGCGGCGAGGAGTCCGCCGGGGCCTCGTTCCTGCGCCGGGACGGTTCCGTCTGGACCACCGACAAGGACGGCATCCTGCTGGCCCTGCTCGCCTCCGAGATCACCGCCGTCACCGACCGCACCCCTTCCGAGCACTACGCCGCGCTCATCGCGCGCTTCGGCGAGCCCGCCTACGCCCGCATCGACGCCCCCGCCACCCGCGAGCAGAAGGCGCGCCTCGGCAAGCTGTCCCCGGCACAGGTCGGCGCCGACACACTCGCCGGGGAACGGGTCACCGATGTCCTCACCGAGGCCCCGGGCAACGGTGCGGCGCTCGGCGGCATCAAGGTCGTCACCGAATCCGCCTGGTTCGCGGCGCGGCCCTCGGGCACGGAGGACGTCTACAAGGTCTACGCGGAGTCCTTCCGCGGCCCGGACCACCTGCGCCAGGTACAGCAGGAGGCCCAGTCGGTGGTCGACCAGGCCCTGGGCGACTGACCCTTCACGCCGCCCCTCCTCGTACCGACGACCGGTCCGCACCGATGACCGGTCCGCTCGGGGGCGCGTCCCGCCCCGGGGCTCCGCCCCTGGCCGGGCCGGTCGCCGGTGCGGGGGAGTTCAGGCGGTGGCGGGTGCGGCGGTCAGTGCGCCCAGGACGAGAGGGGCGTCACGCCGGCCTGTGGCCACGGCCACCGGTTCCGATTCCGGTTCGTCACCGTCCCGGCACTCGATGACGATGCCGTCGTACTTGTAGGCCCCCGGCCACCCCTCGGGATCGTCGGGCAGGAAGGACCGCACGCCCGAGACGACGAGCGACGGGGGGAACGGCCGCAGGGCGACCCGCCCGGCCGGGTCCGGAGTGGCGGCCGGAGGCCCGTCGCCCACCACCAGGTACCCGAAGCCGGACACGCTGTAGGGCACCTCGCCCCGGACACTCGCCCGCACGCACTGCCTGCGCACGGGCCGGACGGGCACGACGTCCCGCACGTCGGCCGCCCGCCGCATCCGCCGCCGCAGCCCCCACACGAACAGACCGCCGACGCCCGCCGCCGGAACGGCGCCCGCCGCCTGGATCAGCAGCGCCCGCGGGACGTCGTCGCCGCTCAGCCCCGCCAGGACCCCCACGAGGGACAGGACCGCACCGGCCACCCAGATCCCGGCCGGCCACCACGGCCAGGTCCGCCGCCCCGCGCCACGGTGGCGGGGGAGCGCCCACGCGGACCACAGCACGAGCAGGCCGAGGGGCGGCACCGCGAGGCCGACACCCAGGGGAAGCCGCCAGTCGTCGACCGGCGAGAGGCGGGTGTCCTGGACGGCGTCGCCGAAGCGTACGTTCCGGATGCCGCCGCGCCAGGAGGTGAGCATCACGGCGTCACCGGCGCGGACCGCCTCGTACACCGGCGTGTGCCCGTCCATGCGCAGGCGCCGCACGGTGCCGGAGCCGCGTTCGGCGACCACCAGGTCGTAATCGGGGGTGCGCTTCTCGTGCACCTCCACCTTCTCCCGGACGGTCGCCTCGACCGCGGCCCGGCAGGAACCGCCGGGCCGCGTGCCGGCCGGGCAGGCGGGTGCGGACAGAAACGCGTCCTTCTCCGCGATCCTGCCGGGGACCAGCCCGAACAGGACGGAGGACAACAGGAGCAGCGAAACACCGAGACCGACCGTCACGGGTCGCCGCGCGCGGCCGTACGGAGCGTCCTTCGGCGTCCTCGTGTCCTTCGTGCCCGTCGTTTCCTTCGTCGTCCCGCCAGGTTTCCGCACCATCCCCGTCGCCCCCTCCATGCGTCCTACGACGCATCATGCGCCGGCGAGCGACCCGCCTTCATTGCGGGGACCGGGCAGTCTTCGCCGCCCCGGGTTGCCGGGACACCGGGAGGGAGGGGGCTCGCGGCGCCACGGCAGCCCGGGGCGGTGCGTCAGCGGGGCACGTGGCGCCCCGAGCGGCGTCCGGCGCGCAGCCCGCCCAGGAACAGAGCGGCGATGAACACGAGGACGCCGATGACCAGGAGGTAGAGCAGACCGTGGACGAGCGCGCCGATCAGACCGAGGGCCACGGCGACCAGAACGAGGAAGAGGATGACGGCCATGGCCGTACCTTTCTTGTGCGTGTCGTTGAGGGGCGCTTTCCTGCGTGCCAGGAACTTGCCGGGTCTCCGTGGGGGGAGGCCGGAAAGCCGAAGCGGAGAAGCCGGGAAGCGGAAGGAAGCGGGGAAGCCGGGCGATCAGCGCCGGGCCAGCCGCCGTTCTCCCGTCGCACCGGGCCGGTATTCGAACTCGTAGTGGGCGAACACGGCGGGCTCCTCGGTGGCGAGCAGCTCGCCGTCGGTGCCGATGCTCGGCGCGCCCTTGACCTGCTTCTTGTCCCAGGCCACACGTATGTACTCCGGCCCGACCTGTGCCTGTGCCAAGGGGACGAAGGCCAGCCGGTGCCGGGTGGGCGCCCCCACGCGCACGGTGGCGAAAGCGGGCTCGTCCGTGGTGGTGTCCACGTAGATCGCCTCCAGCGTGCCGAGCTTCTTGTCGGATGCGTCGAGGACGTCGCGCCCTCGCCATTCGCGGATGTCGGTGACGGTGAACACGTCCACGCCTTCCTTCCTGCCGGGATGCACCGGATGCACCGGATGCGGGGTACCGCGGGACTGCGAGTACCTCGCCACCCTCCGGTTACCCCGATTCCGCCGCCCGGACTTCTGCGGCCGGGGCCGGTCGTGCCGCCAGTGCCTGCGCGCCGGACGCGGGACGCATTCCGGCCGGCGCGCCGTACGGTCCGCGGGCGCGCCTGCGGACCCTGCCCGCGTGTCCCCAACTCGGCTGCTCGTCGGACCCGTTGTCAGAGGCAGCCGTTAGTGTCCCGGCAACAGGAACGACCGAGGACGTCGCCCGGTACACCGGCCGGGGGATGTCCCCCGACGAGTGTGAGGAACCACCGATGGCCCCTGCCTTCGCCGTATTCGCCGATTTCGGCAGCCGACCCGCCGGACTGTCGAACGCCGTCGTCCGCCACCACCGCTGCGCGGTGGCCTCCTCGTACGTGGTGGTGACGGCCGGCGGCCACCTCGCGGTCGACTTCGTGGTGCCGGACCACGAGGACACCGCCGAGGCGGTCCTGCGGCTGGAGACACTCGGCACCACCGCGCCGGTGGACGTCGTGCTGAACGGCGAGACGGTGGCCAAGGAGTTCCGGCTGCCCGAGGCGGACACCCCCGACGCCCTGTGCGAGTACGTGCTGAGCGTTCCCGGTACGGCCCTGCTGCCCGGAGTCAACGTGCTGCACATACGCAACGCCGACGGGGGCGGGGGCGTGCTGCGGCTGCGCTCGCTCGCACTGGACCCCGTCGAGGCCGCCGAGCGCACGCGACGGGCCCGCGCCGCCCGCGGAGGCGGGGCGTCGGTGCGCACCTACGCCACCGAGCGGCGCCCGCTCGGTGCCCCCGTCTGGCAGCCGGGCCCTCCCCTGCTCGTCCACCTGGACCAGGGCGAATCCCTCGCGGACCCGGCCGGGCAGGAGCCCCCCACCCGGCTGGCGTGGCGCGGCACCGACGGCATCGAGTCCTCCGTGGCGTTCCGCACCGATCTGTCCGGTTTCCACGGTCACGTCCGCGGCGCCGACGGCTCCCTCGGCGAGGTCCGCGGCACGCTCACCGAGCAGCAGCCCCGCCCGGACGGCCCGGTCGCGGCCCGGGTACGGCACTTCGTCACCGAGGAGGATCACAACGGGGTGTGGCGTCCGGCCGGCCGGCTGGGCCTGCTGCTCGACGACGGCGCCCCGCTGGAGCGCGTGACCTGGAGCGGCCGCAGCGGCGGGGCGACCTCGCTCTCCCTGGTCACCGAGGCCACCGGCAGCGCGGGAGCGACCGGCGGCGAGCGTCGTGACATCACGGACCGGGTGCGCGAGCTGCAGGCCAGCGACGAGTTCACGGCGGCCGGCGAGGTCGCCGCCAACCTGTTGGGCACCGCGCGTACCAAGTGGCTCGCCCAGGAGAGCGACCCGGAGGTGATCTTCGTCTTCGGGGCCCCCGTCAGGGTCAGCTCCTACAGCCTGACCTCGGCCAACGACTTCACCGAGCGTGATCCCTCGGACTGGACCCTGGAGGGCTCGCACGACGGGCGGACCTGGATGACGCTGGACATCCGCCAGGACGAGCACTTCCGGCGACGGTTCGAGACCAAGGAGTACTGCCTCGCGACCACCGGCGCCTTCCAGCACTACCGTCTGAACATCAGTGACAACTGCGGTGACCATCTGACCCAGCTCAGCGCCGTGCGGTTCTTCGACGGCGGTGAGGCGGCCCCGGCGCCCGAAACCTTCGCGTTCATCGGCTACCGGCAGGCCCCGGGCGCCGAACCGGTGGGGTACCGCGGCACGAACGTCCCCGCGCCCGCCACCGGAGCCGCACCGGGCAGGACGGACGGGCAGGGCGGGGAGGGCGAAGAGCTGCTCGCCGGGGACTTCTCGGAGACCGCGCAGAGCCTGCAGGAGGCCGCGCAGCTGCTGGAGCGGCTGACCCGGTACCTGCGCCACTGACCGGAACGGCCGTGCCGCACTCCGCGGGAGGCGGGATGCGGCACGGCCGTTCCGGCATTACCTTTCGCTACTGGTCGTCACTGTCCGGTGACCGTCCGTCCCCTTTCCCGGTCGGCCGTCACCGTCCGGCCCCCCGGTCAGCACTGGCGCAGACCGGGCGCCGGGTCGACCGAGGTGTGCACGTCGACCGCCGGGACGTTGCCCCACTGGCCGTTGTCCAGCTTCGTCCAGTACCAGACGTTGTTGCCGCCGAGGTGGGTGTCACCGGGGCCCCAGCACTGGAACCAGCTGAAGCCCGTGGTCAGCGTGCCCCGCACGCCGCTGCCGTAGGAGCGGTGCTCGTACCCCTTGGCGCCGACCCGGTTGCCGCACCACAACTTGCCGTCGGAGCGCACCCCGCACTCGGCGGCCGCCGCGGCGTGCGTGGTCTTGGCGGCGTGGCCGGTCGGCGTGGCCTCGGCGGGCGCGGCGACGGTCAGGCCGCCGAACAGGGCGGTGCCGGCGAGGGCCAGGGCGATCTTCTTGAACGCGGACATGCTTCCTCCTGAGATGTGGCTCCGCACGGAGCCGGGTGAGGGTGAGGCTGGGAGTGAGAGTGGAGCCGGTAGTGAAGAGGTGAGGGCGGCCGTGCCGCCGTCAGCGGCAGGTGGGCACGCCGTCCAGCCAGGCGGGGCCCTTGAGGTAGATGTTGGTGATCCACGCGCGGTACTCGGGCAGGTAGGACCAGGCGTCGTTGGTGTAGCCGTCCGCCGTCACGGTCTGGGCGTGCTTCTGGCACTCGACGCGCACCATGGTCGGCCCGTCGAACCGGTGCACCCGCGCACTGGTCGTCGACGCCTCGGCGTGGGTCCACACCCCCGTGCCCCAGGTGCTGACGGTGCCCGAGGGCGCCGATCCCGTGCCGATGCGGACGGCACCGGCGTAGTCCCCTCCGAGCCGTACGGCGCTGACCATGACGTGGGTGCCGGACTGCCGGGCCTCGACCATCTTCCCGGCGCCCAGGTAGATCGCGATGTGGTGGATCGAGCCGCCCGAACCCCAGGCCAGCAGGTCGCCCGGGAGCAGCGGCGCCGTGCCCTGCCCCGCGGTGAACCGCTGTGTCACCCGGGAGGAGTGGAACTGGTGGTACGAGTTGCCGTTCAGCGGGTCCCCGCCGAGGGCGCGGGCGTAGGCGTAGCGGACCAGGCCCGAGCAGTCGAAGCCGCGCCGCTCCGGGTCGTGGGCGCTGGCCGGGTCGCTCGGGTCGACCTGGCCGTACGTCGGTCCCGGCTGCGCCCCGTGTCCCCCGCCCCACGTGTACCAGACGCCGATCTGCTCGCAGGCGGCCCGTACGGCGGCCTGCGCGGCGGCGGAGGCGCCGGGGGAGAGCACGACGCAGTCGGCCGCCGCCCGCGCCGGGGCCTCGGGGGCCGTCGCCCCGGCCGCCGGTGCCGTCAGGGCGGCGCCCCACAGGGTGAGCGCCGCAGCCGCCACGGCGGCCGCTCTGCGCGGCAGCGACACCTTCGCCCGCACCACCGCGAGTACCTCACGTGTTGTCATGTTCTGTTCCCCGTTCCCCGTTCCTTGTTCCCCGCGCTCACGGTGGCCGTGAGCGTCGTGGATGTCGTCGGTGTTCCGCCGGGCCGGCCGCGGCCGGACCTGGTCGGTCGTGGTCCGCGGCGGTCGGTCGTCACCGGTGGCGTACCGGTGACGTACCGGCGGTGACCCGACCGGCGGCATCTCGAGACTGGGGCGCCGCCGGGCCGGCTGTCGAGGGATCACGGGTCGCCCACCGCGACGGGAAACGGGAAACCCGCGGGAAACCCGCGGGCCGCGGGGCGCCGACGAGGGCCCGGATCGTCGCCGCGCGCGCTCCCGGGTCGAGGGACCACCGGCGGACGGCGCCGTCGGTGCCGCAGCTCACCGGCCGTTTCCCGCCCGGGGCGAACGTCACCCCCCACACCGCCCCGCCCCGTCCGGTGAGCACCGGCCCCGGCCGGTACCGGACGGCGTCCCACAGCCGCAGCGTGCCGTCGATCCCGCCGGAGGCCAGGGCGGCGCCGTCCGGGGAGAAGGCCACGGCGCGCACGGCACCGGTGTGCCCGGTCAGGGTCGCCAGCGGGCGGCCCGCCCCGGTGTCCCACACCCGGACCGTGCCGTCGTTGCCGCTGCTCGCCAGGCGCCGCCCGTCGGGCGCGAAGGACACGCTCCGGACGGCCCCTCGGTGCCCGCGCAGCAAGGCCCGCGGCGCACGCGAGGCGACGTCCCACAGCCGTACGGTCAGATCGTCGCTCCCGGAGGCGAGCGTCCGCCCGTCCGGACTGAACGCCACCGCGTTGACGAAGTCCTGGTGCGCGGCGAGCGTGGCCAGCTCACGGTGCCGGCGGACGTCCCACAGCTTCACCGTCCGGTCCGCGCTCGCCGACGCCAGAACGCGCCCGTCCGGCGAGAAGGCCACGGCGAACACCGAGCCGGCGTGGCCGCGCAGCGTGGCGAGCGGACGGCGCCGGGCCGGGTCCCACAGCCGTACCGTGCGGTCCGCGCCCGCGGAGGCCAGCAGCCGACCGTCGGGGGAGAACGCCACCGTGAACACCGCGCCCCGGTGCCCCCGCAGCACCCCGGCGGACCGGCGCCGGTGCCCATGCAGGTGCCGGACCCCGTGTCCGTGCCACAGCCGTACGGTGCCGTCCGCGCCCGCAGCCGCCAGGAGCCGGCCGTCCGGAGCGAACGCCGACTCCCACAGCTCGGTGAACGGACGCGCCGTCCACGCCCCGCGCCCGGGGTCCCACAGCACCGCCGACCGGTCGAAGCTGCCGGTGACCAGGCGGTTCCCCGGGCCGACCGCCAGCGCCAGCACATAGTCGGTGTGGCCCGCGAGGGTCTCGGTGACACGGTGCCCGGCGGTGTCCCACACCTTCGCCGTGCCGTCGCCGCTGACGCTGACCACGGCGGTGCCGTCCCGGGTGTAGGCGACCGCGTTCACGTCGTCGCTGTGCCCCCGCAGCACCGTCTCCTCGCCGTGGACCCCCCGGCCGGCGGGGCCGGTGACGTCCCAGATCCGCACCGTCCGGTCGGCCCCGCCCGACGCCACGCTGCGCCCGTCCGGCGCGAACGCCACCCCGAGCACCGCGTCGGCGTGGCCCCGCAGCACGGTGGACCGGCCGCCCCGCACCCGCCACAGCCGTACGGTGCGATCGGCCGAACCGGACACCACCCGCCGCCCGTCCGGCGCGAACGCCACCGCGTGCACGGCGTCCGTGTGCCCCCTCAGCACCGCCCGCTGTTTCCGCGTCCGTGCGTCCCACAGTCGTACGGTCCCGTCCGCGCCGCCCGACACCAGGGTGGCGCCGTCCGGGGAGAAGGCGACGGAGCGCACCGCGCCTGCGTGCCCGTACAGCACCCCCGCCGCCCGGCGCTCCGGCAGCCGCCACAGCCGTACCGTGCCGTCCCCGCCGGCCGCCGCCAGCATCCGGCCGTCCGGGGCGAACGCCACGGACAGCAGGGGAGCGCCGTACCCGGTGAGCGTCGCCACCGGCGACCGCAGCCCCGGGCCGTCCCACAGCCGTACGGTCGAATCGGCGCCGGCGGTCGCCAGCAGCCGTCCGTCGGGGGAGAAGGCCACCCCGTCCACCGGCCCGGTGTGCCCGGACAGCCGGCCGGCGAAGGCTCCCGACTGCGTACTGAGCAGGGCGCCGCGCGCCTGCACCGTCGGCGCGGTCCGGTACGCCCGGGCCGCCATCAGCATCGACGCCTCCGGCCGCCCGGCCGCCATCGCCAGCGAGCGCACCGCGAGCGCCTGCGACTGCGCCACCCGCCGCTCCCGCAACGCCCGCGACCGCTGGTGGAAGGCGAGGGCGCCCGCGCCCACCGCCAAAGCCAGCAGCACCGCGAGCGTCGCCAGCAGCCGACGCTGGGTGCGGGCCCGGCGCAACGAGGTCAGCCGCATGCCGTGCTCCGCCCCGCGGCTCGCCGACAGGAACTCCTCCTCCACCGGCCCCGGCGGATCGTGGTCGCCCCACGCGCCCGCCCACTCCCCGGCCGCCGCCAGGCGGTTGCCCCGGTAGAGCAGCTCCGGATCCCGCCCGGCACGCACCCAGGCCGCCGCCGCGTCCGCGAGCTGCTGACGCAGCAGCAGCCCGGCACGGTCGGCGTCGATCCACTCCCGCATCCGGGGCCAGGCGCGCAGCAGCACCTCGTGGGTGATCCCCACCGCGGACTCCCCGGCCGTCACCAACCTGGCGCGGACGAAGGCGTCCAGCGCGGCCGCCGCCGCGGACCGCTCCCGCATCCCGGCGAGCAGCCGGTCCGGGGCGACGGCCCTGCGGGTGGCCGCCTCCCCCTCGCGGACGTGCACCAGACGCAGCAGCACCCGGCGGGCAGCCTCCCGGCCGGACCGGTCGAGGCCGGTGAAGACCTCCTCGGCCGTACGGGCCACCGCACCGTGCAGTCCTCCCGTCGCCGCGTACCCGGCGACCGTGAGGGTACGGCCGGAGCGCGCCTCCCAGGTCGCCAGCAGGGCGTGCGACAGCAGCGGCAGCGCCCCGGCGGCCACCGCCGTCCCGTCCTCGGCGCCCCCCTCGGCGCCCGCGTCCCGGGCCAGCAGCTCCAGCAGCCCCGGTTCCAGGAGCAGCCCGGCCCGCTCGGCGGGGCGGGTGACGGCGGCACGCAGCTCCGCGGAGGTCATCGGGCCGAGGACGAAGAGGCCGCCGGTGAACACCCCGGCCAGTTCGGGACGGGTCAGGCAGTGTCCGCTGAAGTCGGCGCGCAGCCCCAGCACCACACGGGCCGGCGCCGCGGGGCCGGTGCACAGCGCGGTCAGTTCGCGGAGATAGGCGCGGCGCTCGTCGTCGTCGCGGCACAGGGTGAAGAGTTCCTCGAACTGGTCCACCACCAGGACGAAGGGGACGGAGGGGGCGAGGCGGTCCGGTTCCCGCTCCCGGGTGCCGAGCAGGGCGTGCAGTTGTTCCAGGGGGCGTGCGGTGGGCGTGCACACCACCACGTGCGGTGCGGGCGCCTCCGGCGTGCCGGTGCGCGAGAGCGCCGGCACCAGGCCGGCCCGCAGCAGCGACGACTTGCCCGCACCCGAGGGCGCCACCACCGCGAGGGGCCCCCTGCCCGACTGCCGGCCGAGCCGCTGGAGCAGGGCGGCGGTGGCCCGCTCCCGCCCGAAGAACCAGTCGGCATCCTCGGGGCCGAAGGCCGCGAGGCCCCGGTAGGGGCAGCCGGCCGACGACTGCTCGGGGCTCCGCGCCCGCGGTACCCCCGGGACCAGCCGGGACAGCGCCCCGCCGGCCCGCAGCGCCTCGTCGCAGCGCCGCGCCAGGTCGGCGGTGGGCGGCTTGCCGCCGGTCTCGATCTTGCTGAGATAGCCCTTGCTGTAATGCACCAGCCGCGCCAGAGCCGAGAGCGACAGCCCGCGCTCGGCCCGCGCCCGCCGCAACGCCGCCCCGAACCCCCCACCGGTCCCCCGAGCACCCCCCGCCCTGTCCGCCGTCCCGTCGGGTGTCCCGTCCGGCGCCCCCTCCGGTGACAGGTTCCGTGCCTCGCCCATGCGTTCCTCCGCCCCCCGGTGCGGGCGCTCACGCTAGCGGGGCAGGGCCCGCAACCGCGCTGGTCAGTCACTCGTTCGGCTGAGGTGACCACCCTGTGGCGTGAACGGAGAGCTCTTTTCGCATGACCGACATCCAGCATTGCGAGATCCGTCCCGGACGGCTCGCGGAGCGGGCGCTCCATCCGCAGACCGTCGCCGCGGCGACGGTCTGACGTAGGACATCCGTCCGCCGGCCCACGTCCAGGAATCGCACGTACGGACGGCGTGCGCGGTGCGCGAGGACGGCCTGTTCGTACGCCTCGTACGTCTCGTTCGTCGCCCCCCGGCTTCCCCGGCTCCGAGCGGTGGCAGGAGAGGCGGGCGCACGGCCTGATCCGCGTCTCCTGCGGCGGCCGACCAGGTGTACGCCTGGCTCTCCCGCTTCCACGACGGCCTGCGCTCGCCGCGCGCGCCACCCCGACACCGAGATCGCGGCGAAGAACGGGCGCCGCTACGTCGAAGGCGGACGGGAACACATCGTGTCGACGGCTGCCCGGGCACGCCTCGGCGCGGCCCGCCCGGCTTCTTGAGGGGCGTGGGGAACCGCGCATCTTTTGGGAGTCCGGAGGCGGAGCCCTCGGGGAAGGGAAGGGCTGGGGCGGCGGGGGCGAGGAGCCGCGGGTCCCGCCGGAGGGGGCGGGCTCAGGCGCCGGACGGGCGATCCGCCTGTTCGGCCTCGCGCGCCTTCAGCCGGGCCGCCTCGCGGCGGACCTCCGCCTGGGTCGCGCGCTCCTTCTCCAGCCACTCGGGCCGCTCGGCCTTCAGCGCCTCGATCTGCTCGGTGCTGAGCGCCTCCGTGACACCGCCCCGCGCGAGACCCGCGATGGAGACGCCCAGTTTCGCCGCCACCACGGGGCGCGGGTGCGGGCCCTCGCTCCGCAGCGTCCGCAGCCACTCGGGCGGCTCGGCCTGGAGCGCGTCGAGCTCGGCGCGCGTGACGACACCCTCCTGGAACTCCGCGGGGGTGGCGGGGAGGTACACACCCAGCTTCTTCGCCGCGGTGGCGGGCTTCATCGTCTGGGCGGTCTGGTGCGACTTCATGCCCTCCAGACTATCGGCCCCCCACCGGGCCGCCGACCACGGTGGGTAACCTGGCGGCGTGACCGGCTCGGAAGAAGTACCTCCCACGTTCCGCCTCGCCTACGTGCCGGGTGTGACCCCGGCGAAATGGGCCCGGATCTGGGCCGAGCGGCTGCCCGGCACCCCGCTCACGCTCCTCCAGGTGCCCGCGTCCGAAGCCCCCGGCGTCCTGCGCGAGGGCGCGGCCGACGCGGGTTTCGTGCGGCTGCCGGTCGACCGCGACCTGTTCAGCGCGATCCCCCTGTACACGGAGACGACGGTCGTCGTGGTCCCCGGGGACCACCTCGTCACCGCGGCCGAGGAGGTGACCCTCGACGACCTCGCCGACGAGGTCGTCCTCCACCCGCTCGACGACGTCCTCGGCTGGGACCGGCTGCCGGGCGAGCCCGCCTTCGAGCGCCCCGCCACCACCGAGGACGCCGTCGAACTGGTGGCGGCGGGCGTGGGCGTGCTCGTCGTCCCGCAGTCGCTGGCCCGGCTGTACCACCGCCGGGACCTCACCTACCGGACGGTCGTCGACGCCCCGCAGTCGGACGTCGCCCTGTGCTGGCCGCAGGAGGCCGCCGGCGACCTCGTCGAGGACCTGATCGGCATCGTCCGCGGCCGGACCGTGAACAGCACGCGGGGCCGGCAGCGGCCGCAGGCGGAGGAGAAGCCCGAGCGCCGCGAGAACCGGACCGCACGGCGCAAGCCCGCTGCGGGCGGAGGGAAGTCCGGCGGCGGAGGGAAGTCCGGCGGCGGCGGAGGGAAGTCCGGCGGCGGCGGAAAGTCCGGCGGCCGGCGCGGCGGCCGCCCCCGCCGCTGAGACGCGCGTACGGCTGCCTGCCCGCCGCGCCCCGCCGCGCCGGACTCCCTGACGACCGCGGACGTCAGAGCGACCGCAGCCACTCCGCCGTCGCGTCGGGCCGGGAGAAGCGGAGCGTTCGCAGGGGCGAGAAGCGCGGGTCGCGCGTGCGCTGTTCGATCTCCCGCCGTCGGCCCCTGTACTGCGACCACGCCCACCAGGCGGGATGCTCACGGCTGAGCCACCCCGCCCAGGTCTCCCGGTTGCCGCCGAAGAGGGACTCGCGGGTGAGTGTGCGGCGCAGCGACCGGCGCAGCACGCGGGGCATGACGACGCGGCGGGCGTAGTCGAGCCAGATCACCGTGTCGGCCCGCTCCCAGAGCCGGTCGCGGACCTCCGGGTAGCCGAGTGAGTCGACGATCCAGCGCGGGCCGGCCGTCACGCGCGCCACCGCTTCGGCCAGCTCCTCGTTCACGGTCCAGTCGGGGCCGGTGAAGTACAGCGAGTCCATCTCGTGGTAGGGCACGTCGAGGCGCCGGCTCACGGCGCGGGCGAGCGTGGACTTGCCCGCGCCCGTGACGCCCACCACCAGTATCCGCTGCATGCCCACCACCTTACGTGGCGCCAACGCCCGCTTCACTCGAACCACTTCGCGGCTGCCCGCGCATGCCGCGGCGGGCCCCGCGTACGAGCTCCCGCCTCCTCCGCACGCGCTCCCGGGCAGGCACTAGTCTGATGCCGCCGTACAGACGTGTGGTGCGCCTGCGGCACATGGGGCGGATGGGGCGGAAGTGCAAGGGGAGAGGCGAACGGCGATGCCGTCGAGCACCGGTGAATCGGAGTCCATCGGGTCCGTGGGCGGCCATGAGCTCGTCGAGCGGCTCGGCAGCGGCGGCATGGGCGTCGTGTACCTGGCGCGCTCGGCGTCGGGGCGGCTCGTCGCCGTCAAGGTGGTGCACGCGCGGTACGCGGAGGACGAGGAGTTCCGGGCCCGGTTCCGGCAGGAGGTCGCGGCGGTCCGCCGGGTGAGCGGGGCGTTCACCGCGCCCGTGGTGGACGCAGATCCCGACGCCGCGCAGCCGTGGATGGCCACGACGTACGTGCCGGGCCGCACGCTCGCCGACCTCGTGTCCGAGGACGGTCCGCTCGACGGGCGGGCGCTGCGCGCGCTGGCGCTGGGACTCGTCGAGGCGCTGCGGGACATCCATCAGGCCGGGGTGGTGCACCGGGACCTCAAGCCCGGCAACGTGCTCATGGCACAGGACGGGCCGCGCGTCATCGACTTCGGCATCTCGCGCGCCGCCGACAACCGGGCCCTCACCGTGACCGGACGGCTGATCGGCAACCCGCCGTTCATGTCCCCCGAGCAGTTCGCCTCGCCCAGGGACGTCACCGCCGCCTCGGACGTGTTCTCGCTCGGCTCGCTGCTCGTGTACGCCGCCATGGGCAGGGCGCCGTTCGACGCCGACAGCCCGTATCTGACGGGTCATCGGGTCATGCACGAGCGGCCCGACCTGGAAGGGGTGGCCGAGCCGCTGCGGACAGTCGTCGAACGCTGCCTGGACAAGGACCCGGCGTCCCGGCCCACGCTCGCCGAACTGCGCGAACTGTTCCGGTCCCTGCCGGACACCTCCTGTACGGCCGATGTCCCCGGCGGCCCGGCGTCGCCGGGCACGTCGGGCGACGCACCGCCCGCGACCGGCGGCGGGCCGCGTCGTCGGCTGCGCCGTTCCGTCGTCCTCGGCCTGGCCGTGGTCACCGCCGTGGCGGGCGTGGCGGCGTACTACCTGGTGTCCCGTACGGCGGGCGGGAGCGGGACGCCCACCGCCTCCGCCACCCACCGGGCCGCCGTGCTGCCCGCCGGCTGGCAGCCCTGGCGGACCCGGCTCAGCGGCCCCGTGAAGACCCACTCCACGTCCCACGACGTGGACGCGGCGGGCGCCGGCTGCGTGGCCGACGGCACCTCGCTGTACTGCGCGGGCACCGGCTTCACGGTCGCGCGCGTCGACGCCGCCACCGGCCGCCTCGACTGGCGGTACGGCGACGACGCGGGGCCCGCCGAACGCCCCCTCGGAGTGCGCGACGGGATCGTCTACACCTACGAGCGGCCCGACGCGACCGAGGTCCACGCGCCCCGGGAACTGGTCGCCCTCGACGCCGCCACCGGCAGACGGGTCTGGAGCCGCGAGATCGACGCGAGCCACCCCGCCGCCCTGTTCGACGGCGGCGTCCTCGCGGTGCCGCAGGGATCGTCGGACCTCATGGCCCTGGACGCCAGGACGGGCGAACCGCGGTGGCGGACCGCGGGGAAGTCGTCCGTCGGCACCGCGTGCGGACCCCTGGTGCTCGGCGGCGCCCCCTACGCCGTCTGCACCGACGCCGCCGACCCGGTCAAGAGCCCGGTGGCCCTGCTGCGCCTGGACCCGGCCGACGGCACGGCACATGAACTCGCGCACCTCTCCCCGCGGGTGGTGCCGCTCGGCGCGGTCAGTGCGCAGCCCCTGTTCGCGCTGCGCAAACACCTGGACGCCGAGACGGAGGGCGGGCGCGACGAGGAGTACGGCACCCTGATCCGCGTCGACCCCCTCAGTGGGGCTCTCATCCGGGTCCGTCTTCCCGACACCGTTCGCGGCACGCCCACCCTCCTCAACGGCATCGTGTACTTCGTCCGCCCCGACGGCACGGTCACCGCCCACTCGGCCAACGGGCCGCGGCTCTGGCAGTGCGACACCGGCGTCGAGAACCTCGCGATCCCCGCCGGGTCGACCGCGCTCGACGCCCTCTACCTCGCCAACCGCGACGGCCGCCTGGTCGCCCTGGACCGCACCACCGGCGCCGTCCGCTGGACCACGGCCAAGCTGGACGCCCTGGGCGCCGCGGCCGGGGACACGGTGCCGAGCGTGCTGACGGTGAAGGACGCGCTCGTCGCGGTGGCGGGCGACACGGCCTTCTCCGTCGACCCGGACCGTCCCTCGCGCACCCCCGCGAAACGCTGATCCCGGCGGCCGGCGGCCGGCAGCTGAGGGCCGTCACCCCGGCCGCCGCGAGGCTCAGCCGAGCAGCGCGGCCGCCAGCCGGCGCCACTGGGCCCGCGGCAGACCGGCGAGCGGGTCCTCGGTGACGGCCTGGAGCGCGACATGGTCCGCGCCCGCCGCGAAGAACTCCTCCGTCCTGCGCACGACCGCCTTCTCGTCGCCCAGCGCGAACACCGCGTCCACCAGGCGGTCGCTGCCGCCGTCGCGCACGTCGTCCTCGGTGAAGCCCGAACGCAGCAGATTGCCCGTGTAGTTGGGCAGCGCCAGATAGCGGCCGAGGTACGCGCGGGCGATCGCGCGGGCACGGTCGAGGTCCGTGTCCAGGACGACCTTCAGCTCCGGCGCGAGCAGCGGCTGAGGGCCGAGCGCCTCCCGCGCGTGCGCCGTGTGCCCGGCGGTGACGAGGTACGGGTGCGCCCCCGCGGCCCGGTCGCGGGCCAGCTCCAGCATCCGCGGGCCCAGCGCGGCCAGCACGCGCCCCTGTTGCGGTACCGGCTCGGCGGCGCCGTCCAGCGCCGTCAGGAAGTCCCGCATCGCGGAGTACGGCCGCGCGTACCGCGGGGCGAGCGCGCTGTGGCTCACCCCGAGCCCGAGGAGGAAGCGGCCGGGGTGCTCGCGCTCGACGGTGGCGCGCTGCTTGGCCACGTCCGCCGCCTTGTGCTCCCAGATGCTCAGGATGCCGGTCGCCACGGTGAGGCGGGAGGTCGCCGCGAGCACCCGCGCCGCGTACCCGACGGACGGGCTCGCCCCCAGCCAGAGGGTGCCGAAGCCCAGCTCGTCGAGCTCGGCGGCGGCCTCGTCGTAGGCGGCGGTGTACGCCGAGCCGTCGCCGCTCAGCGCGCTGCTCCACGCACCGCTCCACACGCCGATCCTGCCGATGCCCTCACGCTGTGCCATGGGCCCTCCTTCTGCTCCGGGTACGAACCTCTCCTACCCCCCGCAACCTCCGGGTCCCCCGTTTCCTGCCCGGGACGCCGGAACGCCGGGACGCCGGGACGCCGGGCCACCGCGGGTGCGCGTCGGCGCGAACGCCGTCAGGCTGGGTGACGGGGCCGGGGGCAGGGTGGCCGGGGGCCGACACCTGGGCGAAGGAGCGAGAGCATGGCCAAGAACCGGGACCGGGACCAGGGCAAGGAGCTCAAGAAGGGCGACGAGGTCACCTGGAAGAGCCACGGCAGCGAGGCCGAGGGCACGGTGGAGAAGAAGATCACCGAGCGTACCGAGGCGGCCGGACGCACCGTCGACGCCTCCTCCGACGACCCGCAGTACCAGGTGCGCAGTGAGAAGTCCGGCGGGTCCGCGGTGCACAAGCCGTCCGCGCTCAAGAAGAAGAAGTGAGGCGGCCGTGGACGACGAGGAGCGCGAGGCGACCCGCAAGGCGTTCCACGAGCTGGTCAGCATGAAGCCGGCCGAACTGGAGGAGTGGCTCGCCACCGAGCCCTCCCGCGGCGCGGGACAGCACCAGGACGGCGGCGAGTCCACCGGGCACGCCTCCGGCCGCCGCATCGTGGACATCCTGCGCACGAAGAAGGGCGACCTGACGGACGACGACTACCAGCACATGCGGAAGGTCGTCGGCTACATCCGCAGACACCTCGCCCAACGGCCCTCCGGCGACGTGCGGGACACCCGCTGGAGGCACTCGCTGATGAACTGGGGGCACGACCCCCTGGCCTGACGGCCCACGACGCGGGGCCTGCGCCGGTAGGACGACGTGGGCCTCCGCCGGTGTCACGACGTGGGTACCGCCCGGTGTCACGCCCTGGGTACCCGCCGGTACGCGGACACCCCGCGGTCACTAGGATCGGAGCCCGAAACAACCGATCGACCGGCAACGGGGTGAGTGCCGCAGGTGCCGGTCGGGGTCGCCGATGCCAGGGACCGCTCCCCGGGCTGCGGTGATCTTCCTGCCTCTGGAGGACCTTCCGCATGTTCCGACGCATTGGGAACACCGTCGTACGACATCCCGTCTGGACGATAGTGGCATGGCTGATCGCGGCGGTGGCGATCGTCGCCACCGCGCCCGGCCTGCCCTCGAACAGCGACGAGAGCAGCTTCCTGCCCAAGAGCTACGAGTCGATCAAAGCCGCCGACCTCCAGGCGAAGGCGTTCCCCAGCGCCTTCACCCCGTCCGCGATCGCGCTCTACCAGCGCACCGACGGCGCCAAGCTGACCGCCGGCGACAAGAAGGACGTCGCCCGCATCACCTCCGAGCTGGGCAAGAAGCACATCGACCAGGTGCAGAAGGTCGTCCCCGGCCAGCCGTCCAAGGACGGCGAATACACCATGACCCTGGTCCAGATGGACAGCAAGAAGGCCGGCCAGCCCGAGCAGGCCGACGCCGCCAAGGAACTGCGCGATTCGGTCAAGGCCCTGACCAAGGGCACCGACCTCCAGGCCAAGCTCGGCGGCTCCGCCGCGCAGGCCCTCGACCAGCAGGACTCGTCCAAGCGGGGCCAGGCGCTGATCGGCATCGGCACCTTCGTGATCATCCTGGTGACCCTGCTGATCATCTTCCGGGCACCCATCCTGGCCGTGCTGCCGCTGATCCTGATAGGCCTGGTGTCCGCGATCGCCAACGGGCTCATCGCGTACGCCACCAAACTGTTCGACCTGCAGGCCAACAGCTCCGTCTCGTCGATCCTGATCGTCGTGCTCTTCGGCGTCGGCACCGACTACTTCCTGTTCCTGATGTTCCGCTACCGAGAACGCCTGCGCGCCGGTGACGAACCCAAGCAGGCCATGGTCAACGCGGTCGCCAGGGTCGGCGAGGCCATCGCCTCCGCCGCCGGGGCGGTCATCATCGCCTTCTTCGCCCTGGTGCTCTCCACGCTCGGCTTCCTCAAGCAGATGGGCCCGGCCCTCGCCATCGCGGTCGCCGTCACCCTGGTCGCGGGTCTCACCCTGATCCCGGCCGTCGTCTCGCTCATCGGACCGAAGGTCTTCTGGCCGTCCAAGTCCTGGCAGCACGAGCCGGAGAACGCCCGCTTCGCCGCGCTCGGCCGGGGGGTGCGCCGCCGTCCCGGGCTGACCGCCGCGGTCTCCGGCCTGATCCTGGTCGCGCTGTCCCTCGGCACGCTCGGGTTCAACGCCACGTTCGACCTGGCCTCGGGATCCATGCCCAAGACCAAGGAGTCCATGGTCGTCCAGGACGAGATGCAGAAGGCCTACTCCGCCGGTGCGGCCGCGCCCACCGACGTCTACCTCTCCAGCACCGACGGCAAGCCGCTGGACAAGGCCTCCTTCGACGCCTACGCCAAGAAGCTCGGCGCCGTGGACGGCGTCAGCAGCGCCAGGATGACCCAGGTCAGCAAGGACGGCGCCACCGCCGACTTCACCGTCACCCTCAAGTACGACGCCGCGGCGGACAAGGCGATCGACGCCGTCGGCGACGTGCGCGACGTCGCGCACTCCGGCGCGCCCGAAGGCACCGAGGCACTCGTCGGCGGCATGTCCTCGATCTACAAGGACATCGACGCCGCGGTCAACCACGACTACCGGACGGTCTTCCCGGTCGCCGCGCTGCTCATCATGGTGATCCTCGGACTGCTGCTGCGCAGTGTGGTGGCACCCTGGTACCTGATGGCCTCGGTGGGTCTGGGCTTCGGCGCGACCCTCGGTACCACCGTGCTGATCTTCCAGAAGGGACAGGGCCACTCGGGACTGATGTTCATGCTCCCGGTGATCATGTATCTCTTCGTGGTCGCCATCGGCACCGACTACAACATCCTGATGATCGCCCGGCTCCGCGAGGAGGCCCGCGAGGGCCGCGATCCGCGTGAGGCCGCCGGCATGGCACTGCGGTACGCCGGGCCGACCGTGGCCGCGGCGGGCTTCATCCTGGCGGCCACCTTCGCCACGATGATGCTCGCGGGCAACGCGCTGCTCACGGAGATGGGCTTCGCGGTGTCCTTCGGCATCGCCGTCGCCGCGTTCGTGATGTCGATGTTCTTCACCCCGAGCCTCACCGCGCTCATCGGCCACGCCGCGTGGTGGCCGGGCCACGGCGACCGGGTCGAGGGCACGCCGGACACCGCGGTCCCGGTCACCGGCGGCGACCGGACGGCGGACGTCCCCGACCCCTCGGGACGCGCCCACTGACCCACCGCGCACGCACCGAACCGGCGGCCCGCTCCCTCTCGGAGCGGGCCGCCGTGCGTCGTACGGCCGGCCGTCGGCCAACCCGCTGCCGGGGGAGCCGAGGGACCTGCCGCCACAGGCACCGGCGGTCTCACCGCCATGAGGGACCGGCGGACCCGCCGCCGCGGGCGCTCAGATCCGGCTCGTCGTCGACGTGCCGGCGGACAGGCGCTGGGCGAGGTGGATCGGGATCACCGAGAGCAGCACCAGGACGGCGGCCACCACGTTGACCACCGGGGCCTGTTGCGGGCGGGTCATGTTGTCGTAGATCCACAGCGGCAGGGTGCGCACCCCCGGGCCCGCGGTGAACGTCGTCACCACGATCTCGTCGAAGGACAGCGCGAACGCCAGCAGTCCGCCCGCCAGCAGCGCCGGCCGCAGTTGCGGAAGGGTGATGTCGACGAAGGCGCGGAAGGTGTGCGCCCCGAGGTCCATGGCCGCCTCCTCCTGCGAGCCGGCGGTACGGCGCAGCCGCGCGGCGACGTTGTTGAAGACCACGACGACACAGAACGTGGCGTGGCCGAGGACGACGGTGAACAGCCCGAGCCCCACCCCCAGCGGCTCCAGGACCGTACCGAACGCCGAGTCGAGGGCGATCCCGGTGACGATGCCGGGCAGGGCGAGCGGCAGGACCACCACGAACGACAGCGTGTCCCGCCCGAGGAACCGGCGCCGGGCGACCGCGAGGGCGAGCAGCGTGCCCAGTACCAGGGCGAGCGCGGTGGCCCCGAGACCGGCCTTCACCGACACCCACAGGGCACTCACCGCACCGTCGTTGCGGACGGCCACCGCCCACCAGTGCGGCGTCAGCCCGGACGGCGGCCAGCCCGCGCTGCGGTCGGGGTTGAACGAGTTGACCAGGACCAGCAGCAGCGGCACATAGATCACGGCGAAACCGATCCCCGCGCCCAGGCGCAGCAGGACGCGCGCCGTTCGGCTCAGTCGCACCCCTGTTCTCCCTTCCACGAGCCTTGACGAGCCCCCGCGGGCGCGGCGGTTCACAGACTGTCCAGCGCACCCGTGCGGCGCACCGCGAGCAGGTACAGCACGATCACCACGACGGGCACGGTGCCGAGGGCCGCCGCCATGGGCAGATCCAGATCGATGTGGGAGTACACGACGTTCCCGATCAACTGCGTCTTCCCGCCGACGATCTGCACGGTGATGTAGTCGCCGAGACTGAGCGAGAAGGTGAACACCGACCCGGCGGCCACGGACGGCAGCACCATCGGCAGCACCACCGAGCGGAAGGTCCGCCAGGCCCGCGCCCCGAGGTCGGCCGAGGCCTCCAGCAGACTGTCGGGGAGCTGCGCCAGCGCGGTGTGGACCGGCAGGATCATGTACGGCAGCCACAGATACGTCAGGGTGAGGACGACCGCGGGCAGGCCGTACCCGGGCCCCTCGAGCCCGAACGGCGCGAGCACCTGGTCGGCCGGGCCGTCCCGGGACAGGATGAGCCGCCAGGCGTACACCTTGACCAGGTAACTGGCCCACAACGGGGTGAGGATGGCGACCACCAGGAAGGGCCGCCACCGCGGCCGCGCGACCCGGGCGGTGTAGAACGCCAGGGGGAAGGCGAGGACCGCGCACAGCACGGTCACCGCGAGCGCCACCCCCACGCTGCGCAGGACCACCTGGCGGTAGACCGGTTCCGTGAACAGCTCGCGGAAGTTGTCCGTCGACCACACCTTCACCACCTCGGAGGTGAAGGTGTCCGTCGTCCAGAACGCGGACACGAACAGCACGGCCAGCGAGCCGAGATACAGCACGGCCAGCCACAGCAGCGGGGCGCCCAGCAGCAGCGTCAGGCGCAGCCGGGGCCTGCGGTGCAGCGCCCCGGCAAGCCGCCGGACGGGGCCCGGGGCGGGCCGCCCCTCGGCCGGGAGCGTGGTGGTCATCGCGGCGGCCCGGCTCAGCCCTTGATCTCCGTCCAGGCCCGCACCCACTCCGCGTACGGCACGCACTTCACGTCCGTGCGCCCGTCCAGGCACTGCTCGATGGGTGTGTTCCAGAAGGCGACGCGCTTCCAGTACTTCTCGTCGTCCGCGTGGTAGGTCGCGCAGAAGTCCTTGTCACTGGTCCGCGCACATGCCTTCGCGTTGGCGGGCGCCTCGCCGAAGTACTCGGCGACCTGGGCGTTGACCTTCGGCGAGACGATCCAGTCGAGCCACTTGTAGGCGCAGTCCGGGTGCTTCGCCCTCGCCGACACCATCCAGGTGTCCGACCAGCCGGTGGAACCCTCCTTCGGCACGGCCGCCTTGACGGGCGCGCCCTCGTCGCCGGCGAGGTTGGCGATGACCTGCCAGGTGGTCCCCACCACCGAGTCGCCGCTCTTGAAGGCGGAGACCTCCTTCAGGTAGTCGCTCCAGTACTCGCCGATGTCGGCGTTCTGCCGCTTGAGCAGATCGACGGCCGCGTCGAACTGCTTCCGGTCGAGGGCGTAGGGGTTCTTGATCCCCAACTCCGGTTTCGTGGCCTTGAGATACAGGGCGGCGTCGGCGAGGTAGATGGGGGAGTCGTAGGCGGTGACATGGCCCTTGTACCGGGACGCGTCGTCGAAGACGGCGGACCAGGAGGTGGGCGCCGGCCTCACCTTCTCGGTGTTGTACATCAGCAGATTGGCGCCGCGCCCGTGCGGGATGCCGTACATCTGTCCGTCGACCGAGTTCCAGGCGCCGTCCTTCAGACCGGCGAAGACGTCCTTGTAGTTCGGTACGAGGCCGGTGTTGACGGGCGCCGCGTCACCGGAGGCGATCAGCCGCAGCGAGGCGTCGCCCGAGGCGGAGACGGCGTCGTACTGGCCCGTCTTCATCAGCTTGACCATCTCGTCGCTGCTGGCGGCCGTCCGCGCGTGCACCTGGCAGCCGGTGCGCTTCTCGAAGCCGCTGACCCAGTCCACCTCCGGGTCGTCGGAGCCGTCCTCGACGTAACCGGCCCAGGCGATGAGGTTCACCTCGCCCTCCGTTTTCCCCAGCGACGAGGGGGCCTTGAGGTCGGGCGGATCGAAGCCGGCCGAGGAGCCGGTGCCGGAACCGGAGCCGCAGGCGGTCGCGGCGAGGAGCAGGACGACGGCGGAGGTGACCTGGAGGGAGCGGACGAGGTGCACGACGTTCTCCTGCCTGGGTTGGGGGAGGGAGGTGCCGGTCAGCCGGTGGGGTCCATGAGGTCGCAGGGGTGCGGGGGATGGGCGGGTGCGGAGGGGCCGGTCGTTGGGGCGGGCCCGGCGGACGGTACGGGGACGCAGTGACCGCGGTGCCACCACAGGCGGACGCGGGTGCCGCGGGAGGTGCCGGTGTCCGAGGGCGTCTCCAGGTTCTGCCGGAGCACGGTCAGACGCCCACCGGCGTCGAGTTCGACGGCGAACCGTGTCACCTCCCCGAGATAGACGGCCCCGACGACGGTGCCGGTGGCGAAGACGTGGTCGTCGGGGAGGTCGGGGACGTCAGTGAGGTCGTGGGCATCCGGGCGGCCCGGTTCCCCGCCCTCCTCGGAAAGGCGGATCTTCTCCGGGCGGACGCTGTAGGTGCCCGGCGCCCCCAGGATCCGCCGCGCGCTCTCGCCCGTGAGTACGTTGGAGGTGCCGACGAAGGACGCGACGAACGGGGTCGCGGGGCGCTCGTACACGTCGGCCGGGCTGCCCACCTGCTGCAGCCGCCCCCGGTCCAGGACGGCGACGCGGTCGCTCGTCGCCAGCGCCTCCCCCTGGTCGTGGGTGACACACACGAAGGTGATGCCGACCTCGCGCTGCAGCGCCTTGAGTTCGGCACGCATCTCCTCGCGCAGCTTGAGGTCGAGGGCGCCCAGGGGTTCGTCCAGGAGCAGCACCCGCGGTCGGCCGACGAGCGCGCGGGCGAGCGCGACGCGCTGGCGCTGACCGCCGGAGAGCTGCGCGGGACGCCGCCGTCCGAGGTCCGCGAGGCGGACCGAGGCGAGCGCCTCCCCGGTCCTGCGCACCCGCTCGGCCCGGGGCACCTTGCGCACCCTGAGCCCGTAGGCGACGTTCTGCTCCACCGTCATGTGGGGAAACAGGGCGTAGTCCTGGAAGACGGTGTGCACCTCGCGCGCGAAGGGCGCCAGGTCCGTGACATCCCGCCCGGCGAGTTCGATCCGGCCCCCGTCGGGCTGTTCGAAACCCGCGATCAGCCGCAGGAGCGTCGTCTTGCCCGAGCCGGAGGGCCCGAGAAGGGAGAAGAACTCGCCGTCCCGGATCTCCAGGTCGACTCCGGCCACGGCCTCGGTGTGCCCGAAGGACTTCCGCACGTCCCGCAGTCGGATCGCATTCCCCTCCATGGTCCGCAGCCCTTCCGAGCGCCCGCCGGGTCGAGTCGTGAGGATAGGAACGCCGGGTCCGGGCGGCAAGACCTCCGTGTGCTCCCCGTGTGACGATCGTGTGCCGGTGCCCGGCGGCGCCACGCGCGGGAACGGCCGGGGTGCGGTGGCGACAGCGAGCCGACGGCCGGGGCGTGGCTGTGCGGCGGGTACGGCGCCGGATCGGCGGTCTCCTGGGGGGTGGCCCGCCGGGACCCGGCATGGCGAGCTGATCCGGACGGCGGCCTCCTAGACGGGCTTCTCCTCCGAGGGCTTGTCCGCCTCGGCGTTGACGGCGGTGTAGAAGACGGACGAGCCCTGCTTGGAGCGGTGCGCCTGGTCCTTGGCGACCAGGGCCTCCAGGGTGTTGCGGACGACGGTCGTCTTGACGGCGCGCTCGGGGTGGAGGCGCTCCAGCGCCGTGGCGATCTCGGCGGCGGAACGCGGCTCGCTCTGTTCGGTGAGGTGTTCCCGGACCAGGGTGACGAGCGTGGGCTGCGCGGGCTTCGCCGCGTCGGCCGTCTTCGCCGAGGTCCCGGCCGGTGCCTTCGTCGCGGCGGGCTTCCGGGTGGCCGGCTTGTCGGCCGCCTTCTCCAGCGCCTTCTCGGCGGGCTTCCCGGTCTGCTCGCTCTTCTTCGCCTTCTTGACCGGCTTGGCCGTGGCCTTGGCGGGCCTGTTCGTCGCCGTGCCCGACCTCTTGCGCGGCGCGGGCACCGGTGCGCCGGGGGTGACCGCCGGCGCGGGCGCCGCGGGCACCGGCGCGGCGGGCACCGGTGCGAGGCCGAGCGCCTGGCGGAGGCTGACGAGGACCGCATGGTCCTGCTGCAGTGCCGTCAACTGCTCCTGCAGAGCGGCGATTTCCGCTCCGATGCGCTCCTGCTCCTTGGCGTTGCGCTCCAGATCCTCGGCGACCTGGGCCGTGTACTGCGAGGTCAACCCACGCGTCGCGGTGGTGCTTTCGGACATGTATTCCTCCGACTTCCCTGCGCGTGCGCACACCGGGCACGTGTGGTGTGCGCACTGTGCGATGTCAAATGCCGGTGCTCTTGCCGCCGGTGTGCCGGGGACAGCACCGATCACTGCTGCACAGCAGTGTGGCAGTGATACTACGGAAGTGGGATGTGCGGCGCGCTTTTCCCCATGTCCGAGAAAGGCCCGCACACCTGTCCGGGAGTTGCCCCGGAGCGTGTGCGGGCCCTGCGCGCACGGATGGGCGGGGGAGACGGGCGGGGACGTGAGTCCCGGCGGGTCAGTGCCGCGGCGGCTTGGCCGCCACATCCAGGTAGAAGGAGTCGATGCTGCGCACGGCCTCCTCGAACTCCGCGAGGTTCACCGGCTTGGTGACATACGCGTTGGCGTGCTGACGGTAGGCGCCCGCCACGTCGTCCGGCGCCGAGGAGGTGGTGAGCACCACGATGGGGATGGTGCGCAGCTCCGGGTCCTCCTTGACGATGGAGAGGAACTCGCGCCCGTTCATGCGGGGCATGTTGAGGTCCAGGACGATGAGGTCCGGCCGCGGGTTGGCGGGGTCGCGCAGATGGTCGAGGGCCGCCATGCCGTCCTCGACCTGGGTGAGGTGACGGGCCCCGCGCTCGGACAGGGCGTCCTGGATGAGCATCGCGTCGGCGAGGTCGTCCTCGACCAGCAGCACGTCGTACGGGTGGGTCGAGGCGTGCGCAATCATGGTTTTGAGCTCCGGGTGATGGTGCGGGTGGGGGAAGGGGGCATGGCGTTGGTCACAAGTCCCGGCCAGCGGCGGCGGGCGCCCTGGCGGCTCATGTTGGAGGCGTCGCCGATCTGCGGGTAACCGGCCCCGGCCGCGGCGGCCGCCCGTGCCGCGCCGTACTGGAGATGGTGCACGGCCTGCTCGAGATCGGCCAGTACGCGCAGCCGCGCCAGGGCACGTGCGCGGTCCGCCCCCGCGTCGTCGTCCGGACCGGGCAGGGGACGCAGCACCCGGTCGGTGAGGGTGTGGACGAGGCGGTCCGCGGCGTCGGCGACCAGAGCAGAGGTCTCCGCCTGACTCATGCGGGGGGAGAAGGGGGTGCCGGTCATGCCGTCACTGTAAGCGGCCACGGCGCCGTTCGACAACAAGCGTTGTCATCTGACCGGTACAGTTACTCTGCCGTACATTCGACGCGGCATGCGAGTGGCGGTGTTCGGATGAGGGAGCGGTCAGGCGTGAGGGACAAGCAGGCGGCGGACGCCGGTGTCGTGGCGTCCGGGTGGACGACCCGGCGCTGGCTGCGGGTCGGAGTCGGGGCCACCCTGGCGGTGCTGGCCGTCCTCGGCGGACTCGGCACCTGGAGCATGTCCCGTGCCTCGGATCTCACCGGCCAGGTCGTGGACACCGACTCCCCGGCGCTGATCTCCGCGGTCCGGCTGGAGGCGGCGCTGGTCAACCAGGAGACCGGTGTCCGCGGCTACGGCCTCGCGGGTCAGCGGGACTTCCTCGCCCCCTACAACGAGGGTGTCACCGACGAGAAGGACGCCCTGCGCCGGCTCCGGCCGCTGATCCGGGACGACGCGTCGGCCCGCAAGGACCTCGCCGAGGTCGAGCGGCTCGCCGGGCAGTGGCAGCGGCGGATCGCCCGCCCGGTGGCCGCGGCTCCCGCCGGTGCCGCGGTGCCCCTGGCCACGGAGCGCGCGGACGAGGGGAAGCAGACCTTCGACTCGCTGCGCAGCGCCATGAAGCGGCAGCAGGCACACCTGCAGGACACCCGTGCGGCCGCCGATGACGACCTGGCCCGGGCGACCACCCTGCGCAACTGGGTGTTCACGGCGATCGCCCTGAGCATCCTCGCCGTCGCCGTACTGGTCTTCGAGGGCCTGCGCAGGGGGGTGACCGCACCGCTGACCCGGATCGCCGCCTCGGCCCGGGAGGTCGCGGAGGGCGGCTTCGACCGGCCGATCGCCGCCGAGGGCCCGGCCGACCTGCGCCGCCTCGGCATGGACGTCGAGGAGATGCGCCGGCGCCTGGTGGAGGAACTCGCCCAGGCCGAGAGCTCCCGGCGGCAACTGGACGAGCAGGCGGCCGACCTCCGGCGCTCCAACGCCGAGCTGGAGCAGTTCGCCTACGTCGCCTCCCACGACCTCCAGGAGCCCCTGCGTAAGGTCTCCAGCTTCACGCAGCTCCTCCAACGGCGCTACGGCGAGCAGCTCGACGCGCGTGCCGACCAGTACATCGCCTTCGCCGTCGACGGCGCCAACCGCATGCAGGTACTCATCAACGACCTGCTGGCCTTCTCCCGCGTGGGCCGGGTGCACAACGAGAGCCGGGAGGTCGACCTGGAGGCGCTCGTCGAAAGCACCGTCGCCACCCTCAGCATGGCGGCCGAGGAGACCGGCGCGGAGATCACCCACGACGCGCTGCCCACCGTGGTCGGCGACACCACCCAGCTCGGCATGCTCTGGCAGAACCTGCTCTCCAACGCCCTGAAGTTCCACAGCCCCGAGCGCCCCCCGCGCATCCACATAGAGGCCCGCCAGGACGGCGACACGTGGCACTTCGCCGTGCGCGACAACGGCATCGGTATCGCCCCCGAGTTCCGCGACAAGGTCTTCGTCATCTTCCAGCGACTGCACACCAAGGACGCCTATCCCGGCACCGGGATCGGCCTGGCCATGTGCAAGAAGGTCGTGGAGTTCCACGGCGGCACCATCGGCATCGACCCGGAGTACGCCCCCGGCACCCGGGTCGTCTTCACCCTCCCCGTCCTGCGAGCCGCCGTCCCGGCCACGACCGAGGAGCCGACCGCGTGACTCCCCTCCCGCCCGGTGTCCGCGACCTCGGCGACCTGCGCATCCTGCTGGTCGAGGACGACGCGGGCGACGCGCTGCTGGTCGAGGAACTGCTCTACGACACCGACCTCGCGCACACCCTCGTACAGTGCCGTACCGTCGCCGAGGCCCGCGCCGAACTCACCGCCCGCCCGGCCGACTGCGTCCTGCTCGACCTGCACCTGCCCGACGTGTCCGGCCTCGAGACCATCGACGCGGTCCGCGACACCGGCACCGAGGCGGCCGTCATCGTCCTGACCGGCCTGGCCGAGTCCCACGCCGGGGTCGAGGCGCTCGCGGCGGGGGCCCAGGACTACCTCGTCAAGGGCAAGGTCGACCCCGAGCTGCTGCAGCGCGCGGTCCGCTACGCCGTCCAGCGCAAGCAGTCCGAACTCGCCGGGGTCGCCCTGCGAGAGGGCCGGCTGCGTGCCCAGGAGAACGCGCGCCTGGAACGGGGGCTGCTGCCCCTGCCGCTGCTCAGCTCGCCCCGCGTGACCACCACCACCCGGTACTTCCCCGGGCGGGAACAGGCCCTGCTCGGCGGTGACTTCCTCGACGTCGTACAGACCGAGGACGGCCTCGTGCACGCCGTCGTCGGCGACGTCAGCGGGCACGGACCCGACGCGGCGGCCCTCGGCGTCTGCCTGCGCATCGCCTGGCGCGCGCTCACCCTCGGCGGGGCACCGCGGGCACGAACTGCTGCACCTGCTGGAACAGATCCACCTCGCCGAACGCACCCATCACGACCTGTTCACCACCTGCACCCTCCTCACCACCGACCTGGCCGCGGGCACCGCCACCATCCACCTGGCCGGGCACCACGAACCGCTGCTGCTCGACCGGAGCGGCCCCCAGGTGGTGAAGGCCGCCCACGGCCTCGCCCTCGGCATCCTCCCCGGCACCGAGCACTGGCCCGCCACCACCGTCGCCCTGCCCTCCGCCGGCGCCCTGCTCGTCTACACCGACGGCCTCATCGAGGGATACGCGGACGGCAGCGACCCGGAGGGAGGCGGCACGGGCGGGAGCGGGACGGACGGGGACGGCGCGGGCGGGGCCGCGCGGCTGGGCACCGAGGGACTGCTGCGTATCCTCGCCCAGACCTCCGAGGACGATCCCGGGACCCACCTGGACCGCCTGATCAGCACCGTGCGCACGCTCAACGCCGACCGGCACACCGACGACATCGCCGTCCTCCGCCTGGACTGGGCGCCCCCGGGGCCGACCGGCTGAACGGGGCGGACCGGGCCGCCCGGGCCGGGCGAGCGGTCGGCGGAGGTGGGGCGAACGCCTTCGCCGGCACGGCGAGTTGGACGGCGTGGCCGTCCGGCGGTGGAAAAGATTCCCGTGTCACGAGGCTTCCCCCGCGCTCTTGTCATGAGTTAAATCAAGACGTGAACTAAGCGAACGGGGCAGCGTCCGCGCGCCTTTGGCATGCCCTTTCGCGCACTGGTCCGCACCACTGGTCCGTGGATGCCCCGATCCGCGGACGACCCCACCCACCCCACCGCAGGGAATCAGATGAGACTCAGAGTCCTGGGTGTCGTGCTCGCCGCCGCGGCGGCGCTCGTCACCCTCCCCGCGCACGCGTCGGCCGCCGCGGCCGACACCCCCCTCTCCCAGGGCAGGACGGCCACCTCCTCCACCGACGAGACCGGCGCCACCACGGCCGGCAACGCGGTCGACGGCGACACGGCCACCCGCTGGTCCTCCGCCGCCACCGACGACCAGTGGCTGCGCGTCGACCTCGGCGCCACCGCCTCCGTCAGCAAGGTCGTCCTCGACTGGGAGGCCGCCTACGGCAAGGACTACAAGGTCCAGATCTCCGCCGACGGCAGCTCCTGGAACGACCTGAAGTCCGTCACCGGCGGAGACGGCGGCACCGACACCCTCGACGTCTCCGGACAGGGCCGCTACGTCCGGATGCTGGGCATCCACCGCGCCACCCAATGGGGCTACTCCCTCTACGAGTTCCAGGTCTTCGGCACCACCGGCGGCTCCTCCGCCGGCTGCGACACGGCCGATGCCGCCAAGGGCCGCCCCGCCTCGGCCTCCACCACCGAGAACGCCGGCACCCCCGCCTCCGCCGCCTTCGACGGCGACACCGGCACCCGCTGGGCCAGCCAGTTCGCCGATCCGCAGTGGGTCCAGGTCGACCTCGGCTCGGTCCGCGACCTGTGCAAGGTGGACCTCAACTGGGAGGCCGCCTACGGCAAGGACTTCCAGATCCAGGCGTCCGACAACGGCACGACCTGGAACACCCTGCGCAGCGTCACCGGCGCCACCGGCGGCCAGGCCTCCTACGACGTCAGCGGCTCGGGCCGCTACGTCCGCATCAACGGCACGGCCCGCGGCACCGCCTACGGCTACTCCCTGTGGGAGGTCGCCGTCCACACCGGCACCACCGGCACCCCGCCCGTCGAGGGCGGCGGCGACCTCGGGCCGAACGTGATCGTGGTCGATCCCTCGACCCCGAACCTGCAGCAGAAGTTCGACCAGGTCTTCGCCCAGCAGGAGACCGCCCAGTTCGGCTCCGGCCGCTACCAGTTCCTGCTCAAGCCGGGCACGTACAACGGCATCAACGCCCAACTCGGCTTCTACACCTCGCTCTCCGGTCTCGGTCTCAACCCCGACGACACGCAGATCAACGGTGACGTCACGGTCGACGCCGGATGGTTCAACGGCAACGCCACCCAGAACTTCTGGCGTTCGGCGGAGAACTTCGCCATCACGCCGTCCAACGGCACCGACCGCTGGGCCGTCGCCCAGGCCGCGCCCTTCCGCCGCATCCACGTCAAGGGCGGCCTCAACCTGGCCCCCAACGGCTACGGCTGGGCCTCCGGCGGCTACATTGCCGACTCCAAGATCGACGGCACCGTCGGCCCGTACTCCCAGCAGCAGTGGTACACCCGCGACAGCTCGGTCGGCGGCTGGACCAACGGCGTGTGGAACATGACGTTCACCGGTGTCCAGGGCGCCCCGGCGACCAACTTCGACAGCGGTCCGTACACCACGCTCGACACCACCCCCGTCTCGCGCGAGAAGCCCTTCCTCTACCAGGACGGCGGCGCCTACAAGGTGTTCGTGCCCGCCAAGCGCACAGGCGCGCGCGGCGTGTCCTGGCCGGCGAACGCCGGCACCTCGCTCCCGCTCGACCGCTTCTACGTGGTCAAGCCCGGCGCCACCGCCGCCACCATCAACCAGGCCCTCGACCAGGGCCTGAACCTGCTGTTCACCCCCGGGGTCTACCACCTCGACCAGACCCTGAACGTCAACCGGGCCGACACCGTCGTCCTCGGCCTCGGCTACGCCACGCTCGTCCCCGACCACGGGGTCGACGCGATGCACGTGGCGGACGTCGACGGGGTGCGGCTGGCCGGCTTCCTCATCGACGCCGGAGCCGCCAACTCCGACACCCTGCTCCAGATCGGCCCGGCGAACTCCGGCGCGGACCACGCCGCCGACCCGACCACCATGCAGGACGTGTTCGTCCGTGTCGGCGGCGCGGGACCCGGCCTGGCCACCAACTCGGTCGTGGTCAACAGCGACGACGTCGTCATCGACCACACCTGGCTGTGGCGCGCGGACCACGGCGACGGCGTCGGCTGGGACACCAACCGCGCGGACTACGGCCTGCGCGTCAACGGTGACGACGTGCTGGCCACCGGCCTGTTCGTGGAGCACTTCAACAAGTACGACGTGTACTGGAGCGGCGAGAGGGGGCGCACGATCTTCTTCCAGAACGAGAAGGCGTACGACGTCCCGAACGCGGGCGCCGTCACCCACGACGGCATCGTCGGCTACGCGGCCTACAAGGTCGCCGACACCGTCACCCAGCACGAGGCCTGGGGTCTGGGCAGCTACTGCAACTTCACGTCCGATCCGTCGATCGTGCAGCACCACGGCTTCCAGGTGCCCGTGACCGCCGGGGTGAAGCTGCACGACATCATGGTCATCTCGCTGGGCGGCAAGGGGCAGTACGCCCATGTCGTCAACGACACGGGGGCGCCGACGTCGGGGACGGACACGATCCCCTCCAAGGTGACGTCCTTCCCATGATGCCGGGGGAGGAGGGGTGAAAGCCGGCTCCTCCTTCCCGTGACGGCCCTCGCAGTCGTGACAACCTGATGTGCCCCGGGCGGAGCGGGCCCCGCCCGGGGCGCATCCGTGCGCCTCAGTCGGTGAGGTCCGTGCCCCTGCCCAGGTAGGTGAGCACGCCCGGGTCCGGCACCGGGAGGACATGGAACCCGAGACGGTCGTAGAAGGCCCGGGCCGCGGTGTTGGCGGTGACCATGCCCAGGTGCACCGCCGGAACGCCGCGGCGGTGCAGCGCGGTCAGCAACGTGCGCATCAACGCCCGGCCGTGACCGCGCCGTTGCCAGGCGGGGAGCAGGTCGATGTGCAGATGCGCCGGGTAGTCCCGCAGGGCGGGCAGCACCATCCGCTCCGGGTGGTGCAGGAGCGACACCATCTCCTCGGTGGGCGTGGCGGGCGCGTCCCGCGGCTCGGGAAAGCGGCCGGCGACCAACGGCAGCCACCGGTCGCGGAATCGGGTCGCGAACCGCTCGGTGTCCGCCGTGCCCACGATGTAGCCGCCGACCCGGCCGTGTCCGTCGTCGAGGACGAAGGCGAGCTCCGGGTCGAGATGGCAGTACGGGTGGGCGAACAGGGTCGGCATCAAAGTGGGGTCGGGGTAGAGGTGCCGCGAGTCGCCGCCGTTGTCCGCGGTGCGCACGCAGACATCGGCGACCCCGTCCCGGTCCGACCGGCGGTAGGGGCGCACTCTCGGCTGGGTGTCCATGCACGGCATCCTCCCGTATATGGGAGCGCTCCCACAAGGCGTGGGAGCGCCCTGCGCGTGTGCATGGCACGACCGTTCCGGTCGCCGACCCCCACGCCGGCCCGACGAGGTCGCCCGGGCCGGCGCGACCCTGGTGGAGCCGGACGACCCGCTGCCCCGGGTGCACGTCCTGACCCTGCATGCCCCCGGACTCCCCGAGACCCGCCGCCCGATCGACGCCGCGCGACTGCGCCGGCTGCCGGACTTCGCCACCGCGGAGCCTCCCGCTCACGCCCCGAGGCGGTCGGCAAGGCCGGTGAGGGTCTCGCCGAGGGGGAGGTGCAGGTGCACGGCGGCGAGGTCGTCGCCGCGGGTCGGACCCTGGTTGACGACGGCGACCGGCTTGCCCTGCTTCGCGGCGTGCCGCACGAAGCGGAGGCCGGACATCACCGTCAGGGAGGAGCCGGTGACCAGCAGGGCCGACGCCGCGTCCACCAGGTCGAAGCAGCGGGCCACGCGCGGCTTGGGAACGTTCTCACCGAAGAACACCACGTCCGGCTTGAGCGTCCCCGTGCCGCACACCTGGCAGGACACCGTGCGGAACGCCGTCTCCCACTCGGGGGCCAGCTCCGCGTCACCGTCGGGGTTCACCCGGGCGGCGAGGTCGCGGAACGCGGGGTTGGCCTCGTCCAGACGCTCGTGCAGATGCCTGCGCGAGACGGTGTTCTCGCAGTTCAGGCAGATCACCCGGTGCAGACTGCCGTGCAGTTCGACCGCCTGGGGCGTGCCCGCCGCGGCATGCAGTCCGTCCACGTTCTGTGTGATCACACCGCGGACGAGACCCGCCGTGACGAGGCGGGTCACCGCCCGGTGCCCCGCGTTCGGCCGCGCCCGTCCGATCGACTCCCAGCCGAGGTGGCTGCGCGCCCAGTAGCGGCGGCGGTTCTCCTCGCTGCCGGTGAAGTCCTGATAGGTCATCGGCGTGTGCCGGCGCCTGCTGCCGGAGGGGCCGCGGTAGTCGGGGATGCCGGACTCGGTGGAGAGCCCCGCCCCGCTCAGTACGAGGACGCCCCCGCCGGCGAGCATCCGCTCCACCGCCGCGAGCCCGCCGGCGTGCCCGGTGTCGGGCGGGGGATCCGGAGTGAGGGCTGTGTCCATGGAAGGCAGGGTACGTCGCCACGTCGGGAAGGCGCGGGGCGGTGGATCCCGCGCCCGGTCGCCCGGACCCTCGCACGAATGTGCGCCGGACCCCCGTAGTGGGGTACAGTAGATCTTGGAAGCGCCGCCAACGAGGCGGAGATTCCCAGGCGTTGGTCGTCCAAGGAAAGACGCCCCGCTTCCTGCGGGGAAATGCAGGTGCAAGGCCTGCCCAGCGCTCCGACGAGGCCCGCTCCGACAGTTGTCGGGGCGGGCCTCTGCTTTCGGCCGGGAACAGGTTTCAGCTCCGACCGGCGTGCGAGCGGTCGTGGGGCGCCTCGGGCGCGCGGGGGCCGCTCTTCTCCGCCCGGCGGTCCCGCAGCCAGTCGTGGACGGCCAGGGCCAGCGCGCACAGCATCGGCAGCAGCCCGGAGCCGAGGGCGACCGCGAGCGCCGTGCGGTAGTGGTGGTCGTCGTGCCCCAGCACCATGTAGAACAGCCCGGGCAGGGCCGCCGTACCGACGGCTCCGCCCAGCCGCTGCCCGGTCTGCAGGGCGCCCCCGGCGGCGCCCGCCATCCGTACCGGCACGTCCCGCAGCGTCATGGTGATGTTGGGCGAGATGACGCAGCCGCTGCCCAGCCCGCCGACGAGGAGCGCCGGAGCCGCCCACCACACCGCGGCTCCGCCGGGCACCAGCCGCAGTACGGCGCCCGCCGTTCCCAGCCCGGCCACCACACCGACGAGCCCGCACACCGTCAGCAGCCTGCCCAGCCGTTCCACCAGCCGCCCGGACACCACCGCACCGGCGGCCGAGCCGAGGGCGAACGGGGTCACCGCGAGCCCGGACCGCAGTGGTGAGTAGCCCTGGCCGTTCTGGAAGAACAGCGCGAACACCAGCCACACCCCGCTGAAGCCCACGAAGTACAGCGTGGCGATGGCGGCGCCCGCCGCGTACCCGCGGGTGGAGGTGAGCAGCCGGGGGTGAAGGAGCGGCTGCCCGTCACGCGCGCCGACCCGCCGCTCCCAGCGGGCGAACCCCACCAACAGGGCCGCGCCGACCGGGAACAGCCACCACAGCCGCCGCACGCCGCCGGACTCCGCCATCACCAGGGGCAGCATCACGGCCAGCACTCCGGTGCCGAGCAGCGCGACACCGGGCAGGTCGAGCCGTTCGCGTCGGCCGGGCTTCACATGCGGCAGCAGTCGCAGCCCCAGGACGAGCGCGAGGGCGCCGACAGGCACGTTGAGGTAGAACAGCCAGCGCCAGCCGTCCTCCCCGCCGGCGAGGGTGAGGACGAGCCCGCCGACCACGGGGCCCACCGCGCTGGACACGCCGACCGTCGCCCCGAACAGGCCGAACGCCCGGCCGCGTTCGGTGCCCCGGAACATCTGCTGGATGAGCGCGGAGTTCTGCGGCGCCAGGCAGCCGGCGGCGACGCCCTGCGCCAGCCGCGCCACCACCAGCAGCGTCACATCGGGCGCGGCGCCCGCCGCCGCGCTGCACAGCACGAAGGCGGTGAGGGCCAGCAGGAAGATGCGGCGCCTGCCGAGGGCGTCCCCGAGTCGGCCCGCGGTGACCAGGACCAGGGCGAAGGTGAGGGCGTAGCCGGAGACGACCCACTGGATGGCCGGGGCCGAGGTGTGCAGTTCCCGCTGCATGGAGGGCAGTGCGACGGCGACGACGGTGACGTCCAACAGACTCATGAAGCCGGCCACCAGGGTCACCGACAGTGCCTTCCAGCGCCGGGGGTCGGCCTCGGTCGTGTCCGCGGGCTTCCCGCCCCACTCCTCCGCCTGCGCGCGCCCGCCCACCCGAACTCCCTTCCACCGCCGCGGCACCCCGGCCGGGAGTGCCCGTGCCCGCGGCCGGTGGGCCGCGCTCCACATCCCGCGACGGGTATCCCGTGACCACGGCTTACACCCCGCCCGGCCGTCGGCACGGGAGAAGACGGTGCCGGGCACCCGTGCGCCCGGCACCGTCCGGAGCCGTCCGGGTCCGTGCGCCGCTCAGGACACGGCCCGTCCCCGGGGTGGTCAACCCGCTTCGACGTGCTCCCTGCCGCCGGTGGCCTCCGTGGCCTCCGTGGCCTCCGTGGCATCCGCGCCATCGGCGTCTTCCGTGCCCTCGGCCCGGCCGGCCTTCCGGCCCGGGAGCACCGCGAGGACGATCAGCGCACCGGCGGCCATGATGATCCCGCCGACGAGGCTGGTGTGCGCCACACCGTGGGCGAAGGCCTCGTGCACCGCGTCGACCAGCGCCCGCGCCTGCTGGGGCCCGCCCTCGGGAGACTTCGCGACCCGCTCGGCGACCGCGAGCCCGCCGCCCACCGACTCCCCGGCGGCGTCCAGCGCGGCGGCCGGGAGCCGCCCACCGATCAGCTCGCCGAGCCTGTCCTGGTAGGCCGTGCCCAGCAGCGAGCCGAGGAGGGCGATACCGAGCGCGCCGCCGAGCTCCAGCGAGGTGTCGTTGGCGCCGCCGCCCACGCCCAGCTCCGACTCAGGGAAGGACCCCATGATCGTGTCGGTGGCGGGGGAGACGCTCAGGCCGATCGCGAAGCCGAGCAGCAGCAGCGACGGCACGAAGTCGGCGTACGTGGCGTCCGCGCCGATCCCGGTGAGCAGCAACACGCTCACCGTGCCGACGGCCATGCCGGGCACGACGGTCGCCCGCACACCGAACCTCGGGGTGAGCCGGCCGGTGACCGCGGCACCGACGAACACCGCGCCGGCCAGCGGCAGCAGGCGGACGCCGGTCTCCAGGGGGCCGTAGCCGAGGACGAACTGCAGGAACTGCGTGAGGTAGTAGATCGAGCCGTAGGCGCCGAAGAAGAAGAACAGCACCGCGATCATCGAGCCCGCGAAGGGGCGCTGCGTGAACCGGCGGACGTCCAGCATGGGGCGCGGGTGCCGCAGCTCCCACAGGGCGAAGACGACGGAACCGGCGGCCGCGACCACCGCCGCCACGACCGGTCCGGCTCCCCAGCCGAAGTGCGGGCCCTCGATGAGGGCGTACACCAGGGAACCGACGGAGACGATGGACAGCAGACCGCCCACGTAGTCGATCCGTCCCATGTCCCGTGCCCTGGACGGCGGGACGAGGAGGAGCGCGCCGAGCACGGCGACGACCGCGACGGGCACGTTGACCAGGAAGGTCGAGCCCCAGGCGTGGGTCTCCAGCAGCCGGCCGGCGACCAGCGGGCCGACCGCGATGGCCAGGCCGGAGGTGGCGGTCCAGGCGGTGATCGCCCGGGCCCGCTCCTGCCGGGGGAAGACCGCCACCAGCAGTGAGAGCGTGGCCGGCATGACGACGGCGGCCCCCACCCCCATCACCGCGCGGGCGGCGACGACCAGCCCGGTCTCGTCCACCAGGCTGCCCATCACCGAGCCGCCCGCGAAGATCAGCAGACCGGTGACGAGCGCGCCCCGGCGGCTGTACTTGTCGCCGATCGCGCCGAGCACCAGCATCAGCGCGGCGTACGGGACGGTGTAGCCGTCGATGACCCACTGCAGGTCGCTGCTGCCGAGGTGCAGGTCGGCGGTCATGTCCGGGGCGGCGACGATCAGGGAGGTGTTGGCCATGACCACGAGCAGCAGGCTGAGGCACAGCACGAGCAGTGCCCACCAGCGCCGTGCGTAGGGCCCGGCCGTCTTCTCTGCCGGTGTGTTCGCCATGAGCGGCATCGAGGGCTCCAGGAGGAGTTGAGCGTCGGACAGTTAATTACCCATCGGTGTGCAGGTTAGTTCGTTGCCCACCCATGTGCAAATAAACCTCGTCGCCTGCAGAGCCCGGGGCCCGCGCGGCGCGTACCCGGCCGTGCGCGGGCCTGCCCGGAAACGCCGGACCGGCCGCCCCCATGACGGGGACGGCCGGTCCGGCGAACGGTGCGGCGGTCAGCCGCCGACGTACGCCGCGAGGTGCTCGCCGGTGAGGGTGGAGCGGGCGGCGACCAGATCCGCGGGTGTGCCCTCGAACACGATCCGCCCGCCGTCGTGACCGGCCCCGGGGCCCAGGTCGATGATCCAGTCGGCATGCGCCATCACCGCCTGGTGGTGCTCCACGACGATCACCGACTTGCCCGAGTCGACCAGCCGGTCCAGCAGGCCGAGCAACTGCTCGACATCGGCGAGGTGCAGCCCCGCCGTCGGCTCGTCCAGGACGTACACCCCGCCCTTCCCGGCCATGTGCGTGGCGAGCTTCAGCCGCTGCCGCTCGCCTCCGGACAGGGTGGTCAGCGGCTGGCCCAGGGTGAGGTAACCGAGCCCCACGTCCGACAGCCGTTCGAGGATCCGGTGCGCCGCCGGGGTGCGCGCCTTGCCCGCCACGAAGAACTCCCGCGCCTCGGACACCGGCATGGCGAGCACCTCGCTGATGTCACGGCCACCGAGCCGGTACTCGAGCACCGACGCGTCGAACCGCTTCCCCTCGCAGTCCTCGCAGGTCGTCGCCACCCCGGCCATCATCGCCAGGTCCGTGTACACGACGCCGGCACCGTTGCACGTGGGGCAGGCACCCTCGGAGTTGGCGCTGAACAGCGCCGGCTTCACGCCGTTGGCCTTGGCGAACGCCTTGCGGATCGGGTCGAGGAGGCCCGTGTACGTCGCCGGGTTGCTGCGCCGCGAGCCGCGAATGACCCCTTGGTCCACCGACACCACGTCCGCACCGGCCGGGATTGACCCGTGGACGAGGGAGCTCTTGCCGGAACCGGCGACGCCGGTGACGACCGTGAGCACGCCGAGCGGAACGTCCACGTCCACGTCCCGCAGGTTGTGCGCGTTCGCCCCGCGGATCGCGAGCGTGCCGGTCGACTCGCGCACGCTCTTCTTCAGGGCCGCCCGGTCGCCGAGATGACGCCCGGTGAGCGTGCCGCTCGACCGCAACTCCTCGACGGTGCCCTCGAAGCACACCGTGCCGCCCGCCGCGCCGGCGCCGGGACCGAGGTCGACGACATGGTCGGCGATCGCCACGACCTCCGGCTTGTGCTCCACCACGAGCACCGTGTTCCCCTTGTCCCGCAGCCGCAGCAGCAGGCCGTTCATCCGCTGGATGTCGTGCGGGTGCAGTCCGGTGGTGGGCTCGTCGAAGACGTAGGTGACGTCGGTGAGCGAGGAGCCGAGGTGGCGGATCATCTTGGTGCGCTGCGCCTCGCCGCCCGACAGCGTCCCCGCCGGCCGGTCCAGGGAGAGGTAGCCGAGGCCGATCCCGACGAACGAGTCGAGCGTGTGCCGCAGCGAGTCGAGCAGCGGGGCCACCGAGGGCTCGTCGAGACCGCGTACCCAGGCGGCGAGATCGCTGATCTGCATCGCGCAGGCGTCCGCGATGCTCACCCCGTCGATCGTCGACGACCGGGCTCCGGCGCTCAGCCGGGTGCCGTCGCACTCGGGACAGGTGGCGAAGGTGACCGCCCGGTCCACGAACGCCCGGATGTGCGGCTGCATCCCCTCCCGGTCCTTGGCCAGCATCGACTTGCGCAGGCGCGGCAGCAGACCCTCGTAGGTCATATTAATGCCCGCGATCTTCATCCGGACCGGCTCGCGGTGCAGGAAGTCGGCCAGCTCCCGCTCGGTGTACGCGCGGATCGGCTTGTCCGGGTCGACCAGACCCGATTCGCTGTACAGCCGGTGGTTCCAGCCGCCCGACTTGTAGCCCGGTACCTCCAGGGCGCCCTCGTTGAGTGACTTGCCGTCGTCGTAGAGCTGGGTCAGGTCGAAGTCCTGGACGGTGCCCCGGCCCTCGCAGCGCGGACACATGCCGCCGGTGATGCTGAAGCTGCGCCGCTCCTTCACCTGCTGCCCGCCGCGCTCGACGGTGACCGCTCCCGCCCCGCTGATCGAGGCGACGTTGAAGGAGTACGCCTTGGGTGAGCCGATGTGCGGTACGGCGAGCCGGCTGAAGAGGATGCGCAGCATCGCGTTGGCATCGGTCGCGGTGCCGACGGTGGAACGCGGGTCGGCGCCCATCCGCTGCTGGTCGACGATGATCGCGGTGGTCAGTCCGTCCAGCACATCGACGTCGGGGCGGGCGAGGGCCGGCATGAAACCCTGCACGAAGGCGCTGTACGTCTCGTTGATCAGCCGCTGGGACTCCGCGGCGATCGTGTCGAACACCAGCGAGCTCTTGCCCGAGCCGGAGACGCCGGTGAACACGGTCAGCCGGCGCTTCGGGATCTCGACGGAGACGTCCTTGAGATTGTTCTCGCGCGCCCCGTGCACCCGGATCAGCTCATGACTGTCGGCGGCGTGCGGCGTGGGAACCTGGTTCTCCGCGCTCGTGACGATGCTCAATGTCTCTCCCCTGTAGCCGTCCACCGGTCGTTCGGTCCACCGGTCCCTCGGGAACCCCGTCCCGGCCCCGCACAGCACACTATGCGGGCACGGGCGGCCGACGCTTCTCGAATACTGACCGATCGGGGCGGGTGGCGCGGCGCCTCAGCGCACGCGGGCCTCGACGCACTCCCGCGCGCCGCCGCCCGCGGGGTGGAGGCAGGCCCGTACGACGGTTCCCGGGCCGGTCGCGGTCATGAGGGTGTACACGTAGGTGTCCGCGTCGCCCCGGCTTCTTACCCGGGCCTCGCGGGCGGGCCGGTCCTCGCCCGCTGTCATCTCGAGCCGGTCGCCGACGGCCGTTCCCCACATGCGGGCCCAACCCGTCCCGCACGCCCCGCTGTAGCGCAGCTCCAGCCAGGCACCGGTGGACGTGTGCCGGGAGGCGAGGGTGGCCGGGGCGGAGGCGCACCGCTGGCGCATCGGGCTTCTGCCCTCGCAGCCGGAGCCCCGGCACAGCGGGCCGGTGACGGCCTCGGAGGTGGGCGCGGACGGTGCCTTCCGCTGGTGCGGGAGCAGCAGGAGGCCCACCACCACCACACCGAAGACCACGGCGCACAGCGACGCGAGGACCGCGACCACGGCCACGCTCCGGTGGTCGGACGGGGCGCCCCGCGCGGGCGGGAGTGGCGCGGCGGCCGGTGTACGCACGTCGGGCGGTGCGTGCACGTGCGGCGGCGGGGGCGCGGTCGCCCGCGTCGGGGCACTCGTGGCCGCGCCCGCCGTCGTCGCCTCGGCGCGGCCGCCCCACTCCGAATCCGCGATCTCCCACAGCGCCAGGTACCGGCTGTCCGGTTCGCCGGCCAGCCGGCACAGCGCCCGCACGGCGGGGCGCGGGGGCAGGGCTTGGGCGTTGAGGTAACGCTCCCAGGAGGACTTGCTGTACGCGGTCTTCGCCGCGAGCGCCGCGAGGCTCAGTCCCGTGCGGGTCCGCAGCTCCCGCAATGCGAAGGCCAGCCGGGTGATGCCCGGCGAGGCCGTCGCGGCCGGCGTCGACGCCGGGGTGGGACGTGTTGTCCCCGTCATCCCCGCAGCGCCTTCCAGGTATGCGGCCCGACCCGGCCGTCCACGGCCAGGCGGGACCGCTTCTGGAAGTCCCTGACCGCCCACCGGGTCAGCGGGCCGAAGATGCCGTCGATGCCGCCGGGTGAGATGCCCGCCCGGCGCAGCAGGCACTGCGCCTCGGCGACGTCCGGTCCGACGCTGCCGTACGCCACCTCGGTGCGCCGGGTGCGGCTGTTGCCCGCGTACCAGCGGCCGTCGGTGCGGTGCACGTGGCAGCCGTAGGACCGGGCCTCCGCCGGGGCGGACGCGGCGGCCGCCACGGCGGGCGGTACGGCGGGGCCGGCGGCCGGCCCGTCGTCACCGCCGTGCAGCCGCACGGCCAGCAGCGCGGCCGAGGACAGGGCGAGCACGGCGGCGACGGCACTGGCCACCAGCGCGACACGCAGGGCCCGCCCCGGTGCCCGGGGCGGGCCCTGCGCCGAGGCCGCCGGCTCCACCCCGGGCTCGGGCGCCGCCTCGGGTTGCCACACTCCGGGCCCGGTTTCCGTTTCGGCTCGCGGGGCCCTCCCGTTCGGGGCCGACCGCCCGGTGCGGCCGGTTGCGCGGGCGGTCGCGCGGCCGGCGGTGACGACCTCGTGGAGGGCCAGGAGGGGGGTCGGATCCGTGTCGGCGAGCCGGGCCAGCGCCTGCACGGCCTCCAGCGGTGGCAGAGTCCTGCCGCCCAGGTAGCGTTCCCAGGACTTCGCGCTGTAGCCGGTCTGTTCCGCGAGCCGGGCCAGGCTCAGGCCGGTGCGGTCCTTCAGCCGGCGTAAGCAGATCACCAACTGCCGTACCGGCGGGTCGAGGTCAGCGGACAACGGCTTCCAACGCGACATGAACCCCCCACTCGCGCGCGGGCCGTGGTCAGTGGCCCGTCGCTGAGTCGCATTCTGCATCAGTACGCATCGCTCCGCACCGGTATACGGCCCCCGGCCGCACGCGGAGCCGGCCTGCTCGGCCCGGGCCGTCCCGGAGCACCGTCCCGCCGGGCCGCGTCCCCGCAGGTCGAAGAGTGGGACGTCCCGTTCCGCCGTCACCTCGGCCACAGCCGTGGCGGCGGCCCGAGGCCGGACCGCACTCTGGTTCCCGCCACCTCGTCGCCGACGGCGCCGGGGTGGTGGTCCACGGACCGATCACGACCCGTTCACGACCGATCCCGAAGGACGAAAGAGGCTCACATGCGATCGAACGTCATGGCCAGGACACTCGTCAGTCTCGCCGCCGCAGTCGGCATCGCGGCCGGCGGCCTGGCCACCGCGGGAACCAGCCAGGCGGCTTCCGCACCGGCGTCGCACCCGGTGGCCGGCCTGCAGACAGGGATTCTCGCGACCCACAACTTCGGCCTGTCCAGTGCCCAGGCCAAGAACGTCCAGCGCTGGCTGGCGACCTACTGGAGTTACACCGACTCCATCGACGGGCAGCTCGGCACCAACAGCTGGAAGGCGTTCCAGCGCTGCCTCAAGGAGTACTGGGGCTACACCGGCTCGATCGACGGCGACCCCGGCACCAACACGATCAAGGCCCTGCAGCGGCTGCTGCAGAACTACGGCTACACCGGCGCCATCGACGGTGACGCCGGCTCCGGCACCCAGGCCGCGTTCAAGAACTTCGCCAACGCCATCTAGGCCCGAAAGCCCGCAGGCCCGCTCCCCGCGGTCGTGGGTACGCCGCCGCCCGCCGCCCCGGTCATGCCGGGGGCGGCGGGCGGCGGCCCGTCACATCAGCAGGAACCCTCGTCCTGCCAGGGGCCCCACTCGGCCGCCCCGGGCGTCTCGTTCTGGGTCCACCACTTGGCCTTCCAGTTGTGCTTCCCGTACGAGACCTCGTCGTCCTTGACGTACACCGCCGACGAGCTCCACGCCGGCTTGCACGCGGTCCCCGGCTGCGAGGGCGTCGGGGTGGGCGTGGTCGTGGGCGGGGTGACCCCCGCGAACTTCACCGAGTACTTGGCGAAGTCCCAGGCGTTCTGCGCCACGCTGGAGCAGGTGCCCGACGTGCGGCCCCCGTTGTCCGGCGGGCTGCACTGCCGGTCGCGGTTGAGGGACCAGAACGTGAAGCGGTCCATGTGGTGGCTGGTGGCGTAGTCGAGCACCGTCTGGAAGTCGGACTGCGCGAAGTACTCGCCGGTGTCGCTGCGGCCGTTCATGCCGGAGAAGCCCTCGTGGGCGTAGGCGGTCGCCTCGTCCCACCCGAACGTCGACTGAAGGATCTTGTTGAACTTGGTCAGCGCGTCGGTCTGGGAGGCGGCACCGTTGAAGCCGCCGTCGAACGGCATGATGGAGAAGTTGTTCGGGGTGAACCCCTGCGACTTCGCCTCCAGCAGCATCTGCTTGCCGAACCAGCCGGTGCCGTCCGCGGTGGTGCCCGCGGTGGTGACGGAGACGTAGAGGCCGGGGTTGTTCTGCTGCAGGATCTTGGCCGCGCCGATCTCGTTCTTGATCGCCGCCGTGTTCTCGTACTCCGGCTCCTCCAGGTCGAAGTCGATGGCGTGCAGCCCGTACTTGGTGATGACCTGCTGGTACGCGGCGGCGGTCGAGGCCGCGTCGGAGCAGGCCTGGCCGAGCTTGGTGCCGCCGTACCCGCCGATGGAGACGGAGACGTCGCCGCTCTTGGAGCGGATCTTGTTGATCACCGCCTGCACGGCGGTGTCCGAGGAGACGGCGGAGGTGCCGCCCCAGGTGGGGGAGCAGCCGCCGCCGTTGGGCGCGAGGATGAACGCGAGCTGGAAGGACTTGAGTCCGGTGGCGTCCATGATGGCCGCCGCGTCCGGCGGGTCGTTGTCCAGCGGCATCAGATAGGGAGCGGCCGCGTACCAACGGTTGCTCAGCGCGTTCGTCGCGCCCGAGGCGTTGCCCGCGAGCAGCGCGGTCGAGCCTGCCGCGACGATTCCGACGGCGGCGGCCGCGCCCAGACATGCGCGAAGACGTCTCACTGTGTGCCTCCAGGTGGGGCTGTGGGGAGAAGTCCCAGCTTGCTGAGCCTGTTGGGGTCACGTCAATAGATTGGACTAGACCAAGTGCGGTCCGGTCGCGGATTCCCCCGCCGGCCGTCGGTCCGGTTGTCGGTCCGGCCGCGGGTTCGGTCGTCGACCCGATCGTGGACATGGCCGGAAACGGCCGCGGTGCCCGGTCCACGCACCTGCGTGGACCGGGCACCGCGACGGTGCTCAGGGACAAACCCGACGGACGGTCAGGGCCGTACGGGCGGGGGAACGGTCAGCCCCGCGTGATGTTCTGCGCCTGCGGTCCCTTCTGCCCCTGCCCGATGTCGAAGGTGACGTGCTCTCCCTCGACCAGCTCGCGGTACCCGCTGCCGTTGATCTCGGAGTAGTGCGCGAAGACGTCCGGGCCCCCGTCGTTCTGGGAGATGAAGCCGAAGCCCTTCTCGGAGTTGAACCACTTCACGGTACCGCTGGCCATACGCTTGGTCCTTCGTTGGTGTCCTGGGACTGACCCGACGTGGGCGCGTCCCGGCTTCTGCGACGGCAGGAGCCCTGAGCTTTTTTACCCTCCGGCGCCGCGTTTATCCGACCGGCGACACGCCCTCCTGCCCGGGGTGATCCCATTCGGCCCCGACCCGGCCGCTCTCAGCGCGGTGGCCGGGCCAGTCCCGACCGGTAGGCGATGGCCACCAGTTGGGCGCGGCTGCGGGCGTCCAGCTTGGTCTTGGCGCGCTGGACGTGGGTACGGACGGTCAGCGGACTGAGGAACAGCTGCTGGGCGATCTCGGAGTCGGACTTGCCGTCCGCGACCAACGCGGTCACCTCACGCTCCCGGGCCGTCAGGCCACCCGCGTCCCGTACCGCCCCGGCGTCGGCCTCGGGCGTGGCCAGGAAACGGGTGATCAGCGCGCGGGTGGCCGTCGGGGAGAGCAGCGCGTCGCCGGCGGCCACGGTGCGGATGCCGTCGAGGAGGGCCTCGGCGGAGACGTCCTTGCCGAGGAAGCCGCTCGCGCCCACCCGGAGCGCCCGGGCCACGTACTCGTCGGTCTGGAACGTGGTCAGGACCAGGATGCGGGTGGCGGCCAGATCCGGGTCGGCGCAGATCTCGGAGGCCGCGGCGAGACCGTCGGTGCCGGGCATGCGGATGTCCATCAGGACCACGTCGGGGCGGTGGGCGCGAGTCAGTTCGACCGCCCGGGCGCCGTCGGCGGCCTCGTCGACCACCTCCATGTCGGCACAGGAGTCGATCAGGATGCGGAAGGTGGCCCGCAGCAGGGTCTGGTCGTCGGCGAGCAGCACGCGGATGGTCATGGACGCTCTTCCAGGGGCTCGGGATACGGGTGTCAGGGGCCAGGGGCCAGGGGCCAGGGGTCAGGTGGGCAGCGGGAGTTCCGCGATGACGGCGAAGCCGCCTCCGGGGCGGTGCCCCGCCCGGAGGCTGCCGCCGGCCGTCCGGGCGCGCTCACGCATGCCGACGAGCCCGAATCCGCCGCTGGGCGCCGGCGGGTGGGGGAGGGCACCGCCGTCGTCGCTGACCGTGAGGGTCAGCCGGTCGTTCGAGTAGGCGAGGCGGATCTCCGCTGTGCCGGCGGTGGTGTGCTTGGTGACGTTGGTGAGGGCCTCCTGCACGATCCGGTAGGCGGTCAGGTCGACCCCCGGCGGCAGCGACCGCTCCTCCCCGTCGACCGCGACGCACACGTGGAGCCCGGCGGAGGCGAACGCGGTGGCCAGTTCCGGGAGCCGGGCGAGCCCGGGGGACGGCTCCAGGGGGTCGCCGGCGTCGTCGGGATCGTCGGACTGACGCAACAGGCCGACGGTGGCCTGAAGTTCGCGCAGGGCCGAGGAGGTGGTGGTGCCCAGCTCTGCCAGGATCCGCTCGGCCTCGTCGGGACGCGTGCGCAGGAGGTGCGCGGCCGTTCCCGCCTGGGCGTTGGCCAGGGCCATGTGGTGGGCGACGACGTCGTGCAGCTCGCGGGCGATACGGACCCGTTCCTCGGCGACCCGGCGGCGCGCCTCCTCCTCCCGGGTGCGCTCGGCGTGCTCGGCGCGGGTGCGCACCGCCTCCAGATACGCCCGCCGCGCCCGGACGGCCGAGCCCTGGACGACGGGCAGCGCGGTCCAGAAGGCGCTCAGGACCGCGGTCTGCGCCCCGGGCTGGTCGTTCGGGCCGGGGAGCAGCGTCGGCAGCACCACCAGGGCGTACGCCGCCGCCCAGTACGCGCGGGCGATCCGCTCGGGGTTCCGAACGGCCAGTTCGTACAGGGCGACGACGACCGGGAGCAGCAGCAGCGCGGAGACCTCGTCACTGTTGCCGCCCGCCACGCCGGTGCAGAGCGCGGCGATCACCACGACCCGCTCCGGCTGAGTGCGCCGCCACAGCAGGGCCCCGCACGCGGCCGTGCTCGCGAGGACCGGGACGATCCACTCGCCGTCACCGGAGCGGACACTCTGGGTGACGGTGATGAGGAGCAACAGCAGCAGGAACGCCGACTCGACGAGGAGGGGGCAGCGGTCGGCGAACCGCCGCCAACTGGTGAGCATGGATGTCTCCGATGGGTCAGGTGCGGCCATGGTGGGTCACCCGGCGGGCCGCGCGCCAGCCGCCCCGCGAGGGCGGAGCCGGACGGGGCAGGGCCGGGGCCGTCCGTGCCCGGCACGAGCGGCCCTGCCGGGGGTGCGCGGCCTCTCAGGCGTGTGGCGGGTGACGGCCCGTTCGGGCGCTCACGGCGGTGTTCCGCACGGCGTGCGGCGCGGTGTTCCGGCGTCCCGCGCGGCGTCCAGCGCAGGCGGGGGAGCGACGGGCCGGCGGTCGAGGGCCTCGCCCACCCCGACCGACGGCTCATCCGCCACCGCTTCGTCGTCCTTCACCGAGGTCGCCATGGAAGGGGTCTCCGTATCCGTCGCGCCAACCCCTCAAGGCTGCCGGGCGGAACCCCTCCCGTCGTCCTCGCCGCTACGGCAGTCCGGGTACTGAGGAACGAGTACCCGGCGGCCGCGGACACCCTCCTCAGGCATGACACGGCGGCCCGGCGGCGGTGTGCGACGCACCGCCGCCGGGCCGCCGGTCCGCTCAGGAGACCAGCCGGGCGTCCGCCCAGTCGGCGTGGTCGGAGTCGACACCGTCCCCGCCGTCCGTGACCCGCAGCGTCAACCGCCGCACCCCGCTGACGTCGACGTCGAGCGCACGGGCCGCGTCGGCGGAGGTGAGTACCGGCGTGGTGGCGAGGGTGCGGCCGTCGCCGAGCACCTCGAAGACGACGCTGCCCTTGCCGCTCACCTCGTCGTCCACGCCCACGGCAGCGGTGAACCGCCGGTAGGCGCCGTCCAGGTCGACCACGACCTCGCTCGAGGCGTGTACCCCGAGGCCCTTGTCGTGGACGGTGCCCCGGATGCTGAGCGGTCCGCCGTCGCCCGCGGCCGTCTCACCGTTGGACATGTCGCGCTCGACGGGACCCCAGCCGTTGCTCTCCGACACGAACGGCAGGTCACTGACATGGTCGACGCCCGGTGGGGAGACGTACGCGCGGACCGTGCGGGTCACCTTCAGGACCCCCGGCCGGGCAGGTGCCCGGTACGCCGCGGTGACCACCAGGTCCCGGCCGCCCTCCGCGGCGTCCGCCGGGACCCGCAGGGTCCAGTGCCCGGTCAGCTCCCCGCCCGTGTCCACGCGGGCGGCCCGGGTCGCCGTACCGTCCTCGACCGACCAGCCGTCCGGCGCGCGCAGGGTGAGGGCGACGTCCCGGGCGGGCCCGGACTCCTCCACCGCGAAGCGCGCCGTCACCTCGACGGAGGCGCCCGCCTCGACGTCCGCCTTCTGCGGCGACACGGTCAGCGCGGTCAGCGGCAGCCGGGACACCGGCCGGTCGCAGGTGCCACGGCCCGGGACGGCGCGGCACACCAGCGCGGCGAAGCCGCCGTGCTCGTGCGTGGGAACCCGCAGCGTGTCGTGCCGGGTGAGCACGTGCCGCTCGCGGACCAGCCCGTCGTCGCCGTCCCGGACCACCTCCACCAGCCACTTCCCGCCGCCGAGGAAGTCCAGCGGCACCTCCCGCTCCCCGGCGGACCCGGCACTGATGCTGCCGAGGAACCACCGAGCGCCCCGCCGCCGGGCGAACGCCGCGTCCTGCCCCGGCTCCCCGGAAAGCAGCCGCGACTCGTCCCAGACGGCCGGCACCTGCTCCAGGTACCGCTCCACTTCCGGCCGGTCCCGGTACGCCTCCACCGACCCCGCGAAGTTCTGCAACCCGGACTCGTACACCACCGACAGCGCCAGCTCGGCGGCGTCGGAGACGGTGCGGGTGCCGAACTGGAAGCCCATCGGGGTGTAGTCCATCGACCCCACGACATTGCGGGTGTACGGCAGAGTGGCCAGGTCGGCGGCGGGGACGTTGCCCTGCTCGGCGCCGTAGACCGCCTCCATCGTCATCACCTGCGGCCAGGTCCGCTGGATGCCCTTGGGCAGTGTGGCGCCGTGGAAGTCGACCAGCAGTTTCTCCCGGGCGGTGTCCCGCAGGATGTCGTCGTACCAGGCGAAGCGCTCCTGGGAGTCGGAGTCCATGAAGTCGATCTTCAGCCCGGCCGCGCCCCACTTCTTCACCCTCGGCAGGAACTCGGCGCGTTCGGCGGCCGTGTCCACGTCGGTGTAGTGCACCCACAGCAGGACGCCGACGCCCCGCGCCCGGGCGTAGTCGATGAGCCGGGGCATCCAGTCGGTGGTCTTCCAGCCGTCGTCCACCAGTGTGTACGGCCAGCCGTGGGCCGCGCTGTAGTCGACGAAGCGCTCCTGCGTGGCCAGGCTGCGCTGGGCGGCGCCGAAGCCGGCCAGCCAGGACCAGGCCACCTTGCCCGGCCGGATCCAGGAGGTGTCGGCGATGCGGGAGGGCGGGGCCAGGTCGTCCACCAGGGTGGACTCCGTGACGGTGGCCAGGTCCCCGATCACGGCGGTCCGCCAGGGCGTGGCGAGGGGCCCGGAAGAGGTGACCGAGGTGTCGGCCAGGGCGACGGTGTACTCCGCGCTGCCCCGCTGGTGGACGAGGTGGCTGCCGTCGTAGCGCCCGTCCACGTCGGACTCGGTGAGCAGCGTGTACGTGCCGCCGGTGCGGAACAGCGCGGGGTAGGCGTAGGAGCCGTCCGGGGCGTCCGCCGCGCCGGACGGAGCGAACGTGCGCTCGTAGTTGGGGGTGTACGACGACAGCCAGGCACGCGCGGCGGCGGGCGGCCTGAACGCGGACGCCTCGCGCACCACGGTGACCTCGCCCCGGGCGGGCAGTACGTACCGGTACGCGACACCGTCGTCGAAGGCCCGGACGAGGAGGTCGAGGCGGGCGTCCCCGGCACCTGTGAAGGAGAACCGGGTCTCGGTGGCCCGCACGGTACGGCGGAGCCGCTTGCCGGTGGTCATGGTGTAGTGCTCGCTCACCTGCCGAGTGCGGCGGGAGACGAGCCGCAACCCCGAGGTGAGGTCGGCGGCCCGGGTGACGAGGCCGACGGGAGCGGGTTCGAGTACGGTCGTGCCGCCCCTGCGGGCGGCGAGGGTCACCGTTCCGTCGGCGGGGTCGAGGCGGACGACGGCCGAGACACCGTCGTGCGCCTTCCCCGGCTGCTTCACGGTCCAGCCGCTCCCGCTCCCGCCGCCGCTGACCGCGCTGCCGGTGGTGGCCGCGTGGGCGGGTGGGGTGAGCGGGCCGAGGGCGAGCAGGAAGCCGAGCACCACAAGGGTCCAGGCGGGCAGGAAGGGATGACGCGAACCGGGCGATGCTCTGCGCACCGAGGGCCTCCGTCCAATGACTGACATCGTTGTCCTGTCTGGTTCCGCGAGTACCCTTCCCCTCTCCCACGCCCCGCCAACCACCCGCGCCCCCGTGGGCACTTGGCCCCGGAGGCGCGGACGAGAGGTGAACGGGGGGCAGCTCAGTGATCGCTGCCGGTCTGCCACAGCACGTCGGAGCCGTGCTGCACGACCACGTTGCCGTTCTCCAGCAGCAGCAGGACGGAGCCCTCGTGCCCTTGGGTGTTGCTGGCCCACATGGCCTTGTGGCCGGGTGCGTAGACCACCAGGTTCCCGTCCTCCTGGAACTGCGCGGTGTAGTTCTCGCCGAAGGTCTGGCTGGCCCAACGGGCGTGCCCCTGCTCGTCGTACACGACGAGGTTGCCGTCCGGTTGCATGATCAGCTTGCGGGTCGCGTTCTCCAGGAACTGGCCGACTTCCAGCGTGTGCGGGGCGTTGACGGAGACGTTGCGGGGGGCGTCGGCGGCCGGGGCGCTCGCGGGCCGGTCGGTGTCCGGGGACGCGTCGGTGTCCGGGGACGCCTTCCCGGCGGGCCGGCCGGCCGCCGGGTTCTTGGACACGCCGCCCGCCTGGTGCGACTTCCGGCCGGCGGCGGCGGACGGCTTCCGGTGACCGGGGGAGTCGTCCTGCGAGGCCCGGTAGGCGAGCGTGCCGGCCACCGCGGCGACCACCACGACCGCCGCGACGGCACCGGCGACGAGGAGCCGGCTCCTGCTCCGGCGCGGCGGTACGGGAGCACCCGCGCCGACGACCGGTGCGGGGCCGAAGCCGGGGGGTACCGGGGTGCCCGCACCGGGACCGGACGCGGCCTCGAACCGGGTGGCCACGACGGTGGGCGCGGCGGGGACACCCGCGGCGAGCTCCTGGCGCACGCCCGCGGCGACCGTCGCGTTCTCCACCGGCGTCGCCGCCCCGTTCACGGCCAGCGCCTTCTGATAGGCGGGATGCTGCACGAGATCGATGCCCGACGCGCACCAGTCGATGATCTGCTGCGGCGTGGGCCGCTGCTCCGGGTCGCGGTGCATGCACGCCGCGATCAGCTCGGCGATGCCCGGGTCCACCCCGCTCAGATCGACGTCCTGGTGCACCGCCCGGTACGACACCGTCGCCAGCGAGCCCTCGCCGTAGGGCGGGCGGCCCGTCATGGCGAACACGAGGGTGGCGCCGAGGGCGAAGACGTCGGAGGCGGAACCGGTGTCACCGTTGGTGATGCTCTCCGGCGCCATGTAGCCGGGAGTGCCCAGCCAGCTGCCCACCTGCGTGAGTTCGGAGGCGCCGATGGTCCGGGCGATACCGAAGTCGATCAACTGGGGCCCGGTGGCGGACAGGATGACGTTGTGCGGCTTGAGATCGCGGTGCCACACCCCGTGCTCCTGGAGGTCGGCCAGCCCCTCGGCCAGGGCCGCCAGCACGGCCCGGCCCAGATCCGGCGGGAACGGCCCTCCGTCCACGATCGCCGCGTGCAGCGTCGGCCCGGGCACGTACTCCGTGGCCAGCCAGAACGGGGGCGTCTCCAGCTCGGCGTCGATCAGGGCGGCGGTGAATGCGCTGCGCACGGTGGCCAGCGTCTCCACCTCGCGGCGGAACCGGCTCATCACCTGCTCGTCGTGCTGCAGATGCTCGTTGATGACCTTCACCGCGGCGGGGCGTCCCCCCGGGGAGCGTGCCAGGTACACCCGCCCCATGCCGCCCTGACCGAGCCGACGTATCACGCGGTAGCGGCCTATCTGCTCCGGATCCGTCTCCTGGGGTGGATGCACCGACTTCGCCTTCCCTCTGGGCAATGTCCCGAAGCCGGCGGGGCACTTGTGGCGTCGGCTCGGCTACGCGTGAACAACGTTCTCCATCCGGTCGGCCGTGCGTACCGACTGCGGCTTCGGGCAACTCGCGGGCCCCACGGCCCATCATGATGGAGGCAGCGTCATGATAGGCCACGAGCGGTGGCCCGGATGACATACCAAGGGGTCGGTGCCTGCTGTGTCGCCCGGACTCAACAGAGCGGCATCTCAGGGGCGTTGAGGGGATCGGCCCGGGGTGCGCGTGCCACCGCCCGAGGCGGACACGGTCCGGCACACATGTCCCACGGACGGTCACCCGGCCGCGGGCCGCGGGCCGCGACCGTTGCCGACGTATGCGTCACAACTGCCCGCCCGGCTCCGGGACGCGGCGGCGGAAGCGGCCCGCCGGGGTGTGTGACGGGCGCTCTCCCGTTGTGTGAGCAACGGATGACAACGCGGCCGACGGGCCGTCGCGCCTGGTGAGCTTCCTGCCATGCGAATCCGGACGAACAACATCCGCCGCGACGAGGCCGACGCCCGCCGGACCGAGGCCAACGCCCGCCTCGCCACCGCCCTTCCCGCCCTTCCCGCGCGCGGCGCCGCCGTTCCACCCTGTCGGCCGCCGCGCTGCTGGCCGCCGTCGGCACCCTCGGCGCACTGGCCGGCTGCGGCGACGACGAGGCGACGGGGACGAAGACGACGGGGGCGGCCTCGTCGTCGTCCGCCCCCGCCGGTGAATCGGGGAGCGGAACGGACACGAAGGTCCTGTGGGTGGGCGACTCCATCGCGGGCGTCGAGGCCCCGCCACTCGGCGCCGCGCTGAAGGCCAGTGGCGCCTCCTTCAAGAACGACTCCTCCGACGGCGGCGGCACCGTCGTCGAGGGTGACCGGATGAGCACGGCGCTCGCCCGGTCGACCTGGAAGCAACTGCGCAAGGACCTCGCCTCGTTCCGTCCCGACGTGCTCGCCTACCAGATCACCACCTACGACTGGGGCACCCCCGCACAGCAGCGCGCCTCCTACGAGAAGCTCGCCAGGGCGGCCGGCGACGCCGGGGCGGAGCTCGTGCTCGTGTCCGCGCCGCCGTACAAGATCGACGACTTCTACGCCAGGCACACCGACGCCATCAAGAGCGCGCCCGAAGCCGCCGAGGCGGTCGCGAAGGCGCACGCGCAGAAGGTGCACTTCCTCGACGCGTCGAAGCTGTGGGGCACCGACGGCACCGCCGCCAGGGCCCAGCGCTCCTCCGACGGCATCCACTCGTGCCAGCAGGGCTCGGCCGGCTTCGCCAAGTGGTTCACCGAACGGCTCGGCGCCCTCTACGACTTCACGCCCGCCGCGCCCGAGCGGTGGGCCGAGGACGGATGGGCGGGGGACCGGCGCTACGCCGAGCTCGGCTGCGGTTGAGCCGGGTCCCCGCCCCGGCCGCCACCCCTGGCCCCGGCCTTGGCGGCCCCGGCCCCGCCCGGCTCCAATCCCTGATGGGCCCGCCCCTGTCCCCTCCGTTCTCCCGACGCCTCCGACGAAGGAACCCGATGGCTCACCAGCGTCTGGCCGCCGCCCCTGACAGTCCCGCCGCCCCTGACAGTCCCGCCGCCCCTGACAGTCCCGTCGGCCCTGACAGTCCGGAGGGCCCCGACCGACCCGCTCGTCTCCCGGGTCCCGGCGGCGGCACCCCTGCCTCCACCCCCGTCCGTCGTGCGCATCTGGCTCCCCTCGACGGTCTGCGGGGGCTGGCCGTCGCGGCCGTCCTGCTCTTCCACGCCGGACGGCTGCGCGGCGGATTCCTCGGTGTCGACCTGTTCTTCGTCCTGTCCGGCTTCCTCATCACCGGGCTCCTGCTGGACGAGATCGGACGGCACGGCCGGATCCGGCCGGTCGCCTTCTGGGGGCGCCGGGCACGCCGTCTGCTGCCCGCGCTGCTCGTCATGGGTGTCGCCGGGCTGCTGCTGGCCCACGCCTTCGGCACACCCACCCAGCTCGCGTTCGCCCTCGACGACGCGCCCTGGGCAGCGGCCCAGGCGGTGAACTGGCACTTCATCGCCGAGCAGGTCGGCTACTGGAACGCCGCCGACACCCGGCTCTACTCCCACCTGTGGAGCATCGCCGTGGAGTGGCAGTTCTATGTCGTCTGGCCGCTGCTGGTCGCGCTCGCCGGGCGGGGCCGGGCCGGTCAGCGGCGGGTGGCGGGACTGGCAGTCGCGGGTGCCGTCGTCTCCCTGGTCCTGATGCTCCACCTCGGGCAGACCGTGGACACCACACGCGCCTACGAGGGCACCGACACCCGGGCGTTCGCGCTGCTGTTGGGCGCCGCGGCCGCCACCGCGCCGGTGTCCTCGCTGACCGGACGCCTCCCGCGGGCGGTGTCGGACACGCTGTCCGCGCTGCTGCTGTGCGGGCTGGTGGTCTCCTGGGCGCTGACCGACGGGCAGCACGCCCCCGGGCTGTTCCGGGGCGGGATGTTCCTGCACTCGCTGGGCGCGGCGGTGCTCGTCGCGCTGCTGGCCGCCGCACCGCGCGGCCGGACCGGACGACTGGTGGGCGGCACCGCGCCGGTCCGGCTGGGGGAACTCTCCTACAGTCTGTACCTGTGGCACTGGCCGGTGTATCTGCTGCTGCCCGCGAGTGTGCTCGGCTTCGGAGGATGGCTCCGTACCGCCGTGCTGATCGGCCTGTCGCTGACGGCGGCCGCCCTGTCGAAGCACCTGGTGGAGGATCCGGTACGGTTCCGGGCCCGTTGGGCCACCGGGCGCCGGGGCGTGGCGGCGCTCGCCGTGGCGGCCGTCGTCGCGACCGGCGTATGGGCGGTGATCCCGCGCCCGCACCCCGGAGCGGGGACGGTCGACGTGGACCGTCTGAACCGGCTGATGGCACCGTAGGCGCGCACGACGCACGACGCACGACGCACGACGCACGACGCTCGGGGACGGGACGGCGCCGGGACAGGCAGGGCAAGGGAGGGAGGCGGGGCGATGCGGAGCGCTCGGGCACACCAAGGTGAGCGTGCACACCGAGGAAAGCGTGCACACCGAGGAGAGCACGCGCGGGTGCGGTGCTGCCCGCGGCTCCGGTACCGCCCGTGGGCGTGGGCCCGGAGGTACCGGCCGGGCCGTCGCGGACGCGTCGGCGTCGGGCTGCTGCTGGCGGTGGCCGTGCTCACCGGGTGCGGCGTCCAGGACACCGGCCCGCTCGCGGCGGGCGCCCCCGCCCGGGGGCGGCGGACCACGGACGGCGAGGGGCTGCTCCGGGTGTACTTCCTCACCGCGAACGGCAGTTGGCCCGTGGCCCGCCCGGCGCCGGACGGGGCGACCGGGCCGCAGCCCGCGCTGGACGCACTGCTGGACGGTCCCACACGCGCGGAGCGCGGACGCGGGCTGCGTACCGCCGTGCCCACGGGCACGCACGTGGTGCGTGCGCGGGCCTCGACGGGGGCCGTGGACCTGTACCTGCCGTGGGTGGTGGCGGAGCTGGACCGTGCGGCGGTGGACCAGTTGGTGTGCACGGCCGCCGCCGCGCCGGGCATCCCGGGCGGCCGGGACCCGGCGGACGTGACCGTACGTGTCCACGAGTCGGGCATCGCCGGGAACGCGTGGTCCGTCCGGTGCGACGAGAACGGCGCGGCCGCCCCCGTGGACGGCGCGGCCGCCCCCGTCGAGACGGCGGGCGGAGCGCGTTGACCACCAGCGGCGGCGGCACACGGCCGTTCCCGGGAGGGCGGCGCACACGACGAGTGGCGAGGCGAACGGAGAGGCGCGGCCCATGACACGAGTCCTGCTCATCGAGGACGACCCCGCGGTCCGGCGCGGGGTCACCCTGGGCCTGCGGCGCCGGGGCCACGAGACCGAGGCGGTCGCCACCGGCGAGGACGGTCTGGAGGCGCTGGCCGCCGACCCGCCGGACCTCGTCCTGCTGGACCTGATGCTGCCCGGCATGAGCGGTCTGGAGGTGTGCCGGCGCATCCGGGAGACCAGCCAGGTGCCCCTCGTCATCCTCTCCGCCCGCGGCGACGACATCGACGTGGTCGTGGGCCTGGAGGCGGGCGCCGACGACTACATCGTCAAGCCCTCCAGCGCCGAGGTGATCGAGGCCCGGATGCGCGCGGTGCTGCGCCGTCTCGCGCCCTCCCAACCCGGCCCCCCGGCGGGCGGCGAGCCCACCACGTACGCGGACCTGGAGATCGACCGTGTCGCCCTGCGGGTGTGCAGGCGCGGCACGGAGGTGACCCTCGCGCCCTCGGAACTCAAGCTGCTGCTGTTCCTGTCGGCGTGGCCGGAGCGGACCTTCAGCCGCCAGCAACTGCTGGAGAAGGTGTGGGAGCACAGTTACTACGGCGACGCGCGGCTCGTGGACGCGTGTGTGATGCGGGTGCGGGCCAAGACCGAGGACGACCCCCGCCACCCCCGTTACATCCAGACCGTGCGCGGCTTCGGCTACCGGTTCGGCCCGCTGTGAGGCGGCGCAGCGCCGAAAACCGGCGGCCGGCCGAGGAGCGGCGGCCGGCCGAGCCCCGTCGGCCCGCGAGGAGGCGTCGGCTCCTGGCGGGCGGCCTGCGCACCCGGCTCGTCGTCACCTTCGTCCTGGTCTCCGCGCTCAGCGCGCTGACCACCGCCGCGCTCACCTTCCACCAGGCGCGCACCGCGATCCTCGAACGCGCCCAGGACAACGCGGTACGCGACCTGCGCGCCCAGGCCGCCTCCCTCGCCCCCGATCTGCCCGCCCGGCCCGCCGAGGCGGACCTGCGCGGCCTGGCCCTGCAACTCGACCGCGCCGGCGGCGCACGCGACTGGCGCGTCGCCGCCGCCTACCGCGACGGCACCCTCGTCACCCCCCGGCGTCCCGGCCCCGACCTCCCCGCCGGTCTCGCGCACCGCGCCGCCCGCGCCACCACGGCCCTGGTGCAGCGCTACCACCGGGACGGCCGGCCCCGGCTCGCCGTCGCCGTGCCCGTCGTCCCGGCCGACCACCCGGACCGGCCCTCCGGACTCGTCGTCTACGCCACCTTCTCCCTCACCGCCCAGGAACAGGACGTCGCCTCCCTCGTCCGGGCGGCCCGCGCCGGGGCCCTGCCCGTCGTGCTCGCCGCACTGATCCCCGCGCTGCTGGCCGCACGCCGGGTGCTGCGTCCGGTACGGCGGCTGCGGTCCGCCGCCGAGTCCATGGCCACCGGTGACCTCGACACCCGCATCGAGGTCACCGGGCGCGACGAACTCGCCGACCTCGGCGGCGCGTTCAACATCATGGCCGCCACCCTCCAGGAGGACGCGGCCACTTTGCGGGCCATGGAGGCCAGGGCGCGCCGGTTCGCCGCCGACGTCTCCCACGAACTGCGCACCCCGCTCGCCGCGATGACCGCGGTCACGGGCCTCCTCGACGACGACGCGGCATCGGGCCACCTCGGTGCCGAGACCTCCGAGGCCATCACCCTCGTCGCCGACGAGACCCGCAAACTCGCGCACCTGGTGGAGGACCTGATGGAGATCTCACGGTTCGACGCCGGCGCCGCCCGGCTCGACCCCGACGAGATCGACGTCGGCGAACTCCTGCACAAGACACTGGCGTTGCGCCACTGGCAGGACCGGGTCGCGGTGGACGTGCCCGACGGTCTGCGCGCTCGCCTGGACCCGCGCCGCATCGACGTCGTCCTGGCCAACCTCACCGGCAACGCCCTGCGCCACGGCGGCCCGCGGACACGGGTGCGGCTTCGGGCCCGCGCGGAGGCCGGCCGGCTCGTCCTCACCGTGCACGACAGCGGCCCCGGCATCCCCGACGATCTGCTCCCGCACGTCTTCGACCGCTTCACCAAGGGCGACACCGCCCGCACCCGCAGCGAGGGCAGCGGCCTGGGCCTGGCCATCGCCGCCGAGAACGCCCGGCTGCACGGCGGCACCCTCACCGCCGCCAACTCCCCTGACGGAGGAGCGGTGTTCACCCTCACCCTGCCGCGTGACCCCGCGTGAGACGGCACCGCGCGCAGCCGCTCCTCCTGCTTCTCCTTCTGCTGCGGCCGACCGGGTGCGGCATCGGCGACACCGTCAGCCGGATCCGCGCACCCTGGCCGACGCGTCGACGGCATCGGCGTCCGGAGCGGGAGCGAGGGCGGCGGCGGTGAGGGTGAGGTGGCGGTCGAGGACGGCCGCGGCCGTGTCGGCGTCCCGGGCCAGAGCCGTCTCCTCCAGCCGGGCGTGCTCGCGGACGTGGTCACGGCCGGGTGAGTGTGGACCGGCCCAACGGCGCATCAGTTCGCTCGCCGTCCACAGCCGGTCGAAGGTGTCCATCAGTACCGGGTTGCCGCAGCCGTCCAGCAGGGTGCGATGGAACAGCCGGTGCGCCTCGGCCCACTCGGCGCTGTAGAACCCGCCCTCCCCGGCCGCCGTCACCGGCGTACGGGACAGCCGGTGATGGGCGGCGCGCACCCGCGCCTCCCAGTCGACGTCCCCGCGCGCGACGGCCATGCGCAGCAGCACCGGCTCGACGGTTCGACGGGCCTCGGCGATCTCCTGCCAGCGCCGGTCGGAGAAGGGCGGCACCGCGAAGCCCCGGTTCGGCAGCCGGTCGGCCAGTCCGTCCCCGACCACCCGGACCAGCGCCTCGCGCACCACCGCCAGGCTGACCTCGTACGTTCCCGCCAGTTCCTGCGGTTTGAGGGCCTGCCCGGGCAGGAAGTCGCCGCGCAGAATCCCGTCGCGCAGCCGGCCGTACACCTGCTCCGAAAGCATCCGCTTCGCCGTGGGGGCCGGGGGGCCGGCCGGTGCTCCAGTCATGAGGCAAGCATAGACGATGGCTTGGATAATCGATTATTGCTGCTATCGTCGATGGTGTGGCCGCAGCGGACCCGCCGGCCACGCCAGGGCGCGGCGCCGTGCCGCGCTCTGCGACGACCCGTGAGACGAACCGTGGAAGGAACCACCCCATGACCGGCAACGACCCCTTCGCCCGCCTCCCCGAGGCGGCGGCCTTCACCGTCACCAGCACCACCGTCGCCGACGGTGCCGCGTGGCCGATCGAGCAGTATTCCGGCCTCTTCGGCGTCCCCGGCGGCAAGGACGTCTCCCCGCAGCTCTCCTGGAGCGGCGCGCCCGAGGGCACCCGGAGCTACGCGGTGACGGTCTACGACCCCGACGCCCCGACCGGGTCCGGCTTCTGGCACTGGGCGGTCGCCGACATCCCGGCCTCCGTCACCGCACTGCCGGAAGGGGCGGGCGACGACACGGGCTCGGGCCTGCCCGAGGGCGCCTTCCAACTGCCCGGCGACTCCGGGGCCGCCCGCTACATCGGCGCCGCCCCGCCGGCCGGCCACGGCCCGCACCGCTACTTCGTCGTGGTCCACGCACTGGACGTGGAGTCCGTCGGCGTCCCGGCCGACGCCACCCCGGCCGTCCTCGGCTTCACCATGGCCGGCCACATCCTCGGCCGCGCGGTCCTGATCGCCACGGCCGAGACGCCCGCCTGACCTCGACGGCGGACGGCGGACGGCGGAGGGCCGTGTGGAGGGCCGTGCGGACGGGTGGCGGGGCGGCACCGAAATCCCGTGGAGCCCGTCCGCGCGGCATGGAAGGCTCCTCGGTGACCGCCGACGGAGGGAAGGCCGGGAACGTGTACGTACCGTCATCCGCACGAGCTCTCGACGACGACGAGCGTGAGTTCGTGGAGCCGGCACGCCGCACCACGAGTGCGCATACCGACGCCGGCCCCCGTCATGCGTGTCATCGTGCCCACGCCCGCCGGGCTCAGGTCCGTGCTCGCCGCCGGCCCGGCGATGGCCCCCGGAAGGCATGAACGACCTCGACCCCTCGCTCAGCCGGGACACCGAGACGGCCGGTTCCCCGGCCATCCGGTTCCATCCTCGCTACCTCGAAGGCGTCCGCTCCGGCGCCAAGACGAGGACCACCCGCTTCCGGGACCCGGCCCGACTCGGCCCGGCACGACTGGTGTTCGAGAGCGACCCCGAGGTCGTACTGCCGGCGGAGGTGACCGACATCAGGCACTGCTCGGTCAGCGACCTCACCGACCAGGACGCCCGGGCCGAGGGGCTGACGGCCGCGGGCGAACTCCGGGAAGTCCTGAAGATCCACTACCCGGATCTGGCGGGAACCGACGAGGTCGATGTCGTCACCTTCCGGATCAACGACTAGACAGGCGGCCGATCGACCACACAGGCACCGGCGACGACCGCGCGGACACCTTCGGACGGCCGTGGGCTGCCGCGGACGGCCATGGGCGGCGCACCGGGCGGGACACGCGGGCACCTCGCCCCGCGTCCCTCCGATGCGCCGCCCATGGCCGTTGCCGTGACCAAGCCCGGTGTCGGGCCTGCCGTCAGGCCTGCTCCACCACCGGCAGCTGCGCGGCGGCCGTGCCCGGTACGGGGTCCTGCGGACCGCCGGAGACCGCGGCCACCACGGCGTCCGCCTCGGCGTTCGGCTCCGGCAGGACCAGGCCGAGCACGGTGTAGACGAGGAGCGAGGTCACCAGCGGGGTGACGATGATCGTGGTCTGTGAGGCCCCGTCCAGGCCGTACTTGACGAAGAAGTAGCCACCGAGCCCGAGCCCCCAGGACGCGAGGGCCGCCCGCGGTCCGCAGCGCCGGAAAGCGGGCAGCAGTCCGAGCAGCATCGGGATGGAGATCGGACCCATGACGGCCGCGACCATGCCCACGATGATGCCGAGGACACCGCCGAAGTGGTCCGCCTCGATGGCCACGACCATGGAGCCGGCGATGAAGACGACCGTGAACACCCGGCCCGCCAGCAGACCACGCTCGCTGCTCGCGTCACGGAAGCTCGGGAAGAGGGCGGGCAGGATGTCCCGGGTGACCACGGCGGAGACGGCGTTGGCGTCGGAGGAGGCCATGGCCATGGTGTGCGAGAACATGCCGGCCAGGGTCAGACCCACCAGGCCCATCGGGAGGTAGGACTGCGCCATCAGCGCGTAGGTCTGCTGCGGGTCGGCGACGTGCGGCATCAGCACCGGCGCGGCCACCGCGGGCAGCAGCAGGATCGCCGGCCAGACCAGGTAGAGCGCGGCCGACAGGCCGGCCGAACGACGCGCGGACCGGGGGGAGTCGGTGGCCATGTACCGCTGGGCCAGGTTCCACATGCCGCCGTTGTACTCGAAGAGCTTCACGACGACGTACGCGGTGAGGAAGCCTGCCGTGTAGGGGCCGACGAGCGGGTCGGTGTGCCCGGCGGGCAGCCGGTCCCACAGGGTGCCCAGGCCCGAGATGCCGCCGAGCCGGTCGAGGACCACCCACATCATGGACAGCGCGGCCACACCCTGGATGATGAACTGGCCGAACTCGGTGAGGGCGTCCGCCCACAGTCCGCCGACCGTGCAGTACAGCAGGGTGATGACGCCGGTCAGCAGGATGCCGTTGGTCATGGACATACCGGTGAAGACCTTCAGCAGCACCGCCACCGAGGCCCACTTGGCGGCCACGTCGAACACCTTGAGCGCGGCACCGCTCCAGGCCAGCGCCTGCTGGGTGGGAACGTTGTAGCGGCGCTTGAGGTATTCCAGCGGCGAGGCCACCTTGAAGCGCTTCTGCAGCCGGTTCCACCGGGGGGCGAAGAGGAAGGCACCGACGCCGGTGCCGAGGGCGAGCGGCAGGAACGCCCAGACGTAGACGGTGATGCCGTAGTTGTAGGCGACCGCGGCGTAGGCCACGAACACGGCGGCGCTGTAACCGGACATGTGGTGCGAGATGCCGGTGAGCCACCAGGGCATCTTTCCGCCGCCGGTGAAGTAGTCGGAGACGTTGTGCACGCGCCGGTGCGACCACACACCGATGAGGAGCATCACCACGAAGTAGGCGCCGAGGGTGGTCCAGTCCAGCCAATGCATAAGAGGACCTTCTTGTCGTGAGGGAGCGGGGAGTCGGGAAGGGTGCGAAGTGCCGGAGGGGGGTGGGTCGTCGGGGGCGGCTGCCGCCCGGTGTCACCAGCGCGGTGACTTCTTCTCGTAGGTCGGGTCGAGCCGGCGCATGTACCCGGTGTCGTCCCGGTTGCGCAGCCCGCAGCGCAGGTACTGCTCGTGCAGCCCGGCCAGTGCGTCACGGTCCAGTTCCACCCCGAGGCCCGGGGTGCGGGGCACGGCGACGGAGCCGTCACGGAAGCCGAGCGCGCCGGGCGCGATCACGTCCTCCGCGGGGTCCTTCCACGGCCAGTGGGTGTCACAGGCGTAGGTGAGGTTCTCGGTGGTGGCGGCCAGGTGCGTCATGGCCGCGAGACTGATCCCGAGGTGGGAGTTGGAGTGCATGGACAGCCCCATGCCGAAGGTGTCGCAGATCCCGGCGAGCAGCTTGGAGCGGTGGAGGCCGCCCCAATAGTGGTGATCGGAGAGGACGACCCGCACGGCGTCGGAGCGCACCGCGGAGGGCAGTTCGTCGAAGGCGACCACGCACATGTTGGTGGCCAGCGGCATGGAGGCCTCGCGGGCCACCCGCGCCATGCCCTCCTGACCGGGCGTCGGGTCCTCCAGGTACTCCAGGACACCGTCCAGGTCGCGTGCCACCTTCAGCGAGGTCTCCACCGTCCAGGCGGCGTTGGGGTCCAGGCGCAGCGGCAGCCCGGGGAACGCCTCGCGCAGGGCGAGGACCGCCGCCACCTCCTGCTCGGGCGGGAACACGCCGCCCTTGAGCTTGATCGCTGTGAAGCCGTACTCCGTCACCATGCGCCGGGCCTGCGCGACGATGCCCTCCGGGTCCAGCGCGGCGCCCCAGTCGTCGGGCTCCTGCCCGGGGTGGCCGGCCCACTTGTAGAACAGGTAGGCGCTGAAGGGCACCCGGTCGCGGACGGCGCCGCCGAGCAGGTCGCTGACGGGGCGGCCGGTGGCGTGCCCCCGGATGTCCAGGCAGGCCACCTCGAACGGGGAGAACACCCGGTCCACCGTGCTGCTGGTGGTGATCATTCCGGTCAGGCCGTGGCCGTCGCTGCCGCTGTCCCCGCCGAGCACCTCGGCCACGCGCCGGCGCATCGGGCCGAGGTCGTGCACGTCCATGCCGACGAGCGCGTCGGCGGCCGTACGCAGCCGGCGCAGGTGCCCCTCGTCGGCGTAGGTCTCGCCCAGCCCGGTGAGCCCCTGGTCGGTGTGCATCTCGATGACCGCGCGCAGCGCGTAGGGCTCGTGGACGCCGACGGCGTTGAGCAGGGCCGGGTCCTTGAACGCCACGGGGGTGATGTCGACGCGGGTGATCCGCAGTGCCTCGCTCATCGGATGTCCTCCCCGCGCTCGATGATCCGCTCCAGTTCCGCGAGGTCCCCGGGTGTCGGGTCGACCAGCGGCGGCCGTACCCCGCCGACGTCCGGTCCGCGCAGTCGGACGGCCGCCTTGACCAGGGACACCGAGTAGCCGGGCACGCGCTCGCGCAGGGCGATGAGCGGGTGGTAGAAGCCGGCCAGCAGCCGCTGGACCTTGTCGTCGTCCCTGTCCGTGACCGCCCGGTGGAAGGCGAGGGCGATCTCGGGGGCGAAGCAGAACACCGCCGACGAGTACAGGTCCACGCCGATGCCCCGGTAGGCGAGCTGGGTGCCCTCGGCGGTCGGCATGCCGTTGAAGAACTGGAAGCCGGGGCCGCCGGTGGCCGGGTCCGCCCGGACCGCCGTCACGATCCGCGACAGCAGGTCGAGGTCGCCGGTGCCGTCCTTGAGACCGACGACCCGAGGCATGCGGGCCACCTCCAGGGCGGAGGGCACGTCGAGACGGGCGTTGGCCCGCTGGTAGACGATCACCTGCAGCGACGTGGCCGCCACGACCTCGCGGACGTACCCGACCAACCCGGCCGGCGGCCCCGCCACCAGGTACGGGGGCATCAGCAGCAGACCGTCGGCGCCGGCCTCCGCCGCAGCCCGCGCGTACTGCCGGGCCAACGGGAGGGAGCCGCCGGCACCGGCGAACACGGGCACCCGGCCGTCCACCATCCGCACCGCGGCGCGCACCACCTCGGCGTACTCCTCCACGCCGAGGGCGTGGAACTCGCCGGTGCCGCAGGCGACGAAGACCCCGCCCGGGCCGTACTCGATCCCCGTCTTGAGGTGATCCGAAAGTTTCGAAATATCGACCGAACCGTCCACCCCGAACGGGGTGACAGGGAAGAACAGGATGCCCTGGAGCACGAAGACCTCATCCACTGGCTGACCACATACATGAACATGCATCACGGTGACGAATGACTCGGGGAATGTAAGGTCGCCGGATCGCCAGGGTCAAGGCGTGTGCGCGGCTCCGTTTTCACCATGGGGACGCGATGTGGAAACGGGATGCCGGACAAGGAGGTGTCCACGGGGCCCGGGGGAGGGGGCGCGGGCGCGACGGGAAAGGTTTCGAACCGCCGCCGCGTCACTGCCGGGCGCGCACGACGCGGCGGCCCGGCACGGGTGCTCCGTGCCGGGCCGCCGGGTGCGCTCGGTATGCGGTTGTGCGACAGTCCGCTCGTGTTGTCGCGCGGTCACCTGGTCATGCGGTCACCTGGTCACGCGCTCAGTGCCAGGTACTTCTCCTCGAGGAACTCCAGGATGCCCGCGCAGCCGCCCTCCCGCCCCGGGCCGCTCTGCCTCACGCCGCCGAACGGCCCGGCCGGGAAGGCCCCGGCCTTCCCGCCGACGCGGCGCCCGAGCCGCCTGCCGCCACCGGCACGCCTGCCGACGCCGTACCGTTCGACTCGTCCGTCCGGCTCGGGGGGCGCCGTGCCGGGGGCCGGGCCGGTGGTCTCAGGCACTGAAGCCACCGTCGACCGGCAGTACGGCCCCGCTGATGTGGCTCGCCCGGTCGCTGAGCAGGAAGGCCGCGGTCGCGCCGACCTCACTGCCCGTGCCCGCCTTGCGCAGCGGGGTGGCGGCGATCCGCGCCTCCACCCCGCCGGGGATCGCCAGGCGCGTCTGCGCGAGCATCGGCGTCTCGGTCGGCCCGGGGGCGATCACGTTGACCCGGATGCCGAGCGGCCCGAAGTCGTGGGCGGCGGTCCGGGTCAGCCCGATGACCGCGTGCTTGGTCGCCTGGTAGGCCCCCATCCCGGAACTGCCGCGCAGCCCCCCGATGCTGCTCGTGTTCACGATCGAGCCGAACCCCTGCCGCTCCATGACCCGCACCTCCTCGCGGAGGCAGAGCCAGGTGCCCTTCACGTTCACGGACATGATCCGGTCGAACTCCTCCTCCGGGACCTGGTCGAGTCGCCCGCCCTGGGTGACGGCCGCGTTGTTGTACGACCCGTCGAGCCGGCCGTACCGGTCCACGGTGGCGTCGACGAACGCGGCCACGCTCGCCGGGTCGGAGATGTCGCCCGTCGTGTACGCCACGTCGTGCCCCCGCTCCGTGAGCTCCTTGGTGAGCGCGGCGAGCGGTTCCGCGCCGCGGGCGACGAGCATGAGGGCGGCGCCGTCCGCGGCGAGCACGCGCGCGGCGTCGGCCCCGATGCCCAGGCTCGCGCCGACCACCAGGACGACCTTGCCGGCGAGCGGTGGCCGGGTACTCATTTCCTCGGGCATGTCCTGTGTGTCCTTCCTGTGCTGCTCGTACGGCGGTGTGCGGGGGCCAGGTGCTCATCGGGTCCCGGCGCCTCGCAGGGCGAGCACCTTCCGGGCCTCGTCCGGGGTGGCGATCGGTTTGCCGAGGTCCTCGACGGCGGCGCGGATCTTCTCGACCTGCTGCGCGTTGGTCTCGGCGAGCCGCCCCCTGCCCAGCCACAGGCTGTCCTCCAGCCCGACCCGCACATGGCCGCCGAGCCAGGCGCTGTGCGTGCCGAACCGCAACTGGTCGCGGCCGGCGGCGAAGGCGGAGAAGGAGTAGTCGTCGCCGAAGAGCTTGTCCGCGATGTGCACCATGTGCTGCAGGTTGGCATGGTCGGCCCCGATGCCGCCGAGGACACCGAACACGCCCTGGATCAGCAGCGGGGGCTCGGCCAGGCCCGCCTCGACGAAGTGGGCGAGGGAGTACAGGTGCCCGATGTCGTAGCACTCGTACTCGAACCGGGTGCCGAACTCGCCCAGCGTGCGCAGGGTGTGCTCGATGGAGGCGAAGGTGTTGACGAACGGCGCGGAGTAGGTGTCGAGGACGTAGGGCTTCTCCCAGTCGTGCCGCCAGGAGGTCACCTTGTCGGCGATCCCCGCGTACACGAAGTTCATCGAGCCCATGTTCAGTGACGCCAGCTCGGGCCGGAGGCGCAGCGGGGCGGCCAGCCGTTCCTCCATCGTCATGGCCGAGGAACCGCCGGTGGTGATGTTGATGACGGCGTCGGTCCGCGCGGTGACGGTCTGGACGATCTCCTCGAACACCTCGGGGTCGGCGGTGGGGCGGCCGTCCGGCAGGCGGGCGTGCAGATGCACGATCGCCGATCCGGCCTCGACCGCGGCCAGCGCGGACTCGGCCACCTCGGCCGCGGAGAGCGGAAGGTGAGGGCTCTGCGACGGCACGTGCACGGAGCCCGTCACCGCGGTGGTGATGATGACCTTCTCGGCCTTCCGCATCTGTTCCTCCTGTTCGTATGATGCACGGGATGTGCGGAGTGTGAAGGGAATGAGGGTGAGGGCGGTGGTGGTGACCTCCGTGGCATCAGGCTTTCTCCGCTTCCCGGAACGCCGTGACCAGTCCGCGCGCGGCCCCGGCCAGCATCGAGGTGTCGTTGCTGAGCAGCACGAAGTCACAGCCCTCGCGCACCGCCCGCGCGGCGCGTTCCGGCATGCCCCCGAACGCGAGCCCGAGCCGCTTGCCCGCGGCGTGCGCCGCCTCGGTCGCCGAGTCGATCATCGCGAGCACCTCGGGGGAGCCCGGCGTCGTACCCAGGGACATGGAGAGGTCGGCGGCGCCCACGAACACCGCGTCCACGCAGTCCAGGGCGAGGATCTCCGGCGCCGCCCCGATCGCCTCGGCGCTCTCCAACTGCGGGACGCAGAGCACGTCGTCGTTCCCGACGGCCCGGTACTCGGCGTCCGGACGCAGCCCCCAGGCCCCGGCCCTGCTGGTCCCGCCGGCCCCGCGCACCCCGTGCGGCGGGAACCGGCAGGCGCGCCCGACGGCCTCCGCCTGCCCGACCGTGTCGACATGCGGGACGAGGATGCCCATGGCGCCCGCGTCGAGGATCTTCTGGATGGTGGAGGGGGTGGAGTCCGGCACCCGCACCCACGGCACCATGCCCAGCGCGGCGGCCGAGTTGATCAGCCGGTAGGCGGTCTGCAGGTCGAGCGGTGCGTGCTCCAGGTCGATGACGACGAAGTCGAATCCGGCGTACGCCATGATCTCCACGGGCTCGCCCGAGGCGATCTTCAGCCAGGTGCCGACCGGGGTGTGCGTGCGGTCCGCCGAGAACAGCCCGGCGCCCGTGCGTCGTGGCGCGCTCACGGCGTCGGGTAGTGGTCGGCGTTGAGCACCCACCCCGGCTTGGCGGAGAAGTCGGCTCGCGGTGGGCTGAAGATGTCGATGAGCTGGTTCACTCCCGGATCCGCGGCCGCGGAGGTGTGCACGGTGGGCGGCGGGATCACCGCCAGGGACGGGCTGCCCAGCGTCACGTGCTCGTCCTCGCGCCAGCCGGTGCTGTCGTTGAGCCAGGGAGTACGGATGTGGTGGGTGTACGTGCCGCGCATCGCCAGGGAGAGCTGCTCGAAGTCGTCGTGCGTGTGCGGGGAGAGCCGGCGCGGGTCGCGCGGGCCGTCCTGCAGAGGCAGGAAGTTCACCATGAACGCGCGGGTGCGGAAGATCCGGCCGAACCGGCCGGGCTCGTCCGGCACCTCCGAGAGCGGGTAGAACCTGACCGCCCGCTCACCGGCGGGCTCCGGCCACCGGTGCAGCGGTGCGACCCGCGGGTGGTCCTCGGCGTAGGCGTCGGCGTTCACGGCCCGCTCCCGCCACGCCTGCTCGCCGGCCTCGACGAGGCGTACCAGCGGGCCGTCGCCGTGCACGGTGATCCGGGAGGCGCCGGGCGGGACCACCACCAGTCCGGGCCCGTCGACGCGCGTCTCGCCCTCGTCGGTGCGGACGGAGAAGGCGGGGGAGTCGTCGGTGACCACCACGGCGAGTTCGCCGTCGAGGGCGCCGTTGTCGAGGTCGTCGCCGGCCCGCGCGTCGGTGTGCACGAGCACGACGTTCTGGGCGCGGACGACCGCCGTGCGCCCCTCGGCGGTGGCGACGTCGGGTGCGGCGAGGGTGCGGAGGTCGAAGTACTGGGCGGCGGCGATGGCGTCGCCGGCGTCCGGTCGGGGTGCGCTCGCGGTCGCGGTCGCGAGCGAGGAGCGCGGGTCGTCCTTGGCGTACACGGTGGTGACGTCCCTTCGGTGCGGGGCGGGGTGGTGCGGGGGTGGTGCGGTGGTGCGGCGCGGGCCGGGGAGGGCCGGTCGGCCGTCCCGGGAGGCCGGTCAGTCGTCCAGGCCGAGGAGGTAGGACGGGTTGTCGCGGACCATGCGGCGCAGGTCCTTCTCCGGCAGGCCGAGGTCGAGCAGCGCGCCGGCCACCCGCAGCCAGGCGTCGACCGGCTTGGGGTTGGCGGCCTGGCCGAGGTCGGAGGCGAGCACGGTGTGCTCGGGGCCGATGGTCTCGATCCAGTTCATGAGCTGCCGCGGGTCCCACCGCTCGGGCCCCTCGGGGTCGTACATGGCGCACTCGTGCTCGATGTACGCGCCGAGGCCCACGAGCTCGCGGCACAGCTCGGGATCGGCGCCGATGACGAAGTCGGGGTGGCTCACGGCCATGCGCGTGATCCCGCGCTCCTTGGCGGCCTGGAACAGCGTGCGGATGTACTCGGGGTACATGTGCCCGCCGTTGACGACGGCCTCCTGCTCCTTGATCTCGTCGAGGATCTGGCCCACCTCGGGCTTCAGCTCGCCGCGCTCGTCGACGATGTCGATGCGCTCCAGCGTCAGCGGCACGGTGGTGGTCGGGAAGGACCCGTCCTCGGGGTGGCACTCCAGGTGCCGGCCGGAGGAGATGGTGGGGAACCAGACGATCTTGCCGCCCATGCGCAGGCACATGCGCACGGCGTGCACGTTGAGCCCGCCGACCGTGCTGTTGAGGGCGATGCCCCCGTACGCGGTGGCGGCCACCTCGGCGAAGCGGTCCTTCATCGCCAGGATGTCCATCTGGGTGTTGTGGTGGTGGGACTTGGCGACCATGGCGCGCAGTCCGATCCGGGCGCCGTCACGCGCGGCCTCGACATGGTCGAAGCGGCGGGGGAACGGGCTGGGGCCGGAGTGGACGTGCATGTCGACCAGGCCGTCGAGGACAGAGACGAGAGCGGGGCTCGGCTTCATGGCGCTCCGATTCATCGACTTCATCGATGCGATGACGTTCGCATTATGAAGTATGCGTTCAGCATGAGACCCGATGTCAACCCCGTCCGGAGTCTTGTGCTGGCCGAAAGACGCGCTTACGGTGGCGACTGTTCGCTTTGTGAACAAGCAGTTCGAAGTAAACCGTAGGTGGCGACACGTGAGCTGCGCGTAGCCGACCGCTTCCCCGGAGGCCGACGATGTCTGCACCGACCCCCGCCACGCAGCCGCAGCAGGCGGCTCAGGACGAACCCCGCCCGGGACCGGTCCACGGTCCGGACATCGCCAAGGTGCGCGCCGCCGTGCGCGGCGGGGCCCTTGCCTATTTCGTCGACCAGTTCGACATCTACCTGCCGATCGTGGTGCTGGCGCCCGCGATGATCTACTTCCAGTCGGCCGGCCTGAGCGCGAGCACGACCGCCATGCTCTCCTCGCTGGTCTTCGCCTCGACCCTGGTCGGCCGCCCGCTCGGCGCGATCATCTTCGGCCACTTCGCCGACACCGTCGGACGCAAGCGCACCACCCTGGTCGCGGTCGGCGGTTTCGGCGTCACCACGCTGGTCATCGCCTGCCTGCCCGGACACGAGACGATCGGCACCTGGTCGATCGGCCTGCTGATCGCCCTGCGGTTCGTCGACGGCGTCTTCCTCGGCGGCGAGTACACCACCGCCGTGCCGCTCGCGATGGAGTGGAGCCCGCGGCACAAGCGCGGCCTGTACGCCTCGCTCATCACCGCCACCTCACCCGCCGCGTACGCCGTGATCGCCGCGATCACCCTGCTGATGCTGCAGCTCATGCACTCCGGGGACCTGCACAGCAGCTATGTGCAGTGGGGCTGGCGGGTGCCCTTCCTGATCGGCGCGCTGCTGGCGGCCGCGCTGTTCCGCTACTACCTCACCCAGGTGCACGAACCGCCGGTCGAGGTGACCGGCGAGCGGCACAAGCTGCCTTTCCTGCGGCTGGTGGTGAAGTACCCGCGGGCGCTCGGGCAGGTCTTCGTCCTGATGACCGGCACCTGGCTCGCCACCAACATGGAGGCGGCCGTGACCCCCGCACAGCTGAAGGCGCACCTGGAGCTGTCCAGCCGGCAGGTCACCCTGACCATGCTCGTCATCAACGGCTCCGCCGCCCTGGCCTATCCCTTCCTGGGCCTGCTGTCCCAGCGCATCGGACGACGGAAGTTCTACATCGGCTACGGCATGACGGTCCTGGTGATCGGCACCGGCTCCTACACGCTGATGATGACCTCGGGCGGAGGGCTGGGCGCGGTGCTCGGCTGGGCCGTCCTGATGGGGATCTTCACCGTCGGCACGTTCGGTCCGATCGCCGCGTACCTGACCGAGCGGTTCCCGTCGAGCGTGCGCTCCACTGGGTACGGCGTCGGGTACAGCCTCGCGCTCATCGCGCCGGCCTTCTACCAGTTCTACCTGCGGCAGTTCGACGGCGTGATGTCGGCGCACCTCGCCCCGGCGGTGCTGCTCGCGCTGGCCGGCGTGCTGATCAGCGTCGGTGGCCTCATCGGCCCGGAGACGAAGGACGTCGACATGGCCGACGACAGCACGATCCCCGCCCTGTCCTGACGGCACCGTCCCGGTGGCGGGGCGCGGTCCCCCTGCGCGCGTGTGCGCGGGCACCCTGTTCCGGGCCCGCGCACACGCATGCGTACGACCGGCCCATGGCGGCGGATGTCTCAGACTGCCTGTCGGCCGAGGTCGTCGTCGGGCCGGTAGTGGCCGCCCAGTTCACGCGTGAGCTCGCGCGCGGTGTCGACGACGATGCGCAGTTCGGGGGCGTCGTCGGACATCGACAGGGTGTTGTCCGGGCCGACCACGGCGATGCTGGCGCAGATGCCGTACTCGTCGAACACGGGCGCCGCCACCGCGACGACGCCGGGGGTGCTCATCGCCGAGCAGTGTCCGACGGCACGCACCCGCTCCACGTCCGCGCGCAGCTCCTCGCGCGCCGCATGGGGCAGGTTGGCCATCAGCCGCTCCATGGAGAGCTGGTCGGCGTGGTAGGCGAGGAAGATCCTGCTCTGCGCGGTGTCCAGCGGCAGATGACTGCCGACCCGCACCGAGACGACGACGACCGCGGAGAGGTTCTCCTCGACCCGGGAGACCACCGGACCGGTCAGCCCCCACAGACTGAGCACCACACTGGAGCGTGTGGCACGCGAGAGCGCCTGCATGTGACGGGGCGCCAGGTTGACCACCCGGCGGTGGCCGATGGCGAAGGCGCCGAGCTGGAGCAGCAGCGCACCGGGCACGTAGCCGCCCTCGGCGGTGCGCTCCAGCAGGCCGGCCGCGGCGAGCGAGGTGCAGTACCGGTAGGCCGTGGTGCGGTTGAGCCCGAGCCGCTCGGCGACCTCGGCGGCGGTCACCTCGGGCGTGGCCGTGTCGAACAGGGAGAGGATCTGGCTGACCCGGCTGACCGCCTGGATGTCTGCCTGGTCGCCACGGTCGGCGTCCGACGACCGCGTCGATCTGGTCACGAGGGCCTCCGCCGGGTGGTGTTCGAGGGTCGGACCATCCTACCCAATCACCCGTACGCGCTTCCCGGCCGGTCCGGTGTCGCCGCCGCGTCACGCCTCACGCGTCGTGCTGTTCCCGCCGTTGCCCAGGGGCTGTCGGGCGGCCGTCGGCGGTGGTCGTGGCGGCGCGGGCCGCGGCGCGGGAGGGGCCGGCGGGGAGTGTGAAGGCGAACACCGCGGTCAGCGCGGCGATCGCCGCGAGCGCGAGATAGGTGTGCTGATAGGCGCCGATGGGCGGGTTCGCGGCGGCCGCCCGCGGGGTGCCCAGGACGAGCGCCGTGGTGACCGCGGCCGGTGCGAGCGCGCCGCCGGTCTGGCGGACGACGGTGTTCAGGGTGGAGGCGTGGGCGAGGTCCGGCCGGTCGATCGTGGCGATCGAGGCCACCGTCGTCGGGACGAAGAAGCAGCCCATGGCCACACCGAGGAGGAACATGCAGCCGCGGAAGGTCCACAGGCCGGTGTGCGCGTCGCAGGTGGCGAAGAGCAGCAGCACCGCGCACACCCCGGTGGTGCCGCAGCCGATGATGAGGCGCGGGCCGACCCTGGCGTAGACGACGCCCACCAACTGGACGGTCAGCAGCACGCCGAACGCCTCGGGGAAGGTGGTCAGCCCGGACTCCAGGGCGGAGCGGTGCTGGGCCTGTTGGAGGAAGAGCGGGCCGATGTACATGGCGCCCATGATGGGTATCAGGCCGACCAGATTCAGCAGGTTGGTGTCGCGGAAGAGCCGGTTGCCGAACAGGCGCAGCTTCAGCAAGGGATGCCTTGCCCGCAGTTCGAACAGGGCGGCGGCGGTCAGCAGCACCGCGCCGAGCACGAGGGAGACCAGGACGGCCGTCGACGACCAGCCGCGATTGGGCCCCTCCGACACACCGAACATCAACGTGCCCAGCGCGGAGGCGCTGAGCAGCAGACCGGGCAGGTCGAAGCGGCCGGGCCGGCTGCCGCGCGGGGCGGCCAGGAAGACCGCGCCGAACAGCAGGGCGGGCAGCCCGACCGGGAGATTGACGTAGAAGACCCACCGCCAGCTCAGGTGGTCCACCAGCAGACCGCCGAGGACGGGTGCCGCGGCCGGTGCGATCTGCTGCGGAATGATCATGTAGCGCGAGATGCGTACCTGTTCCTCGGGGGTGAACGTGCTGAACAGCAGCGCGGCCGAGGCGGGGAACAGCACACCGGCCGACAGCCCCTGCACCGCCCGGTAGACGACGAGTTGACCCAGCGTGGCGGCGGTGCCGCACAGCAGCGAGGAGACGAGGAAGCCGGCCAGCGCGGTCAGCAGCACCTGTTTGCCGCCGAACCGCTCGACCAGCCAGGCGGAGGCGGGGATCGCCATGGCCAGACAGACCGGGTAGATGACGACGACGCCGTCCAGCGCGGCCGTCGTCAAGTGGAACTGACGGGCGATCGAGGGCAGTGCCACGGTGGTGATGGCGCCGTCGACGATCGCGATGAAGGTCACGCTCACACACATGACGGGAACGACCAGGCGCTGGTTCAGCCATGCGCCGGGACGGGGGCGCGGACTGCGCCGAGGCCTCGCGTGCGGCCCCTTGGACGGACTCTTGTGCGGGCTCTTGTGCGGGCGCGGAACGAACTGTCCGGGACGACGTGGAAGCACTTGCTGAGCATACACACTATGTGCGTACTCATAGAATGGTCGTCCACGAGACGCGAGGTGGGCACGAGGTGGGCACCATGGCAGTGCAGGGCAGCAGCGACGTCCTGGTCGACGAGCTGTACGAGACGACGCACGGACTGCGGCAGTTCGTGGAGGTGCGGCTGCGCGCGGGGGGAGCGTCGGTCGCCCGGCTGCGGGCGCTGCGGATGCTGGCCGGGGCCGAGGAACCGCTGCGGATGCGCGACCTGAGCGAGCGGACGGGCATCGCGGCCCGGACCGCGACCACCATCGTCGACAGCCTGGAACGCGACGGGCTGGTGGAACGGGTCCGGCACCCCCACGACCGGCGGGCGTTCCTGCTGCGCCTCACCGAGGAGGGCCGCCAGTGCCACCGCGAGGCCGAGGAGATCGACCGCCGTGCCCTGGCCGAGGCGACCGCCGGCCTCACCGCGCCCGACCGCGACCGGTTGCGCGCGCTCCTGGCCCGTATCCGGGAGGCGACGGGCTGAAGGACGCGCGCACTCCCCGTGCCGCTCGGCCGGTCCCGCGCCGTCCCGGGTGGCTCCCGCCGTCTTGGGTGACCCCTGCCGTCTTGGATGACCGTTCCGGAGGAACGCGGGGCCGGTGGGTGTTTCCCGGCCGGGTGATGTTCGTCGGCATCGGCATGATCAAGGAAATAGCCAGTGCCTGCTGTCTCTTCGTCTCCGATTCCGTCGCTGTCCTGACGGCCGCCTTCCTGGCGTCCGCCCGCGCGCAGGCCGCCCCGGCCCCGCCGAGGCCGCGCCCCGCCCCGTCCGCGACGGCGCCGGGAGCGCCCCTGGTCGGCGGGCTCCTCGGCGCCCCGGAGGCGGGACACCCGGCCACCCCGCTGCGGACGCTCGTTCCGGTGGGGGTACTGGCGCGGTAGCCCGAGGAGAGCGCGGGAGTACGCCCGCACACGCGCGGGTCACGCGCCGCTCACAGGCTCCGGAGCAGCCCGTCGAGCGGCGCCGGCACCCGCTCCCCGTCGAGAGCCTCCACGAGGAGCCGCCCGTAGCGGATCTTGCGGCCCTTCTTCGTACCGAGGAAACGCCGCAACAACTGCTCCCGGGGCCGGCCGTGCTGCGCCGGCTGGCGCAGGAACGTCTGCCAAGGGCGGAGTTCGCCCTCGTCGCGGACGATTCCCTCGACCCGGTCGGCGCCCAGCGCGCGGACGAGTTCCTCCTCCAGGTCGCGCACGCACACGAACACCGCGTCGGCCGGCGCCCCGACCTGCCGCAGGCCGCGGTCGAAGAAGGGCCGCTCGCGCACGTCGCACAATCCCGACAGGCGCAGCCCGAGACCTTCCGGCCCGAGGAGCCGGGCGTACCGTCCGACGCTCATCGCCCCGCCCATCGGCACGACGCACACCCCTTCGGCGGCCAGGTCCCGCCCGCACCGCGCGGCCAGCGCCTCCACGGCGGCGAGGTCACTGGCCCCCTCCACCAGAACGGCCGCACGCACCCCCGCCTGCCCGGCCAGTTCCTCCGCCTCCCCGGCCGGCCTCCCGGACGCCCGACGGACCACCGCGTTCCGGAACGTCCCCATGTCCACCATGCGGCGAGTCTGCACCGCCGAGTCCGCGACGGCACACGATTTTGTGACTGTTCGTGTTCCGTCACGGTGCCGGCCCGGACCTGTCCGCAAGGCTCGGGTCACAGTCGACGCAGGGGGGAGCGATGACGGGGTTCGAGGCGCATTGGTGATCCTGGCGAGCGGTTATGCGGCCGGCGGCGCGTACGACCGGCTGAAGCGGGCCGTGGCCGATCGCCGACAGGCCAGGGAGAATAAGTCGGCCGGGCCGGAGCCGGTCTGCGGCTGCGGGCGTCACCTCGCCTATCACGACGCCAAGGACGGGCTCTGCTTACGCGTCCGTCAAGAACGGCGAAGCGGACGGGGGCGGGGGCGGGGCCGACACGGACACCCCCGAGAAGGCCCCCCGGCGCTGCGCCTGCCGGCAGTACGCGGGCCCCGAGCCGTTGGCCACGCTGCACGCCCCCGAGCTGACGTCGTCACGGGGCGAGCGTCCGACGTCGCGGGAGGACCGGGTGGACCGGGTGGACCGGGTGGACCGGGTGGACGACGAGCAGGCGACGCCGGGCCGCCGTCCGTATCCGGCTTCCGTCGGCGGTCACGGCGACGGGGCGGAGCCTCAGCGGGCTCACCGGGTGCCCACGACGGGTGCCAGGACCTCCTCGACGGTCCGGGCGGGGTGGCCTATGACGGATTCCAGGGTGGAGCCGGTGACGTCGAACTCGCCGTCGCGGGCCGCGGTGAACATCGTCAGGGAGAACTCCGCCGCAGGACGCGGCATGCCGGCGGCGACCGCCCCCTCGATCCACTCGTCGTCACCCATGACGACATGGGCGACAGCGCGGCCCGTGAGGCGGCCGAGAACCTCCGCGACACCGGCGAAGTCCAGCGTGCGGGGCGCGGTCAGGGGCGGCGTGACGCCGTCGAGCGTCCCGTCCGCGTCGTCGGCCAGAGCGGCGGCGGCGACCTCGGCGAGGTCCTCGTGGGCCGTCCAGGAGAACGGGCCGTCCTGCGGCACGGCGAGCGTGCCGGTCTCCAGCGCCGCGCCGATGTAGTGCTGCAGGGTGGCGGTGTAGAAGCCGTTGCGCAGGGCGGTGTAGGGGACGCCCTGTCGCCGCAGGTGTTCCTCGGTGGCCGCGTGGACGGGCTGCGGCAGGAAGCGGGACGTGGGGGAGGCGGCCTGGTGGCTGGTGTAGAGAATCCGCCGGGCGCCCGCCTCGCGCGCCGCGTCGACGGCGGCGCTGTTCGCGGCGACCGCGGCGTCGCCCCAGAGGGAGGCGGAGACGACGAGGACGCGCTCGGCATCCTCGAAAGCGTGCTTCAGACTGCCGGGCTCGGTGAAGTCGCCCGCCCGAACCCGGACTCCGCGTGCGGCGAGACCGGCGGCCTTGTCCACGTCGCGCACGCTGACACCGATCCGTTCGGCCGGCACCCGCTCCAGCAGGCGGTCGACGATCAGCGCCCCGAGGCGGCCGGTGGCTCCGGTGACGATCAACATGGGTGACTCCCCGTTCGTTGTGCCGATGAGACGATGACGACGAAGTGAACAGTATCACTGATATTTCCATTGGTCACGCCGAGTTGCGCACAAGGGCGCCAGACCATTCTGACGTGCGCTTTCATTCGTCTCCTTGCAGGCTCACGTCAGAAGTATCAACGGAAACATCAGCTGTCTCACTCGGGCGATATCATCGTGTTCATGGTTTCGAAGACGGAGCGGCGAGACACCACCCGGGAGCGCATCGTGAGGGTCGCGGCCGACCTGCTGCGCGAACAGGGACCCGCTGCGGTGACCACGCGTCGCGTGGCGCAGGAGGCCGGGCTGCAGCCCCCCGCTCTGTACCGCTTCTTCCAGGGCAAGGACGACCTGGTCGACGCCGCCGCCGAGCATGTCTTCGCCGAGCACGTGGCCCGTAAACAGACCGCCCCGCCCTCGGAGGACCCCGTCGAGGACCTCCGTGCCGGATGGCGCTCGCAGATCGACTTCGGGGTGTCCAATCCGCACGTCTTCGCGCTCCTGCTCGACCCGGTCCGCGCGCGCGAGACCCCGGCGGAGGTCAAGGGCGTGCGGATCCTGGCCGAGCGGGTGCACCGGATAGCGGCCGCCGGGCTGCTCCGGGTGAGCGAGGAACGCGCCGTCCACCTCATCCGTGCGGCGGGTATCGGCACCGTGCACACCCTGCTGAGTCTGCCGCCGGAGCAGAGCGATCCGCAGCTCGCCGACGCCGCGTTCGACGCGGTCGCGCGCGCCGTTCTCGTCGACGAGCCCGTCGTGTCCACCCGGGACCCGGCGGCCGTCGTCGCCGCGTTCCGGACACTCCTGCCGCAACTGCCCATGCTGAGCAAGGTCGAGGCCGCCCTGCTCGACGAGTGGCTGCGGCGCTGACCCGCCGGGCTCAGGCGGCCACGGGGAAGTACGTGCGTGCCCAGGTCTCGAAGTCGGTCGTGGGCAGGCCGAGTGCGCGGGCGTGGGCCGGGTCGGCCGGCTGGGGGTGGTCGTTGAGGGAGGCCTGCCCGTGCCCCGCGCCGGACAGGCCGGCCGCGACCGCCTCCTCGCGCGTCATGTCGGGCGCGGTCAGCTCGGTGCCGGAGACGCGGGAGAGGATGTCCGCGATCTCCGTCATCGTGCGCCGGTCGCCCGCCAGTTCCAGCTCGACGCCGTCGAACCGCTCCGGCTCGGCGATCGCCGCGGCCGCGGCGCTGCCGATGTCGTCGAGGGCGACGAGCGCCAGCCGCGTCGTGGGCTTGAGCAGGCTGACCAGTCCCCCCTCGAGGCCGCGGGGGATGACGTCGTGTTCGGAGGGCAGGAAGTTCTCCATCGAGTAGCACGGCTTGAGCAGCGTCCAGCGTGCGAACCCCGCCTCCCGGACGCGGTCCTGGATCTCCGCCTTCGTGGCGAAGTAGGGCTCCATGAAGGCCCAGTGGTCCTTCACCCAGGAGGTGTGCCGTCCCACCCCGGAGGTCGTGGTCTGGACGAACTGCGGCACCCCGGCGGTCCTGGCGGCCCCGATGAGGTTGACGGCCTGGGCGAGTTCACCCTCGAAGCCGCGCCCGCCGATGTCCGGGAGCTGTACGGAGAAGACCGCGCGGGCTCCCTCGGCAGCGGCGACCAGGGAGTCGCGGTCGTAGAGGTCACCGGTGACGAGCTCGGCGCCGAGTGCCTCGACCGCCCTGGCCCGGTCGGTGCTCGCGTCGCGCACCAGGGCCCGGACGGGCACGCCCGACGCGAGCAGGGCGCGGGCGGTGGCACCGCCCTGGTGCCCGGTGGCCCCGGTGACCAGGACGGGTGCGGATGCGGGTGCCGGTGCAGGTGCTGAGGTCATGGTGTTCCTCCGGTTGTGGCTGTGGCTGTGGCTGTGGCTGTGGCGGTGCTTGCCGTGGCGGACGTAGTTGCGGCATGTCGAGTGCCGGAGTGCTGGGGCACGACGAGGGACGGCCCTAAACGGCGGGGCCCGCCGTTTATGTGCCGGGTACGATACGGAGGCCCCCGCCACTTGGCAACCAGGAGAGGACGCCATGCCCGACGGTCAGCGAGCGGACGCCCGGCGCAACTACGCGCGCATCCTGGCCGTCGCCGAGCGCGAGGTCGCCGCCCACGGCGCGGACGCCTCCCTCGAACGGATCGCCCGTCTCGCGGGGGTCGGCTCAGCCACGGTGCGCCGGCACTTCCCCGGCCGACGCGCGCTGCTGCGGGCGGTGTTCGGCGAGCGGATCGAGTCGCTGTGTGCCCACGCCGAGTCGCTGACCGGCGCCTCCGACGCCCGTGCCGCACTGCTCGAATGGCTGGGCGCGCTCACCGACTACAGCGCCTCCGCCCGCGGCATGGGGGAGGCCCTGGCCCAGGACGGGCTCGACGACCCGTCCCACGAGAGCGTCTGCGCGGTGGTGCTCTGCCGCGGACTGGAACCGCTGCTGCGACGCGCGGCGCAGGCGGGCGCGGTGGCGCCGGACGTCACCGCCGCGGAGCTGCTCGCCCTGGTCACGGGCATCGCGTTGGCCACGGAGGGCCGCCCGGAAGCCGCCGTCGAGGCACGCAGGCTGCTCGACCTGACGGTCCGCGGGGTGAGCCCCGGGCAACCGGCCGCGGAGCGCGCCGTACCGGCGTCCGCGGGGCCACGTCCCTGACATCGGTGGCCGGGCGGACGCGCACGTGACACCCCCGGAACGCGCGAACCCGCGTCGGGTCAGTCCGTGAACGCGGCCACGTACGACGCCACGCAGGACTCGGGCGTGGCGCGCGAGGTGACGACGTGCCCGTCGACGGTCACCGGCGGGGTGAGGGGCACCTGGAGCAGCCGCTCGGAGCGGGTGAGGGCGAGCTGTTCCGCCGGCATCAGCGTCCAGGCCCCCGGGTGCCGGCCCACCTCGAACAGCACATGGAGCATGTCCCCGGCAGGCGGCCGCGCGGGGGCCAGGGGCAGCGCGGCGAGGATCGCGTCGTGCAGGGGCGGGTCGCTGTCCCGGGAGGGGAGCCGCAGGCCGTCCGGGGCGAGGTCGGCAAGCGTGACCGAGGGCATGCCGGCGGCGGGGTGCGTGTGCCCGAACACCACGTGCAGGGGCTCGGACCAGGCCCGCACGACCGTCAGTGCCGTGGACGCGAGCGTGCCGCGGACCAGCGCCAGGTCCAGGTCACCACCGAGCACCGCGTCGAGGCGCGCGGCCACCGGGAGATCGACCAGTTCCGGTTCGGCGGGACGTTCGGCCTCGTGCAGGCGGGACAGCGCCCGGTCGAGGCGTGCGGTGACGCAGGAGGCCACACCGATGCGCAACGCGGCCGCCGGCTCCCCGGCCACCACCCGTACCCGGGCCGCGGCGGCGAGGGTCTCGCGGGCAGCGGCGAGCACGCGCCCACCGGCCGGGGTGAGCCGCACCCGGCGTGACGTGCGGTCCAGCAGACGGACGCCCAGCTCCCGTTCGAGCCGTACGATCTGCTGGCTCACGGCCGGCTGCACGATGTTCAGCCGCTGCGCGGCACGCCCGAAGTGCAGCTCCTCGGCGACGGTCACGAAATACTGGAGCGCTCTCAGTTCCACCACCCTGATCTATCACAAAATGTGATCGCTGCCGATTCGATCCGCTCATTGTTCGCCCGGCCCGCATGAACTGTGATGGACACCGAGCACACCGCGGCGGACGAGGGTCCACCACGACGGCCACCGCGTCCCCCCACCGACCACCGGTACCGGACGCCGTAACGCGTGGCGTGGTGTGCGCGTACACCCGAACGGAGAACAGAAGTGAGCACTACGACCCTGGGCATCATCGGTACCGGCATGGTCGGCGCCGGGGTCGCCCGCCGAGCCGTCGACGCGGGCCTGAACGTCGTCCTGAGCAACTCGCGGGGCCCCGGCACGCTGGACGATCTCGTCGCCCGGCTCGGCCGTCGGGCGCGCGCGGCGACGCCCGCCGAGGCGGCACGTGCCGGTGACATGGTCCTCGCGGCCGTGCCGCTGGCCGCCCGTGAGGGGCTGCCGCGCGAGGAACTCGTGGGCCGGATCGTCATCGACCCGATGAACTACGCGCCGAAGCCGGGCTGGAACCTGCCCGAACTCGACAGCGACGCCCTCACCTCCAGCGAACTGGTGCAGCGCGGTCTCCCCGGGGCCCGGGTGGTGAAGGCCCTGCACAACATCGGTCCCCGACAGCTGCTCGACCTCTTCCGCCCGGCCGGAGCCCCCGACCGCACCGCGCTGCCGGTGTCCGGCGACGACCCGGACGCGAAGAAGGAGACAGCGGCGTTCCTGGACGCCCTCGGCTTCGACACCGTGGACCTCGGCCCACTCGCGGACAGCTGGCGCAGCGAGCCCAACACCCCCCTGTACGCGTTCTCGTACGTGGGCCCGCCGCCGGCCGGCCTCACCACCGCCGAACTGGTGGCCTGGGTCCAGCAGGCCCCCGGCGTGCCGTTGCCCGCCGCCCGGGTCGAGGAACTCGCCGCCGCGACGGAACGCGGCCCCGCGGGCTTCCGGATGGACTAGGTGTATTGACCACGAGCATCGTTGACATTCGGTAGACCTTGAACATGACGATGACCTCCGGTGCGGTGGGAGCTGTCCAGGAACTCACCGCACGGAGGTCTTCGTGTCCCACCGTAAATGCCCGGCTGGCCGTTTTCGGTAGGCGGCTGTTGGTCGAGCGGGTCAGCTCGGGCCGCCCGGCCGAGCCGCTATCGGTCGTCCGTGCCTCCGAGGTCCTGGGCCACCCAGCCGGGCGCGTCCAGCCGGACCGGATCCGTGCCGACGAGATCTCTCAACCGGTCCTCGAAGCGCGTGAGTTCGGCCGGGCCGATGCGTCGTTCCCACTGCTCGCGCAGTTCGTCGAAGATCTCCTCCCCCTGCCGCATCACCTCGAACCCGAGCGGAGTGACCCTGAGCCGCTTGCGGCGGGCGTCGCGGGGGTCGGCGTCACGGGTCACGTACCCGCGCTCCTGCAGTACCGCGATGGTCTTGGCCGCCGCCTGCTTGGTGACCGACAGGCGGCGGCCGAGTTCGGAGGCGTTGTCGGCGCCGGCGGCGATGGCCCGCATGGCGAAGTCGTGGGCGGGGCGCACCCCTTCGTGCCCGCGCCGGGCCAGCTCGGCCGTCGCGGAATCCACCAGCGAGCGGAAGCCCCCCAGCAGGAGCAGGGCGAGATCGGCGCCGGAACGTGACATGGCAGCAGCGTACGTCGTGGGTTAGGACCCTCGACAGCGACAACCTTGTTGTCTATTGTGGCGGAGCAATGGACAACAGGGTTGTCGAAGAGTCGGCAGAGTGTGCCGCACACGCACGCACATGCCCGTACGCCGCACGTGCTGCGGCGAGATCGCGACGCACACCATGAGGACCGCCATGAACATCACACCCCCGGGTGCCACCGTCCCCGGCCTCACCCACCACCACGCGGAGGTCAACGGCACACGGCTTCACTACACGGCGGCCGGCACCGACGGCTCGCCGGTGCTTCTCGTCCACGGATTCCCCGAGACCTGGTGGGCGTTCCACCGGCTCGTCCCGCTGCTGGCCGAGACGCACCGCGTTTTCGCCGTCGACCTGCGCGGCTTCGGCGACTCCGGAAACGGACCGGGCCCGTACGACAGCGCGACGGCGGCGGAGGACCTGCGCCTGCTCGTCGAGCTGCTGGGCGTGGGACCGGTCCATGTCACCGGTCAGGACATCGCGGGGGCGACCGTGTTCCGCCTCGCGGCCGCGCACCCCGCGAGCGTGCTCAGCCTCACCGGGATCGAGACGGGCCTGCCCGGGTTCGGCCTGGAGGCACTGGCCGACGTCACCCGCGGCGGGGCCTGGTACATCGGCGTGCTCGCCGCCCCCGGTGTCCCCGAACTCCTTCTCGCCGGTCGTGAGCGGGAGTTCATGGAGCGGTTCGTCCTCGGGAGGCCGGGCGTGGTCACCGACGCCGACCTCGCGGAGTTCGCCCGCACGTACGCGCGCCCCGACGGCTGGCGGGGGGCGAGTGGTCTCTACCGGTCGATGCTGGGGGAGGGGGCCGGGATCAGGGCGCTGGCCGAGAGCCCCGGCCTGACCGTACCCGTGCTCGCGGTCGACGCCGGTGGCGCCCCGTTCACGACCGGCACCCTGTCCCGGGCAGTGGCGGGCGGGAACGGACCCGGCCCGCACGGCGTCGAGTCGGTGACACTGGACGGCGTCGGTCACTACGCCGCGCTGGAGGCGCCCGACGCCCTGGCGAAGGCCCTGCTGCCGTTCTTCGCGAAGGTCGACGCCGCCCGCCGCGTCTGAGACCCGGCGGCGGGCCGTGCCCTCACGAGGCCGGCCGGCCGCCGGGAGCCTCCACGCCGGCCCGCGCCGCGCAGGCCTCGGCCGCCGAGAGGTAGCGCTCCACGGGGCCGAGGGTGAGCATCCCGGTGGTGGCGCCGGCGTGTTCGGCGCGCGCGTCACGCAGGGCGTGAGCCGCGCGGGCGGCGGTCGCGGGCGCGTCCAGGAGCACGGCGGCCCGCGCGGTGAGGCACCACAGCGCCTCCTGCAGGTGATCGCGCGGTGGCTCGGGAGTCGCGGCCAGCGCGGCGCGGGCTTCCTCCGTGCGGTCCCGGGCGAGAAGGACGAGCGGCGCCGCCCAGGGGCGGTACGGTCCCCAGTCGAGCCGCTCGTCGGCGGGGGCCGGGCGGCCGTGCAGCAGACGCAGTCCGAGCAGGGCGAGCGGCAGCAGCCCGCGGTGCAGCCCCGGCATCCCGGCCGCCCCCAGAGCGCCGTCGGCAGCGCGGTAGGCCGCGGCGACCGTGGCGGCGGACGGCCCGCCGGGCTCGGCACTGCGGGCGGCGTCGACCCGGACCCGGAACCAGCGCGTCAGCACCGGCACGAGGGGTGACTCGTGCACGGCGGCGAGTCGCTCCGCCGCCCGGGCGTGTGCCTCGGCGGCGTCGAGATCGCCGAGCGCCGACGCGGACTGCAGGCGTACGAGCCGACCCAGGATGGCGTGGGCCGGCAGTTCCCGCCGCCCGGCGAGCTCGACCAGTTCCGCGCCGATCGCATCCCGCCGCGGAGCGAGGCCGGGGCGGGCGAAGGACTGCAGGAACACCCCGTTGAGGGCGAACGCCAGAAGTTCGGGATCCTCCGCGCCGCGTGCCAGCGACTCCGCCTCCCGCGCGGCGGCCCGTGCCCGCTCCGCGCGAGGACCCGACGAGTCGGCGGGCCGGCTCTCGACGGCGATCGTGGCGAGCAGACGGACGCGCAGCCCGGCGGGGGCGTCCGGGCCGAGGGCGGTGAGCGTCCGCGTGGCGGCGGCCACGACGGCACGGGCCTGTGCGGGGTCGTCGGCACGGCTCCAGACGGCGGGGACGTCGTAGGCGCCGATGACGCGGGCGGTCAGCACGGCGTCCCCCGTACGCTCGGCCGCCTCGACGGCGGCCAGCCGATCGCGGCGCGAGAGGACGAGCGCGTCCCCGCCCGCCAGCGCGAGGGTCCGGGCCAGATCGACGGTGGTGCGCGGGCCCAGCCGGATGCCGCTCGGCCCGTCCGGCGCCTCGGGGCCCAGCGGCGCCGCCGCCCCCGGGTACGGGGAGAGCCGCTGCCCGGGCGCGCGGGGTGGCTCCAGCGCGGCGGACCGGTTGAGGATGTCCTGCTCCAGGCGCCGCAGGACGGGCCCGGGATCGAGCCCCAGTTGTTCCGCGAGCAGGGTGCGGGCCCGCCGCAGGGTGGCCAGGGCCTCGGCCGGCCGGCCGTCGCGGTAGAGCGCGCGGGAGAGCAGCGCCCAGGCGGACTCCCGCCACGGGTGCCCGCCCGCGTGCGCGGCGAGATCGGCCACGAGCTCCGCGCCCGCACCGGCATCGAGCAGCAGGCCGGCCCGCACCTCCACCGCCTGCAGCCGCAGCTCCTCCAGCCGGGTCCGCTCCCGCGGCGCCCACCCCGCGTCGGGCAGGTCGGCGTAGGGCACGCCGCGCCACGCGGCGAGGGCGGCGCCGAGCGCGTCCACGCCGTCGGGGGAGCGGCGGGCCGCGGCCAGGGCGTCCTCGAAGCGGTACACGTCCACGGCCCGGCGCGGCAGCCGCAGCGCGTAGCCCGGCCCCTCCGTGACGAGGACGCGGGACGGGGTGCGGGGCGCCCGGTCCGGTTCCAGGGCCCGGCGGAGCGCGGCGACGAAGGTCCGCAGCGCGCCCACCGCCCCGGCCGGCGGCGCGGTCCACAGATCGTCGACGAGGGTGTCGGTGCCGACCATCCGCCCCTCGGCCGCGACCAGCCTGCCGAGCACCTCCCGGTGCCGGGGCCCGCCCAGGGCGATCGCGCCGCCGTCCGCACGCCGCGCCCGCACGGCACCCAGTACATCGACCCGCACGGCATCCTCACCCGGCCCATCGCTCCGCATGCCCCTCATCATCCGGGCACCCGCGCCGCGGCGCCGCCCGCGCCCGCCCGCGCACTGATCGGTTGCTGATCGGCACCGCGCACAGTGGTCACGTCAACCTCCCCGACAGCGAGAAGGCACCCGCGATGACCCCCGTCACCCCCGCCCTCCCCGGCTTCACGTACGTCCGCCTGCCCGGTGAGGACGGTGTGGAACTGTCCACCGCCGTCGCCGGCAGCGGCAGCCCCGTCGTCCTGCTGCACGGGTTCCCCGAGACCCACCTCATGTGGCGGCACATCGCCCCGCGGCTGGCGGAGGAACACACCGTCCTCTGCCCCGACCTGCGCGGTTACGGCGACAGTGACAAACCCCGGGCCACCGACGAGGACACCTACTCCAAGCGCACCATGGCCGCCGACATCGTCTCGGTCCTTGCATCGCTGGGCCACGACCGGTTCGCGCTGGTCGGTCACGACCGGGGCGCCCTGGTCGCCTTCCGGTCCGGCCTCGACCACCCCGAGACCCTCACCCACCTGGGCATCCTCGACGTCGTACCGACGTTGGACATGTGGAACGTGCTGCACGGCGTCTCCGCCGCCGTCGCTCACCATCTGTACCTCATGGCGCAGCCGCCCGGGCTCCCCGAGACGATGATCGCCAACAGCGCCGACGCGTTCTTCGGTTCCTTCCTCGACGCCTGGACGACGGACCCGTCCGCGATCCCCGACGAGATCCGCGCCGCCTACCTGCGCGCGAGCGCCGCCGCCGTCGACTCGATCGTGGCCGACTACCGCGCCTCCGCCGGCATCGACCTCACCCACGACCAGGCCGACCTGGACGCGGGCTCGCAGCTCGCCATGCCCGTGACGGTCGTCCAGCAGGACTGGGGCGCCCGGCTCGGCTACGACGCGGCCCAGGTGTGGCGGGCCTGGTCCCCGGACCTGGACCACCGGCTCACCGCGGCGGGCCACTTCATGGCGGAGACGTCGCCCGACGAGATCACCGCGATCCTCAGGGCACTCCTGGCCCGCTGAGGCGTCCGCTGAAGCCGCCGGTGGACGGCACCGTGCCCCCGGCCCCCGCGACGAGAAGCGGGGACCGGGGGCACGGTGGGCCGGGCGGTACGGGCTCAGGCCCGCAGTGTCGTGAGAGGGCCGTTGTACGGTTCCGCCGTCAGCACCGGGTGGCGGGTGGGGGCCGCCCCGGCCGGCCAGGACAGGTGGACCGTGCGGGACTCGCCCGGCAGCAGCCACAGGTAGTTGTCGCTGTACAGGGTGGGCAGCACCCGGTGGCCGTGGGTGTCCGTCAGGAGGGACAGGCGGACCATGGCGGCCACCGCCGAACCCCGGTTGCGCACGGTCGCGGTGAGCCCGTGGCGGTCGCCGGAGCGGGACATCTCGGTGACCGCGCCGGTCAGCCGGACCTGCTTGGCCTTGTTCAGGGCCTGCAGCGAGGCGGCCTCGCGGTAGCGCCAGTAGGTGTTCCGCGACACCTCCCGCCCCTTGGCGTCCTCCAGAGTGAGCCGCAGCAGGTGCAGGTCGGGCAGGTCGTCCGTCCAGCCCGCGGTGAACGCCTTCGCGGTGTCCGCCCGCGCCACGTCGAGGCGGGCGGTACGGCGCCGGCCCAGCTCCTTGCCGGACAGGTCGTACAGCCGCGCGGTGACGGTCGCGCCGCGCAGGTCGGCCGCGGTGTGGTTCACCGCGAGGACCTGCCACTTGACCGGATCGGCCTGCACGTGCAGCGGCTCGCAGCCCGAACGAGCGCCGAAATAGGTGCCGTTGACGTCGAAGTCGTAGTCGTACGTCTGCCACACCGTGCTGTGCCAGGCCGGGTGCGACATCCACAGCATCAGACCGGAGGCGTTGTCCCACAGGTGGGCGTTCCACGCCTCGAACATGGCGCGCGTGTTCTCGTAGTTGACGAACTGCGCCTTGCGGGCGAAGTCGTCGAGACCGCCGGACTCCCCGAGCCGGGCCTCGATCCCCGCCTTGTAGTTGGGTGCCCCCTGGTTCCCGTGCTCGCTCCAGTCGTGGTAGAACCACGCCCCGCGGATGGGCCATTCCGGCTCGTCGCCCGTCATGTTGCGCACGCTCGCCGCGGTGGACACCACCGGCATGCCGATCTCGGTGTGGAACCCGAAGTCCTTGCTGCCGTACGTCGACGGGTCGAAGTACCGCTCCGCGTCGACGAATCCGTAGGGGCCGCCGCCGGTGACGATCCCGCCCGCCGAGTTGTTCTGGTAGAGCAGGCCGGGCACCTGCCGCTCCACAGCCTCGCGCATCCCCTTGTCGATCGCGGGTGGCGGATTGCCCTCGTTGGCGCCGCACCACACCACCACACTGGGGTGGATCCGGTAGCGCAGCACGGTGTCGCGGGCGACCGCGTTGAACGCGTCGTGGTCCGGCGGGTCCATGCCCCACGCGTTGGGGAAGTCGTTCCACACCAGGATGCCGTACCGGTCGCAGGCGGCGAAGAACTCCTCGCGGTCGCTGCTGCCGACCCAGTTGCGGATCATCGTGAAGTTCATGTCGCGGTGCATGCGCACCGCCGCGTCCATGCGCTCCGGCGGCATCCGGCGCAGCAGCTCGTCCCAGCCCCAGTTGCCGCCGCGGGCCAGCACCCGCACCCCGTTGACGCTGATCCGCAGTGGCTCCGGCGCGTTGGACACGGACTTCACGTCGCGCCACTTCTCGCCGTCGTCGGACACCTGGATCACGTACGTCTTCGCGTACGCGGTCTCCCAGACGACGGAGATCCGGTCGAAGGAGCGGGTGGCGCCGAGGTCGACGCGGATCCACTGGCCGTCCTCGTACGCGGAGGACCAGCGGGTGCCGGCGTCGCCGTCGGTGGCGTGCGAGGCCGGGTGGCCGGACTCCGCGGTGGAGGCGGTGGCGTCGCGGTGCAGTGCGAGGTCGGTGCCGGGGTCGGCGCTGTCGATGACACCGAAGGACCACAACGAGGTGCCCCAGCTGGTCGCACGGACACCGCAGTCGAGACGGACGTAACGCGCGCTCTGCCGGTCGAAGTCCTCGACCTGGAGGCTCGCGTCACCGTTGCTGAAGGGCAGCGGCACCGCACCGTTGTCGACCGCCTTCACGTCCGTCCACTGCGAGCCGTCCGACGACACCTGCACGACGAACGTCTTCGCGTACCCACGCTCCCAGGTGAGGTCCACCCGGTCGAAGGACTGGGCGGAACCGAGATCGACGCGGATCCACTGGTCGTCCTCGTAGGCCGAGGACCAGCGGGTGTCCGCGTTGCCGTCGGTGGCGTTGGCGGCGGCGTGGTCGTCCTCGTCGATGCTGGAGGCCTCGGCGCTCGCGTGCAGCGCGAGGTCGATGCCGGGCCGCGCGCTGTCGCCGACGGCCAGCGTCCACAGCGAACTGCCCCAGGAGGAGGCCCGGGTCAGGCACCGGATGCGGACGTGCCGGGCCTCCTGCCGTGCGAAGGTCACCGTCTGCGTGACGGAGTCACCGGTCGCGGTGAACGGCAGCGGCACGTCGTACTCGTAGCCGAACTGGCGCACACCGAAGCGGACGGCACGCCGGTCGCTCTCCCGGCCGTCCACCGACGCGATGAGCGTCAGGTCGTACAGGTGCGCCTCACCCATGCCGTTGGGCCACCACAACTTCGGGTCGCGCAGCCGCAGTTCGTGGAAGGCGTCCGGAGCGAACACGACGTCGACGCTCTCGCCGGCCTTGACGGTGACCGTCTTCGACACGCGCACCCCGGAGAAGGCCGCGGTCACCGTCGCCCGCCGGTCGGCGGAGTCGGCGTTGCGCACCGGGACGACCACGCTCACCTCGGCGACCGACAGGTCGTCCGGCAGGCCGGGCAGCACGGTGTCCACGCGCGGGTCGCCGATCACGAGGTGCCCGGTCGCCCGCAGCCGTACGTGGTTCCAGATGCCCGCCGCGCGGTCGCGCACCGCCGGCATCCAGTCCCAGCCCGAAGCAGCCAGGTAGGTGGGCGAGTTGAGGTTCATCTGGCCCGCGCCCGCGTCCACCCAGGCACTGCCGTCGGGGCCCTTGTCGCCGGGGCTGCCGGGAATCGGCATGGGCGTGATCCGCACCGCCAGGGCGTTCTCGCCGTCCGCCGCGAGCAGCGGCGTCACGTCGAACGAGGCGCGCGCGAACGGGTACGTGAGGTCGCCCGCCCGCTTGCCGTTGAGCCATACGTCGGCCTTGTGGTTGACGCCGTCGAACTCCAGCCACACATGCCGGCCGGAGCCGGTGCGCAGACCGCGCGGCAGCGCGAAGTCCCGCTTGTACCACCAGGAGTGGCGCGACAGCGCCTCCGGGACGTGCAGGTTGTTCAGGCCCGACACCGGGTCGGGCAGCTTGCCCTGCTCGACGAGGGAGGCGAGCACCGTGCCGGGGACGGTGGCCGGCAGCCAGGCGCTGGTGTCGACGGACGTGCTGGACAGTTGCGCGCCGTCCCCGTCGGCCCAGTCGTCCATGGTGAGCCGCCAGCCCGACTCCAGGGGCACGCTGCCGTCGTCGGCCACCTCCAGGCGCGGGGCCTTCTCGTGGTGGGTGCCCCAGTCGGTCCAGCCGGTGGCCGCGGGGCGGTGGTCCCCGGGGGTGCCGTACACCTCGAAGCCGTTGAGGCCGAGCGGCAGCGGACTGGAGCGCTTCTGCGAGGTCATGCGCACCCAGCGGGCCCGTGTCGGGCGCGGGAGCTGGATGTTCACCACGCCGCCGGTGCCCCCCGTGGTGCGGTACGCCGTGGTCCACGACTCGTTGTCGAGCGAGGTCTCCACCACGAACATCAGCGCGTAGCTGGACTGCACCTCCTTGCCCGTGGTGCCGCTGTGCGGGTTGCCCTCGGTGGGGGGTGTGAACACGGGCGTCGAGGCGTCCGCCTCGAAGGTCAGCCGGACCCGGTCGACCTCGCAGACCGACTGGAGGTCGACGGCTATCCACTGCGGGTCGCCGCCCTCGGCGCGCCAGCCGCTGCCCTCGACGCCGGGGGAGGAGAGCCGGTCGACGACGAAGGAGCCGACGGTGGGGGCGTAGGCCGTCGAGGAGGCGGTGACGGGCCGGTACCGCGCCAGCTCGCCGGGGGAGGAGGAACCGTGGGAGGGGGAACCCTCGGGGGCGCCGGTGGGGGCGGCGGCAGCGGTCGACGCGGGGACCACGGCATTCAGGCCGAAGCCCGCCAACAGGGTGGTGCCCGCGGCGACGACGGTACGGCGCGAGGGAGAGCGCGACGGACCCGACTGATCTGGCATAAGTGTGACGTCCCATCAAAAACGACGCTGGCCCGATCCGGCTCCGCACCTGTGCTGTGCGGGCCGCTATGACAACGTTGCCAAAGGCTGTGTCGTGCGACGTCTCCTGTCAACCCCCGGTGCGGGAAACACTTCCGGTGGCACGTGCGCCGGGGGTGGGCGGAAGATACGTGCCGTTGCGGGAGTGAACGGGAGGGTGCCGTACGCGAGGTGCTGTGCACGCACCGCCGCGGCCCGGCTTCGCCGGGTTCCGGCGCCCGTGACGGGGCGCCGCGTCGGGGCGGGAACGGCCGTGGTGCACCTTTGGGGCGGTGCCCGGTGCCGACGGCGGGTGCGGGGCGGATCCGTCCGGGCGGTGCGGAAGCAATCGGTGTGCGGCTCCTGGGATCCCCTGGAGTTCTGCGTCCGAGGTCCTCTCGGTTGCCCGCCCGGCCGTCCCGCGGGTCCCCGGCCCGGCCGGCCGGCCCTTCCCGGTCCGTTCCGGTCGGTCGTGCCCTCTCGGCGGGTGTTCCTACCCGTGCCGACGGGGCTTCCGGGGCTGCTCGGAAGCCGGGACGGCCGGCTGGATGACCCGGGACCGTACGTGCTCGTACGCCATGGTCGTCTGCACGTCGGCCACCTCGCGCCGCTCCGTGAGCCGGTCGATGACGAAGGCGTACACGCTGTTCACGTCCGGCACGGCGATGTGCAGCAGGAAGTCGTGCGGGCCGGAGGTGACGAACATGGCGATCACCTCGGGCAACCGGTGCGCCCACTCCCGGAAGCCCTCGATGACCACCCGGGCCGGCGGCCTGATGCGTACCGAGATCAGTGCCTGCACCGGCCGGCCGACCGCTTCGAGGTCCAGCGCGGCGTGGTAGCCCGTGATCAGGCCGCGCTCGCGCAGCAGCCGCACCCGCTCCAGCGACGTCGACGGGGAGATGCCCGTCTTCGCGGCCAGATCCCGGTTGGTCTGCCGTGCATCGTTCTGCAGCTCCCGCAAAAGAGCCAGGTCGATCGCATCAAGTCCCGCGCTCACAGCTGTTCGCCTCACGAAGTTCGGTGACCGGTCACTCTGCTCAAACCATTACCTAGCCTACGTGGCATGAGGCAACAGAAGTACGGTTTCTCCGGCGGTGCCGGACTGATTCTCGGGGCCGCGCTGCTGTGGGGCACGGTCGGCCCCGCGCAGGCCCTGGCGGGCGACGTCATGAGCCCCGCCGCGCTCGGCGGCTGGCGGCTCGTGGTCGGCGGCGCGGTACTGGCACTGCTCTGCCGGCGCCACCTGCGCGGGCTCCGCCCCGCACTCGGGCGCGGGCTGCTCCGCCCGCTGCTGGTCTGCGCGCTGGCCACCGGCGTCTTCCAGGCGGCCTTCCTCTACGCCACCGACCGCACCGGCGCCGCGCTGGCCACCGTCGTCGCACTGGGCGTCGGCCCCGTCGCCACCGGAGTGATCGCCCGCATCGTCACCGGTGAGGCCCTCACCCGCACATGGTGGGTCTCCACCACCGCCGCGGTGCTGGGGTGCGCGCTGCTGTTCGTGCCGGACGGCGCCGGGCCGGACGTCCTCGGACTGCTCACGGCCGCCGCGTCGGGTGTCTGCTACGGCCTGTACACCGTGTACGCCCGCCGGCTCGCCACCGACCACCCGGGCATCCACCTGCCGACGGTGTCCGCCCTCGCCCTGCTGCTGGGTGCGGTGCCGCTGCTGCCCTGGACGGCCGGATCGGTCGCCGCCCTCGCGCAGCCGGCCGCACTCGGGCTGGTCGCCTGGCTGGGGCTGGCCGCCACCGCCCTCGCGTACTGGCTGTTCTCCGTCGGCCTGCGCACCACCGGCGCGGCTGCCGTGGGCACCCTGAGTCTCGCCGAACCCCTCGCGGCGACCGTCCTCGGCGTCTTCGTCCTGCACGAGCACCTCACGGCCATGGCGGCGGCCGGCAGCCTGCTGATCCTGGGCGGCCTGGTCGCCGCATGCCTCCCGGCCGCGGCCTCCCCCGTCCCGGCCCGCCGGGAGCCGGCGGATCCCCTGCCGGCCGAACCGGGCGAGCCCGCGTCCGCCGTTCCGGCGTCCCGGGAACGGCGGACGCCGTCGGTCCCGGATCCCGTACCCGCGGCGTCGCGGGGGAGCGGCACCGGCTGAGGGCGCGCTCGTCGGCAGCCTGCCGGGCGACCGGTCGACGGCGCGCCGGGAGGGGAACTCCGGCGGTGGTCCCGGCTCGGGTCCGTCGTTCGGATCAGGCCGCAGGGGCCGACGGTGTCGTCCCCGCGTCCGCGAGCCGATCCGCACGACAGGCCCCGGGGGACCGGGGCCGGACCGGGAACGGAACGAGGTACGGGTGGTGAGGCGGGCCGGCTCCCCGCACCTCGACGCGCTCGCGCACTGGTCCACCGACGGGCAGGTGTATCGGGGCCGCCCGAGGGCGGAGGTCGTCCCCCCCTCGGCATCACGCACGCGTCGACCACCGCCTTCGCGGCCGGGACAGTGACGCGCGGAGTCCTGCTCGACCTGGCCGTCGACGGGGCCCCTGCCCCCCGCCTGCGCGGTGACGTCGGACGACTTCGAGGGGGCCGAGAGGCGGCAGGGGGTCGAGGTGGGCTCCGGCGACGCGCTGGTGGTCCGGCTCGGCCGGACGGGACGCGGCCGGGCCGACACGCCGAGTCCGGGGATCGGCCTGGACGCGGTGCGGTGGATGCGCCGCCGGGAGAGCGCGGTCGTCGTCCCGGACAGGGGTGACGCGCACCCTCCGCTGAACCCGGACGAGCCCTCCCCGCTGCACGGGGTGGCGCTCGGCCGGACGGCGATGCCGCTGATCGACGTGCAGCGGCCGGACGACCTGGCGGCCCTGTGTGCGCGACCGGGGCGCTACAGCTTCCTGCTCACCGTGGCCCCGCCGCGCATCCACGGCCTCAGCGGCGTACCGGTCGATCCGATCGCCCTGTTCCGATCGGGCGACGACCGGCGCACGCCACGGCTCCCGGCCGTCGCCCCGTGAGTGCGCACGGCTCGCCGTGACACCAGGCCCCCGGCCCCCGTGTGCGAGGGCGGCCGGCTGGTCGCGGTCAGCCCGTCGGGGTGCCGATCCGATCGCGTTCCAGTGCGGCACGCAGGTCCGCGAGGGCCCGTGCCGTGGCCGGCGAACCGCCGAGCGCCTCGCCGATCAGCTCGGTGAGGCACTCGGTGGCCGTCCGCTCGGCCGCGTCGGCGAGCCGCGCGCCCTCGTCGGTCAGCGCGAGCAGGCTGGACCGGCGATCGTCGGGGTTCGGCTGCCGGACCACCCACCCCTGCTTCTCCAGCCGGTCCACGGCCTTGCTGGTCGCGCCGATCCCGATGGCGAACGCGGCGGCGATGTCCGCCACCCGGGCCCCGGGGTGGTCGCGCAGATGCCGAAGGGACTCGAACTGCGAGGTCACGAGGGAGTGTTCGCAGCGGAGGCGGTCGCTGAGGGCGTTGTACACACGTGTCTCGCAGCGGACCAGGTCGTCGAAGAGGGCGACCAGATCGATCGCGTCGCTTGATTTATATGCCACGGCATATAGTGTAGCGGCAGCTACTTTCCCCCGTGGGGCGAGTAGCGACAGCCATTCACTCCTGGGGAGCACACCAGTATGAGCAGAGAACAGCGTGTCCGCGTCGACGCCATGATGCGGCAGGGGCGTCACGAGGGTCCCGCCACGGTCGAGGAACTGCGCGCCGGGTTCCGTGCGCTGATGGCCGGCATGAAGGTGCCCGACGGCATCCGCACGCGGGCGTCAAAACTCGGCGGGCGGCCGGCCCTGCGGGTGGAGCCGGAGGACGGACCGCGCGCCGGCACGATCCTCTACTTCCACGGCGGTGCCTGGGTGTTCGGCTCCCCCGAGACGGCCCTGTCCCTGACGGGACACCTCGTCGCCAAGACCGGCTTCGGGGCGTACTCGCTGGACTACCGTCTCGCCCCCGAACATCCGTTCCCGGCCTCGACGGACGACGGCGTCAACGCGTACCGCGCCCTCCTCGACAGCGGCGAGGACCCCACGGCCGTCGTGTTCGCGGGGGACTCCGCGGGCGGCGGACTGGCCGTCACCACCTGCCTCGCCGCCCGGGACGCGGGCCTGCCCATGCCCGCGGGCATCGTGGCGTTCTCCGCGGGCCTGGACGCCACCCGGAGCGGCGAGAGCATGGAGGGCAAGGCGGGCGCCGACCCGGTCTTCACCCGCGCGGACTTCGACCGGACCGGGGCCCTCTACCTCGCCGGGGCCGACCCGCACCAGCCGCTGCTCAGCCCGGCCGTCCACGCCGACCTGACCGGCTTCCCCCCGATGCTGCTCCAGGTGGGCACCAACGAACTCCTGCTGGACGACTCCACGCGCCTCGCCGTCCGCGCCCGGGAGGCGGGAGTGGACGTCGTCCTCGACGTCACCGCCGACGCACCCCACGTGTTCCAGGCGCTCGTCGGCGAGCTGGACGAGGCGGAGGAGGCGCTGGACCGCGCGGCCCTCTTCCTCACCCAGCGGATCCGCGCCCGGGACACCCGCGTGAGCGCGTGAGCGAACGGTGTCACCCTCGCGCGGGGGAGAAGGCGCTCCTCAGTCCGTGAAGGGCGCCGCGAGCACCAGGTCCTCCACCGTGGGCACCGCGAAGCCGGGGATGTGGCGGCGGCCGACCTCGGCGAAGGGGTGCATCAGCACCGACATGGGCTTGGTGCGGCACAGCGACAGCATGGTGTCGACGGCGTCCTGCTTGAAGCCCTTACGGGGGAACGCGCCGAGGATCTCCTCCAGGGCGCCGGACGGTATCCGGTCGATGCCGTTGCCGGAGAAGTCGGCCCCGGAGCCGACCGACACCATGGCGATCTCCGGCCGCTTGCGGGCCGCGATGGCGACGTTGGTGTGCAGGGCGATCGCGTCCCACACGACCGCGATCCGGTCGTCCGGAACGTGCTGCGCCTTCAGGAACCGCTGCGCGGCGTCCGCACCGTCCAGTTCGAAGCGCTCGTCCGGGGTCCGGTACGCCTCGACCAGCCCCAGGTCGTGCAGGACCGCCGAGAGGAACGCGAGTTCGCGGTCGTAGGGGATCCCGCGTCCGTCGAACAGCGCGCAGCCGAACAGGTAGCTGCGCATGACGTGGTTGAACAGCGTCTCGGAGGACGCCTCGCGGGCGAACGCCGCCGCCCTGCGGGCCACTTCGCCGTCGGGTACGCGGATTCCCGCCACGGACCTGGGCAGCGCTCCGCCGCTTGCGCCGCCGCCGTCCGCCCGTCGGGTCCATCCCGGGGCCGCGGCGGCGGCCGGGGCGGCCACGGCGCCGGTGAGCGCGGCGGCCAGGCCGATCGCGGCCACACCGGCGCCCCGCCCCAGCGCGGCACGTCGGCTGAAGGCCCTCTCCTCGTCCCTCCCGGCACCCTCGTCGCCCTCGGTGAACCCGCTCTTGTCGAACACGCGCATGACCTCTTCCTCGGTGGTCGAGCGATTGATGCCAGGAGCCTATGAACGGCACCGACGGCTCGACAGTGGCGAAAATGCCGGGTGGCCACGCCTTCTCGCCATCCCGTCCCGCCGTGGCGCAGAGGCCCTGCGCGCGTCCGTGCGCCGGAGGTCAGCCCGGCACGTCGATGTGCCGGGCCAGGGCGGTGACGTGCAGGTCGCCGTTGTCGACCCACTCGGGGAAGGCCAGCGTCCGGTGCGTGGTGGCCGCGGGCGGGGTGATCTCCAGATAGGACGCGTGCACGGCGTCGGAGGTCCCGGCGTTGACGTGGGTCCAGGCGACGACCGCCTCCGCCGCCTCGCCGTCCTTCAGGCGGAGGGTCCTGGTGCCGGGGTCGCCGGCGTACCAGGTGTCGCCCCGGTGGGTGTGGGTCGGGAGCACGCGATGCGCCGCGTCCTCCAGGCCCAGCCCGGGGAAGCCGCGCAGCGCGCACGTGGTGCCGCTGAGGTTGCGGAACGTCAGGACGACCCCCTCGTGGTTCATGCCGCCGGTCAGGTTCCGGCCGAGGGTGGTCTTCAGGGCGGCGGCGGAGCAGGTCGGCGTGGACGCCGTGCCGCTCGCGGAGCCGGTGTCCGCCGCCCGCGCGGGGGCCGCGCCGGCGAGGCCGAGCCCGGCGACGGCGGCCACGGCGAGGGCCACGCGGCCGAAACGGCGGTCGGCGCGGCGCACGGCGGTCGGACGGGCGGCAGGGGGCTGTCCGGTGGCGGTGAGGGTGGTCCGGTGTTCGGTCACAGCGATCGCTCTCCACTCGGGTGTGTGCGTGTGTGCGGGGCGACGGAGGGGTCGGGTGCCCGTCCACGCGCCGGGCACGTGTCGTACACGAGATTCGATGGGGGAGCGGGCCGGGAAGTTCACCGGGAACCGGTATGACTTTCCGTGTGTGCCGACGCCCGGGTGTCAGCCGGTGGCCCTCCGTGCGAGGCGTCCCCGGTCAGCCGGTGGGCCATCGGTGCGTGGTGATGCCGGTCAGGATGAGGTCGATGCCGGTGAGGAACTCGGCCCGGTCGTCGTGCTCGCGCAACTGGCCGGCGACAGCGCGGGTGAACGCGTACCGGTCGGCGTCGAGGGCCGCCCAGTCGTCCGCGACGGAGCCCAGGTACGCGGTCCTGTCCGTGGTGGCGGGCTGCGGCATCCGGGCGTTGGCGGCGTTCTGGCCCGCCACGCCGAGGATGTAGTTCCACAGCGCGGAGACCGCGGAGAACCAGGCGCCCCGCGGCACCCCCAGCGCCCGGACCTGGCGGCCGAGTTGTTCGAATACCGGCAGCATCGGTGACTGCGACGGTGTGCCCACGAGCTGCGTGCCCACCCAGGGGTGGTCGTCGATCGCGTCGAAGAGGCCGAGCGCGAGGGCGCGGACCGTCTCGTGCGGCGTCGCGTCGGGGTCGTCGCCGACGGCGGCGGTCGTGAGGACGGCGTCCGTGGCGGCGGCGAGGAGCTCGGACCTGCCCGCGACGTGCCAGTAGATCGCCCCGGGTCCCGTCGCGAGGCGCTCGGCGAGCGCGCGGAACGTCAGCCCGCCCTCGCCCACGGTGTCCAGGAGTTCCACGGCGGCCGCGACGATGCGCTCCCGGGAGAGCGGCTCCCGACGGCGCTCCGGACCACGCGTTCTGCTTGCCATGCCGCTCATTCTAGACGGCACGGCCTGCGGCTGGAATGGCGTTCCAGCTTGACATGGCCTGGAACGCTGTTCCAGTGTGGGGGTCGTGGAACGTCGTTCCAGACGCTCCCCGGCCGTCTTTCGGGCACCGCCCCGACGGCCGCACGCACGTACCAGTGAGGTGGCACCATGACCACTCCCGTCACGATCATCGGCGCCGGGCTCGGCGGGCTGACGCTCGCCCGGGTTCTGCACGTCCACGGCATTCCGGTCACCGTCCACGAGGCGGAGGCCTCGCCCACCGCCCGCGCCCAGGGCGGCATGCTCGACATCCACGACCACAACGGGCAGCTCGCCCTCAAGGACGCCGGTCTCTTCGACGCGTTCCTCGGCCTCGTCCACCAGGGCGGCGAGGCACTGCGCGTGCTCGACAAGCACGGCAACCTCGTGTTCGAGCGGCCCGACGACGGCCACGGCAGGCGCCCCGAGGTGCTGCGCGGCGAGCTGCGGCAGCTCCTGCTGGACTCCCTGCCCGCCGGCACCGTGCGCTGGGGACACAAGGTCACCGCCGCCCGCTCCCTCGGCGACGGCCGCCACGAGGTCGCCTTCGCCGACGGCACGGCGGTCACCACCGGTCTCCTGGTCGGCGCGGACGGCGCCTGGTCACGCGTCCGCCCCCTGCTGTCCGGGGCGCAACCCGAGTACGCCGGCGCGGTGTTCGTCGAGACCTACCTGTTCGACAGCGACGAGCGCCACCCCGCGAGCGCCGCGGCCGTCGGCGGCGGCTCCATGTTCGCGCTCGCCCCCGGCAAGGGGATCACCGCCCACCGCGAACCGGGCGGGGTGCTGCACACCTACGTCCAGCTCCTCAAGGGACGGGAGTGGATCGACGGCATCGACTTCACCGACGCCGCCGCGGCCACGGCCCGGATCGCCGAGGAGTTCGAGGGCTGGGCGCCCGCGCTCACCGCGCTGCTCACCGACGCGGAGACCGCGCCCGTGCCGCGCGTCCTGCACACGCTGCCGAACGAACACCGCTGGGAGCGGCGCCCCGGGGTCACCGTCCTCGGCGACGCCGCCCACCTCATGCCGCCCTCCGGGGAGGGCGCCAACGCCGCCATGTTCGACGGCGCGGAACTCGGCAAGGCCCTCGCCGCCCACCCCGACGACACCGAGAACGCCCTCGCCGCCTACGAGGCCGCCCTGGTCCCGCGCAGCGCCGCGCACGCCGCCGAGGCCGCCGCACTCCTCCCTCTGATGCTCGGCGACGACGCCCCGCACGGCCTCGTCGGCATGTTCACCGCCGCCCAGCCGGCCGCCGGCCCGTCCCGCGGCTGAGCACCGGGCCCGGCCGCCCGCCCGTCCCGCGCCGAGCCCCGTCGCCGCCCTCACACCTCCGGCGTGCCCTCGGGCGCGGGCAGCAGCCGCAACTGCAGCATCGCGGCGAAACGCTGGTCGGGGTCGGTCAGGTCGAGCCCGGCGACCTCGGCGAGGCGGCGCAGCCGGTAGCGGAAGGTGTTGGGATGGACGTGGGCCCGCTCCGCCGCCGCCGGCACGTCGCCGAACGCGTCCAGCCAGCACCGCAGGGTGTGGACCAGACGGGAACTGTGCCGCGCGTCGTGGTCGAGGAGGCGGGCGATCGCCGCCGTCGGGCGGTCGCCGCGGGCCGCCGCGAGGTCGGACAGCTCCAGCAGGAGGGCGTCGATGTGGACGTCCTCCGAGGTGGCGACCCGGCGGCCCCGGCCCGCCGTGAGCAGGACCCGCAGGGCCCGGTCCGCGTCCTCGCGCGAACGCCGTACCCCGGCCCCGTCCTCGGCGGGCGGACCGATGCCGATCGCCGCCGCCCGGGTACCGCGCCCGGTGCGTTCCAGGAACGCCGAGGCCAGGCGCAGCGCCCGCGCCACGCCCTCCGGCCGGCCGCCCGGCAGCGGAACGATCCCGTAGGCGACGTCCCCGAGCAACGCGACCGCCGAACGCGGCTGCACCGTGCTCAGATGCGTCGCCAGCGCGTCGGTGAGCCGTTGCCGGCCGGCCGTCCGGCTGACGTCCTCCTCCGGAGTCGTCACCCCGGGCGGATCGGCCACACCCATCGCCAGCACGACCAGCGGCCGGCCGAGCAGGCCGAGGCGGGCGAGCGCCTCCGGGGCCGCCGTGCCGCCCTCCAGCACCGTGCTCACCAGGTCCGCCCGCAGCCGCCGCTCGACGTCGGCGCCCGCCCGCAGCCGCAGCATGTGCAGCGCCACCACCTTGGCGGCGTCCACGAGCGACTGCGCGCGCTCCGCGCCGAGGGGACCCGGGACCGCCGCCCAGACCGAACCCAGGATCTCGTCGCCCGCGCGGACCGCGACGGCCACCCGCGGCATGCCCATCTCGAAGTCCTGCGACCGCGGATCGACGTAGACGGGGCCCCGCTCGCGGTACAGCCGCTCGAACACGCCGTTGGCCTCCAGACGGCGGGTGAAGTGCTCGGGCACCTGCCGGCCCAGGATCGTCCGCGCCCGGGGCTGGTCGGCCTCGTCCTGCCGCCCGGAGAAGGCGAGCACGCGCGAGGCCCGGTCCTCGATGGTCACCGGGGCGTCCAGCAGCGCGGCCACCGCGTTGGCCACGGCGAACAGGTCCCCGGCCGGTCTTCCGTCGAGGGTCTGCGGCGAGGCGTCACCGAGGTCCTCCTCGGCCAGCACGGACCGGAGCATCGCGGCGAGCTGCGCCCAGGAGGCACCGGCGGCCAGCCCCAGCAGGGCGACGCCCGACGCCTCGGCGGCACGCACCACCTCGGGCGTGGCCTCCACCGGCTGTCGGACGACGAGCGCGGTCGCGTCCCGGCCGCCGTACGCGCGCAGCAGCCGGACGAGATCGTCCGGCGCGCGCACGCCGACGCACAGCACCACGGCATGGGCGACGCCGGTGCCCAACGGGTCCGGGGCCGTGGCGTCCGGCCCCTGTCCGGGCGCGGTGTCCAGCGGATCGTGGATGACCACGTGGTCCAGCCGGGCGCCCCGGCGCCGTACCCCCGCGACCGGCTCCAGCAGGACGCCCCCGAGGTCGTCGAGCACCCGGCTCAGTCGCGTACGCGGTCTTCCGATCACCGGCGCCACCACCTCGGCCTCGTAGGCACACCCGGCTCCGTTCGTACCGGGGGAGGAAATCTAACAGCCGTTCCGTCGCCCGCCACGGCCTCACGCCCCCAGCCGTTCCGTCCCCGTCGTCACCTCCGCCAGCGCCTCCGGGACCGGGACCACGCCGAGGCCGGGACCGGACGGCACCGGCAGGTGCCCGGCGTCCAGGACGAACGGCTCGGTGATGTCCGTGCGGTAGTAGCGGTCGGAGGCCGAGGTGTCGCCGGGCAGGGTGAACCCGGGCAGCGCGGCCAGCGCGACGTTCGCCGCCCTGCCGAGCCCCGTCTCCAGCATGCCGCCGCACCACACCGGCACCCCGTGCGCCGCGCACACGTCGTGCACGCGCCGGGCCTCCAGATAACCGCCGACCCGCCCGGGCTTGATGTTCACGATGCCGCAGGCGCCCAGCGCGATCGCGTCGGCGGCCGAACGGGCCGACACGATCGACTCGTCGAGACAGATCGGCGTGGTCAGGTGCCGGGCCAGCTCGGCGTGGCCGCGGACGTCCTCCTCGTCCAGCGGCTGCTCGATCAGCAGCAGGTCGAACGGGTCCAGTCGGCGCAGCCGGGGGATGTCGGCGAGCGTGTACGCGGTGTTGGCGTCGACCTGGAGGAGCACGTCGTCACCGAAGCGTTCGCGCACGGCACGGACCGGTTCCACGTCCCAGCCGGGTTCGATCTTCAGCTTGATCCGCGAGTACCCCTGGGCGAGGTAGTCGCCGACGGCGTCCAGGAGTTGGGGCACCGAGTCCATGATGCCGACCGAGACCCCGCACGGCACCGCGTCCCTCGTGGCGCCGAGCGCGGTGGCGAACGAGGCGCCACGGGAGCGCAGTTCGGCGTCGAGCACGGCCATCTCCAGCGCCGCCTTCGCCATCCGGTGCCCCTTGAACGGGGCCAGCAGCGGCGCCACCCGGTGCGCGCTCACCTCGCCGGCCCGCAGCAGGGCGGGCACCAGGTGCTCGCGCAGGACGTGCGCGGCACCGTCGACGTACTCCGACGAGTACAGCGGGTCGGCCATCGCCACGCACTCGCCCCACCCCTCGCCGTCCGGCGTCTCCACCCGCACCAGCAGCAGTTCGCGCACGTGCTGCGTGCCGAACGAGGTCCGGAACGGCGTCCGCAACGGCATCCGTACCCGCAGGAGTTCCACACCGTCGAGCTTCACGAGTCCCGCTTCCTCTCCACGACGTACCACCCGGCCCGGTCGAACCCGGTGACTTCCGCGCCCTCGGCCATCAGGCCGCCCAGCACCTCCCGCACCGCCGGCCGCCACGCCCGGCCGAGCTCGGGGTCGGTCCGCCGGAGTTCCTCGATGTCGGGCGGCACCGCCACCAGGAGCACCGGCCCGTCGTCCGCGCCGGTCACCGGCCGGCCGCCCGCGCCGGCCGACAGCGCGGGCACGGCGCCCCCCGCCCGCAGCGCCGCCGCGTCCACGGGCGCCCGGCTGCCCGGCCCCGCCGCACCGGTGAGGTCCCAGTCCACCAGGAGCCGGTCGGTGGCGCCCGCGCCGTTGATGCCGTCGTGCAGCGGACCGTAGAAGTCGGGCACGTACCGGACCGGACGGGCGCCCAGCTTCGCCAGGTTGAAGTGGGCGTTGCGGCACACCAGCGGATCGAACGTCCAGGAGATGGTGTCCGCGCCCCGGCGCAGTGCCCAGGCGCGCTGGTGCAGCTTGAGCGCGAGGCCCAGGCCGCGCCCCAGTCCGGCGGGGAGGACGCCGGTGATGTGACTGTGCAGGGAGCCGTGCGCGGGGGCGCCGAAGAACCCGAAGCAGGCGCCGAGGAGTTCGCCGCCGTCACCGTCGAACGCGCCGGACACGTAGTTCCCCGCCACGGTCATCGCCCGCAGCAACTCCGACGGCACGGGGCCGTTGCCGGGTTCCGACCGCCAGACCGACCGAAGGAGCCGCGAGACGGCGGCCAGGTCGGCGACCTCCGCCAGCTCGCGGACGGTCACCTTCGCGTCCCGGGCGGCCTCGGCGGCGGCGTGTTCGGCCTCTGCGAGGGTGCGCAGGGTTTCTGCGGCGGTGCGTTCGGCCTCGGCCGGCACCGAAGGCGACGGCCCGGACGCGGCGCCCGGCGTGCGCGGCCCGTGCCCGGTCATCGCGGCACCTCTTCCGCCGGACCCTGACGGCGCTCCAGCACCGCCTCGATCAGCGCGGTCAACAGCGCGGTGCGGCCCGGCAGTTCCGCGACGAGGACGTGCTCGTCGTCGGCGTGCGCGCCGCCGCCCACCGCGCCGAGGCCGTCCAGTGTGGGAACGCCCAGTCCGGCGGTGAAGTTGCCGTCCGAGGCGCCGCCGACCGCCGCCGCGGCGAGCGGTCCGAGACCCAGTCCCCGCGCGAGGGAGTCCGCGAGGGCGAACAGGGCGCCGGACGCGGCCGCCTCCAGCGGCGGCCGGTTCACCCCGCCCGTGACCCGCACGACCGCACCGGGCAGCACCGGACGCAGGGCGCGCAGCCCCTCGTCCACGCGTTCCTGCTCCGCCAGGTCCCAGGCCCGCACGTCGAGCGCCACGACGGCGGCGGCCGGCACGGTGTTCACGGTCGTGCCGGCCGACAGGACCGTCGGCACCACGGTCGTCCCGCGCGCCGGGTGGGCCAGCCCGGTCACGGCGAGGATCTGGTGCGCGAGTTCCACCCCCGCGTTCACGCCCTTCTCCGGTTCGAGCCCGGAGTGCGCGGCCCGGCCCACGACCTCGATCCGGTACTGCGAGACCCCCTTGCGGCGGCACTTCAGCGCGCCCCCGTCCGCCGAGGCCTCCAGTACGAACACGGCCTGGCAGCCGCGCGCCTCCTTCTCGATCAGCGTCCGGGACCGGGGCGAGCCGATCTCCTCGTCCCCGGTGACCAGGATCGTCACCCCGGCCCGCTCGGGGAGGGCCGCGGCGGCGTGCAGCGCCATCACCAGGCCCGCCTTCATGTCGAAGCAGCCGGGACCGCGCAGCACCCCGTCGCGCACGCCGTACGGGTGGGTGCGCAGCGAACCGTGCGGCCAGACCGTGTCGTGGTGCGCGAGCAGCAGCACCCGGGCCGGACCCGTGCCGGACCGCCAGCGCAGATGAGTGCACCCGTCGGTCACCAGGTACTCCGGGTCGGCACCCAGCAGACGCCGGCCGATCGCGGCCACCTCGGCCGCGCTGCGCGCGAGCGCCTCGTGGTCGGTCGACGGCGACTCGCAGGTCACCAGGGTCTCGATGTCGGCGAGCAGCGCGCCGAGGTCCGGCGCGCCCATCGTGCCGGGGTCCGGTGTCGTCTTCGCGCCGGGGTCCGGCGTCGTCATCGTGCCTCCCCGCGCAGTGGCCGTCCGGGGAACGCGTCGGTGCGCAGGGCGCCCTCCGTGACCACCGGCACCCCGGCCACGTACAGGTGCCGCACGCCCACGGAGGGCCGGGTGGGGTCGGCGTACGTCGCCGCGTCGGTGACCGTCCCCGGGTCGAGCACCACCAGGTCGGCGTCGGCCCCGACCGAGAGCCGGCCCTTGGCACGGGCGGCCGGGGCGACCTCGTCGAGGACCCGCGCCGGCAGGTAGGAACAGCGCCGGAACGCCTCCGTCCAGCTCCACGCGCCGGACTCCCGCACCATCAGGCGCAGGGTCTTGGCGAAGGTCCCGGCGGTGCGCGGGTGTGTCGCCCCGCCGGGCGGCAGCGGCCACTCGGCGCTGTCGTGCCGGCCGTCCGGCCAGTGCACCGGCATCGCGTCGCTGGCGACGACCGCGTCCGGGAAGGCCAGTGCGCGCCGCAGCAGTGCCCGGTCGCCGGTGGCGCCCTCGTCGAGGAACTCCAGCAGACAGGGGGCACCGGGGTCCCGCTCGCGCAGCAGGCGCAACCGTGACTCGTCGGCGATCCGCTCACCCGTCTCCACCATGACGACGCTCCTCGGACCGAGGCCCTTCGCGCGCAGCCGCTCCGGATCGATGAACGCCGCACCGATCGCCGTGCTGCCCGCCCCGTACGGATACGCCTCCACCGTCACCCGTGATCCCGCCCGCCGCGACTCCTCCAGTGTTCCGAGGACCCGGTCGACGTGCCGACCGGAGGTGCTGTTCACATGGCAGTGGTGCATCGCCGCACCGGTCTCGGCCGCCGCCCGCGCCACCTCCGCGGACCCGTCCACGGGCGTGGCCGGGTCCACCTCGGTCAGCTCGCGGACGTGCGTGAACGTCGGCGCCCCCGCCCGCGCCGCCAGCCGGGCCACGGCGAGGTACTCCGCGGGGTCGCTCGCCGGCGCGTACCCCATCAGGACGCCGATGCCGAGCGCGCCGTCGGCCAGCTCGTCCTCCAGCAGGGACAGCCAGGCGGCCAGCTCGCGCGGGGTGGAGGTGCGCTGCCAGCGAGGGTCGCCCAGCACGGCCATGGCCGACTCGAACCGGGCGTCCGGCGTGCGCCCGGTCAGCACCCGCGCCCGCGCGCCGCCCCAGGAGGCGGAGAAGCCGTAGTGCAGCGGGCGCCCCTCGGCGGCCGCGTCCGCATAGGCACGGGCGACCGGCATCAGCCCGGCCTCCAGATCGAGCGCCGTGGTCACCCCGTCCAGCGCCTGCAGACGCTGCCCGGCGACCGAGTGCACATGACTGTGCAGATCGACGAAACCGGGTCCGACGACCAGCCCGCCGGCCTCGACGACCACCGCATCCGGCGGTGCCTCGATGCCGGGCCCGACGGCGGCGATCCTGCCGCCGTCGACGAGCACGTCGGCCGGCCCGTCGAACCCCGTGTCCGGGTCGACGCACCGGCCACCCCGCACCAACGTCTGCATGGCCGCCTCCTGACGAACGTCCGCCACGGGTCCCGACCCTAGGAGCGCCCCCACCGCCTTGGGTTCGTACGCACGAACGAACCGACGTACGCATGTCCGTCGTCCCGTACGAAGCGGAGCCGCCCGGCGGCGGTACGGCAGGGGCGGGGCCCCGCTCAGCGCGACCGTGGCGACGGCGCAATGCGCGCCCTCACCTGGGTGGGGGTCTCCCCGTACTGCCTCTTGAAGGCGCGGGTGAAGTGGCTGCCGTCCGTGAAGTGCCAGCGGGCGGCGGCCTCCGTGACGCTGGGCGCGTTACCGGGAGCGAGCAGCTCCTGCCGCGCGCACTCCAGCCTCCGGCGCCTGATGTACGCGGCCACCGGCTCCCCGGTGCCGGCAAACGCGCGGTGCAGCGTACGCAGCGAGACGTTGAGCCGGCGTGCGAGCGAGGAGGGGGTCAGGCCGGGGTCGGTCAGGTGCTCGTCGGCGAGGAGCATCGCGGCGCGGGCGAGCGCGGGGGACAGCCGGGGCTCGGTGTCGTCGAACTCCTGCCGTAACGCCCCTCTGGCGAGTTCGACCAGTGCGTCGCGCGAGGCGAGCACACCGGGCCGGCCCAGCTCGTGCGCCGTCTCGCGGACCATGCGGGCGTGGGCCGTCAGCACCCGCATCGCGGCGGAGCCGCTGGAGCCGAGCAGCCGACGGGCGCCGAGGGAGCCGCCGAGGACCGAGGTGGGCAGGATCAGTACCGTCGCCCGGGACCCGGGCGCCACGTCGAACAGTGCGGGCGCGCCGTTGCGGCGGGCGAGGAAGGACCCGGCCGTGACGGTGGCGCTCCCGCCGTCCCCGCCGAGTCCGACGAAGCGCCAGGAACCGTGCGTCATCAGGTGCACGAGCACCCGGTCGCCGAGTTCGTGCGATCCCGAGGGACGGCCGAGGAAACGAGCGAAGCGCACGTCCGCGACCACCGCGTCATGGACCTTGGCCGCCCGCACACCGATCCGGAAGGCGCCGGACGCGCCGGTGTCGAACGACGGCAACGGCAGCGCCTCGCCCGTCTGCGCCTCCCACTCCCGCCGGAAGACGTCGAAGCCGCGGGCGCCCGGTGCGGCCCCGGTGACGTCCGCGGCGAACGTCGTCCCCGGCCCGTACGTATCCGGAGCCGGCCTCGCGCCCGTGCCCGAAGCCGTGCCCGGACCCGCCTTTGAACTCGCGCCCGTGTGCGGACCCGCGCTCGCGCCCGCTCCCTCTCCCGCGCCCGCCCGCGCCCCCGGTGTCGCTCCCGCTCCAGGCCGCCGTGCCGTCATCGCCGTCCCACCCTCGTATCGCGTCCCCGACGCGGAAGTCCCGGCCGACTGGCACGCAGATGCATGCGCCTTCGCCCCGGCCGCGTCGACACTACAGACCTCTTGTCCGTCACCACCGAAGCCGACGAGGTTGCGTTCCATGACCGAGACCCCCACGCACCGGGCCGCCGACGGCCCCGCCCCCGACCCGGCGGCGGACGTCGCGCAGTTGCTGAACATGCTCACCGGCGGCGCGGTGGTCCAGATCCTGCACGCCACCGTCAGGCTCGACATCGTCGACCACCTCGCCGCCGAACCGCTCACGGCCAAGGAAGTGGCCGGGCGGGAGGGCAGTCACGAAGGGGCCACCTACCGGCTGATGCGCGCGGCCGCCTCGCTGGGGGTGCTCAGCTACGAGGGCGAGGGCCGCTTCGGCCTCACCGGACGCGGACAGTTGCTGCGCGCCGGGGTGCCGGGCTCCCTGCGCTCCCTGCTGCTGATCCAGGCCGGGCCCTCCCACTGGGGCCCCTGGGGGCTGTTCCCCGAGGCGGTGCGCGAGGGCGCCAGCCAGGCGAAGAAGGTGCTGGGCGCGGACATCTTCGACTACTACGGACAGCCGGAGAACGCCGAGTCGGCCCGGGTCTTCGCCGACGCCATGAGCGACATGTCCGCCCTGGTGACCCACGGTGTGGCGGCCGAGGCCGACGTCAAGGGGGCCACCACCGCGGTCGACGTCGGCGGCGCCGACGGACACCTCGTCATGACGCTGATGGAGGCCGATCCCGCGCTCCGCGGCAAGGTGCTCGACCTGCCGCACGCCGTCGACGGCGCGGTGAAGGAGGCCGAACGGCGGGGCCTGTCCGAGCGGTTCACCGGCGTGGCCGGCGACTTCTTCACCGAGGTGCCGGCCGGGGACCTCCACCTGCTCAAGACCGTGCTGCACGACTGGGACGACGAGCGCTGTACGCGCATCCTGGCCAACTGCCGCGCCGCGTCCCGCGAGGGCGGTCGTGCGCTGGTGGTCGAGACCCTCGTCGGCGAACTCGGCGAGCCCGACTTCGCGGCGATCTCGGACATGGCCATGCTCTGCGTCACCGGCGGTGTCGAGCGCGACCTCGACGAGTTCGACGCCCTCTTCGCCGCCACCGGGTGGCGGCGCGGCCGTACGTACCCCGTCGGCGGTGGCTACTCCTGCATGGAGCTCGAGGCGGTCTGACCGCTGTGCGGCACGCCCGCGGCGGTCATGAGGTGCCGGGTGCGGGCACGCAGCAACCGGTGGGTGCGGTCGTGGTGGTTGCGCGGATGCCACGCCATGCCGATCTCCAGGGTCGGCAGCTCCAGCGGGATCGGGAAGGCGCACAGTCCCAGGGCCTCGAGCATCCGCCGCCCCAGCCCGGCCGGGGCGACGCAGACGACGTCGGTCTCGCGGGCCATGAACAGCGCGCTCGCGAACGTGGGCACCACCGCGACCACGCGCCGGCTCAGACCCAGGCTCGCGAGGCGGTCGTCGATCGGCCCGTGGGTCCGGCCGCGCCGGGACACCGCGATGTGGTCGGCGGCGGCGAACCGCCGCGCGGTCACGGTCTTCGCGGCCGCCAGCGGATGCTCCGGCCGCACCGCGCCGATCAGCGTCTCGGTGAGGAGGGGCGCGGAGCGGATCTCGGGGTCGCCGGCGCGGATGATCCCGATCTCCAGGTCCACCAGACCCTCCCGCAGAGCGGGGGTGTCCTCGATGTTCTCCGGCCGCAGCCGCAGCGAGATGCCGGGCGCCTGCACCCGCAGATCGTCGATGAGCGACGGCAGGAATGTCGTGGACAGCATGTCGGTGACCTGGAGGTCGAACATGCGGACGGCGGTGCGGGGATCGGCGACGGCCGAGGGCGCGAAGAGCGCCCGCGCCCGCGCGGCGACCGCGTGCACCTCACCGCGCAGCTCCAACGCCCGTGGCGTGGGCACGAGTTCACGCCCCGCGCGCACCAGGAGCGGATCTGCGAAGGCGCGCCGCAACCGGGCCAGCGCACGGCTGACGGCCGGCGGCGAGGTGTGCAGACGTTCCGCGGCCCTCGTCACGCTGTTCTCGGCGAGCAGCGCGTCCAGCACCTCGATGAGATTCAGATCCACGTGATCCATGCGCCGATTGTCGCGGCCGGGTTGCCGTGGCCGCAATGACCTCCCGGCGGAATTGCGTACACGATAATCGGCGGTCGAGGGCGCCTGCCTCGCGGTACGCCCCTGCTGCGCCGATACCCGTACGGTATCGAGACTGCGCGACGGGACTTGGACAGCGGGCCCGCCCGGGCGGTGGGATCGGGGGCACGGCCGGGAACGACGTTCCGCCGCGCACTGCCGCAAGAGCTCCCGTCGTCCGCGACGGAGCACCCCTCCTCCACCACAGGGACGCGCTCGTGAAAACCGCTCACTGGATCATCGCCGGGCTGCTCGCCCTGTTCTACCTCTACGGCGGAGGCGTGAAGGTGATCCGCAGCCGGGAACGGCTCCGGCCGATGATGGAGTGGGTGGACACCACCCCGATGCCCGTGGTGCGGGCCATCGGCGTTCTGGAAGTGCTCGGCGCGATGGGACTGGTCCTCCCGCCGCTGACCGGTGTCGCCCCCTGGCTGGCCGTGGCCGCCGCCGTCGGACTCGTGCTCCTGCAGATCGGGGCGAGTAGGGTCCATCTGCGCCGCGGCGACCGGCAGATCGCCCTCAACCTGGCGCTCCTGCTCACCGCGGCCGTCACCGCGTGGACGGCGACGGCCTGGACATGACCGTGCGGACGGCGACCGCGGCCACGGCGCGGACATGACCGTCCGGACCGTGACCGTGACCGCGGCGTGGTCGTGACCGCACCGGCCCTCCTGCCGGGGCGCGCGCGGGAGAGGTCACCGTCCCGCGCGCCGCCTCAGCCGCCTCACAGGAAGCGCCAGAGGTGGTCGGCGGTCCCGTTGTCGTCGAACTGGACCACCTGCGCGCTGTCGGCGGTCGACATGCCGTCCACGCCGAGCACCTTGCCGCTGTTGCGGTTGCGCAGCCGGTACCAGCCGTCGCCGTTGTCGACCGACGTCCAGAGGTGGTCGGCGGTGCCGTTGTCCTCGTACTGGACGACGATCGCGCTGTTGGCCGTGGACATGCCGTCGACCCCCAGTACCTTGCCGCTCTGGCCGTTGCGGATCAGATACCAGCCCTCGCCCCGGTCCACGAGCTGCCAGGCGTGGTCGCCGGTGCCGGTGTTGTCGTACTGCACGACGCGTGCGCTGTTCTCCGTGGACATGCCGTCCACGGCGAGGACCTTTCCGCTGTTCCTGTTCTCTATCCGGCGGAACGGCGGTTCCGGCGTCCACGCCCGCCCGTCGGGCGCGGCCGTGGGGAAGGACGTCACGCGCAATCGGGCCGCGCCCATCGGTACGAGGGTGACGGTCTCCTCCGGCGCGGTACTGCGCGCGGTGCCGTCCTGAAGCGGGGCGACGACGTGCTCGTCGTCGGCGACCCATTCCTCGATCCGCCGCGCCCGCGCGGTCAGCAGCAGCGGAACGGTGTCCTGGGTGAAGGGCTGTTCGGGGACGGGGCCGCCGCTGCGCGCGAGGGTGAGCGGTGTGTCCGGGACGAGGCCGTAGTTCCAGGCGGTGGTGGCGTGCACCTCGTAGGAGGGGAAGGTGCCGGTGCCGCCGTAGCGGTCGTAGCGTTCGCCGATCCGCAGGGAGTACGTCAGCGGGCCGCGTTCGACGCTCACCGCCCCGTGCTGCCCGGGCCACTGCCGCAGCCGGGCCTGCTGGGGCAGCCGCAGCCGGACCACGTCGCCGTCGTGCCAGGTACGGGTGACGACGGCCCAGCCCGGTCCGTCCGGGGCCGCGACGGGCTTTCCGCCGACGCTCAGTTCGGGCTTCCGGCACCAGCCGGGCACCCGCAGCCGCAACGGGAAGCGCACCGGGCGGGGGGTGGCGACGGTGAGGGTGACGGTGTCCGTGAAGGGGTAGCCGGTCTCCTCGGTGACCGTCACCGTCGTGCCGCCGGCCACCTGGGCGCGGACCGTGTTCGGCGCGTACATCGCCGCGGCCAGCCCCTGGTCGGGGGTGGCGAGCCACAGCTCCTCGGTGAAGTACGGCCAGCCCATGCCGTAGTTGTGCGGGCAGCACCGGTACTGGTCCACGCCGGCCTGGAAGGCCTGCATGGCGAAGCCGTTCTGGAACTGCCCCTGCGTCTTGGGCCGGTTGTCGAGGTCGATGCTGTTGGCGGCGGTGACGTAGTGGATGGACGCGCCCCGCGGGTCGAGGGAGGCCGGGAGCATGTTGAAAGCGAGGTCCTCGCAGCGGTCCGCCCACACCGGGTCGCCGGTGAGCCGGGTGAGCAGCTCGTGGCTGGCCATGAACTCCACGATGCCGCAGGTCTCGAAGCCCTGCCGGGGGTCGCCGAAGCCGGGCCGGTAGTTCTCGTCGCCGGCCAGTCCGCCGCCGGGGAACTGCCCGTAGGCGGTCATGACGGTGTCGTAGGCCCGGTAGGTCGCCCGGGTCAGGTCCGCGGAGCCGGTGAGCCGGCCGTACTGGGCGGGTTCACGGAAGCCCTGGGCGATGTTGACGTTGTGCCGGGTCGGTGTGGCGCCCGTCCAGTCGACGCCCTGGGAGTGCATTTTCGCCGCCAGGTCGAGCAGGAAGGACTCGCCGGTGCGGTCGTACAGCCACACGGCGACGTCGAGCCCGTCGCCCCAGCGGTAGGAGACCCAGCTCGAATTGAAGGCGCCGGGGCCCTGCGCGTTCATGAACCGCAGGAACCGGGTGAGGAAGGGGACGACACGCGTGTCCCCGCTGTACTCCTCGTGCGTGCGCAGGGCCTGCAACAGCGGGAGGAAGGGCCAGAAGTCCGGCCCTCCGTTCAGTGAGGTGCGCAGTGCTCGGGGCCCGAAGAAGCCGTCGTCCTGCTGGGTGGCCAGGATCGCGTCGATCCACTGGCGGGAGCGGGACAGCGCGTGCTCGTCGCCGGTGGCGATGGCCAGCGGGAGGTAGCCGCGCAACCAGTACGGCACCTCCTCCCACGCGTCGCGCTCCGGGTGCACCCAGCCGCTGGAGGCGAAGTCGAGGAAGTGGGAGGCCTCCTCGTACCGGCCGCACAGACCGTCCAGTTGGAGCTTGAGCTGCCCGGCGAGCCAGCCGCGGGCGGTCACGCTGCCGGGTGGCAGCCGACGGAAGGCGTCGGGGGTCCGCGCTCCCGTCCCTCGGCGGCCGGCCGGGGTGGTGGGGGCAGCCCCGGTCGCCGGGGCCGCGACGGCCGGGACCGCGAGCGGCCCGCCGAGCGCTGCCGCGCCGAGCGTCGCGGCGCCGGCACCGAGGAGTGTGCGTCTGCTGACGGACATGCGGTGACCTGCCTTCTCACGGATACGGGAGCGGGCGTGGGCGTGCTTGTGACACGTGGGGTTCAGATCCCGACCTCGTTGTCGCGTCGGTGGGGCCGGGGAGAGCGACGTCTTTACAACGTGGGAATAGCCGCAGGTATGACACCACGGCCGGGAGGGGCTGTCCACCGTGCGCGCAGTGAATGGGGTGCGGAGCGCTCCGCGGCAGGTGCGGATACGCGGCCGACGGCGGCGAGGCGGGTAGGACGGGCGCGGCGGCAGGTGGAGCATTACCCCACCACACGGTCACGAGGAGTGTGCGGTACACCCCTCAACCGCAGCATGACAGCGCCCTACTGTCGCGGCATCACTCAGCCCGTGATCCGTGCCCGTGCGACACAGAGAAGAGGTCGGCGTGAGCAGTACATCGGCAAGAGGTGCGAGGGCCCGCCGGTTCGCCGTGCTGGCGAGCATGGTCCTGTCGGCCGGCGTGACCCAGGTGCTCGGGGCCGAGGCCGCGACACCCCCGGCCGCGCCGGGCGGCTCGACGACGGCGCCCCGGTGCGCCGCCCTGGACGGGACGACGATCCCGGCGTCGGTCATGAGCCTGCCGACGACCGGGGGCCGCGTCACGTCGGCCTCGGTCGTGACCGGTGTCGTCAGCGGCACGACGGTCGAGTACTGCCAGGTCGAGGCCCACCTGTTCCCCGTCGATCCGTCCGCGCCCGACATCACGATGCGCGTCGCCCTGCCTCAGGACTGGAACCACAAGGCGCTGATGTTCGGGGGCGGCGGCTACAACGGCACTGTCCCGGATCTGACCGGGAACGTGCCGTTCGGCCCCACGGACGCGCCGGCGCCGCTGGCCCGCGGATACGCCACCTTCGCCAGTGACTCCGGCCACCGGCAGAGTCCGACCGCCCCACCCTCCCTGGACGGCTCGTTCGGTGCCAACGACGAGGCGCTGCGCAACTTCTCCGCCGGTGACGCCCTCAAGAAGACACGCGACGCGAGCCTGTTCCTCCTCCGCCGGGCCTACCGGGCCGAGCCCGCGCACACCTTCTTCGCAGGCGGCTCGACCGGCGGCCGCGAGGCCCTCGTCGTCGCCCAGCGCTGGCCGCGGGCGTTCGACGGCGTCATCTCCGGCTACCCCGCCTGGAACAACCTCGCGGAGGCCCTGGACCTCGGGTATCTGACCCAGATCCTGTCCCGCCCCGGCGCCTTTCCCGGGGTCGAGAAGCAGACGCTCCTGTACGACAGCGTCCGCCACACGTGCGACGGCCTGGACGGTGCCGAGGACGGCGTCGTCTCCGACCCGGACGGCTGCCACTTCGACCCCGTCACACTGCGCTGCCCGCGCGGCGCCGACACCGGCCCCACGTGTCTGTCGGACCCGCAGATCAAGGCCGTGAACGCCATGTCCTCCCCCTTCAGGTGGGGTTACCGGGTCGCCAGCGGCGAGAGCCAGTACCCCGGCTTCCCGTTCCTCTCCGGGGCGGACATGAGGACGCCGTTCCTCGGCTTCGGCACCACCGCCCCGGCCGACCCCATGCCGGTGACCAGCGGTTACGGCATGCAGTACTGGGACCAGTGGGTGAAGTACTTCCTCACCCGCGACCCGCACCACAACTCCCTCGACATCGACCCCCGGCACCCCGGGAAATGGCTCGACCGCATCAGCCGGCTGTCCACGATCCAGGACCGGAACAACGCCGATCTGCGTCCCTTCGCCCGCGCCGGCGGCAAGCTGCTCCTGCTGCACGGCGCCGCGGACGAGCTGGTCTCGCCCCGCTCGACGAACGACTACTACGAGCGGGTACGCGCCACGGTGGGGGCCCGGCCGACCCACGACTTCCTGCGGTACTACGTCGTACCCGGCGCCAACCACGCGAACTTCGGCACGCCGGCGTTCGCCGCGAGCTGGGACTCGCTCACCGCGCTCGAACAGTGGGTCGAGCAGGGGCGTGCGCCGAGGAACCCGGTCGTGTCCGACGCGGCCCACCACCGCACCCGTCCCCTGTGCGAGTACCCCGAGTGGCCCCGGCACCGCGCGGGCGACCAGGACAGCGCCGCGAGCTTCGTCTGCACACGCTGACGGAGCCCGGGCCGACCGCCGCGGAACCGGCGGCGGCCGGCCCAAACCGGCGGCGGCCGGTGCGGAACCGGGAACCGGTTCACATCGACGACCGCCGCCTCTCCAGCCGCTCCATGACGCGGTCACGGAGGAGCTCGTACTCCTCGCGCAGCCTGCGCAGTTCGGTCGTGGGCGGGCGGGGTATCGCGGTGCCCTCGGTGACCTTCTCCTCCGGGCCGAACTGCTCACGGGTGAGGTCTATCTCGACGCCCGTACCCAGCCGGTTCCACCAGTGGTAGTCCACGCGTTCCCCGTCGACGAGGACCTCGCCGCGGAGCAGCTCACCGCCCAGCAGGTCATGGAGCACCAGGGCGGTCACCGGGCACTGGTCCCGGGCCGGATTGTCCACCGTCCACTGTGCCCGGTACTCGGGCGTGGCCGTGTCGGCGCCCCAACCGGCGCGGACGGCGGCTTCGATGTCGGTGAGAAGCAGAGGTGTCATGTCGCCGATACTGGCGCACGCCACTGACAACGGGCCCGGAAGCACCGCTCCCCGAGGTGCCGTTGCCCGACCCGACCCGACCCGACCCGATGCCCCGATGTGCCGTTACCCGCGGCGCGAGGGTTCCTCGGGGGCCGGAGCCGGTTCCGGGAGCGGCGTCGCCGGGAGCGTGGCCGGTTCCTGGCCGGCACCGGCCGAGGTGACCACCTCCGAGGGACTGCCCCGGTCCACCAGCCCGCCGGCCACCGCCAGGGCGAGGCCCGCCGCCGCGAGTACCGCGCCCACCAGCGCGGGTGAGGTCCAGCCCCAGCCCGCCGAGATCGCCAGTCCGCCGAGCCAGGCACCGCCGGCGTTCGCCAGATTGAAGGCCGAGTGGTTGGAGGCCGCCGCCATCGTCGGCGCGTTCTTCGCCTTGGCCATCAGCAGCATCTGGACGGGCGTGGTGACCAGGGCCCCCAGCGCACCGATGAGGACGAGCGTCACCAGGGCCGGCACGGTGGAGTGGACCGTGAAGTAGAAGGCCAGCAACGCGAGGGCGAGCGAGGACAGTCCCGCGTACAGCGTCGGCCGCAGGGCACGGTCGGTGAGCGGACCCGCGACCAGCGTGCCGACGGTCATGCCGACGCCGTAGAGCGAGAGGACGAGCGTCGTCGAGGAGTCGGAGATGCCCGTCACATGCGTCAGGATGGGCACGAGATAGCTGTAGACGGCGAAGAACCCGCCGAAGCCGACGATCGCCGTCAGCACGCCGATCCCCACATGCCTGTTGCTCATCGCGCGCAGCTCGTGACGGATCCCCGACTGCCGCCCGCGCGGCTGGTGCGGCACGAAGACGGCCAGCATGAAGAGGGCGAGGACCCCGAGGACGCCGACCGCGATGTACGCCGACCGCCAGCCCAGGTGCTGCCCGAGCGCGGTGCCCGCCGGCACACCGATGATGTTGGCCACGGTGAGCCCGAGGAACATCCGGGACACCGCGCGCCCCGCCCGGTCCGGCGGGACCAGCCGCGAGGCCACGACCGCGCCGACGCCGAACAGCGCGCCGTGCGGCAGCCCCGCCAGGAACCGCGCGGCGAACAGCAGGGAGAAGGACGGCGCGAAGGCGGAGGCCACGTTGCCGACGACGAACATCCCCGACAGGAGCAGCAGCAGCCGCTTGTGGGGGATGCGCGCGCCGATCCCCGTCAGTACGGGCGCCCCGACGACGACGCCGAGCGCGTAGGCCGAGACGAGATTCCCCGCGTGCGGTACGGACACGCCGACCCCGTCGGCGATCTGGGGCAGCAGGCCCATCGTGGCGAACTCGGTCGTGCCGATGCCGAAAGCGACGACAGCCAGGGCCAGCAGAGCCAGTGGCATGGGGAGGTGGAACCTTTCGTGAGCGACGGCCGCGGGGCCGGCGGCGCGGGCGTGGGACACAATCGTCCGGCTCGCGCCGAGCACCGTCGCTCGGCGGCCCCCTGAGACGGGGGCGAGCCCCCGACGGTGCAGCCACGGCAACGGCCCGCCTATTCCGGCCACAAAGCGCACTCCGTGTGAAACGTGTCACCACGTGCCGTGTGCACCGGGCGGACGGGCACCGGGAGCTGTCGCGCGGACCTCATCCCCCGCACGATCCCTCACATCGGACGTGCGGGTTCCAAGGGCATCCGAGCAGTACGGGCGGACGCCTCCCGCGCCCGCGGGCTCAGGCCAGCGGCTCGTGGTTGGCCCAGATCGCCTTGTACGGATGGCGGGCCTGCCAGCGCCCGATGAACTCGCCGACGCCGGGCATGGCGAAACTGGCCTCGAGGGCGTCCAAGTCACTCACCCCCAGTTGCACGATCGCGTCGGCGACGGCCACCGGGGCGTGGTCGTCACCCGGGACGCGCAGGTGCGGCCGCACCACGCAGGTCTCGATCAGGCCGGAGGCCGCCACCAGCTCCTCGAACTCCTTCAGGTACTGCTCCAGTTCACTCGCGGGAATGGGACTGTCGAACGCGACGATCATCGTGTGGTGAATCATGACGCCAGTGAACAGGCATTTCCTCCACCCGTCCAAGATCCGTCCGACCCCGTTCGATGCCTCCTGGGAATGGATCGGACGGTACGCTGGTCCGCATGGCCGAGCTGGAGACCCGCGAGCTGGAGTACTTCGTCGCCGTCGCCGAGGAACTGCACTTCGGCCGCGCCGCGACCCGGCTGGCGATCGCGCAGCCCGCCCTGTCCAAGGCGGTCCGGCGGCTGGAGTCCCGGCTCGGGACGGCACTGCTGCTCCGCTCCAGCAGACATGTCGCCCTCACCCCGGCGGGCGAGGCGCTCCTGACCCACGGCCGGCACGCGCTCAACGCCGTCGGCGCCGCCGTCGAGATGGCCCGCCGGGCCGGCGACCGGCACACCCGGCTGCGACTGGTGATCAAGGCCGGGGGTGACGCCAACCTCCTGTCCGGCATCCTCGCCGCCTACGCCCGCCGGCCCGACGCCCACCAGGTGGACATCCTCTTCGGCGGCGCCACCGACCGCGCCGACCACGTGCGCGACGGCCGCGCGGACGTCGCCCTGCTCTACGTGCCGTTCGACGACACGACCGGCCTCGACCACGAGACCCTGACGGTCGAGGGGCGCGTCGCCATCCTGCCGCCCGGCCACCGGCTCGCCACCCGCTCCGAGGTCACCCTCGCCGACCTGGCCCAGGAGCCACTGCCCCGCTGGAAGGGCGTGCGCTGGACCGGCGCGCCCGAGGGCCGGCCGGGGCCCGAGGTCGAGGACGGGGCGGTGCTCATGGACCTGATCAGGCTGGGGCGCACGGTCGCGGTCCTGCCCCGCTCGCTGGCCCTGCCGGCCCAACCCGGCCTCGTCTACCGGCCGGTGGCCGACGCGGCCCGCAGCGCGCTCGTCGTCGCCTGGGCGCAGGAGGACCGCCGCCGACCGGTCGCCTCCTTCGTCGCCGCGGCGGTGGAGGCCGCGGGTGCGGCGGGGGAGGGGTGAGGCCGCCCTCCGGGCGCGTGCCGCACGCCGCACGCCGTGACCGGGGCGCTGCGTAACCGGAGTGCCGGGCAACCGGCGACGACGGGCCCGCCCGGGTCCCCGTCATCGCCTTCAGCGACCTGAGGGGACACCGGGTGGAGTTCTCGCCCCGGGCCCGGGGCAGCGGTCTCGGGCCTGCGACCGGGCGGCGGGTACCGGTGGTGTACCTGCCGGACGACCCGCGGGAGGCGCGGTCCTCATGTGACGGCATGTCGGGGGAACAGCGGTGTTCCTCCTCCTCTGCGGCGCCCTCTTCCTGAGTGGCGCCGTGTTCTTCGCCGCGGCGCAGTGAGACGAAACGGCCGCCGCCGTCAGGACGGTGCTCTCGTCCTGACGGCGGCGGCCCGCGGTGCGCCCCGGGTCAGCGGGGCGTGGCGGCGGTGGTCACCAGCCCCGCAACCCTGTCCGCTCCGCCCACTCCGTCGCCGGGGACCACAGCGGGATGCCGCCGGAACCCGGGCCGGTGCTCCCGGTGCCCCAGGTACCACCGGCGCCGCCCGTCACCTCTGGGCCGTGGCCGTGGCCCGTCCGCCGGAACCCGATGGTGTAGGTCCGGGTGACCGCGCCGTTGGCCGAGGTCACCGTGACCGTGCGGCTGGTGAACAGGGGCGAGTCCGAGGTGAGCACGGAACCGCCGGTGGTGACCCTCACCCGGGCCCCGGACGCGGCCGGCACGGCGGTGACCGCCGGGACCGGCCCGTTCGCCGACCGGTCCACGACATACGTGGACACCTCCGGGGCGAACCCGTCGAGCGCCGCGCCTCCCACGGTGAGCGCGCGGGCGTCCGCGACGCTCGCCTTCGTGGCGTCGGCGACGTTCGTCACCGTGACCGAACCGTCGGCGTTCACGACCACGTCCGCCGCCATCGCGGCCGCCAGGTTGATCCGCTGCCAGCTCGCGCCGCCGTCCCCGGTCGGGTCGAGCGGATACCCCGAGTCCGTCGCCGTCTGCACGAGGACCTGGGTGCGCTGTTCGGCGGTGAGGTCCGGGAAGGCCGTGACCAGCAGCGCCGCCGCGTCGGCCGGCGCCTTCAGGGTCTGCCCGGCCTTGCCCGTCCGGGAGAACCCGTAGGTCAGCCGTCGCGTGTACAGGTCGACGTCCTGCGCCGTGCTCAGACCGGCGTACGGGTCGCCCGCGCACGCCGCCAGGGTGTCGCCGTAGCCCTCCTGCTCGCACCGCGCGAGCAGCACGTTCTCGATCTCCGTGTGGGCCTGCGTGAGCAGCTTCTCGAACTCGGGGTCCGCCCACCGGTGCGCCACCGTGGCCTGGGCGGTCATGCGGCCGCCCATGACGTCGAGCGGGTAGTGGAACCCGAGGACGATCCGGTTGTGCCCGTACTCCGAGGTGCGCGCGAGGATCGACGGCGCCAGCTCCGGCAGCAGCGTGGCCAGGATGGTCCCGGCCTCGTAGCCGCCGTAGGTGTGGCCGCTCGGGTACGATCCGCTGCTGGTGAGGGAGCCGTAGGAGCCGTCCTGCGACTCGTAGATCTCGCCGCCGTCGCCCACGAACCGGAGCCGCACGTACGGGCGCAGGTAGCCGAAGTGGTTCTTCGCCGCGTCATGGGTGTCGAGGTTCTCGGTGACGCGGGAGAACAGCGCGCTCGTCCTGGGCAGTCGGCCGCCGCTCAGCGCGTCCTCGTAGAGCGCGCCGAGGCGTGAGCCGAGGCCGTCGGCCATCGTGACGGTGGCGCTGTGCGTGGCGTCGACCTCGGCCCGGTCCACCTCCTTCTGCGTCGCCGCGTTGTTGACGCGTACGGCGATCTCGTCGTTCTCGGCGGTGAGCGGGGCCCCGGCGGGCGACTTCTCGTTGGCGCCGAGGGTGCCGGAGGGGAGGTCATCGAAGCCGCCGAGCAGGTTGTCGAAGTAGTCCGTGCCGTCGCCGGTCCTCGGCCACTGGTCCGAGGCGTAGTGCGTGTCGAGCGTGCCGTCCGGGAAGGGGGAGGGCTCGTACGTGCCGGGGTCGCCGGCGCTCGCGGCCGTCGTGACGGCCGTGTCCGACGTGTCCGACGAGCCGGCCAGGGTGAGGGCGGTGACGGTCGCCGTGTGGGCCTTCGCCCCGCTCCGGGTGCCGAGCAGCGCGGTGTCCGTCGTCGCGCCGACGTGCGCGGTGGTGCCGTCGTCCAGGGCCACGGTGTAGCCGAGGACCGGGAAACCGCCGTCACCGGCCGACCGCCAGGTCACCCGGACCTGCTTGCCGTCGGTGAGCACACCGGTGACCGTCGGCCGCTGCGGCCTGCTGTTCCCGGTCACCACGGGCGCGGTGGCCGCGCTCGCCGGCGAGGTGCCGACGGCGTTCACCGCCCGGACGCGCGCCGTGTACGAGCGGTCGGCGGGCAGCCCGGTGAAGACGGTGGCCCTGCTGCCCGGGTCGTGGATCTCGACCTGGTGGCCGTTGTCGGTCTCGCCCCGGTGACCGGTGCCGCTTCCGCTCCGGTGGCCGTCGTCGAGCGTGACCACGTAGCCGGTGACGGCGGAGCCGCCGGTGTCCTCGGGGGCGGACCAACGCACCGTCACGCTCGTGCCGGAAACGGTGGCCGACACGGCGCCGGGTGCGGCGGGCACCGTCCTCCGCTTCGTGGTGAGCGCGCCCATGGCATGGTCGAGCGCCTTGTACCGCGCGGTGAGGGTCTCGTCCTCGGCCGCGCCGTCCGCGAGCGCGGTCCTGGCATCGGCGAGCGCGTCGGTGAACGCCGCCCACGACGCGTCCGTGTAGCGCGCGTCGGTCAGCGCGGCCGCGGTGGCGACCAGATCCTCCAGCCTCAGCCTCGGCAGCGGGACGAGCTGCTCGGCGGCCAGGGTGAGACTACGGGTGGCCGTGTCCACCTCGAGCTGCGCGGCGTCGTCGGCACCGGCCAGGGCGCGGGCGGCGGCCAGTTCGCGACGGAACACCCCGAAGTCGATGGTGCCGTACCGCTCCGCGCCGGCGGACAGCCCCGCGTACTGGTCGATCGCCTTGTTCAGCGCGGACCTGTCCGTCTCGGCGGGTGTCTCGACGTGGCTGAACGTGATCCGGCCCAGGTTCGCGACGTAGGGGTGCGAGGAGTCCGGGGTCGTCGTCAGCCGCAGGTGGACGCCGTGCGTGCCGGTGATCGCCTTCGGCAGGGACAGGCTCGTCGTGCCGCCCGAGGACCAGGCGCTGCCCGTGACCGGCAGCGGGATCGTCGTGTACGGCGTGCCCGGGTGCGCCGCGTCGAAGCCGTCCAGGTAGAGCTGGACGGCCGAACCGGTCCCGCAGCGCGCGGAGTTGTTGACGTAGGTGAGTGTGACGGTGTTCTTCGCGGAGCGGCCGAAGCCGATGTCGCCGTAGTCCAGCCACGCCCCGTCGTAGGTGCCGCCGAGGTCCGTGGCCGAACCCGCGTCGTTCCAGCCGGCCGGCTCGCTCTTGAGCCCGCCGCCGCTGTGCGAGGTGAACGCCGTGGCGTCGAAGGACACCGGGGTGTCGGCGCTCCGCGTCAGGGTCAGGGAGTGGATGTTGCCCACGTAGGGCCGGTCGGAGGTCTGGGTGCTGGAGACGAAGTCGGCGTACACGTCCTGGACGCCGGTGAAGACGCCCGGGTCCAGCCGTACGGTCGTGGTGGCGAGGGTTCCCCAGCCCGCACCGGTGTAGTCCAGGGGGACGTCGACGCTTCTCGCGCCGTCCTTCGTACCGAGGTGGAGCTCGATGTGCGAGTCCGACGCCGCGCGTGACTGCGGCTTGTCGTAGCTGACGGAGACGCTGTCGGCGCCGTCACCGAGATCGGTGCCGTGCCACTGGGCCCACGCGCCGTCCGTCACGTTCTCGAAGATGCCGCCCGAGAGCTTGAGCGGCACCGAACCGTCGCCGGTCGTGGTGCTGTTGGCGGCGGTCAGCGTGGCGAGCGTGGTGGTGGGGGAGGAGGACACGTCGTACGGGGAGAACTGGTACCGGTCGAAGTTCGACACCCAGCTCTGCCCGGACGGGGCGTGGAAGACGAACGTCGCGGCCGACGCGTTCAGCAGGGCCCCGGGGTCGGTGACGGTCGCCCGCACCGTGGAGTAGTTCTGCCAGCTCCCGGTGCCGGGAAGCGAGACCGTGGCGGCCACGGGGCCGTCGGCGCCACCGGCATGGATGTCGACGCTGCTCGGCTTCGCCGTCGCCGCCTGGGAGTTGGCGTAGCGGACGGAGACGCTGCGCGGGGCGACGCCGCCGAAGTCCAGCTCGGCGAACTTCTCCCACGCGCCCTCGGTGACGCCGCCGAGGTCGCCGTCGGAGTAGTACGCCTCCTTCACCAGGCTCGGGCCCTCCATCGCGTCCGGGGCCTCGGCCTGGAGGACGGCGTAGCCGCCCTCGTCGATGGTGAGCGCGTCGGCGGCGGACCGCAGCGCGTCCTGCGCGGCCATGAGTGTCGCGGTCGTGGCGGCGGCGTCGGCGAGGACGGTCCGCGCGCGGTCGAGCGCCGACCGGAACAGGCTGTAGGAGCCGTCGGAGTAGTGGGCGCCGCGCACCAGGGAGGCCTGGTCCACGAGTGACTTCAGACTCCCGCGCCGCACCGCGGCGGCGGAGAGGCGGAGCGGGTCGGTCACCGACACCCCGGTGCCGCGCACCGACGAGGCCGGTACGTGGTGGGCGAAGGCCTTGTCGGCGAACGTGAGGCCGAAGCGCGCGTCGACCTTCGCGGTGCCGTCGAGCGACAGCGCCGCCGTGCGCGAGCCGGTGACGCGGAGGTCCGCGGTGACGCCGTCCGGCAGACCGGTCACCGACGCCGCCCCGGTCCGGGTGAGGCTGGTGCCCGCGCGTGCGGCGAACCGTGCCCGTCCGGACAGGGTGAGCCGTACGCTCGCGTCGACCGAGCCGTCAGCGGCGGCCGCGACGGTGGCCGGGCGGGCGGAGAGGACCGTGTCGCCCTTGTCCGTGTCCGTGCCGCCGCCCGTGTCGCCGCCGTCGGTGTCCAGCGAGTACGCGGGCTTCGCGTCCGCGCCCCACCGGGACGGCTCGGCGCCCATGGTGAGGTCGAGCGTGCCGCCGGAGATGATCCGGGAGTAGTCGAGCCACGTGTCGGAGAACCGGGAGCCGTTGTAGGTCGCCCGCTGCACGTAGTAGTCGGACGACGAGACGCCGTCGGCCTTCACCGTGAACTTGGTGCCGTTCGCGTAGGTGATGGTCGTGGAGTCGAAGAACGGGCTGCCGATCTGGAACTGGCTGGAGCCGGCGGTCACCGGGAACAGCCCCAGCGCGGCGGCGACGAACATGGTCGACATGGTGCCGGCGTCGTTGTCCATCGTCGGCAGGAAGCCGTGCGGGGAGAGCCTGTACACCTGGGTCTTGACCGGCGGGGTGAACTCGCCGCCGGAGCTGGGGGCTTCACCCGTGGAGCCGGTCGCGAGGTACCGGTTCCAGGTGGTGCCGGTGTAGATGGCGCGCACCCACTTCTGCGTCAGGCTCGGCTCGCCGACGTAGTTGAAGAGGTAGGGCGCCTGGAGGTCGATCTCGTTGGCGTTGGAGTGCAGCATGGTCGAGCCGTCGTCGGCGTCGGAGTCCTCTCCGAACATGTGCTCCACGGCGGCCCGGCCGGCCTTCTCGCCGCCCATGGCCTTGATCAGACCGCCCATGTCGTAGGCGTCGTACCAGTGGTACTGCCACAGCGTGCCCTGGTACAGCTTGGCGGCCTCGAACCTCTCGTGGTCCGCGCTCTGCCAGTCGCCGCCCGAGGCGCGCGGGGTGAGCAGACCCACCTGCGTGCCGTCCGCCGCCGTCCAGGCGCCGGGCTCGACCAGGTGGTCGATGGCCATCGTGGACTGGCTGCGCAGCTTCTCCGCCTCCGAGTCCTTGCCGAGCGCGTCGGCGATCACGGACAGCGCCCACTGGTCGTAGCCGCGCTGGACGGTCGTTCCCGGATCACCTTCCACGTACCCCTGCCGCAACTGGGTGCCCGTGTAGTACCCGACGTACGACTTCAGCGCCGGGTACGCCTCGTCCAGCCGGTCGAAGTTCTCGAAGCCCTTGGACAACGCGTCGGCGATCACCACGGCCGAGCGCTCCCAGCGCACGGTCGGCACCGAGTGGGTGAGGCTGCCCGGGCTCTTGCCCGCGGTGTGCGCGTCGGCGAAGAGGAGGACGGCCGACTGCACCATGTCCCGGTAGGTGTCCGGGTCGATGTACGCCTCCACGGAGTACTTGCGGAAGTCGTCCCAGGACGACCAGCCGTCGTAGTACGTGAAGCCGTTCGCCTCGTGCACCGCCCCGTCGACACCGCGGTACGTTCCGCTCGTGCTGGTCGCGTTCACCGGCAGCGCGTACATGCGGTACAGGTGCGTGTAGAACTCCTTGGTCAGCGTCGAGCCGGGGTCCGAGGTCGCGGACGCCCGCACGGCGACGGCGCCGAGCGTGTCGTTCCACTCCGCCTTCGTCCGTGCCCGCGCCTGGTCGAAGGTGAGGCCGCCCACCTCGGCGCGCTGGTCGGCGACGGCCTGCTCGGCGCTGATCGGCGAGAGGGTGACGCGCAGTTCGACGTCGTCGCCGGCGGAGGTGCCGAAGCCGAGGACGGCGCCGGTGTCGGTGCCGTCCCGCTCGGTGGCGTCGCTCAGCTTGCCGTCGGCGCCCCAGCTCCTGAGGGAGGTGACGGGGACGTTGGTGGTGGCGGCGTAGTACATCCGGTACGAGGCGCCGTTGAACGACCCCGCGATCTGCCCGGTGAGGGACGTGGTGCCGTCCGCGAGCGTCGTCGCCTTCAGGGTCGAACGGGTGCGGCTGGTGTAGTTGTTGGCGAGGTCGAGGACGAGCTGGGGGGTCGACCCGGCGGGGAAGCGGTACCGTTCCAGCGCCGTACGCGTCGTCGCGGTCATCTCGGCGTCGATCGTTCCGGAGCCCTGGGTCACCTTCGACCCGGTGCCGGAGAGGGCGCCGAGGCCCGCCCGGTAGTAACCCGGCGTCGCGCTCTCGTCGTCATGGCTGTACGGGTGCGCGTAACCGCTCGCGGTGGGGCGGCTGTCGTACCGCACGGAGGTCGGGACGACCAGCAGGTCGCCGCCGCCCCCGGAGCCGCCGACGCCGTCGAGGTTCGTGGCGGTGAACCCGGCGATGTGGTCCTCGTCGTAGTCGTACCCGGAGTGGTTACGACCCGGCGTGGTCATCGGGTTGACCTTGGCCAGACCGTGCGGCGCCTGCGCGCCCGGCAGGTCGTTGCCGTCGTCACCCGCGGTCGACACGAACGGGTCGACGAGTTTCGTGTGGTCCGTGCCGCCGGGCGTCCCCGCGGACGCGGCGGACCCCGCGGGGGCGGTCGCGCCGGGCAGCGCCACGGCCGTACCGCCGCCGCCCGCCGACCCGGCGAGGGCCAGCGCTCCCGCGAGCAGCGCGGCCGCCGCGGCACGCAGCGGCCGACGGCGGACGGTCCGCGCCGAAGCCGCTCGGTGGGCAGGTGGTCGAAGTCCTACGGGTCTTCTCGGCACGAAACCTCTCCAGCGTTCGCGATACCCGGGCACCCCCGGCCACCGTGGAGACAACGTTGTCACAGTCGAAACGGCCGGTACGCACGCACTCGGGGAATGACGGTAATGGACCACCGCGGAATTGCACCCGCCGCGCCCACGACTGCTCCCCCATCACACAGGGGAAAGGCGTACGGGAGGCGAACCGCGGCCGTCGGGAAGGCCGCACGTCGGGTGATCCGCGCAGCACCCGCGCCCGACCGACCACCCGACCACCCGACCGCCCGACCGGCGGAACGAACCTCCCACCCGGCACGCATCGCCCCACCCGTGCCGGGCGGACGGTTCGTCACAGGCCGGAGGCGGCGGCCTCGACCTCGCCGAGGACCCGCCGGGCGAGGGCGCCGAACTCCTCGGTGCCGCCCGCCCCGCTCCAGCGCTCGTACGCCGTCTTCAGCGCGAGCGCGCCGAGTTGGGCGGCCACTTCCGCGGTGAGGGCGGCCACCCCGCGGTCCGTCAGGGCCCGGGTCATTGAGGCGGTGAGGTGCAGGCCCTTCAGGGCCTCGCGTTCCTGGAGGTCGTCGTGGGCGTCGATGACGGAGCGCCGGCGGGCGACGAAGGGGTGGCGGGCGGGGGTGAACACCTCCTGCCCGAGCGCGTCGAGACCCTGCGCCACCGCTTCGAGCGGAGTGGCTGCGGCGGGCGCCGCGGTGATCCCGGCGACGAGCGGCCCGGTGAGCGGGTCCTCGCCGAAGAGCACCTCCCGCTTGTCCTGGAAGTGGCGGAAGAAGGTGCTCTTGGCGAGTCCCGCGCGCTGTGCGATGTCGAGCACGGTCGTGTGGTCGTACCCGCGCTCGTCGAACAGTTCGAGCGCGGCGACGGCGAGTCGTTGCGCGGCATTGGGTTCCCAGCGGGCCATGGACACAGCTTACGGGCCACGGGACTCGGTCCCATCGCCGTGTACAGTGATGGGACCAAGTCTCATCACTGATCGCTTCGCGTGGAGGTATGTCATGAGTCGAGCCGTTGTGCACGAGACGTTCGGGGGCCCCGAGGTGCTGGAGCTGCGCGAGGTTCCGGAGCCGCACGCGGGCCCCGGCCAGGTGCGCGTGCGGGTGACCGCGGCCGGCCTCAACCCCATGGACTGGGTGCTCACCTCCACACCGCCGGTGGCGGAGCGGTTCGGCCTCTCCCTCCCGGGCGGCTTCGGCACCGACTTCGCCGGTGTCGTGGACGAGGTGGGCGAGGGGGTCGCCGGATTCGCGGTGGGCGACCGGGTCCACGGGGGCGCGACCGGCCGCGCCGTCGCCGACCTCGTGGTGGTCGACCCCGCGGCGGAGTGGCTCTTCCGTACGCCCGAGAAGGTCGGCGACGAGGTCGCCGCCACGCTCTCCGTGGCGGGGCTGACGGCGGCGGCGGCGCTCGCCGCGATCGACCTGAAGGAGGGCGACACCGTCCTGGTCGGAGGCGCGGCCGGCGGTGTCGGTGTGCTCACCGTGCAGCTCGCGCGACGGGCCGGGGCCCGGGTGATCGGCACCGCCTCCGAGGCCACCTTCGGCTTCCTGCGTGAGTTCGGCGTCGAGCCCGTCACGTACGGCCCCGGTCTGGCGGACCGGGTGCGCGCGCTGGCGCCCGAGGGGGTGAGCGCGGCGACGGACCTGTTCGGCACCGAGACCGCCGAGGCGGCGCTCGCCCTCGGCGTCCCCGCCGCGCGGATCTCCACGATCGCCGCGGGCACCGACGTGCCCGAGGGGGTGCGCCCGACCGGCGGCTTCCAAGCACGGCCCGAGGACCTGGAGCGGATCGCCGCCGCGGTCGCCGCCGGTGAGATCACCGTGCCCATCGCCGCCACGTTCCCCGTCGAGCGGGTGCGGGAGGCCGTGGAACTCCAGGCGGGCCGCCACGTCCACGGCAAGGTCGTGGTCCTCCTCTGATCCCGCGCGGGTACGTGCCCGACGTGGGCGGTGTCCTCGTCGGGCCCCTGCCGGGACCTCCTCCGCCGTGCCCCGCCGGCGGGATCCCGTCGGCTCCCGGGCATCCGGTACGTTTGTGCCTGCCGGCGGTGGCCAAGCGGTGGAGGGAGAGGTCGTGAGCGAGGTCCGCACCTTGACGGCCCGTGGTGCCGCGCGGCGTACCGCGTTGCTGGACGCCGCCATCGCCGTCGTCGCCGAGGGCGGTTCGGGCAGCCTGACGCACCGGACCGTGGCGGCGACCGCCAAGGCGTCCCTGGCCTCCGTGACGTACCACTTCTCCTCGATCGAGGAACTGCGCCGTGCGATGTTCGAGCGGGCGCTGCAGATCGTCAGCGACCAGCTCACCGAACCGCCGCCGACCGTGACGGCGGAGGAACTGCCGGGGTTGGTGGCGGACTACGTGGTCTCGCTGGTCACGGAGCACAGGGACGCGGCCGCGGCGGTGCAGGAGATGGTGGTCGCGGCCACCCACGACCCCGCGCTGCGGCCCACGTTCCACGAGTACCACGCGAGGATCGCGGAGATGATGGCGCCGTGCGTCGGCGGGGTCACCGCAGGGTTCGCGATGGCGGCCGTCCTCCAGGGTCAGGTCCTCACCGCTCTGACCTACCCCGATCTCGACATCGACTGCTTCCACGCGTCCGTTCTCGACCTGATCCGGCGCCTGGGCGCGCACCCGGCGGCGTAACGGCCGAGGGCGCGCACGCGCGCTGTCCGGCACGTGCCGGTCCTCGTGTTCCCCGGCTTCCCGTTTCCCTTCGCGCCCCGCGCGGTGCGGCGGCGTCCCGCCTTGGGGGCGTCCGCTCGCGGTGCCTTTCCGTCCCTCCTGCTGTGCTCTCCCCGCCGCCGCGCTCCGGCTCCTTCGCATACCCGCGACGCGCACCGGTCTTCTTCTCCCGCGCTCGACTCCGTCACGTCGCCGACCCCCGGCCTTGCATCTGTACATCTGTACCTGTTACATCTGTACCTGGTACATGCGTACCAGGTACAGATGTAACAGGTACTGCGGCAGCAGACGCATGAGTGAGAGGCCGTTCCCGTGGCACAGCACCTTTTCGATTCCTTCGACCTGCGAGGTCTGCGGCTCCCCAACCGCGTGGTGATGGCGCCGATGACGCGCGCCCGGGCGCTGGAGGAGGTCCCCGACGACCTCACCGTCCGTTACTACGCACAGCGCGCGAGCGCCGGTCTGATCGTCTCGGAGGGGGCGCCGATCTCCAGGGAGGCGACCGGCTACCTTTTCACGCCGGGCCTGTACACCGCCGCGCAGGTCGCCGGCTGGCAGCGCGTCACCGACGCCGTCCGCGACCGCGGCGGCCGCATCTTCGCCCAGCTCTGGCACGCCGGCCGGGCCTCGCACGTGTCCCTGCAGGCGGACGGGCGGGCACCGGTCAGCTCCGTGGCCAGGGCCTCGGGCGACGTGGCCTTCGCCTACGGGCCCGACGGCACCCCGGGGAGAGTCCCGGCATCGACACCGCGCGCGCTGGGCACCGCCGAAGTCGGCCGTGTGGCGGCCGACTTCGCCGCCGCCGCGGCAGCCGCGGACAAGGCAGGCTTCCACGGCACGGAGCTGCACGCCGCCACCCAGTACCTGTTCGAACAGTTCCTCAACGCCGAACTCAACGACCGCACGGACCGGTACGGGGGCCGCGACGTCGCCGACCGGATCCGCTTCACCCTGGAGGTGACCGACGCCGTCGTCGAGCGGATCGGTGCCTCCCGGGTGGGCATACGGTTCTCCCCGTTCAGCACGGTCGGCAACATGCCTGCGGACGACCGGACCGAGGAGACCTACCTGGCCCTGGCCGAAGAGCTCGCGGCCCGCGACCTCGCCTACGTCCACGTGCACGACACGAGCGGCTTCGCGGACGACGGCGGCGAGCCGCGGAAGCGGCTGCGCGCGCTGCTGCGCGACATGCGTGCGCGGATGCCGGGAACGCCGTTCGTGCTGGCAGGCGGCATGACCCGGGAGAGCGCCGACGAGCTGATCGGCGCCGGCATCATCGACCTGGCGGCCTTCGGACAGCCGTACATCAGCAACCCCGACCTCGTCGAACGGTTCCGCACGGGAGCCCCGCTCACGCCCCCGGACCGCACGACCTACTTCGGCGGCGACGCGACCGGCTACGTCGACTACCCCGCGGTCACCGACCCCGGCGCATGACACCGGACGGCGCCGGGCGACACGCGTCGGGTATCCGCCGATGCCCGATGCCCGATGCCCGATGCCCGATGCCGGGCCCCGCACCGCGCACACCACCGGCACACCGCACACGGCACACAGCCGGAACGACACCCGACCTCCCACACCGCAGCCCCACACCCTCGCAGGAGCGAACAGCGTGCACATCCTCGTCATCGGCGCCACCGGATACGTCGGACACCGCGTCTCCGCTGCCCTGGCCCGCGCCGGACACACCGTCCTCGGCCTGACCCGCGACGCCTCCGGCCCTGCGGCCCGTGAACTGATGCGGGACGAAGTCACCCCGGTACAGGGCGACTTCGCCGTTCCCGAGACCTGGCGCGAGCACCTGGACGGCACGGACGCCGTCGTCCATCTCCTCCTGGACATGAACGACCCGCTGGGCACCGACCGCCGGCTGTTCGCCGAACTCGCCGCCGCCCAGGAGCGGTCCGGGCGCCGCCACCACCTCGTCTACACGACCGGCATCTCCTCCTACGGCCGTACGGGCCTGCCCCTCATGGACGAGAACACCCCCGGCAACCCCGAGAGCCCCCTCGGCTTCCGGTTCCTGCTGGAGAAGGAACTCGCCGCCGGCCCGCTCGCCCACACCGTCGTGCGCCCCGGCTTCGTGTACGGCGGCCCGGCCACCACCTCCATGACCGGACACTGGTTCGTCGCGGCCGAGGCCGGAAAGCCCGTCTTCTACGGCGACACCGCCAAGCGTTACAGCTGGGTCCACGTCGACGACCTCGCCGAGGCCTACGTCCGCGTCCTCGAGAACCCGGCGGCGGTCGACGGCGAGGTGTTCGTCATCGCCGACGACCAGCGCCTGCGGACCCTGGACGTGCAGCGGTCCGTGATCGGGGCCGCCGGCTGCACCGAGGAGATCGGGCTGGAGCCCGCGGAGGCGGGCGGCATGATGCACATGGCCGCCGACCAGGACGAACTCGTCTCCAACGACAAGGCCCGCCGCCTCCTCGGCTGGCGCCCCCGGCACGTCGCCGTCACCGACGATCCCGCGCTGCTGTACCGGGCGTGGAAGGCCGGGCTGCGGGACGACTGACCGGTCCGGCGCCACGCCCGACCGGACCGCGGGCCCGGTGGTCACCGTCGGCCACCGGGCCCTCTCCATGCGCCGCGGAACGGGAACAAGAACCGCGACCGGAACAGGAGCCGCGACGAAACGACTCAGCCCAGAAGCTCGACGTACCCCTCGCTCCCGTGGACGCGGATCCGCTGCCCGTCCCGGATGAGCCGGGTGGCGCCGTCCACGCCCACCACCGCCGGCAGGCCGTACTCCCGGGCGATGACCGCGCCGTGGGTCATCAGGCTGCCCACCTCCGTCACCAGCGCCGCGATCCCGACGAACAACGGTGACCAGCTCGGATCCGTGAAGACGGTGACCAGGATGTCGCCCGCCTCCAGCTCGGCCTCCGCCATGTCGCGGACGACCCGCGCCCGGCCCTCGACGGTCCCGGTGGAGACCGGCAGGCCCACCAGGGCCCCCTCCGGCACCCCCTCCCGTCGGTAGGAGGCGGTGACCGACTCGCCGTCCGAGGTGAGCACCCGCGGCACCGTCAGCGCGTGGTACGACCGGAACTCCTCCTCGCGCCGCCGGATCAGCCGCTCGTCCACCCGTCCCACGCGCACGGCCTCGTGGAACTCTCGCAGGGTGAGGTGGTAGACGTCCTCCCGGTCGGTGAGCGCGCCGGCCGTCACGAGCCGGTCGGCCTCGGCGAGGAGCGCCTGCCTGTACAGGAAGAGGCGGTTGACGATGTCGTACTTCGGGTACTCCCGGTAGCCGACGAAGGTACGGACCCGGTCGATCACCACCTTGGTCTCGGCGGCCTTGCGTTCCCCGTCCGGGAGGGCCCGCAGGCGTGTCAGTACGTCCTGTTCCTTCCGCCGCGCCTCCTGCCGTCCCTCCTCGAAGCGCCGTGCGGCGGCGCCCGGTGCGGAGTTCCTGACGTGGTCGAGGAGGACGGGCAGGAGGGTGGAGGGACGCTCGCTCCACCGCTCCCTCGTGAGGTCGATCTCGCCGACGCAGCGCATGCCGTACCGGTCGAGGTAGGCCCGGAGGGCGTCCCGGGCGGCCGCCCCGCCCGGAAGATCCGCCAGCCGGTCCAGGAAGCCGGCGTCCTCGGCCTTGTCGACGGTCCGCAGGAACGCTGCCACCTCCGGGTGCGGGCGGATCACGTCCGCCACGTCGAGCAGGGCCAGCCCCATCTCGGAGGTGATGTTGCCGGGGGCGGACAGGATGAGCGTGTCGGCCGCGTTCTGTTCCCCCAGCCACTCCAGCAGCTTGTCGTTCAGCCACCACGTGGCCTCCATCCCCGCCATGACGACCCGCATGCTCGGCGGATGGGACAGGACCCGTTTGTGCTCCTTGACGGCCACCTCCAGCAGGTAGTCGAACAGCGCCGGCCCGCTCTTGTCGGCGAGGTCGCGCCGGAGGGCGGCCAGTGACGCCCTGCTGTGTTCGACCAGCTCGGTGAGGAGGGCCGGATCGGCCGGCGGCGGGGGCGGCGGGGTGCTGTCGGCCGCGGGCCCGGAGGGGGCCTCGTCCGGCAGTGTCGGGAGGAAGCCGTCGCGGTCGAGGACGGTCTCCAGCGCGTCCCGGGTCACCGGATCGGACCTGCCGACCATGTCCAGGAAGGCGGCACGGCGTGCGGGCGGGATCAGATGCGGGGTGGCGTCGACGAACAGCCGGCCGCCGGCCTCCAGCATCGGCGCCATGGCCAACAGCTGCCACACCGAACGCCCGAGGGCCTTCATCGGGTCGGTCATCATCTGCTGGTGGCCGACGGAGAGGTAGACGTGGTTCCCCCCGTCGACGTTCTCGGGGAGCGGGAACAGCGTGGTGATCGGCCGGCTCTGCACGATCGCGAAGCCGCCGTCGGCCAGGCACCATTCGATGTCCTGCGGCCGGCCGAACCGCGCCTCGATCCGCCGCCCGAGCCCTACCAGTTCCCTCACCTGGGCGTCCGTCAGGGCAGGCTCCTTCTGCCGCCGCGGCTCCACCTCCACCGTCCGCGTGCCGCCGCCCGGCACGGCGTGGACGGCCCGTTGCTTGGCGCCGATCGACCGGGCGACGACATCGCCGTGCCGCACCGTGAACACGTCCGGGGTCACCGTGCCGGACACCAGCGCCTCGCCCAGGCCGTAACCGGCGTCCACGGTGGCGACCGTGCGGTTTCCCGTGACCGGATCGGCCGTGAACAGCACGCCGGCCGCTTCGGCGACGACCATCCGCTGCACGACCACGGCCATGCCGACCGCCCGGTCGTCGATGCCGTGGTGTCGCCGGTAGGCCACGGCCCGCTCGGTGAACAGCGAGGCCCAGCACCGGCTGACGTGCCGCAGCACCTCCGCCGGCCCCAGGACATTGAGATACGTGTCCTGCTGGCCGGCGAACGACGCCGTCGGCGAGTCCTCCGCGGTGGCGCTGGAGCGGACGGCGTACGCGGCCCGCTCACCGGTCCGGGCGAGCGCCCCGGTGATCGCCCCGGCGACCTCGTCCGGCAGGGGCGTCTCCTCGATCGCCCGGCGGATCCGCGTGCCGAGTGCGCGGAGCGTCTCCCGGTCGTCCGGGTCCACGCGCGACAGCCGCTCGATCCCCTCCCCGACCCACGGCGCCCGTTCCAGCGCCCGCCGGAACGCACCGGTCGTCACGCAGAACCCCTCGGGCACCCGGACGCCCTCGATCCGGGACAGTTCGCCCAGGTGCGCTCCCTTGCCTCCGACGAGTGCGACGTGTTCCCCGTCGACCTCTCGCAGATCCCACACGTACCGCTCGCTCACTGCGACAGCTCCGTTTCCGCAGGTGGTGGCCTCGGCCGCAGATTGTCCGGTACGACGGGGGCCTTGCCGCAAGCCCCCCGGTGAGCTATACCTTGTAAAAGGCGAGGAGAAGCAGACTCCTCGCCTTCGTCGTGCCCCGGTGTCCACCCGTGTTCCTCGGGCACCCTCAGGTCAGCACCAGTCGGCGGCGGCCGTCGATCAGCTCCCGGACCGCGTCGAGATGGCCGACGTGACACGCGGTCTCGGTGATGACGTGCAGCAGGACGTCGCGCAGGGTGTGCAGGTGCGGTTCGCCGAACAGGTCGTGCGGCCACCAGACCGGGGCGGCGTCGGCGGAGGTGACGGTGATGAGGGCGTCGGCGAGTTCCGCCTCCCGCCGGTACCGGTCGAGCACCTCGGCGGCCGGCAGCTCCGGGGCCACCCGCCACGCCTCGTCGCCGCTCGGCAGGGCGCGGATGACCTCCTCGTCCCCGGCGACGACCGCGCGGAACCAGAACCGCTCCACATCGAGCGTCAGATGCTGGACCAGCCCCAGGCAGTGCCACCCGGAAGGCAGCACGGGCCGTCGGAGGTCCCTCGCGGCCAGCCCGTCGAGGGTGTCGAGGACATGGCGTCGCTGCCCGTCCAGACTCCGCAGGAGCGCCCGCACCTCGCTGCTCGCCGCACCGCCCGGAGCCGTGTCCCGTACGTTCTCGGTGTTGTCCGCGTTTGCTGTCATGGTCACCCAGCATCCCCCACGCGCCGCCGCCGCGCCGGTGGTCGGCCCGGATGCGTGACGCCCGTCGGCGGGCGCGGGCTCAGGCGGTGGGTGCCAGGGCGGTGACGCTGCCGCCGAGGGCAGCCGAGAAACGGTCCGTCACCTCCTCCAGGGCCCTGGCGGTGGGGGCCGGGACCACGAGCGGGTCGGTGCCGCGGGCGATGTCCCGGTCGAGGGTGAACCAGCCGGGCACGATGTGGGTGGCGCCCATGGAGCTGAGGACCGGGCGCAGCGCGTAGTCGATGGCCAGGACGTGGGCCTGGCTGCCGCCCGTGGCCAGGGGCAGGACGGTCTTCCCGCTCAGCGCGTACTGCGGGAGCAGGTCGAGCAGCGACTTGAGCAGGCCCGAGTACGCGGCCTTGTAGACGGGGGTACCGATCACCACCCCGTCCGCACGTGCGAACAGCTCCGCGACGCCGGTGATGGCCGGGTGCCGGACGTCCGCGCCGAGCAGGACGTCGGCGGGCAGGGTGCGCACCTCCAGCGGTGTCACCTCGTGCCCCTGCTGCCGCAGGCGTTCGTCGAGATGGCGCAGGAGGCGGGTGGTGCGGGAGGTGGGGGAGGGGCTACCGGAGACGGACAGGATGGCGGCCATGGGGTTACCTTCCGGGGCTGGGGCTGGGGCTGGGGCTGGGGCTGGGGCGGAGCGGGAGGGCGAGGGGTGCGGGGCGGCCGTTCACCACGCGCTGGACTCCACGGTGACCAGCGGCCGCAGGCCGTTGCGCACGGTCTCCAGGAAATCGACGAGTTCGGCGGCCACCGACCGGTGCTGGAGGTCGTTGAGGACGTCGTGGTGGGCGCCGTGGACGACCGAGAGCCGGGCCCGCGGCGCGGACTCCGCCGTGCGCCGCAGGCTCTCGTGGTCGGCCAGGGGGTCGGCGTCACCGACGAGGAACAGGACCGGCAGATCGGTGCGCACCTCCAGGGCCGCCGCCGACACGGTGTCCGGCAGGGCCCGGCCGAGCGAGCCGCGCCGGACGTCCGGGTCGTCGGTGAGCGTGCCCCGGTGGGTGGGGCAGGCGGTGCGCACGTCGAGCTCCTCCTCCCAGCTCCCGGCGGAGCCCGCGCCCCGGCCCGGCAGACCGGCCAGGACCAGCGCGTCGGGCCGTACGGTGGCCGCGGTCCCCGCCCGGCCGAGGAGCGCGGCCACGGCCGCGGCCCCCGAGTCGGCGCCGACGACCACGAGCGGCCGTACGACGTCCTCACCGCCGGCGCTCCCCTCCGCGACGGTGCCGGTGACGGCGGCCTCGAGCAGGGTGCTCAGCTCCACCGTCGCGTCGTCGCCGTCGAGGGCCGGGGCGTTCAGGACGCGTACGCGGTAGGCGTCCGCGGCGAGCCGCCTGCCGAGCCGGCCGTAGGTCGCCAGGGTCTCGCCGCGGCCGGGGACGACCACGACCGTGCCGCGCACGCGCAGGCCTTCCGGTGCGAAGAAGTCGCTGTACTGGGTCATGTCGAACTCCCTGCGGGTGCGGGAACGGGAAGGCTGGAGTGGGCGGGCGTCCCGCCCGGGGCGGGTGCGACCGCGGTCGTGATGAGGGACGTCGTCGTCCGGCCCCGGCGCCGGGGCCGGCGGCCGGGCCGGGAACGGGGTCCGTCGCTGGTCATGAGCACGTCTTTCGTGTCGGGGGCGGCCTCAGCCGGCCGCGAGCGCCCGCTCGCGGGTGTGGCGGTTCGCCGGGACGGGCAGGCCGAGGTTGCCGCGCAGGGTGTCGGCGGTGTATTCGGTACGGAACAGGCCGCGCTTCTGCAGCAGGGGCACGACGCCGTCGACGAAGAGGCTGAGTTCCTCCTCGGTGCGGAAGGCGAGATTGATGCCGTCGAGGGTGCCGGCGTCGAACCACCGCTCGATGGTGTCGGCCACCGTGCGCGGATCCCCGACGAACGGCGACCGGCGGAACTGGTTGACACTCTCCGCGACTTGACGCAACGTCAGATGCTCGGCGCGGGCCCGCTCGATGAGCTTCGCGGCGCCGGTGCGGCCGCCCTTCTCGGCGAGGTGGGCGACGTCCGGGAAGGGCGCGTCCAGATCGTGCACGCTGAAGTCGTAGGCCCCGAAGGAACGGCCGAGCAGCGCGAGGTTGCGCGCGAAGTCGTTGTCCTCCTCGAAGATCTCCCGCTCACGGCGCCGGGCGGCCTCGTCGGTGGCGGCGACGATCGGCCCGCCGTGCAGGAAGATCTTGATGTGGTCGGGGTCCCGGCCGTACGCGGCGGTGCGCCGCTTGATGTCGGCGTAGTACTCCTGCGCCTGCTCCAGGGTTCCGCCGGGTGCGTAGATGCCCTCCGCGACCCGGGCGGCGAGGTCGCGGCCCTCCTCGGACACCCCGGCCTGGAAGATCACCGGCTGGCCCTGCGGGGAACGGGACAGGTTCAGCGGACCGGCCACCGAGAAGTGCTCGCCCACGTGGTCCAGGGAGTGCAGCCTGTCCGGGTCGAGGAAGACACCGCGCTCGACGTCGGCGGGGAAGGCGTCGTCCTCGTAGGAGTCCCACAGCCCCCGGGCGACCTCGACGAACTCCAGGGCGCGGCCGTATCGGGTGGCGTAGTCGAGGTGCTCGTCCAGCCCGAAGTTGCGCGCGGTGCCGGTGTCGAAGCTGGTCACCACGTTCCAGCCGGCCCGTCCGCCGCTGATGTGGTCGAGCGAGGCGAACCGGCGGGCCAGGTTGAACGGCGAGTTGTAGGTGGAGCTCGCCGTGCCCACCAGCCCGATGTGCCGGGTGTGGGTGGCGACCGCGGACAGCAGCGTCAGCGGTTCGAGACGGTTGAGGTAGTGCGCGGGGTAGGTGGCGTTGATGAACTGGCTGTCGACGATGAACAGCGCGTCGAACAGGGCGTGTTCGGCCGCCTGGGCCAGCCGGATGTAGTAGTCGATGTCGATGCTGGCGTTCTTCGCGACGCGGGGGTCCTTCCACAGGCCGTGCTGGCCGGGGCCGCCGACGCCGTAGGGGTGGAGCGCGAGGTGCAGGGTGCGGGGCATGACAAGGTGTCCTTTCCTGGTGAGTCTCAGGTGTGCAGCAGCGCGCGCAGGGCGTCGCGTTCGGCGCGGTCCGCCGGTGCGCCGCGCAGGGTGGGCGCGGACCCGAGGAGCAGCCGCGTGTACGGATGCCGGGGCGCGGTGATGACGTCGCGGGTGGCGCCCGCCTCGACCAGTTCGCCCCGGTACAGCACCGCGACGCGGTCGGCGACCCCGGCGACGGAGCCCAGGTCGTGGGAGATGAACACGAGGGCGACGCCGTCGGCGCGCAGCCCCTTGAGGATCTCCAGGACCTGTACCCGGTTGGCGGAGTCCAGGGCGCTGACCGGCTCGTCGAGGATGACCAGCCGCGGCCCGGTGACCAGGGCGCGGGCCACCGCGACACGCTGGCGCTGCCCGCCGGACAGCTCGCCCGGCAGCCTGCCGAGGAGGTCCTCGTCGAGCCGGACGCGGGGGAGGAACTCCCGCACCCGCGCCGCCGCCTCCTCACGGGTGGCGCCCCCGATGAGCAGGGGCTCGGTCAGGGAGGTCTCGATGCTCAGGTCCGGGTCGAGACTGCGCAGCGGGTCCTGGAACACGTACTGGACGACCCCTCTGCGGCGCAGCGCGCGCCACTGGCGGGTGCCGTGGGCGGTGACGTCCTCGCCGTCGACCGCGATCGATCCGGCGGAGGCGCGCACCAGGCCGAGCGCGGCCCGCGCGAGGGTGGACTTGCCCGAGCCGGTCTCGCCGATGATGCCGACGGTCTCCCCGGGGGCGACGCTCAACGACACGCCGTGCAGGGCGCGCCGGCGCCGGCGGCGCACCCCGTAGTGCACCTCGAGGCCGTCGATCTCGAGCACGGGACGGTCCGGCCCGGTGGTGGTGTCGTCGCTCACGCGTCCTCCTCCGGGGTGAGGAACTTCTCCAGGCCGTACTGCTGGTGTTCGGCGATCAGCAGCCGGGTGTAGTCGTGCCGCGGACGGTGCAGGACCTCCTCGGTGGGGCCCTGCTCCACCACCTCGCCCCGGCGCATGACGAGCACCTCGTCGCACAACTGGGCGACGACGGCCAGGTCGTGGGAGACCACCACGAGGGCGAGGCCGGCGCGTGCGCGCAGTTCGGCCAGCAGGTCGAGGATCTCGGCCTGGACGGTGACATCGAGGGCGGTCGTGGCCTCGTCGGCGATCAGGACGCGCGGGTCGGCGGCGACGGCCGCCGCGATGAGCACCCGCTGGAGCATGCCGCCGGAGAGCTCGAACGCGTACTGAGAGTAGACGAGTTCGGGGTCCCGCAGGTGTACGGCGCGCAGCAGCTCCAGCGTCCGGTGGCGGGCCTCGCGCCGGCCCGCGCCCTTCTTGACCCGGACGACCTCGGCGACCTGCCTGCCGACCGGGATCGAGGGGTTGAGGTAGGAGGCCGGGTCCTGGAAGACCGCGCTGATGGTGGCGCCGCGCAGCGCCGTCCACTCGGCGGGCGTCAGACCGACGGTGTCGCGGCCCCCGATCTCGACCGAGCCACCGGTGATCTCGAAGTGCGGGGGCAGGATGCCCAGCGCGGCGCGGCAGGTGAGGGTCTTCCCGCTGCCGGACTCGCCGACGATGCCGATCGTCCGGCCGGGGGTGAGGGTGAAACTCACCCCGTGGACGATCTCGCGGTCCCCGGCCCGGTCACTGATGCGCACATCACGCACGGCCAGCGCGGGAGCCACCGGCGGTGCGGAGGCGGGCGGTGGTACGGGGGGTACCGGTGACGCGGGCGTCACCGGTGGTGCGGGGGCGGGCGGCTCGGCGGCGCGGTGACCGGCGGCCGGCTTCCGGGACAGGGTGCTCATCGTGCGCCTCCGGCGGGAGCGGGATCGGCCTGGTCGATCCGGCGGGCGGCGCGCGCCCGGCGGCTGCCCAGCAGCGCGCGGCCGGCCTCGCCGGAGACGTCGCGCAGGACGTCGGCGAGGACGTTGCAGGCCCAGACGGTGACCATGATCAGGAGTGCGGGGGTGACCGGCGCCCACGGCCGCTGGCCGAGATAGCCCAGGTCGGAGGCGAGCAGCCCGCCCCACGTGGGCGCGGGCGGCTGGACGCCGATGCCGAGGAACGTAAGGCTGGAGACGATCACGAAGCCGGTGCCGACGGTCTGGGCGAGCGCCACCGCGATCGGCGGCAGCACCTTGACCCAGACGTGACGGCGTACGACCCAGCCGATCGTGGCGCCGGAGACGAGCGCCGCCTCCACGTACGGCGACCGCGCCACCGCCAGGGTGGCTGCCCGCGAGACCCGGTAGAACAGCGGGGAGACCAGCACTCCGGTCACCAGCATCGCCTGGGTGATGCCGTTGCCGAGCAGGGCGACGACGGCGACGGCGAACAGCAGGAAGGGCAGCGCGACGAGGGTGTCGGCCAGCCGCAGGGTGATCCACTCGAAGGCCCGGCCGAGGTACACCGACAGGATCCCCGGGACCACCCCCACCACCAGCGCGGTCAGCGCCACCTCCAGCGAACCCAGCACACTGACCCGGGAACCGTCGAGCAGGCGGCTCAGCACGTCCCGGCCCAGGTAGTCGGTGCCCAGCCAGTGGGCGCCCGAGGCGGCGGCGAGGGGGTGGTCGCCCCCGGCCAGCGGATCCTGCGGGGCGAGCAGCGGGCCGAACGCCGCGAGCAGCGCGATCACCGTGAGCACGCACACGGCGACACGGCCGGACGGCAGGGACAGCACACGGCGCACCATGGTTCACACTCCCCTCTGCGACGCGGGCGTCACACGCGCCAGCACCAGGTTGACGACGAGGTTGAACGCCACGACCAGGACGATCGACACGACCAGCACGCCCTGGACGGCGGGCACGTCGCCGGACTGGGCGGAGTCGTTGGCGAACCGGCCGAACCCCTGCAGCCCGAAGATCCACTCGGTGACGACGGAAGCACCCACGAGCGAGGGGAACTTCAGCCCGAGGGTCGCCAGCGTCGGCCCGAGGCCGTTGCGCAGGACGTGGGTGAAGAAGATCCGGCGCGGACTCAGGCCCCGCACCAGCGCGCCGGTCACGTAGTTCTCGCGGTACGCGGCGACGAGACTCGTACGCAGTTGGCGGGCGACGTCGGCGACGACGTCGAAGCTCAGGGCGACTGCCGGCAGCGTGATGTGGGCGAGCCACGGTCCGATGCCCTGGCCCGGCTCGACGTAGCCGGCGGAAGGGAACAGCCCCAGCCCGACCGCGAGGACCGCCACCAGGAAGATCCCGACCACGAAGGCGGGCATCACGGAGATCACCGTGACGAAGCCGGTGACGACGCGGTCGACCCAGGTGGTGCGGCGCAGCGCCGCGAGCGTTCCCAGGGCGAAGCCCGCGACGACGCCGATGGCCAGGGCGAGGACGGCCACCGACAGACTCACGCCGAGGCCGAGCCCGATGAGGGTGGAGATGTCGGCCCCGTTGGTCCAGCTCGCGCCGAGCTGTCCGTGCAGCACGCCGCCGATCCAGTCGCCGTACTGCACCAGGAAGGGACGGTCCAGGCCCCACTGGGACTCGACCCGGGCGATCGCCTCGGGCGTGGCCTGCTCGCCGAGCTGGATCCTGGCCGGGCTGAGCCCGCTGAGCGAGCGCAGTGCGAAGGTCACGAGGGTCGCGACCAGGAAGACGGGCACGAAGAGCGCGGCCGACCGGGCGACGGTGGCAAGGACGCGGCCCGCGGCGTGCCGCGCCCGGGTCCCGGCGGCCGTGCGGCCGTCGGCGGCCGGGGCCGGTTGCCGCGCCTGCGCCTGTGTTGTCGTCATGGGATGCCCCCTCTCGAAGTGGGCTCTGGGCGGGTGAACGGTGTGCGGGGATGGGACGGGAGTGGGGGACGGGGTGTCAGTGGCCGCCGATGGTCACGCCGGTCCAGTCGAGGTGGGCCGGGTTCTTCGGCAGGTCGGAGACGGACGTGCTCTTGGCGATGAGGTTGGGCTGGGAGTAGGTGAAGACCAGCGCCTTGCTCTTCAGCCCGGCCCGGGTCGCCGCGCGCAGCACCGTGGCGTAGTCCGGCGAGTTCAGCGGCGTCCGGCGCACCTTGGCCGCGGCCGCCTCGAAGCCGGCCGGCTCGTAGGGGGAACTGAGGTTGAGCGGTCCGTGCGGGCCGAAGTGGGCGGTGAGCGTCTGCAGCGCCGAGTCGCGGCCGGTCGTCGAGTACAGCGAGAACGCCAGGTCCTTGGCGAAGAACGGGGTCGCCCAGTTCTTGTCGATCTTGATGGTGACTTTGATGCCGACCTTCGCGAGCTGCGACTGGACGATCTCCGCCTGCGGGTCCTCGGCCGGAACGACCAGGTCCAGCTGGAGATCGCCGGCCTTGTGACCGGCCTCGGCGAGCAGTTCTCTCGCCTTGGCCGGGTCGTAGGGGTAGGCATCGGCGGACGCGGGGTCGTAGGCGACGTAACCCTTGGGGAAGGGCTGGTCGGTCGTCTCGCCGTAGCCGAAGGTCAGCTTGTCGACGAACTCCTGGCGGTTGACCGCGTACCGGACGGCGTCGACGACCCTGTCGTCGTCGAACGGTGCCTTGTTGACGTTCAGGCTGATGTTGGAGGCGTTGAAGCCGGGCTGGACGAAGACGTCGAGTCCGGCCTTCTCGGCGGCCTGTGCCTGACTGGGGTCGATGTCGGCGAAGTTGTAGACGCCGGTTCGCAGGCCGGAGACGACCGTGGCGGCGTCGGGCGCGGAGGTGAGTTCGACGCGGTCGATGTGGATGTCCTTCGCGTCCCAGTAGTCGGGGTTCTTCTTCAGCACCGCCTTGGTGCCCGGGACGATCTGCGTCACGAGGAACGGGCCCGCGCCGACCGGGTCGCGGTCCAGCGCGCTCGCGTCCCGTGCCGCCTTGGGGCTGGCGATCTGCAGTACCCGCTCACCGAGCAACTGGGGTATCTGGTAGTCGACCTGGTTCAGGTGGACGACCGCGTCCAGACCGTTGGCGTCCACCGACTCGATGGACGTCAGATCGCCGAACAGCGCGGAGTCCTTCTGCTTCTTGGCGCGTTCGATCGCGGCCTTCACCGCGGTGGCGTCGACCGGCTCGCCGTCGCTGAACTTCAGATGGGGGCGCAGGCGGAAGGTGATCTCGTCGCCCCTGGCGTTGTACTTCCAGCTCTCGGCCAGGTCGGGGACGGCGTCGCCCTTCTCGTCGGTGCGGGTCAACGAGGCGTAGACCAGAGCGAGTTCGCGGAACTGGGCGCCGCTGCCGCTGACCACCGGGTCCCAGTGGGAGGGGAAGTAGGAGGAGGCCCACTTCAGGGTCGCGGTGCCGCTCGCGGCGGCGGTGTCGCCGCCGCAGGCGCTCAGGGCAGGGGTGAGCACGGTGACGAGGACGGTCCCCAGCGCGGCGGCGCGCAGCCGGCCCCGTCGGGCGGGGCGCGGGTCCGGGCCGGGACCGGGGTGGATGAATGGTGCGAACATCGCGAATTCCTTCTTCGAGGGCGCGGGCCGGGGCCGGGCCGTGTCCGGCGCGCGGTGCGGGAACCGTGCGCTCAGGGACGAACTCGGCTGCGGGGACGGGCTCGGGAAACGGGGCGGTGTGCCACAGCGGCGTCGTCGTGCGCCGGGGCGGACGGGATCGGGCGCCGGATCGGGCGCGAATCGGGCAGGCCGGTCGGCCCGGTCGGCCCGGTCGGCGCGGCGCGCACGGGGCCGCACCATGCTCAGGGGCGCTCGGGAGCGTTCAGGTCATGAGGGGCCGGCATCGCGCCGGCGGGCACCGGCGGACGGGGCGAGCGGGAACGGCCGTTGCCGGGAACACGGGCGCGAAGGCGGACGCCGTACGGCCGTGCGGCGGGAGGCCGGGGCCGGCGGGGAGCGGAACCGGCGCCTGTGAACCGTGGGTGGCGGGCGGTCAGCGACAGAGAGCGCTGCAGGTGCGCCGCAGGTCCACGTAGCGGCACACCACACCGGGGTGCGTCGTATGCATGGTGCTCATCCTGGGGCGAGCCGTGACCGGCTGTCAATGGACACTAAAAGGTGTCTCATTGGGCGGGACGGGCCGTCTCCGCAGATCGAAAGGGTGGTCAGGGCCCCGACGGGGGAGCGAGGTGGGCGGCCGGATGGGTCGTGGCCTCCTCGGGGTGCAGCCACAGCGGACCCCCGGCGGTGTCGATCCGCACGGCCCGGGGCGGGGGCCACGCCCCACGCGTCAGCAGCTCCCGCTCAGGGCCCGTCAGACTGCGGTACCGGGCGAGGGCGGCCCCGGCCGGCAGGGGCGCGGGGTCCGCCGACAGCCCCGGGCACACCGCTTCGACGGCGTGTAGGTACTCCTCGTACGGCCGCCAACCGGGCACGGCCCGCAGCGAGTCGACGGTACGGACCAGCAGTGTGGGCAGGGCGTAACGGCGACCGCCGTCCGGGGTCTCCTTGGCGGCCCCCGGATGCGGGGAGTCCCCGCCCGCGGACAGCACCTGGGGCACCGGTCGGCGCGTCTCGGCGTGATCGGCGCGCACCCGGTCCCGTACGGCGGCCGAGGCGGCGTCCGCGGCGAGCCGCTCCACGTCCAGGCCCGGAACGCCCCGCACGGCGGCCAGGGCCAGCTTCGGCGAGTCCGCGGGCTCACCGAGCACGAAGACACTCTCCCGCAGCCGGCGCAGCACCCGCTCGGTGACCTCCGGCCCCTGTGCCTCGGCCGCCTTGGCGACGAGCGAGGCGGGCCAGGAACTCACCGCCACGCGGCTCAGCCGGAACGCCCGGGGCGCACGGGTGTGACGCGCGATGTCCTCGACGTGCCGGGCGTACCAGAGCGTCTCCGCGGGCGGGTCGGGGGCCGGGTCGTCGTCGTGGTCGAAGAGGATGCCGTACACGCGACGCCAGCGGACCCGGCCGTCCAGCGCCGCGCGCAGCCTGCGCAGCACGGGCTCCGAACCCCACGCCCACGGACACAGCGGGTCGGTGTACTCCACCACCTCGACCGGCGCACGGCCCGCCACGACGGTCATGCGGCGGTGGCCCCCTCGCTCGCCGGCCGTGCGCCCGCACCGGCGGGCAGCGGCGCGGCCGGGGCCCCGGACAGCAGCGAGGTGAGCGTCGTGGCGCGCAGCAGGGCGGCGGCCTCGTCCTCCAGCCTGCGCCACACCCCGGGCAGCCCGGCGGCGGGTCCGGGATAGCCGAGCCCGGTCAACGGCTCGCCCCGCAGGGTGATCAACTCGCCGTCCACGGCGTGGGCGACGTCGAGGAGCGTGATGGTCTCGGCGGGCCGGCCGAGCCAGTACCCGCCCTCGCAGCCGCGCTGACTGCGCACCAGTCCGGCCCGGCGCAACTCGCCCACCACGGACTTCAGGAAGCGGAACGGGATCTGCTGCGAGGAGGCGATGGCCTCGCACGTCAAGGGGCGGGAGGGTTCGCGGGCGAGTTCCAGCAGCGCCCGCGCGGCGTAGTCCGCCTTCGCGGAGATGTGCATGGGCCCATGATGCCCGAGCGGTCCGCCGCCACGCGGGCCCGAGCGCGTCTCACCGCCTCATTGCGGGAACATTGCCGCAGGTGAAGGCCAATGGACACCTCTTGACATCCTTTTTCGGACAGCTTTAGCGTCCGAGCCATGAGTGAGCCGTTGACCACCCCCGGCGAAGGTTTCCATCCCCACCTCGGTGACGCGGCGGGAGCGCCCACCGCCCCCCTGCGCACGCGACTTCACCACATCCGCGCCGACGCCCTCGACGGGGGCACCGCCCAGACCTCGGGCATGCGCCGGTTCGCGGCCATCAGCGGGACGACGGTCGGCTCGGAGAAACTCTGGATGGGGCAGACCCATGTCGCCCCCGCCACCTCGTCCTCCGACCACCACCACGGCGAGTCCGAGACCGCCATCCATGTCGTCAGCGGCCACCCGGAGTTCGTCTTCGTGGACGACTCCGGACCGCGGCCCGAGGAGGTGCGGCTGCGGACCGCGCCCGGCGACTACATCTTCGTCCCGCCGTTCGTCCCGCACCGCGAGGAGAACCCCGATCCCACCGAGGAGGCGGTGGTCGTCATCGCCCGCAGCACACAGGAGGCGATCGTGGTGAACCTCCCGCACCTGTACGCCCTGGGACAGCAGGACGGCGCACCGGGACCGACCGCACCCCCGTCCTGATCCGGCCCGACCGCCACATCGCACTGATCTCCGGCGCCGGCGGCCTCGCCTCGGTCCCGGCCCGACTCACCGCCCGCGCCCGTTACTCGTAACAGCTCCCCGAGCACAGGACGGTGACGGTTCCGTTCCGCCCGTCGGCGGCGGAGGGGACGGCGGGGGAGGTGCCGGTCTCCCAGGGCATCGGGAGCGCCGGAGCGAGCCCGTGCCAGGGGTTCCCGTACGCGGCGGTGGTTCCCGCCGGCGCGACGCCGTGCCAGGGGTTCCCGTCCTGGGCGGAGGCGGTGTTGCTCTGTCCGTCGGTGGCCGAGGCGGTGGCAGGGACGTTGCTCGTCTCCCACGGCATCGGCATCGCCATGGCCGGTGCCCCGAGGGCCCCGCACGCGGTCGCTGTCAGAATGCACACGGTCAGTGCGCGCCTGCGCAGATTCATCCATCGCTCCGTTCTTCCGCCACCTTTCCGCCGTTTCGCGCGGTGGCTGATGCGGAGACACTGACACGGACCTACGGGAGCGACCAGGCTTTCGAACCTCTTCGAAACGTCTGCCCGTTCCCGGCGAGCAGGCCGAAGGCCAGAGGCGTCGCCGAGTGCGCCACGTGCTTGCCCTCGCGGTGGCTCACGATCAGTCCCGCGCCGCGCAGGACGCCGACCTGGTAGCTCGCGCTGGCCGGTGCGAGTCCGAGGGTGTGGGCCACCTCGGTGGTGGTCCGCGTACGGTGCGAGGCCACGTCGGTGAGCACCGCGCTCCGTGTCCTGCCCAGCAGTTGCTCCAGCCGTTGCTCGCCGGACCGCACGATGTCGAGCGGCTGCCGGGCGATGGGGTACACCAGGACCGGATCGAGCCCGGGGTCCGCGAGGGCGGTGGGCCTGCGCCAGCAGAAGTACGACGGGACGAGCGTCAACCCGCGCCCTTCCAGGTGCAGTTCACGGTCGGTGGGGTAGTCGACCTCCAGATGGGGCGGGTTCCACCGGGCGAACGGGCCGAGGCTGTCCAGGAGCGCGGCCGTCCCGCCGCCGAGCACGGAGCGCGCCCGGACGGCCACGTCGTCGCCGACGGAGGACCGCACCTGCTGCCAGTACGGTCCGAGCAGCGCGTGGAAGGAGTCGCGCAGGAGGGCCGTGACGAGTGTGGCGGAGGCCGTCGCGGGTACGCGCGGGCCCCTCGTCCCTCCCGGCGGGGGTGTCGCCTCGGAGAGCCGGGTGAGTTCCGACTCCAGCCGGCCGCGCGGGGTCGTCCGTACGCTCTCCAGCCCCGCCTCCAGCCCCTCACCGGTGACCGGCGGCGTCAGGAGGTCGGGGATGTAGCCGGCGGTGGGCACGAAGGCGCGCAGCATGTCCAGGGCGCGGGCGCCGCGGGGGTCCCGGGTGAGCCGCCCGGCGGTCTCGCGGCGCCAGTGGCCGAACTCCAACGGACCCTGCCCCGTCTGCCAGCGGCAGACCGCGCACATCAACTCCCACAGCGGGTCCGGCTGTTGCGCCAGCCGCACGTTCTGTACATCGCGCCAGCCGAAGTGGATGCGTAACAAGTGATTCCTCGGGGTCGTGGTGAACACGGCTCGGTGAGGGGGATCGTGATGATCCTGACGCAGCGAGTTCCGGACCGGAAGCCCGGCGCGCGGAGAGGACGGTCTCCTTCTCGATAACCTGCCCTGTATGACTCCCGGTCGCGGCTCCGGCGGTGCGCCGGAGCCGAGCATCCACCAGCTCCGGCTGCTGCTCGTCCTCGCGGACGAACTGCACTTCGGACGGGCCGCGGCACGCGTCTACGTCACCCAGCCCGCCTTCAGTCAGCAGATCAGGTCCCTGGAACGGCGGCTGGGCGTCCCGCTCGTCGAGCGGGGCGGGCGCGCCGTGCGGCTGACCGCGGCCGGACACGCTCTCGTGGAGGAGGCGAGGACGGTGGTCGACGCCATGGCGCGACTGCGCCGGACCGCCGACCGGCACGCCGGCGCGGCACGCGGACGGCTGCGGATCGGCAGTCTCGGCGCCGAGGCCGGCATGCCCCACGCCCAGGCCGTCCTCGCCCGGCTGCGCGGTGAACACCCCGACCTGGAGATCGAGGTCCGCAACCTCACCTTCACCGACATGTTCGCCACCCTGCTCGCCGGGGAGGTGGACGCCGCCTTCCTGCGTGGCCCGCTCCCTCCCGGCATGCAGTCGCTGCGCCTGGCGGCGGAGGCCCGGGTGGTCTGTCTGTCCGCCGACGACCCGCTCGCCGACCGGGACACACTCACCCTCGCCCAGCTCGCCGACCGTGCGGTCGTCGACATGCCGCCGGAGGTGCCCCGCCCGTGGTGGGACCACCTCACCGTCAACCCGCGCCCCGACGGCACCGCGGTGCGGTTCGGGCCCGTCGTCAGGGACACCGAGGCCATGGTCCTCGCCATCACCCAGGGCCGGGCGATCACCTTCCTCCCCGCCGCGGCCCGCCGGCTGTACCCGAGGGCCGGCATCACCTACGTGGACTGTCCCGAACTCGGCGCCTCGACGAGCGAACTGGCCTGGCTGCCCGGCAACCGTGACGACCCCGCCGTGACCGCCCTGCGCGAGGCGGCACGCCACGTCGTGGGGCGGTAGCTTCGCCGGGGCCGTCGGCCGGTGGTGCGGCGGGGGAACCCGATGCCGGCGGGGCGGCACGGGTGTTGCCCGGTCAGGCCGTCGCGACGCACCCGATGCCGGCGACATGAACCGCAGGGCGGCAGCGGCCGCCCTCGACGTCCACCCGCGCACGCTCGACCACCGCCTGACCCGGGTCCGCCGACTCACCGGTTTCGATCCCGCCTCCACCCGAGGGGTGCGCATCCTCAGCACACTCGTCGCGCGACGGCCGGCGGGAGCGTGGCAGTGAGACCGCCGCCTGCCACCGTGCCCGCGCCCCGTCCGTGTTTCCATGGCGGGGTGAACGAGGCCGACGAGGTGAACGGGGTGCATGCGGCGGACGGGGTGCCGGCGAAGGGGGTGCACGCGGCGCGCTCCGGCGCCGGAGCGGAGCGGACGGGGCTGCGGATCCGGCCGCGGACCGAGGAGGATGTCCCGGCGTGCGCGCGGGTCCTCGCACAGGTCCACCGGGCCGACGGCTATCCGGTCGACTGGCCCGACCGGCCCGCTGTCTGGCTGACGCCGCCGCACCCGCTGGGCGCCTGGGTGGCCGAATTCGACGAGGACGTCGTCGGCCATGTCGTCCTGTCCCTCGGGGGTGAGGGAGACCTGGCTCCCGGAGTGTGGGGCGCGCGCCACGGGACGGAGGGGGCGTCGGCGGCGGTGGTCGGCCGGCTGTTCGTCGGACCGCGGGCCAGAGGGCTCGGTGCCGGCGCGCTGCTGCTCGACCGGGCCGTGCGGGAGGCGCGACGCCGTGACCTGCACCCGGTGCTCGACGTGCTGTCCCGCGACACCGCCGCGAGGGCCCTGTACGAGCGGCTGGGCTGGGAGCTGATGGCCACGGTCGAGCAGCGGTGGGGCCCGTCCACGCTCGTGACCGTCCACTGCTACGCGGCGGCTCCCTGACGCCTCGGGCGGGAGTTCACTCCGCCGCCGGAGGGGAGGAGAAGAAGGCGACCATCCGCTCCAGGCCCCGCTCGCCGAACATCGTCTCCAGGGAGGCGGCGGACTCGGCGGCCGACGCCTCCCCGCGCGGGAAGAGCGCCTCCTCGTAGGCGGCCAGGGCGGCCTCGGTGTCGTCAGGGTGGGCGACGAGGGTCCGGGCGAGTTCCGCGCCGTCGAACATGGCGAGGTTGGCGCCCTCGCCCGCGAAGGGGGACATCAGGTGGGCGGCGTCGCCGAGCAGCGTCACGCCCGGGACGCGGTCCCAGCGGTGTCCGACGGGAAGGGCGTGGACGCGGCGCGGGGTGAGCGTGTCCGCGTCGGCGACCAGACCGCGCAGCCCCTCGTCCCAGCCGTCGAAGCGGGTGAGAACCGCGGCCCTGGCGGCGGCCGGGTCGGCGAAGTCGACCGTGTCCAGCCAACCCTCGTCGGCCCTGAGCGCCGCGTAGACGTGAAGACTGCCGTCCGTCTCCCGGTGGGCGAGGAAACCGCGTCCGTCCCCCAGGGCGAGGAAGAACCCGCCGCCGACGACCGCCGCGCCGCGCGGGTGCCGGGTGTCGGCCTCGAACAGGTCGGCCTCGACGAAGGAGACGCCGGTGTAGCCGGGGACGGCGTCCGAGAGCAGCGGGCGGACCCGGGACCAGGCCCCGTCCGCGCCGATCAGCAGGTCGGTGGTGAGGGCGGAGCCGTCGGTGAACGTCACCTCGTGGCGCCCGTCGCCCAGCGGCCGGGCACCGGTGACCTTGCGCCCCCAGTGGACGGTGCCGTCGGGCAGTGAGCCGAGCAGCAGGTCGCGCAGGTCGCCGCGGTCCACCTCCGGGCGGTCGCCGCAACCGTCGTCCTCCTCGCTCACGTGCACCGTGCCGTCGGGGCCGAGCAGGCGCATGGCCTGGCCGCCCGCGTGGACGATCTCGCGGAAGGCGTCGTACAGGCCGGCGGCGTGCAGCGCCTTCTGTCCGTTCTCCGCGTGGATGTCGAGCATGCCGCCCTGCGTGCGGGCCGCGGCCGAGGCCTCGCGTTCGAAGACCGCCGACTCGATGCCGTTCACGTGCAGGACGCGGGCGGCGGTCAGGCCGCCGAGCCCGCCGCCGATGATCGCTACGGGGAAGTGCGGGGTGTTCATCGGAACCTCCGGGAGGAACGAAGGGGGGAAGTGAGCGCCGGGGCACGCCTGTGTGCCGCTCCGGCTCGTCGAGGGTAACGAACATGTTCGTCACGAACAAGTTCGCTCACATCCTCGCCGGATCAGGACGGGGCGCGCGGGATGCGCGGGCGGGGGCGGCTCCCGGTCGGCGGGCGGGCGGGTGCCCTCCGGCTCAGTCCTCCGTGCCCGGTACCGGCGTGTACGTGATCCCGTTGACGAGGACGTCGAAGTTCCAGCGCATCCGGTCCCGCGCGAGGCCGCCGATCAGGTCGGGCATGTGTGCGGCGATCGCCGGGTACGTCGTCGCGTCCGCGGCGCGGAGGGCCCGCACGGTGGCGTTCCAGTCCTCCTCGAAGGCGGGGTCGTTCTCCTGTGCCCCGTGCTCGGCGGCGGTGGCCGTCGCGTCCTGGAGCAGTTTGTCCACCCCCCAGGCGACCTGCCCGCGTTCCGCCCCGCTGCGCGACAGGAGGGCGAGGACGCGGTCCACCAGGCGCAGGTAGTTCTCGCCGCTCGGGCGGGCGACCAGCGCGGACCGCGCGAGCTGCGGATGCGCGAACAGCACCAGGGTGTACGACGTCATGACGGCGCGGAGCTGCTCGCGCCAGTCGTCACCGCCGTCCCGTCCGGTCAGGTCGACCTCTCCGAGCAGGGAGTCCAGCACGGCCGCGTGCAGTTCGGCGGTGTTGGCGACGTAGACGTACAGCGACGCCGGGCCGGTGTCCAGCTCCTGCGCGAGGCGGCGCATCGTCACCTTGTGGAGCCCCTCCGCCCGCATGATCCGCACGGCGGCGTCCACGATCACGCGCCGGGACAGGGCGGGCTTCGCCGGCCGCTCCCGGCGGCTGACCGGCTCTCTTCTGGCAGTCATGGCCGCGATCGTAACGAACGTGTTCGCTCGGGCGGAGTGCCAGGTTCCGGCCCCGCCGCGGCATCACGCGCGGAGAAGGATGCTTAACGGCACGTGAGTTGGAAACGATTATCACGACCTGATCATCGGGGACGGCGTGGTGATCGGGCGACGTCCGACCACCGACGCCTGACACGGGGAGGTACTTCGTGAAGGACGCGCCCTTGTATCTGAGGCCGCGGGTCGACCCACCGCTCGCCTCATTGCTCGGGAACGCGCCGTTGCTGCACTCCCTGGCCGACGCCCTGGGATCGCCGCTGAACGTGCTGCTCCCGGAGGTGGTCGCCGCGAACGCGGAGCGCTTCCGCTCCGTCTACCGGCGCCACCACCTGGCCGGGCGGGTGTACTTCGCCCACAAGGCGAATCGTTCCAGCGCTCTGGTGCGCAGACTCGCGGCCTGCGACCCGGCCGCCGTCGGCATCGACGTGGCCTCTCTGGAGGAACTGCGCCACGCGCTGAGCTGCGGCTTCACCGGGGACCGCGTGATGGCGACCGGCCCGAAGGACCCGGAGTTCCTGTGGCTGGCCGCCCGGACGGGTGCGACGGTGAACGTCGACTCGCCCGGCGAACTCGACCAACTGGCAGCGCTCGTACGGAAATACGGACTGGCCAGGACGGACGTACTGGTGCGGCTGTCCGGGTTCGAGTCGGCGACCGGTGCCGAACCCGGCGGCGCCGGCACCCGGCTGCTCTCGCGCCGCAGCCGGTTCGGCACCCCGGTCGCCGAGGCGGACGGGCTCTGGGCGGCGCTGGAACGGCATGCGGACAGCCTCGAACTCGTCGGCCTCGCACACCACTTGGACACCACCGGCCTGGAGGAGAAGGGCCGGGCCCTGGAACGCTGCGTGCTGCTCATGGACGAGTGCCGCGCACGGGGTCTCGCGCCACGCGCGGTGGACATCGGCGGCGGCTTCGGCGTCGGCTACGTCGAGGACGCCGGTGAGTGGGAGCGCTGGACGACCGCGCTGAGCGAGGCCGTCCTCGGCACCCGCCCGCCGCTGACCTGGCGCGGCCACGGCTACGGCCTGCGCAACGAGGCGGGCACGGTGCGCGGCACCGCCGCCCTCTACCCCGCCCACCGGCCCACCGCGGGCCCCGGCTACCTCGACGCGCTGCTCTCCCGCCCGGCCCCCGTCCTCGGCCGGCCGGCCGCCACCCTGCTCCTGGAGCACCTCCACGACCTGTACGTCGAACCCGGCCGCGCCCTCGTCGACCAGTGCGGACTGTCGCTGGCGCGGGTCGAGGAGGTGCGGCCCCTGGGAGGCGACGGCCCCGGCCGGTACCTGGTACGGCTCGGCATGAACGCGGGGGACGTGAGCCTGGAGGAGCACGGGGTCCTCGTCGATCCCGTTCTGCTGCCGCGCGGCGGCCCGCCGCACCAGGAGGCGGCGGGCGGGGAGCCGGTCGGGGTCCACCTCGTCGGCAACCTCTGCCTGGAGGCCGACCTGATCACCCGCCGCCTGGTGTTCCTGCCCCGGCTGCCCCGGCCGGGGGACCTGATGGCCTTCGTCAACACCGCCGGATACGTCATGGACTTCCACGCCCACCACGCGCAACGCAGGCCGCTCGCGCGGTCGGTGGCGGTCACGGAGGAGGGCGGGACCTGGCGCTGGTGCCCGGACGAGAACTACTGGCCGCTCACACACCCGCAGGGAGTGCCGTCATGAGGTACGACAGCATCACGGAAGCCATCGGCAACACCCCGCTCGTCCGCATCGACCCGGCGGTGCACGGTCTGCGCCACATCGACCTCTACGCCAAACTGGAGATGCTCAACCCCTTCGGCTCCGTGAAGGACCGGCCCGCCTGGCACATGGCCCGCCCCCACCTTCAGGAGGCGGCGGGCGGCGACGGAACGGTCGTGGAACTCTCCAGCGGCAACACGGCCAAGGCGCTCGCGCTGCTGGCCGGGATGCACGGGCTGAAGTTCAAGAGCGTGACCAACCGGATGCGCGTACCCGAGATCAAGGAACTGCTCCTGCTGCTCGGCGCCGAGATCGAGGAACTGCCCGGCCGCAGCGAGTGCCTCGACCCCACCGACACCGACGACCCGCTCACCCGCTTCCACCAGGCGCTCTCCGGGCCCGGCACCACCTATCTGCACACCGACCAGTACTTCAACCCGCGCAACGTCGAGGCGCACGCGGCCGGCACCGGGCCCGAGATAGTCAAGGACCTCGACGGGCGGGCACCGGACTGGTTCGTGGCCTGCGTCGGCACCGCGGGCTCCTCCACCGGCGTCGCCCGCGTCCTGCGTGAACACGACGCCGGCGTACGGGTGCTGGGGCTGGTCGCCGACAAGTCCGACTTCATCCCCGGCATCCGCACCCTCGACGAGGTGCACCAGGTCGGCCTGTTCGACCCCGCCACCTACGACCTGCTGGCGCCCGTCACCTCCCAGCAGGCCATCGACGGAATGATCACCCTGATCCGCCGCTGTGGCCTGCTCTCCGGACCCACCGGCGGCGCCGCCTACTACGGGGCCGTGCGCCAACTGGCCGGCGTGGACGCCGAACTGGAGGGCACCGGACGCCGACAGACCGCCGTCTTCATCGTCTGCGACCGGGCCGAGAGCTATCTGAGCTATGTGCGCCGGCGCCGCCCGGAACTGCTCGGCAGGGCACGGCGCGGGCACTCCCCGGCCGCACTGGACGACGACGACATCAGGGCGCGGGGCCGCGCGGTCGGCGTCGAGGACGCGCGGCGCTGGATCGCCGAGGGCGAACCCCGACCCCTGGTGGTGGACCTGCGCGGCCCGCACGCCTACGCGGCCCTGCACATCGAGGGATCGGTGAACATCGTCGACGAACTCTTCGAGGAACTGGTGCGCGGCGGGCTGCCGTTCAGCAAACGTACCCCTGTGCTGCTCGCCTGTCCGGTGGGGGAGAGGTCGCTGCGCTACGCCGCGCTGCTGTCCGGCATGGGCCATCCCGACGTCAGAAGCCTCGCGGGCGGGATCGTGGCCTGGCGGGACGCCGGTGCGCCGTTGGTGAGGGAGTGACCCGTGCCCGAGGAGACACCCGGTGAACTCCGGGCCTGGCAGGAGAAGTTGCGGACACAGTTCCCGATCGTCACCGCGCACCCGGACCTGGCCTACCTGGACAGCGCGGCCACCTCGCAGAAGCCGCGGGCGGTACTGGAGGCCGTGGGGACCTACCTCACCACGTCCAACGCCAACGCCGGCCGCGGCACGTACCCCTGGGCCAACCGCACCACCGAGCTGGTGGAGCGGACCCGGCGGCGGATCAAGGAGTTCCTCGGCGATCCGCGGCCGGAGCACTCCGCCGTCCACTTCACCAGCGGCACCACCGAGGGCCTGCGTACCGTCGCCCGCGACTGGCTCGTGCCCTACCTGAAGGACGGCGACGAGATCCTCGTGCCCTTCACCGACCACCGGGCCAACCTGGACCCCTGGCTCGAGGCCCAGCGGCTGCTGGCCGAGCGCGGCACCGACGTGCGGGTGCGGGCCCTGCCCGTCCAGGAGACCTCCGGGGAGTACGACCACCGTGCCCTGGCCGCGGTGACCGGCCCCCGCACCCGGTTCGTCGCGGCCACCCACGTCCATCACGTCTACGGCGGCGATATGAACGTGCACCGGCTGCGCGCCGCCGTCGGCCCCGACGTACCGATCTGCCTGGACGCCGCGCAGAGCGTCGGCCACCTCCCCGTGCGGGTCGACGACCCTGCCCTCGACGTGGACTTCGTCGTCTTCTCCGGGCACAAGGCGATGGCCCTGCCCGGTACGGGAGCCGTGTGGGCGCGCAACGCGCGGGGCCCGGCGCTCCGCCCCGGGGGCTGGCAGGGCACCCCCAACACCGTGGGCATCGTCTCGCTGCTCGCGGCGCTCGACTGGCTCCAGGAGGCGGATCCCGCGCGCATCGACCGCCATGTCACCCGGCTGGCCACCCGCCTGACCGACCGGCTGGGACGCCTGGAGGCGTACGACGTCCAGGGCTGCCCCGCGAGTCTCACCGCGGACAGCACGCTCCCCGTGGCGCAGCGGCGGCACGGCATCGTCACCTTCCGGCACCGTGACATCCCCGCCGACGACCTGGGCTTCATCCTCTACAGCCACGGCTTCATGGTCCGCGCCGACACCCTCTGCCAGGCCGGCGCCGACGGGAACGCCGGGTCCGTACGGGTCAGCCTGCACGTCCACAACACGGACGAGGAGATCGACCGGCTGCTGGCGGTGCTGGACTCCCTGGAGTGAGGAGGGCGGAAGCGCGACGCCGGCCGAACGAGCGTCGGCCGGCGGAGCAGAATGCTATTGATAACCGTTTCCACCTGTAGATTGTGTGGTGACCCGACAGGCGTGACAGGCACAACAGGCAAGACAGGCGCGAGACGGACGAGGTGGCGGCCGGATGGGTGTGAGCATGGGAACGGCCAGGATGTGGGTGGAGCGCTGGGAACGGCAGCAGCAGCGCTACGCGGTCGACCGCGAGGAGCGGTTCGCCGTGATCGCCGACGTCACGGAGCATCTCTGCGCCGGCCGTGACCGGCCGCTCCTGCTCGACCTGGGCTGCGGCCCCGGCTCCCTGTCCGCCAGACTCGCCCGCCGCCTGCCGGACGCGGAGATCGTCGCCGTCGACATGGACCCCGTACTGCTGGAACTGGGGCGCACCCATCATTGCGACGCGGCCCGGTACGTCGACGCGGTGATCGGCGAGGACGGCTGGACGGACGCGCTGGGGCTGGACCGCGGCGTGGACGTCGCCGTCTCGACGACGGCACTGCACTACCTCCCCGCCCCCGACCTGCTGCGCGCGTACCGGGGCCTCGCCGCGCTGCTCCGCCCCGGCGGAGCGCTGGTCAACGGCGACCACTTCCCCCCGGAGGAGTCGCCCTGCGCGGACCTCACCGCCCACGTGGGGCGCCGCCGGGCCGAGCGGACCGGGGCGCACGGGCACGAGGACGAGGACTGGGAGTCGTGGTGGCGCGCGGTCGCCGCCGATCCCGAGCTGACCGATCTGTACCGGCAGCGCGAGAAGGGCCGCGCGTCCTCGGGCGACGGCAACCAGCACCTCTCCGTGGCCAGGCACACCCGGCTGCTCCACCGGGGGGGCTTCCGCCATGTCACCCCGGTGTGGCAGGCGGGCGACAGCCGGGTGCTGGTGGCCCTGAAGGCCTGAGGGCCCGCCGTACGACTGTGCCGCCCCCGCAGCCCCGCCGGGCCCGGGGCCATGCCCCCCCGTGACGCGATGCGCGGTGGCCGTCGGACGCGGCGCCTCAGACGGTCCTGACGGTGGCGCCGTCCCCCTTCAGCGCGGCGACCTCGTCGGCGGGGGCGCTCGCGTCGGTGACGAGGAGGTGCACGAGGGAGGCCGGCCCGACGTGGGCGTGGGCGGTGCGGCCGAGTTTGCCGCCGTCGGCGGCGGCGACGACCCGGCGTGCCGAGGCGATGACCGCCTTCTTCACGGCGGCCTCGTCGAGGTCGTAGGCGGTCATCCCGTCGGCCGCGGACAGACCGCAGCAGCCCAGGACGGCCGTGTCGAAGCGCAGCGCCGACAGGGAGGCGAGGGTGAGGGGGCCGGTGAGGGCCCCCTCACCGACGCGGGGCCGCCCGCCCGGGACCAGGAGCGAGGTCGGCTCGGGGGAGTCGCCGAGAATCCCGATCGCCCGCAGGGACAGGGGCATCACGGTCACCTGCCGCCCGCGCAGCAGCCGTGCGACCTCCAGTCAGGTCGTGCCGCTGTCCAGCAGGACGGTCTCCCCGTCGGTGAGGAGCGACGCCACCTCTGCCGCGATGCGGCGCTTGGCGGTACTGGTTCACCTCGGGCGGCTCACGTGACGCGGCCAGGCCCGCCCTTCCCCTCACCGTCCGCTACACCGCCACCCGCACCTCCCGGGGCTGACGCACCGGCCGTCGCCCGACCCGTACCGGCGCCGGCCACGTGCGGCTGACGGTGAGGGCGCTCGGCGCGCGGGAGTGGGAAGTTCACCCGGCCGGGAACTCACGGCCGTCCCGGTCCGACTACTGGGGCGGAACCTCTCACTCCGCCGACGCCCCTGCGCAAGGAGCCCGTATGTCGCTGAACCGGCCGGTCGCGGCCGCCCTGACCGCCGCCCTGTGTCTGCTCACGGCGGCGTGCGGCTCCTCCTCCGGCGGAGATGAGGAGAGTACGAGAGCGGACGGGGCCGCGGGTGCCGGGTCCGGCTATCCGGTCACGCTGGACAACTGCGGACGCAAGGAGACCTTCGAGAAGGCGCCCAGCCGGGTCGTCGTCATGAACGGCGCCTCCGTCGCGGAGGTCTCCACCCTCCTCGCCCTCGGCCTGAAGGACCGGATCATCGCCAACCAGCAGAGCTGGGGCATGTCCGAGGTCGCCGGCCGGGCCGCCGCCGTCAAGGCACTGCCCACCGGTGACATCAAGCTCAACGAGGCCTCCGACATCCCCCGCGAGGCCATGTTCGGACTGCGCCCCGACCTCGTCCTGTCCGTCACCACGTACGGCTTCGACCAGAAGAACGGCTTCGCCACCCGCGAGCAGCTCGAACAGGTGGGGGCCCACACCTACGTCTCCCCGCAGGGCTGCGACGACGACCCCTCCAGGATGACCGTCGCCGACAGCTACCGGCTGCTGCGCGACATGGGAAAGATCTTCCACGTCGAGAACCGGGCCGAGAAGCTCATCGCCGCCTCCAGGAAGCACATCGCGGCGGTCTCCCGGAAGGTGGAGAAGGCGGCAGCGAAGAGGGGGCAGGAGAAGCCGAAGGTCATGGTCCTGTTCTCCGACATGGCCATGGGCAACAACGCCTTCAGCTCGGTGTTCGCCCGCGGCATCGTCAACGACATCCTCGCCCGGGCCGGCGGCACCAACGCCTTCGAGGGCGCCGCCACCACCCTCTTCGCCGACCTCAGCAAGGAGAAGGTGGCCGCCACCGACGTCGACGCCGTCGTCGTCCTTGGCTTCAACGATTCCGACCCGGCGGCGTACGCCAGGAAACTGTTCAAGGAGTTCCCCCAGTGGCCGGCCGCCAGGAACAACACGTACGTGACGCTGTCCGACTCGATGTACCTCGGCCCGAGCAACGACCTGGCCGTGGAGAGGGTCGCGAAGCTGCTGCACCCCGACGCGTTCTGAGCAGGGTCAAGGTCCCGCTGGCCTTCGTACTCCTGCCCGTCCTGCTGGTCGCCGTCATGATCGTGGCGATCAGCGTGGGCGCCGTGAACGTCCCGCTCGGCGACGTGTGGGGGATCGTCCTGCACCACGTCACCGGCCTCGGAGCGGCATCGTCCGACCCCGCGCTCGACCAGATCGTCTGGAACTTCCGCACCCCGCGGGTGGTCCTGGCGGCTCTGGCCGGCGCGGGCCTGGCCGTGACCGGCGCGGTGCTGCAGACCGTGGTGGCCAACCCCCTGGCCGACCCCCTCGTGCTGGGCTTCTCCTACGGCGCCACGCTCGGCGCGGTCCTCGTCCTCACCCTCGGCGGGGGCGCGGCGGTGGCCGGGCTCGGGGTGTCCGCGGCGGCCTTCGTGGGCGCGGTGGCCGCCGGCGCCCTCGTCTTCGCGCTCGGCCGGAGCCGGGGGCGGCTGGCCCCGACCCGGCTGGTCCTCGCGGGCGTCGCCGTCGGCTACGTCTTCCTCTCCGCGACCAGCTACGTCCAGCTCCACGCGACCCCCACCGAGCTGCGGACGGTCATGTTCTGGACGCTGGGCAGCGTCGCGGGCGCCCAGTGGGACCAACTGCCCACGGTCACCGCGGTGGTCCTCACCACGACCGTGCTGCTGACCGGGTTCGGCCGCCGCCTCAACGTGCTGCTGGCCGGCGACGAGTCGGCCACCGCGCTCGGCACCGACGTCAACCGGCTGCGCGCCGTCCTGCTGGTCCTCACCGCGCTGCTGACCGGCACGATCATCGCCGTCGCCGGCACCATCGGTTTCGTCGGCCTGATGATCCCGCACCTGGTGCGGCTGACCACCGGAGCCGACCACCGGCGCCTGCTGCCCCTGACCGCCCTGCTGGGTGCCGTCTACCTGGTCCTCGTCGACCTGCTCTCGCGCACCCTCGACCGCCCCGAGGAACTGCCCCTGGGCATCCTCACCGCGCTGCTCGGCGCCCCCTTCTTCCTGTGGCTGCTGCGTCGCGACAAGGGACTGGACTGACCGCATGGGAGACCCGATGGAAGAGCGCATGGACCTCACCGTCGACCGGCTCCACGTCGTCCTGCGGCGCCGGCCGATCCTGCGCGACGTCAGCCTGGACGTCCGCACGGGCGACGTCGTCGGCCTCGTCGGCCCCAACGGCAGCGGCAAGTCCACCCTGCTGCGCACCGTGTACCGCTCGCTCCGCCCGGCGGACGGAGTGGTCAAGGTGGGGGAGGACGACGTCTGGGAGCTGTCACCGCGGACGGCGGCCCGCCGTACGGCCGCCGTCCTCCAGGACCCCGGGGGCAACACCACCGGGCTGACCGTCGCCGAGATCGTGGCCCTCGGACGCGCCCCGCACCACGGACTGCTCGGCCGGGACGGGCCGTCGGACCACGAGGCCGTGTCCGACGCCATCGACCGCTGCGGGGTACGGCCCCTCGCCGACCGGGAGTTCGCCTCCCTGTCCGGCGGCGAGCGCCAACGCGTACTGCTCGCCCGGGCGTTGGCCCAGGAGCCCGGACTGCTCGTGCTGGACGAGCCGACCAACCACCTGGACGTCCGGGCCCGGTTCGAACTGCTCGACCTGATCCGCGCGACCGGCGTGACCACCCTCGCCGTCCTGCACGACCTCGATCTCGCCGCCCGCCTCTGCGACCGCCTGGTCGTCCTGCACGACGGAGCCGTGGCGGCGGCCGGCCCCGTACTGGAGGTGCTCACCCCGGACCTCCTCGCCGATGTCTTCGGCGTCCGCGCGCACACCGAACGCCACGCCGACGGCGTCGTCCGCCTCACCTACGCCGCCCGGCCCCTCGCACACGATTAAGGCCTGTTGCGAAGTCCCGTCGTCCGCCCGCGGGGCAGGCGGGACTTTCGCAACAGGCCTCAGGCGGGTTGAGGGGTCAGCCGCCGTGGCGGACGACCCGGGTGGGGACGGTGACACGGCGGGCGGCCGGCGGGGCCGCGTCACGGTGTTCGAGGCGGTCGATGAGCAGCCGCGCGGCCTGCCGGCCGACCTCGTCGGCGTCGTACGAGACGAGGGTCAGCGGCAGACCGAGGACGTCGGAGAGGTCGAAGTCGTCGAAACCGGCGACCGGCAGAGTGACGCCCGCCTTGTACAGGGCGCGGATCGCGCCCTGGCTGATGCGGTTGTTGGTGCAGAACAGCGCGGTGGGCCGCTCGGCCTGCCCGAGCAGTTCGACGGTGGCCCGCTCCGCCGCGGCCGAGTCGACGAGGCCCTGGCGGATGAGGGCGTTGTCCGGCTCGATGCCGACCTCCTCGTGCGCCGCCCAGAACCCGCGCAGCCGTTCGGCTCCGGTGTAGAGCGCCGGCGGATTGCCGAGGAACGCGACCCGGGTGTGCCCGTCGGCCAGGAGGCAGGCGGTGGCCTCGCGCGCGCCGTGGAAGTCCTCGACCAGGACGCAGTCGGTGTCGAGCCCGGCGGGCGGCCGCGCCGCGAAGACGACCGGGACGTGCCGCATGGCCGCGACCAGGTGCTGCTGCCGGCTGCCCGCCGGGACCACGATCAGCCCCTCGACCTGGTGGTCGACGAGCCCGTCGATGAGCTCCGGTTCCCGGTCGGGCTGCTCGCCGGAGTTGCTCAGCAGCATCCGGAAGCCGTACTCCGTCGCGATCTCCTGGACGCCGAGCGCGAGCCGTGAGTAGAAGGGGTTGGCGAGGTTGGTGACGACGAGGCCGATCATCCCGCTGCCCCCGAGGCGGAGACTGCGCGCCGTCTGGTTGCGGCGGTAGCCCAGCCGGTCGACCGCCGCGAAGACCCGCTCACGCGTCGCCTCGGACACGCCGGGGTCGTTCTTGAGCACGCGCGACACGGTCATGGCGCTGACCTTCGCGAGCCTGCCGACGTCCTGCATGGTCGGCACGCTGCCCCGGCGAGCGGTCATCCCCCTGCCCCTTCCTCCGTCTGCCCGCCCCGGCGCCCCGGTCCTCACGGGGTGTCGTCCGGTGCGCCCTGTGCCCAGCGGGCGGCCCCGGTCAAGGGGGCCTCCTCGGGATGCCGGGCCGGTCGTACGGGTACGTCCGGTCCGCCGGCCGAGGCCAGCCCCGCGGTGAGCGCGGGGTGGATCAGGTGCCACGAGCGGGCCATGGAACCGCCGATGACCACCGCGCCTGCGCCGAAGCGGTCGATCCAGGGAGCCAGGGCCAGTCCGAGTGCCTCGAAAGCGTAGCGGAACGCCTCGGCCGCGGCGGCGTCGCCCTTCGCGGCGAGGGCGGCCAGCTCCCGGACGTCGGGGAGGGGGCGGCCGTCCGCCACGGGGGAGAGGCGCGCGTAGTGGCCGCGGATGCCGCGGCGCGAGACCGTGTCCTCCAGCGGCCGGCCGTGCACCGTCAGCCGGTGCACATGTCCGTGCGGCGGGACCAGGGGCCCGGTGTGGACGGGGCGGCCGGCGGACAGGAACGAGGACCCCACACCCGTGCCCAGCGTCAGGCACACGACCCGGTCGTGCCCCGCGGCGGCACCCGAGTCGTACTCGCCGAGCGCGAACGCGTCGGCGTCGTTGAGGAAGCACAGCCGCCGCGCACGGCCGGGCAGACGTGCGCGCAGCCCGGCCCCGACGTCGACGCCGGACAGCGACTCGAACTTCCCCACGCCGGTGAAACGGCCGACGCCGGTGGCGTAGTCGAACGGACCGGGGATCGCCACGCCCCAGCGCGTGCCGTGCCCGGCGGGCAGTGCGAGGGCGGCCCGGGCGACGGTGTCCAGGAGGTCGCCGGCCGCCGCGTGCGCGTCGAGCGGCGCGCGCAGCACCGCGCCGGGGACGGGCGCGCGGGCGGCGGGGTCCACGAGCGCGGCGGTGACGTGCGTACCGCCGATGTCGAGAACCGGCACCGGCACCGAAGCCGGGGCCGAGGTCCGCCCGGCGGGGGTCCGTCCGTTGGCGTCCCCGGTCACGGTTCCACCACCAGGGCCTTGACGATCCGCACCTCGGCACCGCCCAGCGCCCGGACACGGTACGCGCCGACCGCGGCGGGCACGGTGAGGGTCTCGGCGAAGGCCAGCGTGTGCGTGCGGCCGTCGTGCGTCTCGACGACGGCGCCCTCGCCCGCGGCGACGTTGAGGATGTGGAAACGGCCCGCGGTGTCGTCGGGGACGGCGTGGCCCGACGCCACGACGAGGCGGTGCACCGCGTAGAACATCTCGGGCAGCGCGCCGATGACCTCCTCGCGCCACCCCTCCCCGTCGCGCAGCGTGCGCGGCTGCTGGACCAGGTCCTTCGTGACGTCCGCCCCGCGCCGGGCCGGGTCCAGGTTGGCGAAACCGTGCGCGTAGGGCAGCGGGCGGGAGGCACCGGCGGCGTCCCTGCGCAGCCAGTCGTAGAGCCGCAGGGAGTACAGGTACGGCGTCGCGCTCACCTCCAGCACCAGGTTGCCCGCGCCGGAGGCGTGCGGGGTGCCCGCCGGGATCATGAACAACTGTCCCACGTCCGCCGGGTGGGACTGGACGTACTCCTCGACGGGCAGCGGTGTGCCCTCGGTGATGGATTCCTCCACCTGGTGCCGCATGGTGTCGAGGTCCGCGTGCTCGGTGAGACCGAGCAGCACCCGGGAGCCGTCCTCCCGCGCCGTGACGTAGTACGTCTCGTGCTGGGTGTACGGCCAGCCGAACACCTCCCGCATGTACCGCTCCCGCGGGTGCAGGTGCAGGGACAGGTTGCCGCCGCCCATGGTGTCGAGATAGTCGAACCGGATCGGGAAGGACGTGCCGAACCGGCGGTGCACGTCCTCGCCGAGCAGATCCCGGGGGTGCTCGACGCACAGGAGCTGGAACGGGAGCTCGACCTGTGCGCCGCCCCTGTCCCCGACCAGTACGCCCGCCTCGGGCGCGATCAGTTCGTAGCCGAGGGCGGTGTTGCCGGCCTGCGGGGTGAAGCCGAGTTCGCTCGCCGCCCACTGGCCGCCCCACGGTGTGGAATTGAAGTAGGGACGGGTGCGCACCGGGCCCCGGGCCAGGTGCGCCAGCGTGCCGCGCAGCGCGGTGCCGTCCAGCGAGGCGGGGCGGGCGGGGTCCTGCGTGTCGATCCACTGGTCGACCCGGCCCGCGAGCGTGTCACGGTGCCGGTCCTGCACGGGCCAGTCGGTGTAGAACAGGCGCACGAGATCGCCGGGTCCCGCGGGTCGCCCCAGGTTGACGCCGACCGGCAGCTCGCCCCGGGACACGGCGGCCTCGGCGTACCGCTTCGGCAGGTCCGCGTACCACAGCACGTCCGGCCCGCACAGCGAGGCGCCCGGACCGTACACGACCAGCACTCCGTCCCCGGAGGGGCGCACGGGGTGCGGAACGGCGTCGAAGAGGTCCTCGATCCGCGCCGTGGACAGGGGTGTGAAGAACGGGTCGTCGGCGGGGACGGGGCGGGCGGCGATCCGCTCCCCGGCCGCCGGCGCGTAGTGCGCGCGGACGTCCAGCAGGTCCACCGCACGGCCCGCGGCGCGCACGGCGCCCGCGAGACCGTCGGCCAGTGCCGCCCAGTCGAGGGCCGCGGGGCCGTCCACCGCCAGGACCAGCGGGCCGGGCGGCAGCTCAGCGGCCGGTGCGGACCAGCCGGCGGTCACTTCCCCGGCGGCCGGCGGGTAGCTGGGGAGGGGGTCGTACGAACGGGACACGGGCACAGCGACTCCTTGCTCGGCTCCACGAGGTCAGTTAACGATAACAACGCTTGGCCGGGGATGTCCATGGAGGTTGTGTCGCTTTTCCCGGAGGGGTGAAAGCTTGTGACCATGCATTTTGTCTGACCCGGCTCGTCTGGACAGATTCTCTTCGCCCTGAAGTCTTGCTACCGCCGGAATGGTGTCGTTAACCTCCACGCAACACGTACCGGGCAGCTCCGGGATGTTCTCCGGTGGCACGCGCCCTGTGCTTCACATCCGGCCACGCAATGGCCCGATTCCGTGAAGGTGATCAATGTCAGCATCGGGCAGGACCAGCCGTGCGGCGGCGCCGCTCGCCCGGCGCCGCTTCCTCGCCGGGGCGGCCGCCGGTGCGGCCGCCCTGACGGCGGCGGGCTGCGCGCGGGGCACAGCAACGTCCGCGCAGCCGGGGACCACGAGCATTTCCAACGACAACGCCACCTGGGACGACGGGTACCGCGCGGCCGGCCGTGAACTGAAGAAGATCACCGGCTACTCGCTGCGGCCGCTGTCCAACCCGTCGGTCACCTCCTACCAGCAGGTCGTGCAGATGACCCTGCAGACCTCGAAGTCCTCCGACCTCGTCAAGTGGGCCTCCGGCTACCAGCTCAAGCGCCTCGCCCGGGCCGGCGGACTCACCGACCTGGGCGGCGTCTGGAAGGGTTACGCGGACAAGGGCTGGGTCCGCAGCGAGTCCCGGGACGCCTTCTCCTACCGCGGCACGGTGTACGGCATCCCCCTGTACGAGTCGTACTACGTGCTCTTCTACAGCGTCCCGGTGTTCAAGAAGCTCGGACTCTCCGCCCCGGGAACCTGGGAGGAACTCCTGCACTGTGCCGAGGTGCTCAAACGGAACAAGATCACCCCGTTCCTCGCCAGCCAGGTGGGCGGCTGGCCCGCGATCGAGTGGTTCCAGGAACTGGTCAGCAAGACCGACCCGCACTTCTACCAGCGGCTGGCGGCCGGCCAGGCCTCGTACACCGACGAACCGGCCCGCCGGGCGATGGACCTCTGGCACGACTTCATGCGCAAGGGCTGGATGACACCCCCCGACTTCGACCAGGCACGCGGCCCCGGCGCCCTGAAGGAGGGCACGGTGGGCATGTTCCTGCACGGCACCTGGCAGTCGGCCGGCATGGCCGCGGCGGGCCTGAAACCGGGCACCGACTACGGCGCCTTCATCCTGCCGACGGTGCGCCCCACCACCGCGAAGAGCGTGATCGCCGAGTCGGGAGTCTTCGCCGTCCCCAGCCACGCCTCCTCGCACACGGCGGCGATGGCGAACATCGCGTCCTGGCTCGACCCCTCCGTCCAGCGCGTCTGGAGCGACTTCCTCCAGGACAGCTCGGCCAACCCGACGGTGCGCTCGAGCAACCCGGTGGTGGCCGCTCTCCAGCGGGACATCGCCCGCGACCACCGGCTGCCGCTGGTCCGCTACTGGGAGGCCGGCCCGCCCAGCCTCATCCAGGGCAACACCGACGACCTCGGCGGATTCATGGCCGGACAGACCTCCCCGGCCACGACACTGCGCCGGATGCAGGACCGCGCACACGACGAATGGGCCGCCTGGAAGCGAGACGAAGCATGAGCACCTCCCTGACGGACCGACACCCGCCGACCGCGGCCGGCGGTACGGCGGCACCCCGGCGCACGAAACGGCGCACGCCCCTCGGCGGCTCCCGGCACGGTCTGCGCGAACGCCTGATGGCGGGGGGCTTCATGGCCCCGGCCGTCCTCCTGGTCGCGCTGTTCCTGCTGGCCCCGTTCGTCTGGACGATCTACCGCAGCTTCTTCGGCGACTCGCGGACCTCGCCGTTCAGCTGGTTCGACAACTACACGCTGTTCGCCTCCGACCCGGCCCTGTCCCGCTCCATCGAGAACACTCTGCTGTGGGTGGTGGGCACGGTCGCGCTGCCGTTCGTGCTCGGCCTCGCCATCGCCTGCCTGACCGACTCCAGCCGCTTCTCCCGCCTCGCCCGACTGTGCGTCGTCCTCCCCTACGCCCTGTCGGGATCCGCGGTGGCGGTGGTGTGGAACTTCATGCTCACCACCGACGGCGCCGTCAACCAGGTCCTGACCAACCTGGGACTCGACTCCCTGGCCCAGGGATGGCTGCTGACCTGGCCCGGCAACACCCTCGTCATGATCCTCGCCAACGCCTGGCAGGCCACCGGCGTGGCCGTCATCCTCTTCCTCGTCGGACTGCAGTCCATCCCGCCCGAGACCCTGGAGGCAGGCGCCCTGGACGGCGCGACCGGCTGGCAGCAGTTCCGCCACATCGTCCTGCCCCAGCTCCGCCCCGTCTCGATCATCGTGATCGGGATGAGCCTGGTCAACGGACTCAAGTCGTTCGACCTCATCTGGGTCCTCACCCAGGGCGGCCCCGGCCGGGCCACCGAGACGCTCGCCGTGTCCATGTACAACGAGACCTTCCTGGAGCTGCGGCCCGGCGCGGGAGCGGCGATCGCGGTCGTCCTCACCGTGATCGTGCTGGCGGCCTCCTGGCTCTACCTGCGCCGCCAGCTCGACGTGAAAGGCGTGTGACCATGTCCCTCGGCCGCGTTCTGCGCAACACCACCCTCGCGGTACTCGCCCTGCTGTGGCTGGTCCCCACCTGGCTCCTCGTCGTCAACGCGCTCGTCCCCGCGACGAGTTACTCCGGCAGCCCGCACTGGCTGCCCCAGGACTTCGGGCTCTTCGACAACATGTCCCAGGCCTGGGACAAGGCCAACCTCGGACCGGCGCTCGGCAACAGCCTGGTGTACGCCGTGGTCAGCGCCGTGGCCGCCGCGGTGCTCGCCGGCTTCGCCGCCTTCGCCACCGTCGTCATGCCCGTCAGACGGCAGGCGGTGTGGTTCTGGGTGATCTACTCCGGCACCCTGCTGCCCCTCCAGGTCTTCCTGCGGCCCCTGTTCCTGTCGTACGCGCACACCTCCCTCTACGACACCCAGTTCGGGCTCGTGCTGATCTACACGGCGATCGCGATCCCGTTCGCTTTCTTCGTCATGCGCAACTACACCCTGACGCTGCCGCGCGAGGTCGTGGAGGCCGCGCGCATCGACGGCGCGTCCTGGTGGCGGGTGTACTGGCAGATCCACGTCCCGCTGACCCGGTCCGCCATGATCGCCGTGTTCGTGTTCCAGTTCGTCGCGGTCTGGAACGACCTGATGTTCGGCATCACCATGGTCACCAGCCGCAACATCCGGCCCGTCATGGCCGCGCTCGCCGATCTGCAGGGCAACTACTCCAACGTCGGGCCGCCCGTCGTGCTCGCCGGCGCCCTCCTGGTCTCCCTGCCGACCCTGGTGCTGTTCTTCTCCGCCCAGCGGTTCTTCGTCAGCAGCCTGAAGATCCACCGCTGATCCCGCACACCCTTCTCGTCCTCGTAGCATTCCTCCTCGTCTCAAGGGACACATCGATGCCGCGCTCACTGCTCCTCCGTGCCACCGCCCCCGTGCTCTGCGCCGGACTGCTCTGGACCGCCGCCCCCGCCCACGCCCAGGACACCGCGCACACCAAGGGCTCGGAACCCGCCCGCCCCGTCTCCTCCGGCACCTGGGCCGACCGCGCCACCGGCGCCTACCGCGCACTGCAGGACAACCTGTACCAGGGCCCCGGCAGCCACGGGCTGTACCTGGAGCAGACCCCCCGGCAGGCCACCGACCAGGAGCACTCCTACCTGTGGCCGTTCCGCGAGGCCGCGCAGGCCGCCGTGGACATGCAGGAACTGCCCGGCACCGGGTCCGCCTACCGGCAGGACGCCGCCGAGCGGTTCGACACCGCGCAGCTCTACCACACCGGCGGCGAGCGCCCCGGCTACGCCTCGTACCTGCCCGCCCCCCTCGGCGGGGGCGGTGACGTGTACTACGACGACAACGCCGTCGTCGCCCTCACCCAGCTCGACCAGTACGAGGCCACCGGCGACAAGCGCCTGCTGAAGCGGGCCGAGCAGGTCGTGCCCGTCGTCTCCCGGGCGTGGGACGACGACACCGCCAAGGCGTGCCCGGGCGGCATGGACTGGTTCGACTCGCCGAACAACACCATCCGGGCCACCAACGTCACCGCCCTGTCGGCCCAGCTCGCCGCCCGCCTCTACACCCACACCCACGACCGCGCCTACCTGGACAGGGCCGAGCAGTGGTACGGCTGGGTGCACTCCTGCATGCGCAAGGCGCCCGGCCTGTACGTCAACGACCGCGGCGACGACGGCAGCACCAACGAGACCCTGTGGACCTACAACTCCGGCGCCATGATCGGAACCGCCACCGCGCTCTACCGCGGCACCGGCGACACCACGTACCTGAAGAACGCGGTGGAGGACGCGACCGGCTCCCTGGCGTACTGGACCGAGGGCAGCAGGCTCCACGACCAGCCGGCCGTCTTCAACTCCTTCTACTTCAAGGACCTCCTCGACCTGGACGCCGTCCGGCACGACCCGGCCTACCTGAAGGCCATCAGCGCCTACGCGGACAGCACGTACAAGTCCAACCGGGACCCTGCCACCGGGCTGTTCCGCTTCCAGCCCTCCAACGGCGGCGACTACGACCCGGCGGCACCGGCCGCGACCCTCAACCAGTCGGCCATGGTCCAGATCTTCGCCACCCTCGCCGAGACCACCCACCAGCCCCGTCGCCACGCCTGACGCGTCGCCGGCACGCCTGACGCGACGGACCGTGCCACCGCACTCCCGCACCCTCGAGGCAAAGGACCCCACGCACCATGCCCAAGCCACCGCTCACCCGGCCCTCCTGGTGGGACGCCGACCTCGCGCGCGACCTGCTCAAGGAGCGCGTGGCCACCACCGCCGACCTCGGCGGCGCGCGGGTGCGGCTGTCAGGCGAGCCCCTGCTGCGCCACGACGACAGGGGCGGCCTGCTGCAGTCCGTCCGCCTGGGGGTGACCCACCCCGACGGCACCCGCCTCGCCCGGCACCTCACCACCGCCCGCGTCACCACCGCCGGGGGCACCCCTGTCCACTGCGCCCTCCTTCCGGGACCGGACGGCGACACCCGCCTTCTGGTCCCGGAGGTGGACGCGCCCACCACCCTGCTGATCGAACTCCCGGAACTCGAAGAGGGCACCCACCTCACCTTCGAGGCGCACCCCCAGCGCCACTGGACCCTGCACCTGGTCCAGCACTCCCACCTGGACATCGGCTACACCGACCCCCAGGGCAGGGTGATGGCCGAGAGCCGCGCCTACCTCGACTCCCTCCTCGAACTGTGCCGAGACACCGACGACTGGCCCGACCCCGCCCGGTTCCGCTGGGCCGTCGAGGGACTCCACTCCTTCCAGGACTGGCGGGCGCACCGGCCCGGCCGCCAGGTGGAGAACCTCCTGGACCGGGTCCGCGAGGGGCGCGTCGAACTCACGGCCCTGCCGTTCAACCTGCACACCGAGACCTGCTCCACCGACGAACTGCACGAACTGCTGCGCCCCATGGCCGAGTTGCGCGAGCGGCACGGCATCGACGTCACCACGGCCATGCAGACCGATGTGCCCGGCCAGGTGGTGGGGCTGCCCGACGTCCTCGCGGACCACGGCATCCGCCACCTGTCCGTGGCGCACAACTGGGCGGGCCGCGCCGTGCCCCACCTCGTCGGCGGGGAACACCTTCCCCGGCTGTTCCGCTGGCAGGCGCCGAGCGGCAACAGCGTCCTGGTCTGGCGGACCGACACCCCGCACGGCCTGGCCTACATGGAGGGCTCGATCCTCGGCTTCGACGAGTCCTACGACCACGTCGACGACCTGCTCCCCGCCTACCTCAGCGCCCTGGCCCGCCACCCCTACCCCCACCAGGGGCGCGGCATCCCCGGCTTCCCCGCCCTCGACCTGCCCGGCACGGCCGACCCCTACCCGTGGGACGTCCTGCACCTGCGGGTGCTCGGCAAGTTCGCGGACAACGGCCCGCCCCGCCGCGTCATCTCCGACACGGTGCGCCGCTGGAACGAACAGTGGGCGTACCCGCGACTGCGCGCCTCCCGCAACCAGGACTTCTTCGAGGACGCGGAGAAGCGCGTGGGGGACCGGCTGGAGACCTACCGGGGCGACTGGACCGACTGGTGGGTGGACGGCGTCGGCGCCGGCGCCGTCCCGCTGGCCGCCGTCCGGCGCGGACAGGCCGCCCTCGCCGAGGCGCAGACCGTGGCCGCGTACGCCCACCTGAAGGGCGTACCCGAGAGCGCGGCCGTCACCGCGCGGGCCCCGGCCGTCTACCGCTCCGCCTCCCTGTTCAACGAACACACCTGGGGCGCGGGCGACCCCTGGACCCACGGCGAGCACGGCCACGGCTCCGGCGAGAAGCAGTGGCACTGGAAGTACTCCCAGGCCGTGCGCGCCCACGACGACGCCGAGACCCTTCTGGACGCCGCAGGCGCCCTGCTCGGCGAGGCCTTCGCACCCGGCCCGGACGCGCAGGCGTCCTTCTACGTCGTCAACACCTGCGGCTGGCCGCGCACCGAGACGGCCCGGCTCTTCCTCCCGGAGAGCACCGTCGCGCTCGGGGACGCGGTCCGGGTCCTCGACGCCCGCACCGGCACCGCCCTGCCCTTCGCCGAGGAGGCGCAGAGCAACGACCGCCACCGCGCCGCCGGCCGCTTCCTGAACGTGCCCGTCACGGACGTCCCGGCCTGCGGGGCCGTACGCCTCGACGTCGTCCCCGCCGCCGAACCCGTCGCACGGGGCGAGGAGAAGACGGAGCCGACGACACCCGCCGACGCCACCGTTCTGGAGAACGCCCACCTGCGCGTCACCGTCGACCTGCGCCAGGCGTGCGTCTCCTCGATCACCGACCGGGCCACCGGCCGCGAACTGGTGCGCCAGGACGCCGTGGTGGGCTTCAACGGCTACGTGTACGACGAGTACGCCACGGCCGGCGGGTTCAACCACCAGTCCAGCAAGACCGTCGCCGACGACTCGATGCACCTGCTCGCCTCCCGCAGCACCGCCCCGCCCGCCGCGCTCGTCGAGCGCACCACGGACGCCACCGGACAGACCCTCGTCTACGAATGCGCCCCGGCCGGCACCCGCAGACTCCGTACGACGCTGCGCCTGCCGCACGACGCGGCCCGCCTCGACATCGAGAACCGCGTCGACAAGACGGCCACCCTCACCAAGGAGAGCGCCTTCTTCGCCTTCCCCTTCGCCCTCGACCACCCCGCCGTACATACGGAGGCCACCGGCGGTGTCCTGGGCGCCGACCGCGAGACCGTGCCGGGCTCGGCGGCCCACATGCGGGCCGTCCGGCGCTGGATCAGCCTCAGCGACGGCACCCACCACGCCGCCCTGGCGACGGCCGACGCCCCGCTCGTCCAGCTCGGCGGCATCGCGATCCCTTACGTGCCCTATCCGCAGTCGCTGCCGAGGGAGGAACCGGCCACCGTCTTCTCCTGGGTGCACAACAACATCTGGGACACCAACTTCCCCGCCCAGCAGGCGTTCGACCACGTCTTCCGCTACAGCGTCGGCTTCACCACGGCCGAGGGACACCCCTCGGTCCACGCCGCCCGCGTCGCCGCCGTCACCAGCCACCCCCTGGTGCCCGTCCGCGCCCGCGCCGCGACCGGTGGCGACTCCCCGGCGTGGACACAGTTCCTCGGCCTGGACGATCCCCGGGTACGGCTCGTCGGACTCACCGTCCCGGCCGACGGCCAACTCCTGGTGCGCCTTCAGTCGGTGGCCGACACCCCCGTCACCTGTCGCCTGCGCACCCCGTTCCCCGTGGCCCGCGCCGCGCACACCACCTACCTGGGCCGGGCACCGCGCGACCTCGCCCCGGAACCGGACGGCGCGATCCCGGCCGACCTCCCGGCGCTCGGCACCGCGGCCGTCCTCCTGCACCTGTCCCCGGCCGGCACCGGAAACGACGGCTGACCCGCCCGGCGCGCTCCCGCGGCCGGTATGTGCTCCGGCCCAGGGGAACGTCCGAATCCGTGTGCTCCGGGGGATCGCCCCCTGCCCGCGCTCCGCCCTTCACTGGGGGAGACGTCGGGCAGGGAGGCAGGAGGACAGGGATGCGGCAGAAAAGAACCGTCACGGCCGACGGCGGGAGCACGCGGTGACCGGGCCGAGGCCGCTGGACGAGGACGCCTCGGCCCTGGGCGGCTTCTGCCGCTGGCTGGGGGTCAGAAGGGGGCTGCGCTTCTCCGACTACGGGCAGCTCCACCGCTGGTCGGTGACCGATCTGCCCGGCTTCTGGTCCGCCGTGCAGCAGTACCTCGGCGTGCCGTTCCGCACCGCCTACCAGGCTGTGCTGGAGGAGGACCTGATGCCGGGGGCCCGTTGGTTCCCCGGCGTCCGCACGAACTACGCCGACGGACTGCTCAGGGAAGGTGACCCACGGGAACCGGCGCTGATCACTGTCCGCGAGGACGGCACCGCTCAGCCCCTGGCCGCCGGTGAGTTCCGTCGCCAAGTGGCCGCTTTCGCCCGCTCGTTGAACTCCCTCGGCGTCGCTGTGGGCGACCGCGTGGCCGGTTGTCTGCCCAACAGCGCAGAGTCGGCGGTCGCCTTCTACGCGGCCGCGAGCATCGGCGCGGTCTGGGCCTCGGTCGGCTCGGACTACGCACCGGAGGCCGCGGCGGCCCGGCTCGGCCCGCTGGCCCCCAAGGTGCTGATCGCCGCCGACGGCCACCGCCACGCCGGCGTCGACCGCGATCGCGGACCGGCCCTGACGGCGCTGCGCGAGGCGGTCGGCCCCGCACACACGGTCGTCGTGCCCCGGCTGCGCGCCACGGTGCCGTCCGACTGCCTCGACTGGCGCGAACTGACCGCGGGCGAGGCCGCCCTGGAGCCCGTGGCCCTGCCGTTCGACCACCCCCTGTGGGTGCTGTTCTCCTCCGGGACCACCGGCGTCCCCAAGGGGATCGTGCACGGCCACGGCGGCGTCCAGCTCGAGATGTACAAGACCCTCGCCCTGCACTGGGACCTCGGCCCCGGCAGCCGGCTGCTCTGGGCGACCTCCCCGAGCTGGGTCGTCTGGAACCTGCTCGTCTCCGCGCCGCTGGTGGGGGCCACCGCGGTGCTGTACGACGGCAGCCCGACCCACCCCGACCCCACGGCCGTGTGGCGGGCGGTGTCCGCACACCGGGTCACCCACTTCGGGACGAGCCCGGGCCTGCTCGCCGCCTGCGAGCGCGCGGACGTGTCCCCGGGCCGGCTCTGCGACCTGTCCGCCCTGCGGCAGATCATCGCCACCGGCTCGCCCGTCCCGGCCCGGGCCCACGCGTGGGTCACCGCCCGGGTGGGCGACCACGCCCCCCTCGTCCCCGTCAGCGGCGGCACGGACGTGGTGGGAGCCCTCGTCGGCGGCGCGCCCACCGTCCCCGTGGTCCCCGGCGAGATCTCCGCGCCCTGCCTGGGCGTCGCCGTCGAGGCCTGGGACCCGCGCGGGCGGCCGCTGGTCGACGAGGTGGGCGAACTCGTCGTGACCCGCCCGATGCCCAGCATGCCCCTCGCGCTGTGGGGCGACGCGTCCGGGGAACGCCACCGGCAGGCGTACTTCGCCACGTACCCCGGCGCGTGGCGGCACGGCGACTGGATCACGCGCACCGAACGCGACTCCGTCGTGGTCCACGGCCGGTCGGACGCCACCCTCAACCGCAACGGCGTCCGCATGGGCAGCGCGGACCTCTACGCGGCCGTCGAGGACCTGCCCGAGATCGGCGAAGCCCTTGTCATCGGGACCGAACTGCCCGACGGCGGCTACTGGATGCCCCTCTTCGTCGCCCTGCGCGAAGGCGCCGTGCTCGACGACGCCCTGCGCGACCGCATCCGCCGCGAGATACGGCACCGGGCCTCGCCCCGGCACCTGCCCGACGAGATCATGGCGGTGCCGGCCGTCCCGCACACCAGGACCGGCAAGAAACTGGAGGTCCCGGTCAAACGCATCCTCATGGGCGCGGACCCCGGCACCGTCGCCGCGCCGACCGCCGTGGACGACCCCGCGGCATTGGAGTTCTTCGTACGGCTGGCGAAGCACCGGGCACGGCGCGCGTGAAGCGGACGGGCGCGGCGGGTACGGCCGCGGTAGGTACGGCCGCGGTAGGTACCGGCCGTACTCGGGGCCCCGTGGCCCCGGAGCGGCCGGCTGCCCTACGGTGACCGGTGACTGGTGGCAGGGCGGCCCGGCTCCGGGGGTATCGACATGACACGGCACACCTTCCTGCGTCTGCTGGCCGAAGGGGCACCGGCCTCCGCCTACGCGGACGCCCTGCGGGCCGCCCTCGCGGCCCCCGGCGCCGACGCGGACACCCTGCGGGAGGAGTACCGCCTCGCGCTGCGGCTGCGCGACCGGTACGGCGCCCGGCACACTCCGCTCACGTCCCGACGCGCCCGCCCCGCATCCGAACGGGACCTGCTGACCTCCGCGACCGAGCTGACCGGGGCCACCGGCGACACCGACACCGTGCTGACCTCCGTCGTCGCCCGCGCCCGGCGGCTCCTCGACTGCGACCTCGCCTACCTCAGCCTGAACGACCCCGCACGCCCGGAGACCCACGTACGGGTCATGGCCGGGGCGACCACCGGTGACTGGAAGGGCGTACGCATCCCGTTCGGCACGGGCATCGGCGGCCGGGTCGCCGAGTCGGCCGTGCCGCTGGCCACCCCCGACTACTTCCACGACCGGCGCCTCGACCACGACGCCGCCGTGGACAACTCGGCCCGCGCCGAACGGCAGAGGGCCATCCTCGGCGTCCCGCTGGTGCACCGCGGTCACGTCACCGGTGTCCTGTACGCGTCCAACCGCACGGCCGGCCCCTTTGCCGCGCAGGCGGTGCTCCGGCTCGCCTCGTTCGCCGCCCCGGCAGCCGCCGCGATCGCCCGCGCCCGACTCCTGGACGACGGGGAACGGGCCCTGCGGGAGGCCCGCGCGGCACACACGGCACTTCAGGCACGCGCCCGCGCCACCGCCCGCGAACTGGCCGCCCACGACCACGGCACGGAGCTCGTCCTGCGGGGCGGTGGACTGCGCGAACTCCTCGGCGGCGCCCGGGACTTCCTCGGCGGCTGCCTGGCCGTCGTCGACGGATCGCGCACCCCGCCGGCATGGACCGACGGCACGCCCGAGGACCGGCTGCACACGATGGTCCGGGCGGCGGGCCGCACGCCCGAGGGCACGAGGGGCAGCACCCGGGCCGACGGCTGCTGGGTGACGGCACTGCACACGGGCGACGACTCCCTCGGCGCCCTGGTCTGGGCACCGGACACACCCACCGGCGACGCCACCGACGCCGACCTGCGCCTGCTGCAACGCACGGCGGCGACGGCGGCGCTGCTACGGCTGTTCGCCCGGGAACTCGCCGCGGCGGAGTCACGTGCGGGCGGCGACCTCCTCGACGCCCTGCTCGACGGTTCCGACCGGGCCCGAGCGGCACTGGCCGAACGCGCCCGGCGCCTCGGTCGCCGGCCGCGCGAACCCCACGTCGTCCTCGTCGCCCACCCCGCCGCCCGCCGACTGCCGCCGCTGTCCGCGGCCACGGCCGAACTGGCCGCCGCCCGCGGCGGCCTGGCCACGGTCCGGGACGGCTACGCCGTGCTCGCCCTGCCCTCGACGGACCCGGCCCCGACGGGCCGGCAGCTCGCCGCCTCCCTCTCCCTCCGGCTCGGCACCCCGGTCACCGTCGGCGCCGCCGGACCCGTCACCGACCCGGCCGACCTCCCGCACGCCCACGGCGAAGCCCTGGCCTGCGCGCGGGCACTGCTGCGACTGGACCGCACGGGGGAGTCCGCGACCGTCCCGGACCTCGGCTACACCGGACTGCTGCTCGGTGACACCGCCGCCGCGGGCGACTTCGTCGACCGGACGCTCGGGCCGCTCCTGCGTCACGACGCCCGGCGCGCCACCGAACTGCTCACCACCCTGGAGACCTACTTCGCCACGGGCCGCAGCCCCCGCCCGCAGCGCGGACCGCCTGCACGTGCACCCCAACACCGTCACCCAGCGACTGGACCGCGTCCGGCGCCTCCTCGACCTGGACTGGTCCGACCCGGAACGCACCCTGGACCTCCAACTCGCCCTGCGCCTGCACCGGATACTGCGCCCCGCCACTCCCGGGGACGCCGGCCCGTCCGCTCCCGGTGACGCCGACCGGCCCGTCCCCCGAGACGCCGACCCGTCCGGCCCCGTCAATCGTCGGTAACCCGGCAGCGGGCGTTCAACTCGCCGCCACCGTGCGGCCGTGGCGGGTGAGCAGCGTACGCCCTGCCCGAGCACACCGATCCTCTCCTCCCCGGACGGAGCCGTCATGACGGACCGATCACCACACCCCCTGCACAGACGCACACTGCTGCGCGCGACCGCCGTACTGCCCGCGGCCGGTGTCGCGGCCGCGGGCAGTACAGCCGTGGCCGCCACCCCGGCGCAGGCGGACGCCCCCGGCCGCGCGGGCCGGTTCGACAGCGAGAGCCCGCGCTTCACCCTCGCCGTCCTCCCCGACACCCAGTACCTCTTCGACGCCGACAGCGCCGACCCGGCCCCGCTGGCCGCGACCTTCCGCCACCTCGTCGGCGAACGGTCCACGCGCAACATCGCCTTCATGACCCACCTCGGGGACGTCACCGAACACGGCACCGAGGACGAGATCACGCGCGCCGCCGCCACCTTCCGCACGATCCACGGAAAGGTCCCGTACAGCGTCCTCGCGGGCAACCACGACATCAGCTCCGGCACCGACGACCAGCGCGGCGACACCGCCTACCTCGCCGCGTTCGGGCCCGCGCGCTACGCCTCGATGCCGACCTTCCGCGGCGCCTCGCCGGACGGCTACAACAGCTACCACGTGCTGCGCGCAGCCGGCCGCGAGTGGCTCGTCCTCGCCCTGGACTGGCGGGTGTCGGACAAGGGCCTGAGCTGGGCGCAGGGCGTCCTCGACGCGCACCCGACCCTGCCGGCCGTCCTCACCACGCACGACATCGCCTGGGCGGACGACGACGGCAAGGCCCAGCTCTCCGACAACGGCACGCGCCTGTGGAACGGGCTGATCCGCGGCAACGACCAGATCTTCCTCGCCCTCGGCGGACACTACTGGCCGCCCGGGCGCACGGTCCTGACCAACGACGCCGACAACGATGTCCACGTTCACATCACCAACTACCAGGACCGCTACTACGGCGGCGCCGGAATGATCCGCACCTACGGCTTCGACCTCGTCCGCGGCGTCGTCGACGTGGAGACCTTCGCCCCCTGGCTGCTGTCCCGCGACCCCGAGGAACGCAGCCCGCTGGAGGCCGAGAACCTCGAACTGACCGGCCCCGTCGACCGGTTCACCCTGGACATCGACTTCGGCCGCAGGTTCCGTCGCTTCGCGCCCGTCACCCCCGCGAAGCCCCGGCCGCCCGCCGCGGTGATGCCCCGCGGCACCCTCGCCTACTGGCGCTTCGACGCCGCCGGCACCCGGGCCGGCGGCACCGAGGGAGCCACGGTGGCCGACGGGGCCGTCGTGCGCGACCTGACCGGCAACGGCAACGACCTCACCGTGCGCCGGCTGGCGGGCGCCGACTCCGACACCCTGACCTGGTCCGCCGACCACCACCCCGGCCAGCCGGCCCACGCCAGCCTGCGCTTCGACGGCGGCAAGGAACCCGACCGCGGCGCCATCCTCACGACCTCCGCGCGGGCGGCCCTCAACAGCGAGAAGTTCCTCCACGGCTACACCATCGAGACCTTCCTCCGGCTGCCCGAGCCCTTCGAGGGGGACCACGCCTGGATGGGCATCCTGAGCTGGGAGGGCCGCAACGGCGACGCGGGCAAGACCACGGGCTGGTCACCGCTGGAGCCCACCTGCAGCCTCAACGTGTCGCCCGAGCGGTTCCTCCAGTTCGTGGTCTACCCGGAACGTCAGGACGCCGACCCCACGTCATGGAGCCACGCGGTGCCCGTCGGCCGCTGGATGCACATCGCCGTCGTCAACGACGGGCGCCGCACCGTCCTGTACGTCGACGGCTCGAGGATCGCCCGCAATCCGACGCAGCCGTCGACCGGCATCGCCACCCTCGGCAAACCCTTCGTCCTCGGCGCCACCCAGTCCGACGAGCGCTACGGCCAGGGCCTCTACGGCTCCCTGGGCGACACCCGCATCGTCAACCGCGCCCTCCCGGTGCGCGACTTCCTCACCCCGTTCGACTGACGCGCACCGTACCGGGGCCCGGGCGCCGCTGCGGGTAGGGGAGTCCGGGCACCTGGAACCCGAGGAAGGGCAGGCGCGCGGCGACCTCGGCCGGGCTCCGGCCCGTCCGGCTCGCCACCGCCAGCAGTTCCCCCGTCCCCCAGTGGCGCCCGCCCCGCCGGTCCACGGCCTCCGCCAGACCGAGGTCCGCCACCTCGACGTGCGGCGAGACCATGACGTGCAGGCCGAGGCGGGTCAAGCGCTCCGCGATCTGCTGGGGACTGCGGCCGGTGGCCCGCGCGCAGCGCAGCACGTGCACGAGCGACGGCGACCGCTCCCAGGTCAGCCAGGGCCCCCGGCCGTCGCAGTGCGCGCTGAGCAGCACGATGTCGTCGTCCTCGAACCCCCCTGCGTCCGGCACCTCGCAACTCCCGAACTGGAAGGCGCCGTAGCCGAGTTCGCGGCAGCGGCCGGCGACCTCCTCCGGGGTGCGGCCGAGAACCCTCGCGGCGAGCAGCACGTGCCCGAGGCCCCACTCTCGCCCCACCCAGGGGGCGCGCCCGTCGGCGTCGCGGCTCGCCAGCACCGCGTCGTCGGGGTGCGGGGTGAACGCCGGCGCGTACCCGAGGGCGGCCATCCGCAGCGCGACCTCGTGCGGGCTGCTCCCCAGGACGTCGGCGACGGTCTGGACGTGCCGCGCGCCGACACCGGTGAGCGGGAGGTACGGCCGGTCGGAACGGGCCTCCTCGTGAATCATCGCGAGGTCGCCGGGGTGCGCCGTCTCCGGCAGCCCGGAGGGCACGTCGGGATACCCCAGCGCGCGCAGCCGGCGGGCGGCCTCGGCCGGGGCGATGCCCTGCTCGTGCGCCCGCCGCACCACGTGCGGGACGGGGACGGCCGCCTCCGGCGGGAGCCAGCCGGTGTCGGTGGTGGCGAGGAGGGCGTCCTGCGCGGGCACGGTGTCCGGCAGCGGACCGTCCGGGACGACGACGTCGGTGTACCCCAGTTCCCGGTAGCGGTCCGCGACCTCCCGCGGGTTCGCACCGGAGCCGGCCGCCGCCCGGACGACCCGGCCCCACGGCACGGTGTCCTTCAGCACGGGTGCGGCACCGTCCCCGTGCGGGCTGACGAGCCGGATGTCGTCCGACGTGATGTCCCGGTCGGGGACATCGGGCAGCCGGGTGTAGCCGAGCTCCCGCAGCCGGGCCGCGACCGACGCCGCGCTCCTCTTCTGCTCGTGCGCCCGGAACAGCACATGCCCGGCCGGTACCGGCTCCGTGCGCGACAGCCAGGAACCGTTCTCGCCCCGCACGGGTTCGCCGTCGATGAGGTCGACGTCCCCGGCCGAGGCCTCCTCGGGCAGTGCCGTCTCCGGGACGGTGAAACCGAGCGCGCGCAGCCTGCGGGCGACGTGCGCGGGGGACTCACCGGTCCTCGCGGCGGCCATGACGACGTGCGGGAACCAGTTCCGGTCGTCCTGCGCGAGCCAGGAGTTCCAGCCGCGTTCCACCAGCTCCACGTCCTCCTGGGTCACCGAACGCGGCAACTCCCCCTCGGGCAGCGACCGGTAGCCGAACTCGCGCAGCCGCGCGGCGACCTCGTGCGGGGCACGCTCCAGCTTCCGCGCCACCCGCAGCACGTAGTGCAGGGGCACGGGGAGGTCCGGGCGGAGCCGGTCGCTGTAGCCGGGCTCCTGGCCGAGCAGCGTCAGATCGGCGGCGGTGATCCCCATGACGACGGGATCGACCCGGTAGCCCAGCTCGGTCATGCGGGTGCGTACCGCGACCACCGCCGCCAGCTCCCGCTCCGCCTCCTGCGGCTCGCCCCACGCGTTCGCGGCCTTCAGGAGGTGCAGGACGCCCACCGGGACGTCGTCGGGCAGGAGCCGGTCCTCGGCGCGGACCAGGTACAGGTCTGCCGTCGTCAGTTGCTCCGGAAAGCTGTCCGGCGCGGGTCCCGGGTGGCCCAGTTCGGCGAGCCGGGCCGCGATCCGGGCGGGCGGCTGCTTCAGCCGGTCCGCCGTCCACACCACATGGGCCCGCAGCAGGGCGGTGTCGTCGGGGCCGAGCCAGGGCGGACGGCTGTGGTTGCCGATGCCGAGCAGGGGCAGATCGTCCGGCCTGGCCGCGGCCAGCAGGCCGGCGGGGGGTACCCGGTATCCCAGCTCGGCGAGCCTGGACCCGATCTCCCCGGGATCGCGGCCGAGCTCCCCGGCCGCGTACAGGACGTGGCCCAGCGCCACGGGTTCGTCCGGGTCGAGCCAGGGCTTCCGGGCATCCAGATCGCGGCTGACGAGGCGCCGGTCGTGGTCGTCGAGGTCGGTCGCGGGGCGGGGCATGCCGGTCTCCTGGGGCGGTGTGCGGTCGGGACGGGGAGAGGGGGAGGGGCGAGGGCGGGTCACTCGGCGACGCTGACGTAGCGGTCCCGGTCCCGCTTGTGCGTCTTCTGCTCGGACATGTCCACCCGCACGCCCGCCGGTTCGAGGGCCTCCCACAGGCGCAGCATCATCGCGTCCCCGAGGTAGCCGCCGCGCAGGTCCAGGTAGCGCAGATGGGTCAGCGGCTGCCCGCTCAGCAGGGCGGCGGCGCCCTCGTCGTCGAGCGTGCCCATCGACAGGCGCAGGGCCTCCAGCCGCGCCACCACCGGGGCCTGGGCCACGGCGCCCGCGATCTCGTTCTGCACGGGACTGTTCTGCAGCCCCAGCTGACGCAGGGAGGGCAGCCCCGCACCGCCGAGCAGCGGCCCCAGGTCGTCCAGGGTCGTGTCGCCGCCGTAGTGCTCCACGCCCAGCCACAGCTCCAGGCACTCCAGGGCGGGCAGGTCGGACGCGGCGACGTTGCGCACGATCGCGGCGGGCAGCCCCCCGCTCTCGAAGCGCAGGGTGCGCAGCCCCTCGTGCCGCGTGACCGGGAACTCGAGGTTCTCGCTGCCCCGTACGCCCAGCTCCCTCAGCCGGGGGTAGGCCTCAAGCAGCGGGCCCAGGCCGCTCTGATGGATCCAGGAGATCTCGCACTCCTCGGCGACGACGTCCCCGAGGAACACCGCCTCCAGCGAGGTCAGCCGGTCGCGCAGGGCGACGAGCCGGTCGATCACCTCCGGCTCCTCCTCCTCGGAGCCGAACCACGGGCCGCCGAAGACGAGCGCACGCACCCGCTCCTGCTCGACGGTCGCCACGAAACGGTCCCAGTAGTCGTCCTGGAACTCGTCCTCCTCACATCGCAGGCGCCACGCCACGGAGGACACGTCGTCCGGCAGCGGACGCAGGTCCCCGGGCGGCCCGAAGGTTCGCACCTGAAGCCCGTGGAACGTCTCCAGGTGATCCACGTCGAGCGGGTGCCGCTCCGCTCCGGCCAGCAACTCCATGACGATCCTTGCCCGTTGACGACTTACCGGCGTTCTTTCTAGCAGCAGCCCACGACAGCGGGAGCACGGACGTGCCGCCGACGGCCCCCACCGTCCACGCCCGCCGCGCCCCGCCCCGCACGACCGGGCCCGGCCCGGGTGGGGAGAGCACCGGGAACGGCGTGGGCACAGGCTCGCCGCCTCCCCGGTTCTTCTCCTCAGCCTCCGTGCACCACGGCCGACAGATCGCCGCGCCTGATCTCCAGGACGTGGTCCTCGGGGAGCGTGGCCCACCGGGGCGCCGCCTGCGGCCGGCCGGTGGACGCGACGACCACGGAGTCCGCGTGGCGGCGGTGGTCGAGGGCGAAGAAGTCCGCGTCGCGGCGCCGGACCACCTCCGGGTGCGGGGAGTGCGCGGCGTAGGCGTACAGCGCGTCGGGGCGAGGAGCAGGCAGTTGAGGCCGGCGAAACGGGTGGCCCGGGCCCGGATGCCGGCCGCGGTGGCCCGGATGGCCGGAGGGAGACACATGCCCTCGTCCAGGCGGCGCCGGACGGCCAGGTAGGCCCCGGACCTGGTGCACCGCCCCCTGCACGACTGGCCGCTGCGCCGCACCTACGCCCTGCTGTGGCCCGACATGGCCGGGTCACCGCCGTGGCCACGGTCCTGTCGGAAGTACGTCACGCGGTCGGCGTCCCGCGGACCGAGGAAGGACCGGGCGGCCCGCACGAGTGAGGGATCCGCCACCTCAGCCCACCGGGTCCCGGAGTGGTTCGGTCAGGATCTCGTACGCCGATTCCGCCAGAGACGCGGACACGGTGTCCGGCTCCGTCACCGGGCCGCCCGGGATACCCGCGAGGAAGTGCGGCGGGCCGTCGGTGACCTGGACGAGGGTGACCGGCACTCCGTCCTCGGGGCCCGTCGTGATCTCGTACGTCGGGGTGACGAGGCGCAGGCGCAGGCCGAGGAGTTCCGCGGCGACCCACAAAGTCACGTCACCCGCCGGACCCGTGTGGTCGCCCCGGGTCCGGATGGCCGCCGCGAGCCGCGCCACCGTCGTGTCCGTGCCGAGGCCGCCGATGTGGTCGGCGTACCGCCCGGGGTGGCCGGCCAGTTCGGCGGCGGTCGCCGCGCGCATCCTCTCGATGACGGCGCCGGGCCCGTCGGACTCCGCCAGGCCGAGCCTGCCGCGTACGTGCGGCCCCGCGACCTCCAGGACGGCACGGAAGAAGCAGTCGCCGTCCCCGAGCACGTCCCGGGGTGTCACACCGGTGCTGTCGAGCCGTGCCCACTGGTGGGCGGTCAGCAGCCGCTGCCCGCCGCCGTACCGGGGGACGGGGCGGCTCGTGTCGTACGCACCGGCCGGCGGGGCGGGAGTGAGAACGGGAACCCCGGCGGCTTCGGAGACTTCGGTGGCCGCGGTCGCCCGGGTGGCCACGGTGCTCGTTCCGCCGACGGTGGCCCCGGTTCCCGGTGGGGCTTCGGTGGTGCGGAACAGGATGTCACCGGTGACCCACCGGACGCCGCCCGGTCCACGCACCTCCAGTACGGCCACGGCCCGCACCCGGTGACCGTCCATGCCCTGGCCCTTGGCATTCTCCATGGGTGTGCCGAAACGCAGCAGTTCGCGGCGCTGACTGGACGCGGTCGCGGTCTGGCCGGCCGACGCGTGTTCGCCGCCCAGCGGGACGGACACCCCGCCGCGCGGGCCCGGGCCGCCGGAGTACTCGAAGGTGGCGCCGGTGGTGACGACCGTGTCCGCCTGCGTCTGGAACCCGTCCGCGGAGAGCTCGATCCGGTCGATGGCGGTGTCCTTCGTCGTCACTTCGGCACGCGGTGCGTACAGCCGCACCGACACGGAGGTGCGGTCGCCGCCCCGGTCGCCCAGGTACGGTGCGGTGGCCGCGGCGTCCAGGAGCGTCAGTCTGCCGTCGGCGGCCAGGCTGGTCAGACGGATGAACATGCCCTCGGCGGACCTGGTGGTGCGCGGGTTCAGGTCCTGCCGCAGCGAGGGGTCCACCACGCGCAGCGCCTCGCCCAGCCGGTCGATGCCCGCGAAGTCGTACACCTGGAAGGGCCGGGACGGCACCCAGTGGTCCCCGTCGAGCAGCTCCCGCAGGCCGGGCGGCAGTTCCATGTCGATGACGGTGTCCCCCGGCGCGGCCTGCGGCGGCGCGATCCTCGGGTCCGAGGTGAACAGGCCCGGACCGCCGGTGAGCGCGGGGCTCTCACCCGTCGTCTCCGAGGAGTTGAAGCGGAGGAACACCTCCGCCGGTTCGACGCCCGTGCGCGCCGGTGCCCAGGGCAGTCCGGACAGGGCACCGGAGGAGAGAACGGCCAGACCGGCCACCGGAGCCGTGAGGGAGGCGAGGCCGTCGCCGAGCGAACCGATCAGCTTGCCGATCAGCGCGCCGTCCAACGGCCAGGAACGCACCGTCACGACGTACTCGTACGGCACGCGGAACTCGGCCGTGTTGCCGAACGTCCGCTGCCACGACCGCAGTTCACGGCTGGAGAGCTGGGCGTCCTGCCATGTGGTGCGGCGGGCCACGCTCGCGGTCGGCCGGAACCGGTGGTCGCCGTGCTGCCCGGCGGGGGAGAAGGCCAGCTCGTGACTGTTCCCGGTGCTGCGCGCCACGCGGGTGGCACCGGGCACGTCGAGTGCCGTGCCGGCGCCCCGCGAGTGACCGAACACGTTGTCCATGCCCGAGGAGCGCGTGACCGGCTTGCCGCGCAGTCCGGCGAGCCGGGTGCCGCGGGCCGGCCGGGCGACCAGTGCCACCTCCACAAGGCGGGGGCCCAGCCAGGACCGGTGCACGAAGTGGAAGGCGGTGTGCCCGCGCGGCCCGGCGTTGACCAGCGCGCGCAGCCCGAGGGACGTGCCGTGCTCGTTGATCCGCGACAGCACCCCGGGCAGATGGGCGGCATGGCCCGGCTCGGTCGTGCCGGGCGCCTCGCGCTCCACCAGCCGGCGCACCCGCTCGGTGAATGCCTTGCGCCCGCCCCCGAGGACGACGTCACTGGCCGCCCCGTAACCGAGCACGCCACCGCTCGAGACGTAAGGGGACGGCAGCAGCCGGTCGGGGCGGTTCGCGCCGAGCGGGCTGCGCCCCGCCCGCCGGGCCAGGTCGGCCAGTTCGGGATGGTTCTGCAGGTCGTTGTCGACCAGCAGGAACTCCAGTGTCCCGTCCGGCTCGACGACCTTCCTGCCGCTGACACCGGGGGCGGGGTGGAAGGTTCCGGACGCGGCGTTGCGACGGCCGCGCCGCACGGTGACGACCAGATGTGCCTTCGCGGTGAACCGGTACACGGGCGTGGTGTCCTCCACGGTGACCCGGAAGACCCCGGCGATGTCGTTGGCGGTGACGCTCCGTCCGCCGGAGCGCCGGTAGGTGTAACTCCCGGACGGGGTGAAGGCGCCGTCCTGCGAGCCGTACCGGTCGGACGCCGAGAGGGCGACCTGATGGGAGGAGTTCACCCCCGAGGTGAACGCGGACGCGTCGACGGACTGCAGCCACCGCTCGGCGTCCATCGGTGCGCCCTCGGGCAGCAGCTCCACGTCCGTGAGGTAGCCCTCGACCTCGACGAGATAGTCCGTGCCGGTCACCACGCCCGGGGTGCCGGCGCTCTCCACCACGTACGAGTCACGGAACACCCGCAGGGCATTGCCCGCCACGTGCTGCGGCGAGAAGGCCGTGTCGAAGACCGCGCGGGCCGACGACTCTTCGCGCGTCGCCGGCTCGCCGAATGCGGTGCGCCACGCCCACCGCGCCGCCCCTGCCGTCTGCCCGCCCAGCCAGGAGCCGGTGCCGGAGAGCAGATCCCACATCAGACCGCGGCGGGGCGGGGCCGAGTCGGTCACCGGGGCCGTGCCGTCGCGGTCGGCATCGGCGGGTTCGGCGACGGCTCCCGCGAGGACCTCGACATCGCGGCTCTCCGTGTCGGGGGCCGTCGGATCGACGTTCTGAGCCTCCAGATCGATGTCGTCCGGGAAGGCGCCCGGCATCGGTTCGCGTGCGCGCAGCGCCCGTTCCTCCTGGCGTGCGGCCTCCTCGTCGAGCTCGTCGAGCATCCCCGGGACCACCTCGCGCAGCTCCGCGCTGCCCGGCACCCGGTCGAGGAGGGCGGTCTCCGGCAGCCGCAGCACACCGCCGTGGTACGTGTGCCCGGCGCCCGGTCCGGCCAGCTTCCGGATGTCCGCGTCCTCCACGTCGCGCACGACGGCTCGTGTCGGACGGGCCCCGGTGTGCGGTGTCGTGGACGTGCGGTCGGTCGGCACGGCGAGCCGGACCGTGCCGTCCTCCGGCTCGGGGGCGAGCCCCTCGGCGTGGCTGTCGCTGATCGTCATGGTGTGGGTCACGGGCACCGAGAAGACCTGGGTGCCGTTGGCGGTGGGGCTGAGCATGTAGTACTCGTGACCCGTCCCCGCGCTCGAACCGGCCGTCGCCGACTCCGCCCTGCTGTACGTGTACCGCGCGCCCCACTCCTGCAACCCCTGGTCGCCCCGCGCGCCGAAGGGGTTGGTCACCGAGGCGCCGCCGCCGGCGTTCCAGCCGAAGGGCGTTCGCTGGAACTGCTCGTCGCCCGCGAGCGTGGACCCGACGTAGTTCAGCGTCTGCACCCCGGGCAGCGAACGCTCATGGACCACCCCGTCGTTGTCGGAGCCCCGCCCGCCCGCCGTGTCGTCGTAGCGGCGCCCGGTCCTCAGCCGTACCGTCGCGCGACGCGTGCCGTGCGGGGTCGGCAGTTCGAAGGTGATCGCGTCGCCGCCCTCGATCATCTCGTCCAGGGCGCCGCGCAGCGCCAGCCGGGACCGCATCCGGTCCAGCTTGCGCCGGTTGTTGAGGCGCTGCACGCGCAGCGCCTCCTCGGTGACGTGGTCCCACAGACGCGGCTGCGGCCGGTCCGGCGGCAGATAGCCGTTGTCCCGCAGCCACGTCTCCGCCTGGTCGAAGAGCGGATCGGTACCGCTGACCTGGAGCGGTGTCGTCGACACACCCAACTGCGTCAGGTGCAGCACCTCCCGCGGCAGATACCGCGTCTCCTCCGGCTCCCTGCCCAGCGTGTGCACGGAAGGGACGCGCATGTTCAGCGCGTATCCCTCGCCCCTGCCCAGCCGCGAACCGGAGGCGGCACGGACCGGTGCGCTGTCGGGGCGGACGAGGGTGACGTGCAGCGCCAGGTCGGGACGGACCGGCAGCAGCGGATCGCCCGTGCGCAGGGAGTGCGCGAGGCGCGCGCTGCCCGCCGAGGTCAGGGTGTGGGCGAACTGGTGGGAGGCACCGATCTGTCCGCTGACCGAACCGCCCAGCGGATCCGCACCGGTCACGGGATCGGGAGCACCGGACGACAGCCCGAACCGCAACGGCAGGGTGAGCCCCAGGGAGTTGGCGATCTGCGACGTCCCCTGCATACGGACGGAGCGCAGGACGTAGGACTCCAGTACGGACGACGCGCTCACCGGCCCGGTCACGGTGTCCCCGCCGCTCAGGGCGGCGGAGAACCTGAGGTAACCGATCGCGGCTCCCGATGCCGAGTACAGCGTCGGCGAGGCCACCGAACCGGCCCACGACTGGGGCAGGTTACTGCGCTGATTGCCCTCCTTCACGAACTCGAACAGCTCGTCCACGGACCGCTCCGACAGCGTCGTGAGATCGGGGAAGGCCTCCAGCAGATCGGCGAACATCCCGTCGTGGTGCACGAGCGACTCCGGCCCGAACAGGGGAAGTTCGTCGAGCAGGCGGTCGAGGGGAGCGGGCCGGGACTTCTCCGCCTCCCGCTGCCTCTGCTTCTCCTCCTCGGACGGCTCGGACGGCTCGGACGGCTCGGACGACTCGGACGACTCGGACGACTCGGACGGTGCGACTGGTTCGGCCGGTTCCTCGCGAGGCCGGTCGTCCCCGGGTTCGGGAGCGTTGGCCAGGTAGGTGGGGAACCATACGGTGAGCGGGGACTCGGTCCTCGGCGCATCGGGTGCCGGGGGCGGTGCCGGGGTCTCCCCGACCTCCTGCCACTCCGGCTGCCCGGTGCCGGCGAGTACGTCCCGCGAGGTGCCCGTGTTACGGCGGATCTGCCATGTCATGGCGAAGTCGAACGGCAGCGAACGGCCCTTGCTGCGCCACAGGACCATCGGCTGCACCGTGCGTCCGGTCGTCGTGGTGGTGGTGAGCTGGTTCCAGGTCATGTTGATCTGCGGCGAGAACGTGATGCTGCTCAGCGCGCCGTGCCTGACCGTCCAGGGCCGGCTGAAGGTGAGGTTCAGCGCGCGCAGATCGCCTGCCCCCGAGGTGTCGCCGTCGTCGTGGATGCCGAATGCCCACCGCTGGATGCCCACGGGCGGTCCGTCGGGCATGGGCTCCACCCGCTGTGGTGCGGGCCCGATGAAGGAGAGCTGGAGACGCAGTGAAACCGGGTAACGCTGCCCCCGCAAGGTGACGTTCAGGGGAAGACCCGCGTCGCTGAACAGCCGCGGCCACTCGGCGGTGAGCAACCGTGCCGTCAGCGTGGTGCGCACGGCCTCACGGAAGCCGGTGTCCTCCGCCGTGCCGTCCTCGGCGGTCGCGACGGCCCGCTCCCGGAGCCACTCCACGACGTGTTCCGGCACGGGCGTGATGTTGGCAAGCGCCTGCGCGCCGTCGCGACGGGTACCGAAGGTCGTCACGGCCTCTCCGGGACGGGGCTCGTCGCCTTCGGGGGGAGCCACGGGGGTGGGGCCGGGTTCGGGCTCGGGGCCGGGTTCGAGAGGAGGCACGGGTTGGGGCTCGGGGACCGGTTCGGGTTCGGTGTCGGTGTGGGGGTGTTGCTCTGGCTCTGGCTCCGGGGCCGGTTCGGAATCGGATCCGGATTCGGTTCCGGATGCGGTCCGAGGGTGTTGCCCGGACACGGGGTCGGGTTCAGGCACTGCTTCGGGCCCGGACTCCGGCTTCGGCTCGGAGTCCCGTTCTGGTTCCACGACCGGCTCCGTGCGCGGCGTCGTCTCCTCCACCGGGACAGGGGTGCCCGGCTCGTTGTCGGTGGGAGGTGTGACGACGATGGTGGGCAGTGTGCCGGGGGGTGGTGCGACCGTGCTGAAAGGCACGCTCGGCACGTCCTCGGCGGGCGGCGTGACGACGATGGTGGGCAGTTCGTCGAGTGGCGGCGTAACCGTCACGACGGGTATCAACGGGGCACTCACCATGGGGATTTGGGGGTCACCGGCGTCCGACGGGACGTCCCGCTCCGCCCCGCCCTCGATCAACCGGTGGAAGTCGTCCAGGGCCTCGTACATCTCGTTGACCCGTCGGGTGACGGCGACGGGGTTGGTGATCAGCGCCGGGGGACGCGCCCCGTAGAGGGACCGCATGAGGGCGTGGGCCTGCGCCGGCTCGTGCGTCCGCACGGCGTCCGTGCCGTTGTTGCGGAGCTGCCCCGTGAAAGGGTCGTGGCCCGTGTTGGTCCCCAGGTAGGCGTTGGTGAGCTGGGCGAAGTATTCAGCCGGACTGCGCGAGGAGTAGTTCTCGGTCTCCACACCCCGGAGGTTCAAGCGCGGGCCGTCGGGCCACTGGACCGCCGTGCCCTGCCGCAGCTTGGCCGCGTGCAGGGCGTCGACCAGTGCCCGTCGGCCGTCGTCGAGACCCCACAGATGGACGAGGTGCCCGAGCTCGTGCGTCACGGCCGAGTAGCCGTCGGGGAAGTGACCGTCGCGGTCCACCGTGGTCACCTCGCCGAGGAGATTCTCCTCAGGCACGGCGACGATCCGCCGCACGGGATCGGTCAGCGCGCGCAAGGTGTCCGCGGTGCGGGTGCCACCGGGGTGCGTGTGCTCCGGCATGTCAGTGAGGTGCGCGAACTCCGGAAGGTCGGTGAGGCGGGTGTCACGGGGTACGACGACCACGCGGACGCCGCTGTTCAGGACGTTCTCGGCGATCCGCGGATCACGGAGCACACGGTTGAGGATGCGGGAGACCTCCGCACGCGACGTGGCGGGCTGCTGCACACCGTCCGGGACGATCACACGCTCCCGGGTGAACTCGTCGGTCGCGGGTAACACCTCGGGCTCCGCCCCGGGGCCCGTTCCGTCGGTTCCGCCGACGCCGACGGGACCGCCCCGATCGTCGGCCCCGCCCGCGGGAGGGGCCGCGTAGACACCGACCGTGGGGGCGGGCGGCAGGTGGATGTCGAACTTGCCGCCGAACGCGGACGCGCCCTGACCGAGATGGCGTTCGCTCACCGCGCTGAGGCCGCCGCCGAGGAAGGTCGACAGGCCCTCGATGGGGAAGTGGAAGATCGCCGCCGTCGCCAGCCCGCCGAGTGCCTCCGCGCCGCCCTCGGAAAGGAAGTGCGTGAGGTCCTCGCCCAGCTCGTGCCGGAACCGGTCGACCGGACTCGGTGTCGCCTTCGGTATCGGGCCGGGAGTGGGAGTGGGTTTCGGAGCGGGCCGTGGCGTCGGTCTCGGTCTCGGTTTCGGCTTCGGATTCGGTTTCGGACCGGGTGTGTGGTTGTTGGAACTGTCGTTGTATTTGTGGTTGACCTTGCTGCCGTCGCCGCCGATCTCCTTGAACAGGTTCTTGTTGTCCGTGAGGTTCTTGAAGTTGTTCTTCAGGCCTTTGAGGATGTCGTTGAGGAACCCGTGGAACAGTCCGGTGAACGCGCCGAAGACACCGTCCTGGATGATCCGGTTCCAGTCGAACCCGTCCGGCCTGCGGCCCTTGGGCGCGCCCAGCATCATGCCCAGGCGCACCGCGAATGCCTGGAACGCCTCCTCGAACATCTCCGAGAGGCTGGGCAGCGCATGGCTGCGCTTGAACAGCCATTGCAGCACCGTGAGGATGGCGACCCGGCTGCGCGCCTTCGCCACGGCGGCCTGGCTGGAGGCGCTGCCGCCGGTGAAGATCGACAGCGCCGCGATGACGGCCAGCTCGATGAGCAGCGTGATCAGCTCGGCGATGATCTGCCACTTCGCCTCCATGATGTCCATGGAGGACTGCGTGCGGGCCTTCTCCAGGTCGTCGAGCTGCCTGGCGAAGTCGTGCAGGTAGTTGACGCCGCCGTCGTCGAGGAACATGTGCATCGCGCGCACATAGTCGGCCCCGACCTTCGGGGGCAGGGACCGGCCCACGCCCCCGGCGGTCGTCCCGATGACGTCCGACAGATCCCGCATGCGCCGGGCCAGCCGCCCGTACGGCGCGCCGTTGGCGTAGGCCATGTCCTCGTCGGCCTGGAGCATCTTCTCGCCGATCAGCACGAACAACAGATTGTTCAGCTGCGGCGAAACCTGGATGCTCATCGGGCGCATTCCGAGTTCTTGCCGACCATCGCGCTTCCGCCCTCCGTGCCCGACCGGCACCCGCCCCTTTTTGGGGATTTCCTGGTGCGGGGCTGCCACGACCCTAATGCGGCCGCCGGCGGAGTGCGGAACAGGACGGAGTCACTCTGCGGTTAATGCCTGAATTTCCTCTTTCGATTTCATGCCGGAGAAACATGGCGGCCACACTGAAACATGACCGCCACACCGCCTTCAATATCTGAGGCGCGCCGCACGGATGTACGCCGGCCGGCGCCCCTCCCGCGCCGCGCGGAGGTCAGCCCTTCGTGACCGCCGGTTCGAGCAGGGTCAGCGTGCGGTTGTCCGCGTCGACGCGGGCGCGGACGCCGAGGGGCAGTGGGAGGTTCGGCGTGGTATGGCCGAAGTCGACCTGGGCGAGCACCGGGATGTCACGTCCGCCCAGGACGTCGAGGACGACGTCGCGCAGTTCCGCGCGCTGTCCGCCGGCCTCGTGGGGTGTGACCTCGGTCGGGACGCCGACCACCATGGCGGCGATCCGGTTCAGCACGCCGGACAGCCGCAGGGTGTGCAGGTCGTTCCAGATCCGTGAGACCGGCCGCTGCAACTCCTCCCAGAACAGCACGGCGCCCTCGAACCGCTCGGGGGCCGGGGCGAACGGCGTCGCCTGCAGCAGGATCAGCCGGTTCAGCAGACCGCCGAACAGCCGGCCCTCGGCACTGCCGGGCCGCCAGGTCTCCCAGACCTCCCTGGCCGGCAGCGCGCCCGGCGCCTCGGCCCTGGTGAGCACCCGGGTGTAGAGGTCGACGAGTTCGGCGCGCCGGGCCGCGTCGCCCAGCGTGTACCAGTCGCCGCCGAAGCCGTGTGTGGCGATGTCGGCGTGGAAGCCGACGAGGCCGGTCCGGGAGTGCAGCGCCATGTGCAGCAGCGAGATGTCGCTGTAGCCGATGATCGGTTTCGGATCGGCCCGGATCGCGTCCAGGTCGATCAGATCGAGATAGCCGACGGTCGCCTGCCCACCGGTGTGCGCCACGACGGCCCGCACCTCCGGGTCCCGCAGCAGCGCGTTGAGCTCCTCGGCCTGCTCCGACGGTGTGCCCGACGCCCACCAGCGGCCCCGGGCCGGGTCGACCATCGGGCTGACCCGCACCCGGAAACCCATCCGCTCGAGAATCGCCACACCACGGGCGAGCAGTGGTTCCTCACCCGGTTCGAGCCGGCCCGAGGGTGCGGTGACGACCACCAGGTCGCCGGAACGCAGCGCGCGGGGTCGAAGGATCGCAGCAGGCATGGGGTTTCCTCTTGTTCGGTCGATATCGGTCGATGTCAATCAATGTGATCAATGCTGATCATGATGATCGACACGCGCGGGCAACACGACCACGCACCGCCGGTATTCCGTCCTCGCGGTCCTCGCGGTCCTCGCGGTCCTCGCGGTCCTCGCGGTCCTCGCGGTCCTCGCGGTCCTCGCGGTCCTCGCGGTCCTCGCGGTCCTCGCGGTCCTCGCGGTCCTGGTCGTCCAGAATTCTTTTCCTTCTCCTGTCACACATCGGCCGCGCTCCCGGTCATCCCTGTGTGCGAGGGCCGACTCTGTCGCCTTCTCGTGCGGTGGGCACACTCCGTGCTCGATATGTCCAATTTTGTGTAATCGTTACTGCTCACTGGTCACTGTTCGTTCGAGGGAAGGTACACATGAAGATCGCAGTCATCGGCGGGACCGGACTGATCGGTTCGCAGGTCGTCCGGGACCTGAGGGCCGCCGGACACGAGGCGGTACCGCACTCGCAGTCCACCGGGGTCGACGTCATCGGCGGGCAGGGGCTGGAGGAGGCCGTCGCCGGTGCCGACGTCGTCGTCAACCTGACCAACTCGCCCACCTTCGACGAGGCCTCGCCGGCGTTCTTCCGGACGTCCATGGACAACCTGCTGGCAGCCGCGCACAAGGGCGGCGTCGGTCACGCCGTCATCCTCTCGATCGTCGGGGTGGACCGGGTCCCGGCGCTGGACTACTACCGCGCCAAGGTCCTCCAGGAGGACATCCTCAAGGCCGGCCCGATCCCCTACTCGATCGTCAGGGCCACACAGTTCATGGAGTTCATGGACGCCGTGCTGTCCTGGACCGCCGACGCGGACACCGTCCGCCTGCCCGCCACGCCGATCCAGCCGATCGCCGCCAAGGACGTGGCCGCCGCGGTGGCGGAGGTGGCCGTGGGCGCCCCGCTGAACGGCGTCCACAACATCGGCGGCCCCGACATCTTCCCCCTCGACGAGCTGGGCCGCATCACGCTGTCCCACAAGGGCGACCACCGCACGGTGGTCACCGACCCCACCGCCGGGATGTTCGCGGCCGTCGAGGGAGACGTCCTCACCGACAAGGACGCCCACCTCGCCACCACCCGCTACACCGACTGGCTCGCCTGACCGGCCTCAACGGCGCGCGGAACCGGCCCCGTCGGCGGACGGCTCCGCGCGCCGGGTGCCGTACCAGTCCAGGACCATGACGGTCGCGTCGTCGCTGAGCTGTCCCCGGCAGGCGTCCAGCACCGCGGCCGTCAGGACCCGGACGGTCTCCCGCGGGTGCAGGGCACGGGTGTCGCGGATGAGCGCGGCCAGATCCACGGCCGCTGCGCCGCGGTCCTGCATGCCGTCGGTGACCAGGACCAGCCGGTCCCCGGGGCGCAGACCCAGCTCCTGCACCCGGTACGGGGTGGGTGCCGCCACCCCGAACGGGAGGTTCACGGCGAGCCTGACCTCCTCGACGGCGCCGTCGCGCAGCCGCAGCGGCCAGGGGTGCCCGGCGTTGACCAGCTCGCAGACCCCCGTCTCGAGGTCGACGCACAGCAGGAGGCCGGTGGCCAGGCCTCGGGCGTGGCGCAACAGGGCCTGGTGGGCCTCCGACGCCTGCTTCAGCGCGTCGCAGCCACTGCGGCGGGCCCGGCGCAGCGCGCCGACCAGCAGCGTGGCGAGCAGGGCGGAGTCCGTGTCGTGCCCCATGGCGTCGGTGATGGACAGGTGCAGCGTGTCGTGGTCGAGGCTGTAGTCGTAGGTGTCGCCGCCGATGTCGTCGGCCGGGACGAGCCCTGCCGCCAGGGTGAACTGGGCGGCCTCGCAGCAGGAGGCCGAGGGGAGGAGCTGGTGCTGGATCTCGGCGGCCAGGCTGGTCCGGGTGGTCCGCCGGCCCAGGTGGTAGAGGTCGGTGAAGCGGCGGTCCGTGACGATGATGTACGCCAGCACGTGCGCCGCTTCGCCGATCTGCCGCAGCGTGACCTCGTCGGCGTGCTGCAGGGTCACCTCCAGCACCCCGAGGCAGTCGCCCCGGTTGGTGACGGGCGTGATGACGCGCTGTCCGCCCTGGTCCAGCTGTTCCACGAACTGGTGTTGGCTGCGCAGGACCTCGTCGTAGACGCTGCCCCGCAACGCGAACGGCTCGGCACGGTCGCCCGTGCCGTTGCTGTCGCCTGTCGCGGCCAGCCGCACCAGTTGCTGGCCGACGAGGTCGACGAACAGGAAGGACACCTGCTCCGCCCCGAACCTCTTCTGCAGGTCGCGCGCCACCACGTCGACGGACTCGCCCGGAGGCGCCGCCTCCGCGGCGGTGAGCAGCTCACCCAGCTCGACATCCGCATTCTCCACGGCACCCTCCCATCGGCTGCCGTTACATATTCCCCGGCTCCCTTCGAGGTCACCTGGCACGGACCCGTTACGACTGGTCCTGATCGGGTATACGCTCCGGCGCCGGGCGGCGGGGGCGGCCGACGGGCCTTGCTCCCTCCGGCCGCCCCGGCGCCGTGCGCGCCGGCTCAGGGGGCCGAGCGGAACGCGCGGCCCTCCGCGGTCAGCGTGGAGCCGGAGCGGAACAGCGTGGTGCCCGGCCCCGCGTCGTCGGTGCCCAGGCCGAACCAGGCGTAGCGCCGCACGTACGGAAGGCCGGCCAGCATTTTCGTCGCCGAGGTGAGGAACGCCGCCTGCTCGGTGTCCGTGGGGTAGCGGGTGCCCTGGGAGAAGTCGATGAGGGCGAACTCGGTGAGCCAGATCGGCTTGTGGTAGCGCGCGTACACGGCGCTCAGATAGCCGCGCAACTGATCCACGGCCGCCGCGGTGCGGAAGTCGCCGCCGTACCAGTGCAGCGCGACGAAGTCCACACGGTACCCCCGCTGCTTCGCCCCGCTCATGAAGCGGTCCAGCCAGCCCCCGGCCCGGTCGCCGCCGTAGGCCACGGCGGGGCTGCCGAGCGTGGCGCCGGTGGCCTGCAGCTTCGGCCACAGGTCCAGGGCCTGGTCGACGGTCATGTTCGACTGGGCGCTCATGTCGGGCTCGTTGAAGCCGAGCAGATAGGGGCCGGCAGCCTTCGCCTCCGCCAGGGCCTGCGTGGTGACGCTCTTCGCGCCCCAGACCATCGGTACGAAGTCCGCGCCGCCGGAGGCCGTGATGCCGGGGTGCGCGGTCGACCAGGTGTAGTACCAGCCGGCCCCGGAACGGCCCAGCGCGTCGGACATGCCGGGGAAGGACCACACGCCGACGCCCTTCCGGCGCGAGGAGACCACCGGGTCCGCGGCGGTCTCGCCCCCCGCCGCCCGCGACGCACGGGCGGTACCGGCCGACGCCGACGCCCCGGGCTTCTTCTCGCCCTCCCCCTTCTCGTCCTTCTCCTTCCCCTTCTTCTCCTTGTTCTTCGCCGACGGGCCGGGGGAGGGCGAGGCACTCGCGGTCGCGCCGGCAGTCGTGCCCGCGCCGCTCGCCGTCGGCGCGCCGGCCGGCGACGAGACCGTGCGGTCGGTGTCCCGGTAGTGGGCCAGGGCGAAGGCACCGAGGACGACCGTCGCCGTCGCGACCGCCGCGGTGACCGTCCTGGCATGCCCGGCACGCCGCGACGCACGGCGCCGGGACGCCGTCCGCCCGGCGGCGTGCGTGCCCCGGGGGCGCGGACCCGCGCTCCCGGGCGCCCCCGTCTCCGTGACACCGTCCGGCCGCGTGTCCGCGGCCGGCAGCGCCGGTGCGATCGCCGCCCACACGGCCTGCCGCAGCCCGGGGGGCGGGACGAGCAGCGGGAGGCCGAGCAGCAGCCGGCCCACCGGAACCAGTCGGTCCGTCCGCGTACCGCAGTGGGCGCAGCCGCGGGTGTGCCGCGCGATCCGCTTGCGCCACAGGGGACTGGGCACCGCGTCCCACCCCTCGGTCAGCCCGGACAGCTCCGGGCACGCCGGCCGCGCGGCGAGCACCCGGACCACCGTCCGGGCGACATCGAGCTGTTCCTTGAGCCGCTGGACGCGTACGGCCGTGTGCCTGCCCGACAGGCCGAGCGCCTCGCACACCTCCGCCCGCGCCAGTTCCCCGGTCTCCTCCAGCCACCACAGCGACAGCAACTCCCGCTGGTCCTCGTCCAGCCAGCGGGTCGCCTCCGCCACCTCCCGCCGGTCGCTGTCGAGTTGCAGCCGGAGCACGGTCAGGGAGGCGAAGTCGGACGCGGGATCGGGGAACCGCGCGGCCAGTTCGACGGGTTCACGGGCCTCCCGGTCCTGTACGCGTCCCCGTATCCAGTCCCGTATCTGCCGCACGGTGATGGCCACCATCCACGATCGGTACGACGAGGGATTCTCCAGCCCGTCCAGGCCGCGCACCACGCGCAGCAGCGTCTCCTGCACGACGTCGTCGACGTCCTGGCCCCCGTCCAGCGCACGGCCCACGATGTTGTAGACCAGCGGCAGGGACTGCGTCACCAACCCCTCGACGGCCCGCGGATCGCCCGCGCAGGCGGCGGACACCAGGCCGGTGCCGGGATCGCTCCCGTGGTCTGTAGGCATGAACCGTCTCTCCCTCGTCCTCTTCCGACGTCCGCGGGCATTCTTACTGGCCCACTGTCGGAGACGGGGCGCGGCGGCGGGAACAACAAAAAAATCCGCACGTGCCCGACCGTTGTGCGGAAGGGGGGCCGGTGGCGGTCGCGAGGGGCGAGGATGGAACAGTGCGTCGGAGTGCGAACGAGCCGGGCGAGATAGCTGGGGGTGGGAGCGTGACGGACATTCGGGCCGAGCGGGCCGAACGGGCCGGGGACGCCGGGGGAGAGCACGCCGCGGTCTCCGACGTCCGGGACGCCGAGCACGGCCGGGTTTCCGACCTCCCGGCCGATGTCCCTGCCGACGAGCACGGTGCGGCACGGGCCCCGGCGGGCCGACGGCGCGGGGCGGTCGTCCGGGTACTGGTGCTGCTCACCGTGCTGACCGGGCTGTTCTTCCTGCCGTGGTGGGTGCTCCTCGCGTCCGGCGCCGGATGGCCGGTCCCGGTCGTGGTCGGTGGCGGAGTGGTGTGCGGGGCGGCCGAGCTGGCGTTCCCGGTGGCGATGGTCCTGGGCCACGGCCGGCGGCAGCTCGACGGGGCGGCCCGTACGGCGGACACCACCCTCGGTGTGATCTGGGTGCTGTTCGCCTGGTCGGCCATCGGCGGTGTGCTGCGGCTGCTCCTGGCCGCCGCCGGGGCCGGGGGCCAGGGGACGGCCAGGGCGGTTTCCCTCGCGGTCCTCGCCGTCGCCGCGGCCCTGCTGACGTGGGGTTACGTCGAGGCCATGCGGGTGCCGAGGGTCCGGCGGGTCGACGTCACGATCCCCCGCCTCGGTCCGGGCCTGGACGGGACCCGCGTGGTCGTCCTCGCCGACACCCACTACGGGCCCGTCGACCGGGCCCGCTGGTCGGCACGGGTCGCCGACGCCGTCAACGCCCTGGAACCCGACATCGTCTGCCACGCGGGCGACATCGCCGACGGCACGATCGCCGCACGCCGGGAACAGGTCGCCCCCCTGGGCACCGTCCGGGCCCGGCTGGCCAGGGTGTACGTCACGGGCAACCACGAGTACCACGGGGAGGCCCAGGGCTGGCTGGACCTGATGACCGGCCTCGGCTGGGAAGCGCTCCACAACCGCCATCTGACCGTCGAACGCGGCGGCGACCGGCTTGTCCTCGCGGGCGTGGACGACCGCACCGCCGCCTCCTCCGGACTGACCGGACACAGCGCCGACCACGACACCGCGCTCGCCGGCGCCGACCCCGGCCTGCCGGTCCTGCTCGTCGCCCACCAGCCCAAGCAGGTGGCCCAGGCGGTGGCTGCCGGCATCGACCTCCAGGTCTCCGGCCACACCCACGGCGGACAGATGTGGCCCTTCCACTACCTGGTACGGCTCGACCAGCCGGTGGTACAGGGCCTCAGCCGCCACGGCGACCGGACCCAGCTCTACACGAGCCGCGGCGCGGGCTACTGGGGACCGCCGTTCCGCATCTTCGCGCCGAGCGAGATCAGCCTGCTGGTCCTGCGGTCACCCGCGTGAGGACTCGCCCTGCCGTGCTCCCGAGCACCTGAGGGCGATCCCGCACACTCCGGAGCGACCTCACACACCGGCGGTGCCGTCACGCCCCCACCCAGTCGGCCAGCGCCGCCTTCCGCTCGGCCGCCCGCGCCTCCGGGTCGCTCGTGCGCGAGACCCAGGCGAGATGGCCGTCGGGGCGGACCAGGACCTCGTACACCCCGCGAAGGACGGCGTGATCGTCGTACGAGACCGCCTCCACCGCGGTGACGCGCGGGTGCGTCTCCCGGGCGGCGGGCCGTTCGTCGCCCGCGAGAGCGATCCGTACGAAGCGGCCCGGGACGAGGAGTTCGTGGACCCGCGTGGCCCCCGACTCCGCCGTGCTGAGCGCGATGTCCGGCATACGGCGGCCCACCAGCGGGTCGGCCCCCGCGGGCGGCGCGTACGCCGTGCCGATCCCGGAGACACGCTCGGCGAGGAGACGGTTGACCCCCTCGATGCGCAGGAGTTCGTCGAACAGCGCGCGCAGGGCCGTCCCCGGCCGCCGGTACTCCGGCACCAGCGGCAGCTCGCCGAGCAGCGTCTGGACCTCCGTGTTCTCGGTGACCGCGCGGCCCACCGGCCGGCGTTCGCCGTCGTAGCTGTCCAGCAGCCCCGGGCCGGCCCAGCCCCCGAGCTCCGCGGCGAGCTTCCACCCCAGGTTCATCGCGTCCTGCAACCCGGTGTTGAGGCCCTGCCCGGCCGCCGGGAAGTGGACGTGGGCGGCATCTCCCGCCACCAGCACGCGCCCCTCACGGTAACGGTCGGCCAGGCGCGTGGCGTTGCCGAAGCGGGACAGCCGGCGCGGGTCGGCGACGCCGAGGTCGTGACCGCAGAGCCGGACCAGCGCGGCCCTGAACTCCTCCAGGGTGACCGGCTCGCCGGACGGCACACGCATGCGGGCGGGGTCGACACAGACGACGCGGGTGAGCCCGTCCTCCAGCGGGACCGCGAGGACCCCCGCCGCCCGGCCCGCCTCATGTGCCTCGGGCGGGGCGTCGAACACCGCGAAGTCGCCGAGCATCCCCGTGAGCGTCTCGTCGGTACCGGGGAAGCCGATCCCGGCGGCCTGCCGCACGGTGCTGCGCCCGCCGTCGCACCCCACGACGTACCGTGCCCGCGCGGTCGTGTCCCGGCCCGCGCCGTCACGCAGTACGACGTCGACGCCCGCCGCGTCCTGGGCGAGGCCCCGCACCTCGTACCCGCGGTCGATCCGGACGCCCAGTTCCCGGGCCCGCTGCTCCAGCAGGGCCTCCGTGCGGCGCTGGGGCAGCAACAGGGTGTACCCGTGGCGGGTGTCCAGCGCCCGGAAGTCGAGCCGGGTGTCCAGGACCGCGAAGTGGTAACCCGGCACGGTGGTGCCCGCGGCGGCGAGGAAGCGCGGCGCCAGCCCGCGCATGTCCATCACCTCCACGCTGCGCGGGTGCAGCGTCAGCGCACGGGAGTGCGGCGAGGGTTGTGGCCGCCGCTCCACGATGCGGGTCGGTACGCCGGCCAGGGCCAGCTCGCTGCCGAGCAGCAGGCCGGTCGGCCCGGCCCCCGCGATGATCACTTCTGCATCCACTGCTGCTTCTGCTTCCGCCATGACGACTCCCCTTTAGTGAACGTTGTTCACGTGAACGGCGTTCACTATAGTGAGGGTCATGTCTTCGATGTCAACCGCGGGCAGGGGCCGGCCCGCACGACTGGACCGCGCCTCGACCGTCGACGCCGCGCTGGAACTGCTGGACGACGTCGGCCTGGAGGCGCTGACGATGCGTCGCCTCGCCGACCGGCTGGGAGTCCGGGCGGGCGCGCTCTACCGGCACTTCACGACCAAGCAGGACCTGCTGACGGCCATGGCCGAGCGCATGCTGCAACCGCTCGCGCAACCTCCGTCGCGACCCGCCGGGGACGCCGACTGGGCGGCCCGGCTGACGGCGCCGGCCCACGCCCTGCGCCGCGCCCTGCTCGCCCGCCGCGACGGCGCCAGGGTCTTCGGCGGCACCCACACCACCGGCCCGCACACGGTGGCCTTCGCCGAGACCGCCCTCGGCGCGCTGCACGAGGCCGGCCTGGGCGACGAGGACGCGGCCCGCGCCTTCATGACCCTGGTCAACTACGTCCTCGGCCACACCCTCGAGGAACAGGCCGCGGTGTCCGACGGCATCGGCGGCACCGAAGCGGTCGGACGCCTGCGGGACGCCGCGACCGCCGGGGACCACCCCCGCCTGGCGGCCGCGTTCCCCGTCCTGACGAGCGCGGACTTCGACACGCACTTCGACTTCGGCCTGCGTGTCCTCATCGAGGGACTGCGGCACCTGTGAAGCCCGTACGCCACCGCCACAGCCGCAGCCGGCCACGACGAGCCCGGCACCGTACCGCCGGGCGGGAACCTCAGCCCTTCTTCAGCTCCTCGGCGAGCATCACGAGGATGCCGCTGGGGCCGCGGAGGTAGGTGAGCCTGTAGATGTCCTCATAGGTCGCCACGCCGCGCAGCGGGTGGCATCCGTGCCTCGCGGCCGTCTCCAGGGCCGCGTCGATGTCGTCGACGGAGAAGGCGACGCGATGCATGCCGATCTCGTGGGGGCGCGTGGGCTCCGTCTCGATCGCCTCGGGGTGGAGGTACTCGAAGAGCTCCAGGCGGCCGTGACCGTCGGGTGTCTGGAGCATCGCGATCCTGGCGTGATTGCCGTCGAGGCCCACAGCGGTGTCCGTCCACTCCCCGCTGACCGTGTCACGGCCGAGGACGGTCAGACCGAGGTCGGTGAAGAAGGAGATCGCCGCCTCGAGGTCACGGACGGCGATACCGACGTTCTCGAGTCTGATGCCCATGCGCCTCATGCTAGTCCTTCCGGCGGGTTCCTTCCGTCGAGCGGGAGAGCCGCCATGCGCGACGGGCCCGACCGGAACGACGGCCGTTCCCCGCCGGTACGGCTCTCCCGGCGTACGAGCGGACGTCAGCAGTTCCGCACGTACCACACCCACGACCAGTCGGCGTCGTCGTCGGAGTCGTACGCACCGGTGTCGTGCCACCGGTTGACGTGGTCGTCGCTGCGGAACTGCGCGACGGTGCCCGTGGTCTGGTTGTTGATCCACGAGCCGTGCCCCGACCACGGGATGCTGTACTCGGCGCACTGGTACATGTCGATGACGTCACCGGTGAAGTTCGGGCCGCTGTAGGCACAGAAGTGCCCGTAGCCGCAGGTGTACGTCGCGGACGACGGCCCGGCGGGCAGGGGACCCGAGTGCGGGTTGTGTGCGCATAGTTGACGCCGCAACCGTCTCGGATTCTCATGCGACGGGCCCCCAGTAGCCTGCTGCGGTGACCCGAGCACCGACGAACGTCCCCGCGGCCGAGGCGTCCCCCGAGCGGCATGCCTCCTGGCTGGAGCTCTTCTTCGACCTCGTCGCCGTCGCCGGTGTCGCGCAGCTGGCTCACCTGCTGCACGGCGAGCCCGGATGGCACGACGTCGGCCTGTACGTCGTGCTGTTCCTGGCGTTCTGGACGAACTGGCTCTTCCTGACCCTGTACGGCAACGTCGCCAAGGAGAACACCCACGTCCGCAGGCTCCTCGCGGGCATGTTCGGCCTGACGGTGATGGCGGCGGCCGTGCCCGGCGTGCAGGAGGGAGGGAAGGGCACGGCGTTCGCCGTCGCCTACACCGCCACGCGCTTCCTCGGCCGCACCGCCTTCCGCGACCGTCGTGAGATCCTGCTCGACTGGCCGACGGTGTCCCTCAGGGTGGGGGCGATCCCCTGGCTCGTCTCCATCTGGGTCGACGGACCGGCACGCCCCTGGCTCTGGACCGCCGGTGTCGCCCTGGACCTCTACTTCACCTTCGCCCTCTCCCAGAGCCGCCTGCTGCAACGCCTGCAGGAGCAGCGCGAGCACCTGAGCCTGCGGCACGCGCTGTTCGGCGAGACCGGCGACGGGACACCGGGAAGGGAAGGGACGGTGACCCTCGCCCGCACCGACACCGAGCATCTGGCCGAGCGGCTCGGCCTGTTCACCCTCATCGTGCTCGGCGAGGGCGTCGTCCAACTCGTCGACGCCGGTTCGGGGGCCGAGTGGGACGCGCGCTTCTTCGCCGTCCTGTCCGGCGCCTTCCTGCTGCTGGTGCTGCTCTGGTCGCTCTCCCTGCGCCGCGGCCGCGGCGGCATCCCCGGCCTGGGGAACGACGCACCCCCGGCCCGCCTCCTGCTGGCGCTGCACTGCGTGGTCACCGGCGCGCTCGCGGCCCTCGCCGCCGCCCTCGGGGTGACCGTGGAACACGTCGACGGCCGGCTCCCGCAACAGGCGGCCTGGCTGATGGCGTCCGCGTCGGGCGCGTACCTCCTCGTCGCCACCGCGCTGACACACCGGACGCGTCCCGGCCGCCCGACGCGCCTGCTCACCGCCGCCCTCCCCGCCCTGGCCCTGTGCGCCGCGCTCGGCCTCACCTACGGGGCGGACCACCGTCCGGTCGCCTCGGTATGGGCTCTGGTGGCCGCCCTCGGCTGGTTCGCGTGGTGGACCCGGGAGACGCAGGCGACGGAACCGCACCGGACCGAGGAGGCGGAGAACTCCCCGCGCTGACTCCGCGGCGGCAGCGCGACGGCGCGCCGAACACCAGGGCACGGCGGCACAGCGGGCCTGACGTCCGCTCAGCCGGTCACCTGGCCACTTGGCGCTGCCGCCCGAGCCCGTCGATGGCCACCTCGACGACGTCCCCGGCACGCAGATACGGGAAGCGGCCCGACAGGGCGACACCCTCGGGGGTGCCGGTCATGACGAGGTCGCCCGGTTCCAGGACCAGGAACTGGCTCAGCCGCCACACGATCTGGGCGACGTCGAAGATCATGTCGGAGGTGCGGGAGTCCTGGCGCGGGGCGCCGTTCACCCAACTGCGCAGCCGCAGGTCGTCCGGGTCGATCTCGTCGGCCGTGACGAGCCAGGGGCCGACGGGACAGAAGCCGGGGAACGACTTGCCCTTGCCCCACTGGCCCCCGGACCGCTCGATCTGCCACTCGCGCTCCGAGACGTCGTTGACCAGCGTGTACCCGGCGACATGACCGAGGGCCTCGGCCGGCGAGCCGAGGTAGCTCGCCCGCCGCCCGATCACCACGCCGAGCTCCACCTCCCAGTCGGTACGCACACTGCCCGGCGGGATGAGGAGATCGTCGTCCGGGCCGGTCACGGTGTTGGGCGTCTTGAGGAACACCACCAGGTCCTCGGGCGGCTCGGCCCCCGACTCGGCGGCGTGGGCCGCGTAGTTCATCCCGACGCAGACGACCGCGGACGGCCTGGCGATCGGTGCGCCGACCCGCTGTCCCTCCCGCGCGATGCGCGGCAGGCCGCCGGCCCGCACCGCTGCGGCGGCGCTGTCCAGGGACTGCGAGAGAAAGGCCCCGTCGATGTCGTCCGTGAGGGCCGACAGGTCGAGGTAGTGGTCGTCGGCGACGGCGACCGGTATCTCCCGACCGGCCTCCCCGATCCGTGCGAACTTCATCAGGCCCCTTCCGGACATCGCGAACTCTCGGCCCGTCGTGGCGGTGAGCCGAGGAAAAGCAGACGGGACCCTACCAGCGGCCACGGAACCGATCCGATGTACCGATGTACGGGAGCGTCCCGGGCGGCCTCCGCCGCCACACTCACCCGCCGGCGTCGCGCACCCGCACAATCGTGTCATGGTCGAACAGTTCACCGCGGGTGTGACGCACTCCGCCACCGCTCATCGCCGGCCCACGCGGACGGGAGCCCCCGCATGACCGCCCGGATCGCATTGGGCGCCGCACCGCTCGGCAACCTCTACCGCGAGGTGTCCGACGAGGACGCCCGCGCCGTGCTGGAGGAGGCATGGACGGGCGGCATCCGTCACTACGACACCGCGCCCCACTACGGACTCGGGCTCAGCGAGCGCCGGCTGGGCGCGTTCCTGCGCGAGCGGCCCCGCGACTCCTTCCGCCTGTCGACGAAGGCCGGCCGTCTGATCGTGCCCAACACCGGACGTCGCCGGGGCACCGACGAGGCGGCCGGATTCGTCGTGCCCGACGACCACGTACGGCACTGGGACCCCACCTCGGACGGCATCCGGCGCAGCCTGGACGCCTCGCTGGAACGGCTCGGCATGGACCGCGTCGACACCCTCCTCCTGCACGATCCCGACGCCTACGACCTCGACGAAGGGCTGCGACAGGGCCTGCCCGCACTCGCCGGCCTGCGGGAGGCCGGGCTGGTCGACGAGATCGGGATCGGCGTCAACAGCGTGGCGGCGGCCGTCCGCGCGGTCCGCGAGGGCGACCTCGACGTCGTCATGATCGCCGGCCGGTACACCCTGCTCGAACAGCCCGCCGCCGAGGAACTCCTCCCCCTGTGCCGGGAACGCGGCATCCGGGTGCTCGCGGCCGCCGTGTTCAACTCGGGACTGCTCGCCTCCGACGCCCCCGCCACCGCCCACTACGACTACGGTCCCGTCCCGCCCGAACTGGCCGAACGCACCGAACGGCTGCGGGAGGTCTGCGCCCGCTCCGGCGTTCCGCTGCCCGCCGCCGCCCTCCAGTACCCGCTGCGCCACCCGGCTGTCGACCGGGTGGTCGTGGGTACGGCGCGCGCGGCCGAACTCCGCGCCGACCTGCGGCACTTGGAGCGGGAGATCCCCGCCGGACTGTGGGAGACGCTGCGCGAGGAGGGACTGCTGACCTGACGCGCGTGCGAGCGCACCGTCAGGCGGTCGTCCATTCGCGCAGCTGCCGGGCGATCCGGGCGACGCCGAGGGCTCCCGAGGCCGCGTCGCGGACCAGTGCGACGGCGGCCTTGGGCGGGTAGTCCAGCGTGAGCGTACCCAGCGCCAGACAGGCCTCGGTCGCGTGCCAGGCGAAGGCCTCGTTGGAATGCTCCAGGCACGGCAGTTTCGCCAGGGTGTGCAGCAGGGCGGCGGCCTTGAGGTGCGGCGAGCCGTAGATGTGCCGTTCCATCGCCTGAGCGTTGACCCGGGCCACCGCCGCGTAGAGCGGTCCGTAGTCGTCGACCTGGGGATCGCCGTCGAGCAGTTCGGCGGCGTGCAGCAGGAACGTGACGTCGAGCGGAGGGGGTTCGGGCTGCGTCACGCGGCGTGGCCCCGCTCCGGCCGCTCCAGCTCCCGCAGCGCCTCCCGCTCGGCGGCCCGCTGGACCGCGGCGGGGTCGGCGCTGCCCGGCTCGGCCGCGAACGCCGCGCCACTGCGGGCCATGGACGCCCTGAAGCCGTCCAGGAACCGCCGCTCCACGGCGGTGGCCCGGTCGTAGGCGGCCGAGAGGATGTACTCCTGCATACTGACGCCCGCCTGCTTGGCGGCCGCCGCGATGGCCGCCCGCTGAGCGGGATCGGGGAAACGCAGATTCATCGCCTTGGTGGCGCCGGAGTCCGACATGGCCCCCATGGTACCGGCGGTACCATGGCTCTGTCACCCGCGTTCGTCCGAGGCCGCGCACACCGAATGATCCGGACACCACCGGGAGTGCCACCGGCGTCGGTGGCCGGCCGTACCGCGGAAATGACAACGGATCGCGCCTGTAACCTCGTTGACGTCGAACATCGACGCCCGGGAGACCGTGCGGCCGCCCGGGAACAGCCGGTCCGGCCCGCGCTGTTGCACCGACCGGGGGTCGGCGGCGCGCGGAAGGAAACCACGGTGACCACGTGGTCGTCCTCTCAGGCAGGACGCGTGCCCTCCGGCGGCCCGCCCGCCGCACACCCCGGACCGGAATGTGTTTTCACGAGAGGACTTTCCCATGGCCGACCGGCCTCTGACTTTGATGGCAGTGCACGCCCACCCCGACGACGAGGCCACCGGCACCGGTGGCATCCTCGCGCGGTACGCGGCGGAAGGAATCCGTACGGTCCTCGTGACCTGTACCGACGGCGGTTGCGGTGACGGGCCGGGGGGTGTCAAACCCGGTGATCCCGGGCACGACCCGGTGGCTGTCGCCCGCATGCGCCGTCAGGAGCTCGAGGCGAGCCGCGAGGTGCTGAAGATCAGCGATCTGGAGACGCTGGACTACGCCGACTCCGGAATGATGGGCTGGCCGAGCAACGACGCCCCCGGATCCTTCTGGCAGACCCCCGTGGAGGAGGGCGCGGCCCGGCTCGCGGAACTCATGCGGCACTACCGGCCCGACGTGGTCGTCACCTACGACGAGAACGGCTTCTACGGCCACCCCGACCACATCCAGGCCCACCGCATCACCATGGCGGCACTGGAGATGGCCGGGCCGGTGCCGAAGGTGTACTGGACCACGATGCCCCGCTCGGGGATGCGGCGGTTCGGTGAGATCCTGCGCGAGCTGGGCGAGAACGTCCCGGAGCCCGACTCCGAGGAGGCCGCCGCGATGGCCGAGATCGGCCTCCCCGACGACGAGATCACCACCTGGGTGGACGCGACCGGATTCAGCGACCAGAAGTACGACTCACTGGCCGCGCACGCCAGCCAGGGCGAGAACATCTTCTTCCTCAAGATGGGCAAGGAGAAGTTCGGGGAGCTGATGGGGGTCGAGACGTTCCTGCGGGTCCGGGACACCACCGGCGCGGCCCTCCCCGAGAACGATCTCTTCGCCGGGCTGCGCTGACTCACCCCCGCGGTCGGCCGCGAGGGGCCCGGTCCGCGAGGCGCCCTCACGGACCGGCCCCGCGGAGCCGGACGTGCCCGGTGGCCCGCTCCTGGCCGGAGCGGGCCACCGACGCGTGCGGGGTACGTGGCGTGCGGCGTCGCCCGGGCCGGGACAGCGGGCCTCGTGGTGACCGGCCGGGTGTGGTTCGCTGAGGGGATGATCCAGGACTCGGACATCGTCGCGTTCGCATCCGCCGAGGCATTCGAGGCATGGCTCGGCGAGAACCACGCGGTCTCACCCGGCATCTGGCTCAGACTCCGCAAGAAGGGGGGAGCCGCGGTCGGCGCCCTGGACTACGCCCAGGCGCTGGACGTGGCACTCTGCTTCGGCTGGATCGACGGGCAGAAGGCCGCTTTCGACGACCGGTGGTGGCTCCAGCGGTTCACCCCGCGCCGGCCGGGCAGTCGATGGTCCAAGATCAACCGGGACAAGGCGACCGCCCTGACCGAGCAGGGACGGATGCGGCCGCCGGGGCAGTCCGAGATCGACCGCGCCAAGGCCGACGGCCGCTGGGAGGCGGCCTACGACGGCGCGAGGACGGCCACGGTGCCGGACGACCTCGCGGCGGCCCTCGCCGCCGTACCGGCCGCGGCGGCGTTCTTCGAGACGCTGGACCGGCGGAACCGATACGCCGTCCTGTACCGCGTCCAGGACGCCAAGAAGGCCGAGACCCGGGCGCGCAGGATCGAGAAGTACGTGGCGATGCTGGCGAAGGGCGAGAAACCCCACCCGTAGGTCGCCGTACTCGGTGAGCCTCCCAGGGACGCCTCGGCAGGCTGCGGAGTCCTCGGGGGCGGGCGGTGGCCGCGTGTGAGGTGGTGTCGGCGATGCCTGGCATGATCGGGTCATGGCCGGTCCGACGCTCCTCACCGGGACACCGCACCGTCGGGTGGTCCTGCTCTGATGGGCCCGTGCCTCACCGTGTGCGCCGTGGCGTCGGTGGCCGGCGTGGCGCTGTGGGCGGCCGAGCGTGCGCTTCGCCGCGGCCGGCCGGAGGCCAGGTACGGGCGCTACGCGCGGTGGGCACACCCGGCGGGCCGGTGGCCGGTGGCGCCGCTGAACCGGGTGGCCGGCAGCCGCCTGTTACGGGCGCGGGGAGAGCGCGTGCCGTCGGTGGCGTTTGTCAGTGGCATCACGGATGTCGTCCACGTCAACCACGTCGTCGACGCCCGCCGTCTCGCGCCCCTGGTGTCGGCGGGCCTGGAACCGCAATGCCTTGGCGAGCGCGGCGACCGGGCCGTGCTGACCTTCCTGAGCTACCGCCACGGCCATCTGGGTCCGGCCCGTCTCGGCCGGTGGCGGCGGCTGCTGCCGTCGCCACTGCAGAGCAACTGGCGTGTCTGCGTGCGTCATGCGCGCACGGGCGTGGACGGCGCGTACTTCCTCAGCACGGCCATCGGCCGCACGCCGCATGCCCTGGGGGCCCGCATCCTCGCCGAGGGACTGCCCATGCACGTCCTGGGGCGGGACTCGCGACTCGTCGTCGAGGGCGGACGGATCGACCTCCTGCCGGATCCCGGGCGCGGCAGCGCGCCGGCCGCCGAGGCGAGCCTCGTACCCCTGCCCGAACGACCGGCGGACGGTCCCTGGCGCCCCGCCGTCGCAAGCTACGAGGAGATGCCGGCCCACTGCGTCCCCCAGGACCGCGCGCTGTCCGTCCAGCCATGGCGTAGTCGTCCGGTACGGCAGGAGATCTCCCTCGGCATCCCTCCCGAGAGATGCGTCCCCCTGTCCGGAACGGTCACGTCCGCCGCCGCCCGCGCCCTGGTCGGCGACGCCGAGCCGTTCGCGTTCCTGGTCCCCTCCGTACGGTTCCGTTTCGAGGAGGAGACGTACGCCCCGCTGCGACCGTGGTGCCGCACCCGATCCGGCGGCCTGAGCCGCAGCGGCGCCGTGCCGGAGCCGGGTGTCGGCGTGGCAGACCGTGCCACCGTGCCCACCACGGCCGGCCGCAGTCACCGGTGTCCCGCGACACCCGCGACCAGCCTCAGCCGCTGGGCGCACGCGCCCACCCGTACCGTCTGCCCCCACGTCAGCTCCAGCGCGTCGCCCTCCATGCCGTCCCCGAAGGCGACGAGACGTTCGGACTCCACGGTGAGGCACAGCCGGTCCGGCGCGGCGAGTTCGCCGGCCACCAGGGACGTCCCGGTGACCGGCGACGGCCAGGCCTCGCGCACGAACCAGAGCAGGCGGTCCTCCGTGGGGTGCGGCAGGCGCGGGGCACCGTCCCGCTGCTGCCACACCGACCTCAGCCAGCCGGTCGCACCCGTGCCCGTGCCCACCAGCACCCCGGAGGAGGCCTGGGCCTCGACGACACCCCCGTCGCCCTCGAGGCCCAGGCGGTATCTGGCCGTCTGGTGTCCGGCGGCGCCGAGATAGATCTCGTTGAGCGCGAGGAGCCGCTGGGTGTCGTCGGCGACGGCCTCCACCATGGTGAGTTCGTCCGTCGGCGCGGTGGGCGCGCCGCGCAGCAGCGCCGCCGCGTCGGCCGCCCGGTGCCGTACCAGGACGCCGGGGTTGCGCCCCGGCTCGGGGTTCACGCCGATCACCGGCTGCCCGTCGAGATACTTGGCCACGTTGGCCACCAGGCCGTCCTGCCCCACCACGACCACGACGTCCTCCGGGGCGAACAGGAACCGGTCCAGGTCACCGCGCTCCACCCGGGCCTGCCGCCAGGTCCGCGGCACCGCGGCCGTGACCTCGGCGAGCGCCCGGTGCGCGCGGTGGTGGCGTTCGGCGATCTCGGCGAGGTCCCGGCCCCGGGAGGAGAGGAAGAACGCGGCCTGTCCGTGGGTGCCGTGCCGGGCAAGCAACTCCTCGTACTCCGTGGTGCGACGGACCAGGACGGCCCGCGGGGCGAGGCTCATCCCCGGTCCCCGCCGCCGAGCCGGGCCAGCAGTCCGGTCAGCACGTCCGGGGTGAGGGTCACGCTGTCGATGTGCGGCAGGTTCTCCGCGAGCCGGGTCCCGGTGAGCGCGTGCAGGGTCGCCACGTCGACCTCGCCGTGGACGCGCAGCCAGGCCGACTGCGCCTCGGCCCGCGCCTCGCCGACCTCACGCGCCGCCTGGGCCTCCGCGTGGGCCAGCGCCACCGACCGGGCGGCCTCGGCCTCGGCGAGCCGTACCGTGCGCGCCGCCTCGGCCTGGGCGCGCACCTGGTCCGCCGCCGCGTTCTCCTGCGCCTCCCGGCGCGCGTTCGCCCCGCGCTGCTGCACCAACTGTTCCTCGCGGCGGGCGAGTTCGATCTGGCTGGCCAGTTCGTTCTCGGCGATGGCGCGCTCGCGCTCGACGGCGACCGCCCGCCGTTCGTAGGTGGCCCGGTCGGCCTCCTGCTGGATCAGCTCGCGGGTGGGAGTGCGCAGCGCGCGCTCCACCTCCGCCTCGGGGCGCACCGCCATGACCCGCACGGCCACCACCTCGATCCCGGTGGCCGGCAGCCGCGGTTCGCCGCCGAGGCCGGCCGCGATCCGTTCGCGCACCGCGGCCGGCCCGTCGGCCAGCGCCGCGGCCAGCGGGGTGCGGGCCAGCACGTGCAGCGCGTGCTGCTGGGCGGTCTCGGTGAGCAGCGTGCCCAGCTGTTCCAGCGGGGCCCCGCGCCAGGCCCCGGTGTCGGGGTCGACGGAGAAGTCCAGACGGGTGGCGGCGAGCGCCGGGTCGCCGATCCGGTAGGTGACGGTCGCCTGTACCGAGACGTCCTGGAAGTCGGCGGTACGGGCACGGAACGTCATGGCCAGCTCGCGGTCCTCGACCGGCACCTCGGAGAGCGCGGCGGTCAACGGGCGGAACCAGAAGGCGAGTCCGGGCCCGTCGTGCACGAGGGTGCCGTCGCGGTGGTGGCGGATGTGCGCCGTGGGCGTGGAACGCAGGTGGCGCCATCCCAGGCGCCGGGTGATATCGGCCATGAGAGCCCCCTCTTTCTCGTCTTGGTGACGATAATCCGTTGGGATCTTTATCGTCAAGAGGACGAGAAAAGAGGGCCGGGGGCAAGGGAAGGAGCTCGGAAGCGGGGTGAGGGGCGGGCTCGGACGCGGTGCCCGCGACGACGGGGCGGGCTCAGACGCGGACCACGATCTTTCCCCGCGTGTGGCCGCGCTCGGCGTAGGCGTGCGCGTGCGCGATCCGTTCGAGCGGGTAGGCCCGCTCGACGCGGGGTGTGTAGCGGCCCAGTCGGCCGAGTTCCGCCGCTTCGGCCAGGAGCGCGGAGTCGTTCTCCGCGTTGGCCGTGTGCACGCCCAGGCGTTGCGCGTTGGCGTGGTCGGCGACCGTCGACACGCGGGCGGGATCGCCCACGATCGCGACGAGACCGGCCAGGGACCCTGAGGCCGCCGTGTCGAGCGCGAGGTCGACACCGTCCGGGGCGAGAGCGGCGACGCGTTCCGTGAGACCGGCGCCGTAGGTGGTGGGGACGGCTCCGAGAGAGGCGAGGAACTCGTGATTGCGCTCGCTCGCCGTCCCGATCACTACGGCTCCCCGCGCCACCGCGAACTCGACCGCGGCACTGCCCACGCCTCCCGCGGCGCCCTCGATCAGCAGCGTGCGCCCCCGCAGGGGACCGAGCGCCCTCAGCCCGCTGAGCGCGGTCACGGACGCCAGACCGGCGGCGGCCGCTTCTTCGTCGGTCCACGTGGCGGGCGCCTGGGCCCAGGCCGAGAGCACGGCCAGCTCGGCCGTCGCGCCGGTGACGCCGCCCAGCCCGAAGACCCGGTCGCCGATGCCCACGCCCCGTACGCCCTCACCGGTCCCGTCGACCACGCCCACGGCGTCACGCCCGGGAATCGCGGGCAGCTCCACGGGGAGCACCTCGCGCACCGCGCCGGAACGCACCTTCCAGTCGACGGGATTGACGCCGGCCGCCGCGACGCGGATACGGATCTCGCCGGGCCCTGGACGCGGGTCCGGCGCCTGCTCGACCACGAGTGTCTCCACACTGCCGTACTCGTGATAGCGGGCTGCGCGCATGACGTTCTGCCTTTCCCACGCGGCCTTGACCCGGCCGTTCGCCAGATCGAGGGGTGGATGAAGCGGTGGGTGATGATCGGCGAGCGCCGACACCTGCCACGCTAAGACCTGACATTGGTGTGAGAGGCAAGACGGACCGTCCGGCGGGAAAGGCCCGATGCGCATCGGCGAGGTCGTCTAGAAGGCGGGAGAACGGGAGGAGCGGGAGAGTGGGGGAACGGGGAGAGCGGGGGAACGGGGACGATGCTCGGGCGTCACGCCCTCGCGCGGAGCGTGCGGAGGCCGCCCCGTACGGATCGCGGGGATGTCCGCGGCGTCGGCCGGGAGGCGGGCCCCCGACGGTCGGGGGCCGCCTCGGAGGACGGTGTACCGGGATCAGCGGAAGGTGCGGCCCAGGTGTGCGACGAGGTCTTCCGACGCGGCCGGGTGGAAGCGCGCGGAGACATGGCCGTCCGGGCGGATCACGACGGCTTCGCCGTCCAGCGGCGCGTAGGCGGCACGGAACTCGCCCTCCGTGTCACACAACCGCGGCGGACGCAGGCCGACGGGACGGGCGTCGCGCGGCATGTCCTCGGCGGTGATCAGACAGGCGTTCAGCAGGCCGTGGGCGGCGCGGCGCGCCTCGGTCGCGCACGCCTCCAGGCGCGCGGCGCCGTCACCGGCGACGTGCCGCGGGCCCGCGTACATCAGCAGTACATGCCGCGGGGCGCGCAGCAGGTCGAACAGGCGTACCGGGTAGCCGGCGAGGTCGCCCACCAGACCGCGGCAGTCCGGGGCCCGCTCGCCGGGCGTGGGACCGGCCGCACGGGCACCGTCCGTACTGGCACCGCCCGCCGCCCGTGATCGGACCAGTGGGCTGTCCGGATAGTCGACGAGCAACTGGGCCTGACGCCGCACGAACATCTCGGGGTCTCCCATGGGGCCGCCGGCGCTCGGACGGGCGTCGCGGACCGTACGCGTGTGGCGGACGGTGCGGTCGACCACTTCCCGCGCCACGGGGTGGCGTTCGGCGTGGTAACTGTCCAGGACATCGTCCGTGGCCAGGCCGCGGACGGCGAGGGCCAGTTTCCAGGCGAGGTTGTGCGCGTCCTGCACACCGGTGTTCAGCCCCTGCCCACCGATGGGCGGGTGGACATGCGCGGCGTCCCCGGCCACGAAGAGACGACCGGCGCGATACCGGTCCACCAGACGGTGACCGGTCCGGAAGGCGGACGACCAGCGCAGCGCGGACACCTTCGCCGGCTCGGGGGACAGCCGGTCCAGCACGGCCTGGATCTGGCCGAGGTCCAGTCCCTCGTCGGCTTCCGTACCGTGGGACGACCCCTCCGCGCCGTCCGGCGCGCCCCGGCCGTCCTCGGCCGCGCCCCGGTCGCCGGGGCGCAGCATCGACAGCCAGTACCGCCGTACGCCCGGCATCGGGATGCAGACGAGCATGTCGTCCACCGCGCCGTCGGCACCCGTGCACGGACCGCATGCTGTACCCGGCGGGCAGGTCCCAGTCGACCTCCACATCGGCGATCATGAACCGCCCGGGCAGGAGGTCGCCCTCGAAGGCGAGTCCCGCCTCCCTGCGGACCAGACTGTGCGCGCCGTCGCAGCCCACCACGTAGCGGGCGCTCAGCCGCTCGCTCCGGCCGCCGGCGCCCGCGAGGACGACCTCCACCTCGTCCGGGTGCGAGACCACCGAGACGAGTTCGACCGGCCGCTCCACCTCCGTGCCGAACCGCGCGAGATGCTCGCTGAGAAGCCGCTCGGTCGTGTACTGCGGCAGCGTGGCGAAGGGATAGGGGATGTCCGGCGGCAGGGTCAGCCGCATCGGCTCGTCCTGGGGCTTGCCGTCGATGAAGACCAGCTGGCCAAGGTGCGGCACGGCTTCGTCGAGCACCTCGCGGACCAGCCCCATGGCGTCCCACACCTCCAGCGTGCGGGGCAGGACTCCGATGGCCTTCGCGTGGGGCTGGGGGGCGGCCAGCCGGTCGACGACGCGGCAGCGAACACCGTGCCGCCGCAGCTCGGCCGCCGCCGTCAGGCCCACCGGGCCCGCACCCACCACGAGCACATCGACATCGGCCATGATCGGCTCTCTCATCGTCCGGCAACGAGGTCCGTGCCAGTGTGCTTCTGCGAGCCTCGCCCGACGCGGCGGGGAGCGCCCGCTCGTCGCCCCTGTGGCGATGGACCGGCTGGTCAGGGCGGGCAGGCCGGGCGCTCAGGTTCACTGGATCGGCCGGGGCCGGACTGGAGTTGCGGTACGGGACGGGCGGCGGCGTACGGCACGGGCGGCGCGGCACGAGAGGTGCGGTGCGGCACGAGAGGTGCGGCACCGTCCGGGGCGGCGGAGGATCGCCGCCGTCCTCGCCCACAAGCCGGCCGGGGAGACCGGCCCGTCCTCCCGGCGCCGCGGGCGACTGCGCCGGGCCCCTCCGGAGGACGGTGCCGTGCGGCGGCTCAGACGGTGAAGTGGTAGGTGCCCGAACCCACGCGGAACACCTGGTGGCCGTCCTCGTACCGCAGTGGTGTGCCGCCCGAGTGCGTGACCTTGTCCGCGGCGGATGCCGGGACCCACACCTCGGCGGTGGTGTTCGGCGGCACGGAGCAGGTCAGCTCGAAGCGTCCCTGCCGCCGGCTCCAGCGCGTGGAGATCGGCCCCCGCACGGAAGTGAACGTCGCACGGGCCGAGTTGACGCCGCCGCCGGGGCGCGGGCGGACGAGTACCTCGCGGTACCCGGGCCGGGCCGCCGAGATGCCCGCGATGTTCGCGTACATCCACTGCCCCACCGACCCGTAGGCGTAGTGGTTGAAGGAGTTCATGCTCGCGTCCTGGAACGTGCCGTCGGGCCGCAGGGAGTCCCAGCGCTCCCACATGGTGGTCGCGCCCCGGTCGATCTGGTAGCCCCAACTCGGGAAGGTGCGCCGGGTGAGCAGCCGGTAGGCGAGGTCGGTGTGGCCGGTGTCGGTGAGGACGGGCAGCAGGCGGGGGGTGCCCAGGAACCCCGTCGAGAGGTGCCCGTCGCGCGCCTCGATCAGTGCCACCAGCCGGTCGGCGGCCCTGCCGCGCAGCGCGTCCGGCACCAGGTCCATCGACAGGGCGAGGACATAGGCGGTCTGGGTGTCGCCCTTCACCCTGCCGTCGGCACCGATGTACGCCTTCTGGAAGGCGGCGCGGACGCGGCCGAAGAGGTCGTCCTGGGGGGCGGGATCCCTGCCGAGTTCGCGGGCCATCCGCGACGCGAGGTCGGCGCTGTGCGCGAAGTAGGCGGTGGCGACGACGTCCTTGGGTGTCTCGTCGGACAGGTTCAGCCAGTCCCCGAATCCCTCCGCCGGCCGCAGCAGACCGTCGCTGTGCTTCTCCAGATAGCCCAGCCAGTCCACCACCGACGACCACGCGTCCTGGAGCACCCGCAAGTCCCCGTACGCCTGGTACAGCGCCCACGGCACGGTGACCCCCGCGTCGCCCCAGCCGGCCGCGCCGTCACCGACATGGCCCACGTCGGGTGCCACGTGGGTGAAGGAACCCTCCGCGGTCCGGCCGTCGCGCAGGTCGGTGAGCCACTTGGTCAGGAAGCGGGCCGACTCCATGGTGTAGGCGGCGGTGGGTGCGAAGACGTTGATGTCGCCGGTCCAGCCCAGACGTTCGTCGCGCGCCGGGGTGTCGGTGGGGACGGAGAGGAAGTTGCCGCGCTGGCCCCACGTGATGTTGCTGTGCAACTGGTTGAGCAGGTCGGAGTCCGTCACGAAGTCGAGGGTGGCGGGCGCGTCGGTGTGCATGACGCGGCCGGTGATCGCCCCGGCGGTGGGGGTGCCGGGGAAACCGGTCACCTCGACGTAGCGGAACCCGTGAAAGGTGAAGCGGGGTTCGTAGACCTCCGTGCCGCGCCCGTTGAGGACGTAGGTGTCGGTCGCCTTCGCCGTGCGCAGGTTGGCCGTGTAGACGGTGCCGTCCGGGCTGAGCACCTCGGCGTGCCGCAGGCGTACCGTCGTCCCGGCGCGGCCGGAGACGGTGAGCCGGACCGAACCGACCATGTTCTGGCCGAGGTCGAAGACGAAGACACCGGGCTTCGGCTCGGTCACCTCGACGGGCTTCAGTTCGTCGGTCACCCGCACCGGACCGTCCACCTGGGCGACGACCCGTTCCGGGACGTCCGTGCCGGCCTCGCGCACGGCGAGCCAGGCCCCGTCGTCGAACCCGGGTGAGGCCCAGCCGGGCGTCTCCTTGCGGGCGTCGTACGTCTCACCGTTCAGCAGGTCGGCGGAGACGATCGGACCGGTGGAGGCGGTCCAGTCGGTGTCCGAGGTGACGCGGGCACTGCTGCCGTCGGCGTAGTCGACCTCCAACTGGGCCAGCAGCGCCGGGTGTTCGCCGTACTGGTGCGGGCCGAACATGCCGACGTTGCCCGCGTACCATCCGGGTGCGAGGTACACCCCGAGGGCGTTGGCGCCCCCGCGCAGCAACTTCGTGACGTCGTGCGTCTGGTACTGCACGCGCGTGCGGTAGTCCGTCCAGCCGGGGGCGAGTTGCTCGGAACCGACCCGGACGCCGTTCACATGCGCCTCGTACAGGCCGAGCGCGGTGACGTACAGCCGGGCGCGCGCCACCTTCTTGCGCCGCAGCCGGAAGGTGCGGCGCAGCCTGGTGACGGCGTACGACGCGGGAGTGACCGCTCCCCAGGGGCCGGAACCCGATGGGGCGACCTCCTTGGCGGCGGCCCAGGAGGTGTCGTCGAAGTCCGGGGCGCGCCAGTTCCCGGCGGGCTCCCGGTCGACGGTCCTCCACGAGGCGTCGGTGACGACGCGCCGCTCCCCGGAGGCGGTCCGCACGACCAGCGTGGCGAGCAGGCCGGCCGGACTGACGGAGGCGTTGGTCGCGGCGACCGCGAGCACGGTGCGCCCGGAACGGACATGGGGGAGGACGTCCACGACAGCGGGTCTGCGCCAGTCCTCGTTGTCGGTGTCGAGGTCGGTGCGCGCCACCTCGGTGCCGTCGACGGCGACGGAGTACACGTTGTCCGCGGTGATGGCCAGCGTGGCCGAGGTGATCCCCGCCGGCAGGTCGACCGTACGGCGGAACCAGCGGGTGCCCGCGGGTGCCTCGTTCGCCGGGTCGCCCTCGGGGTACCAGATCCACCGACTTCCCTGGAACGACGGCGCGTCGGTCAGCTCCGCGGGAGGGGCGATCCACCGGGCGGACCACTGGTCGGTGCCGAGCAGCCCGGTCTCCCACCAGGACGGCTCGCTCCACCCGGACACCGCACTCTCGCCGTCCCACACCCGTACGGACCAGAAGTACCGTTTCCTGGGCTCCAGTTCGGGGCCCGCGTACGGTACGAGCACGGAGTCGGCGGACTCCACCTTCCCGCTGTCCCACACGTCGGGGCGCCGCAGCGCGGCGGCGCTGGACGCCACACGGATCTGGTACGCCGTCTGCCGGACGCCCGAGGCCTTCGACACCGTCGGCCAACTCAGGCGCGGACGGGCCGTGTCGAGGCCGAGGGGATGCCGGACGTACTCGACGGTGGGCGCCACCACCTTCGCCGCGGCGGGCCGCCCCGCCGCTCCGGTGCCGGAGGACGGGACCGCGGCGCCGGCCGCGGCAGGTCGCGCGGCCGTGGCGGCGACCGCCGCCGCCGTGCTCGCCAGGATGCCTCTACGACTGATCACTGCGCCACCTCACACGGAGTAGGAATGAATCGATTCAAACCAGAGGAGCGCGGCAACCGTAGGGGTGAGTGGGCGAGTGGGTCAATGCGTGTGCGTCAATTCGGCGTGCCAACAGGGGAAATGCGGTAGGAGAGGAGGTGATTGGCGAGCGGCGCCGGGTGGGAGTGCACGCAGTGGGCGGGTTTTGTTGTGCCGATTGAACGCTTTCAGTCCGTTCAGGACGGTCCGGTCCGTCGGCGCGGTGGCCGTGTCCCGTGTCCGAAACGGCCGGTGAACCCATTGGTGAGCCTGCCGGTGCGTTCGCCGTCGGCAGTGACACCTTGATGGATCCTTCGGTCGGCTGCCGCGAGTGCCTGGACCGCCTGGAAGGTCGCCTTCGGTCCTCATGCGAGAGGGGGTGTGGCTGGGACAGCGCGGACGCGACCCCGCGGGGTGGTGCACTCAGGTGTTGAGCGGCTGTCCGGTCGTCGAGTGCACGGAGTGCGCGGTGCCGTCGTGGCGGTCGCCCAGGGTGGGTGTGCCGGTGGGCTCGAACATCAGGAAGGCGGCACCGGACGGAGCGTGCGGCTTGTGCTCCGTGCCGCGAGGAACGGTGAAGACCGCGCCCCGGGGGAGCAGTACCGTGCGTTCCCCGTCGGGCTCGCGCAAGGAGATGTGCAGCTCACCGTCGAGCACCAGGAAGAACTCGTCGGTGTGGTCGTGGACGTGCCAGACGTGTTCGCCCTCCGCCTTGGCGATGCGCACGTCGTAGTCGTTGACACGGGTGACGATGCGGGGGCTCCAAGGGGTGTCGAAGGAGGCCAGGGCTTCGCCGAGGGGGATGGGCTCGGTGCTCATGACTGCATTGCTCGCGTTCGAGTTCTCGTCGCTCATGGATTCATCCTGTGCCGTTCCGCAGGACCGGCGCGAGTGCTAGGAATCGCACATGACGAAAGAATCCTCGCACGCGATGCCCGGGATCGGGACCGGAACCGGGACCGGGACCGGGGCGATCCCCGGGACCGGGACCGGAGCACACCGGGTCGTCGTCATCGTGGACGAGAACTCCAATCCGTTCGAACTGGGCTGCGCGAGCGAGATCTTCGGCCTGCACAGACCCGAGATCGGCCGTGACCTGTACGATTTCCGGCTCTGCTCGCCCGAACCCCGCACCGTGATGCGGGACGGGTTCTTCACCCTCACCGGAGTCGCCGGTCTGGAGGCGGCCGACACCGCGGACACCCTGATCGTCCCCAACCGACCCGACGTCGAGGTGCCCCGGCGTCCCGCCGTGCTCGACGCCGTCCGACGGGCGCACGCACGCGGGGCGCGTCTGATCGGCCTCTGCAGCGGCGCCTTCACCCTCGCGGAGGCCGGAGTCCTCGACGGGCGCCGGGCCACCGCGCACTGGCAGTGGGCGGACTCCTTCCGGAGCCGCTTCCCCTCCGTGCGCCTCGAGGCGGACGTGCTGTTCGTGGACGACGGTGACATCCTCACCGCCGCCGGCAGCGCGGCCGCGCTCGACCTCGGGCTGCACGTGGTCCGCCGCGACCACGGCGCGGAGATCGCCAACTTCGTGAGCCGACGACTGGTCTTCGCGGCACACCGGGACGGCGGGCAGCGGCAGTTCGTGGAACGCCCCGTTCCCGACCTGCCGGACGAGTCCCTGGCGCCCCTCCTGACCTGGGCCCAGGAACGGCTGGACTCACCGCTCACCGTGTCCGGCCTCGCGGCGCGGGCGGCGGTCAGCGCGGCGACGCTGCATCGCCGGTTCCAGGCCCAACTGGGCACCACGCCGTTGGCGTGGCTCACGGGGGAGCGGCTCACCCTGGCCTGCCGCCTGATCGAACGGGGCGAGTCCCGGTTCGAGGTGGTCGCGCGCCGCAGCGGTCTGGGCAGCGCCGCCAATCTGCGCAGGCTCATGCGCCGTGAGACCGGCATCACGCCGTCGGCGTACAAACGTCGCTTCGGACCCGACGCGGCATGACACCCGGCGCGGCATGGCACCGGGCGCCTCCTGCTCCTGCCTCCGCGCCCCCGCCTCCGCGCCCCGCCCGGCGAGAAGCCGGGGCGGCCCGACGGGCGCACGGCTCGATAGGCTGGGTCGGTGCGCACGGTCGAGCTCTTGTTGGACGAGGCGGCGGAATCAACGGTCCGGGAGGCCTGGCGGCGACTGGCGGACGCGGGGCTGCCCAGCCAGGCGCGCCACCGCTCCCCGACCAACAGTCCGCACGTCACCCTGGCCGCCTGCCCGGAGCTGACCGCCCCGATCCGCTGGGAACTCGCCGAGGTGGCCGCCGGACTGCCGCTGCCGGTGCGGTTCACCGGCGTGGTCCGCTTCGAGAGACCCACCTCGGTGCTGGCCTGGTCGCTGGAGCCCGACGCCGCGCTGACCGGTCTGCACCGCCGGGTGTGGGAGGCGGTGGTCTCGGACAGTCCGCCCGAGACCCTCAGCCCCTTCCATGAACCCGGCCGCTGGAGCCCGCACGTCACCCTCGGCCGTACCCGGCGAGCAGGTGCCTTCGCGGGCCGACGCGTCCCCGAACTGCTGCCGGTGCCACCGCTGTCGGTCTCGCTCACCACCCTGCGCAGCTTCGACACGGAGACCCACAACCTCGAGATCCTGGGTCCGCGTCCCTGAACCCCGGCCACCGGCCGCCGGCACCGCGACCGCTTCGGCTGCCGCTTCCGCACTCAACCGAGCGGCTACGGGGCGGTCGGATCCGCACTCCGACCGCCGACCTGGTCCAGCCAGTCGAGGATCACCTTGAGTGCCAGACCCTGGTTGCCGATCTGGCAGTGGTTCTGTGCCTGTTCCGCCTCGGTGAACACGCGCGCACAGACCGATCGCGCGGCGGGCAGTGTCAGCACCTGGTCACCCAGCATGCGCAACGGCACGTAGTGGTCCGCGGCGCCGGCCAGAAGCAGGACGTCCTGGGTGACCAGGTGCGAGACGTCGTCGGTGCGGTACCTGTTCCAGGCCTCGAAGAGAGAGGTCGGCGTGTCCGCGCCCATCACCCGCCTGCCCTGCTGGACGAACCACTCCAGCAGCAGGTCGGCCCTGCACCCCTCCTCGATGGCGGCGTCGAACACCGGCGCGGGGAGGCTCTCGAAGTGCGCCACGAGCGCGCCGAGGCCGACGGAATCGAACAACGTGCGGGAGGCCTCGAGAAGGCCGGTGAGGATGTCCCAGGCGATCACCCGGCCGACCCGGGGCTCGCGCGCGGCCGCACGCATCACCAGACAACCGCCGAGGGAGAAGCCCGCCAGGGTGACGTCGGACAGACCGAAGTGGTCCAGGACGGCGGCCACCGGCAGGTGCCAGTCCGGGGTCATGGGGGTGCCCGCGTCCAGCACCGTGCCCTGACCGGGCCCGTCGAAGATCACGGTGTCCAGCCCGGCGTCGCGCAGGGCGAGCGCGGCCGGCAGCCATTCCGCGATGTAGCTGTCGTACCCGCCGAAGACGACGATCGTCCCGCGCGGCCGCGCCGGGGTGAAGCGGTAGGCCGTGAGCCGTGTCGCTCCGTACGGGACCAGGTGGCGGTCCGCGGCGGTGACGCCGTTCCCGGCCTCGGCGTTGTCGAGGAAGCGCCGCTGGGCGGGCGCGAACCGCGGATCGTCGGGACGGAGGAAGAACTGCGCCGCGCGGGCGTAGTAGGCGGCGGGCAGGTGGCGGCCGGCCGCCAGCGCCTCGTCGCTGAGTTCCAGCATCACCCGCGTCCAGTCGGCATAGTCCGAGATGCGCGGCGCCACCGCCCGCATCTCCTCCAGCATCCGCTCCTCGTTCGCCCAGCCGTAGAACCGGTTGAGCTGGAAGTTGAGGGAGACGTTCGGGTGCAGCGGGTAGTACCCCACCGGGAACCGTTCGACGATCTCCTGGTCGCTCACCATCATCTGTCCGCCTTTCCCGCGTGATGAACCGTGAACGATCCTCGCGGCCCCGGCCCGCCCGTGCGGAGGCTCCGGCACGCCACAAGGCGGTTCTCTCGCGCCGGCGTGACGGGTTCGGTGATGTCGCGCGGCGGTTCCCTCGCACCGGCCCGACGGGCCCGGCGGTGTCGCGCGGCGGCTGCCTCACGTCAGCGTGGCCGGCCCGGCGATCTCACCGGGGCGCCGTTCGTGTGCCAGCGGCGCAGCGCACCGCGGAGCGCGCGGGTGTCGCCGAAGCCCAGCCGTGCGGCGACCTCTTTCCGGCTCGCCCCCCGGGCGAGCAGTGCGGTGGCGCGGTCACGGCGCACCGTGTCGACGAGGTCCCGCCAGGTGGTGCCCTCCTCCGTCAAGCGGCGCTGCAGGCTCCGCGGGCTCAGTGCCAGCGCCCTCGCCACCACCGGCAGCGACAGGCCGCCGTCCGCCAGCTGCGCGGTGATCACCTGCCGGAGCCGGTCCGCCCAGGGCGAGGGGACCGCCTGGGCCGCGATCACGTCGGCCGCGTGCTGTCGCAGGACCGCGCCGAGCCGGGCGTCGGCGTCCGGCAGCGGGAGCGACAGGTCGTCGGCCGCGAGAGTCATGGTGGTGGCGTCGGCGTCGAAATCGAGCCGCCGCGCGCCGAAACGGACGGCCAGCTCCCGGTGATGTGCCGGCGCGCACGACGTCAGCCCGACGTGCAATGGGCGGATCTCCCGCCCGGTCACGTACCGCGCCCGGAACAGCACCGTCGCCAGCGCGTACTGGCTGGCCATCGCGTCGACCTCGGGATCGCCCGAGCGGATCTGGTAGGTGACCGTCCCCGGGCCTCCCGGGCTTCCAGGGTTCCTCGCGTCACCAGCCAGCCCTATCTTGTTGGGCGCGGTGTTGAGGAGGGCCGAGTACCGCTCCGTCACCGTGAACACCTCGGCGAGCGTGGGGACGTTGGCGACCAGGTAGTCCATCAGCCGAAGCCGCCCGAAGCGCCAGTGACCGGCCGCCTTCACCCCGAGACAGGGATCGTCGGACGCGCCCAGCCGCAGCCGCCAGAGCCGGCTGAGGCAGTCCGTGGGGACACGGGCATCCATGTCGGCCGACATGAGCCCGGTCAGACCGGCCCGGCGGGCCAGGACGGCCCCGTCACCGCTCGTTCCCTCCAGCCCGGCGACGAGCAGCCGCAACGCGGACATGTGCGCCGTCGGCCCCCGTGGCGCGTCCGGCCTCCGTACCCCTTCCGGCCGCTGCAACCCTTCTGGCACCTGCGGCCCTTTTGGCACCTGCAGCCCTTCTGGCACCTGCAACCCTTCCGGCACCTGCGGCCCGTCGGACTCCTTCGGCCCGTCCGACAAGCAAGGCTTCGACTCGGCCCCACGCATGGAGCCATCCTACGAGCACGGCGACAACCACCGGGACCGTGTTCGGTCTGGTCAGCGGTCCGGCCAAGGGCTGGGCCTCGGCCGAGGGCCCCGGCGCACCGGCCGCCGACGCGCTGCTGCTTGCGGTCCTCGCGCTGATCGAGAGGCATCGCGATCTGGGGTGCCAGTGGCGGCTTCGCCTTTCCCGCCCCTCTCCGTCGCGGGGTCTTCGGGTGCCGAACCGGCACAGCAGGGCTCGCCTCCACATGCCGCCGGATCGGAGGCACCCTCGGCTTCGCGGCGCTGGTCGCGGTGGCGAACTCCTGCTCCGGCCCTCGCCCCGACACGAACGGGCTGATCGACGGGCTCCGGGAGGCCGGACGGGTCGCCGCCGCGGGAACCCTCGGCGGCGCCCTGACCGGGCTCGGTCTGAAGAAGCAGCCCCGGCCGGCTCCCGCGCCCGCATCCACCCCGGCATCGATGCCGGAGGCCGCCGATGCCGCCCTTCAGGAGCCGGCCGTACGCACCGCGTACGCGAATGGTGCGCGACTCATACGGTTCCCCGATTAGAGTGAGGCGCGGGAGGTGTTCCATGTCCGAGTTGTTCGACGCGGTCGATGCGCTGGTGGCGTCCCGCTCGCCACTGCCGCCGGCGGAGGAGCGCAAGCGGCTTCGCACCGCGCACGGCCTGACGTTGGACGAGGTGGCGGCCGCTCTGAAGGTGCGTCGGGCGACGGTGTCCGGCTGGGAGTCGGCGAAGAAACCCACCGAGCCGCGTGGGCCGGAGCGCGAGGCGTACGCGCGGTTGCTCAGGCAGCTGGCGGAGCTCTACCCCGCTGTGGAGGGGCCGACCGTACCGGTGTCTGTCGTGTTCACCGGTGCTCCTGATCCTGCTCCTGCTCCCGCCCCTGCTCCCGCTCCCGCTCCTGATCCTGCTCCCGCTCCCGCTCCTGATCCTGCTCCCGCTCCCGCTCCCGCTCCTGATCCTGCTCCTGCTCCGGCGGAGGCGCGGGGGGAGGCGTGGGCAGGAGCGATGGGGAAGGCACCCGGCACCACCGCCGCGCCCGCACCTCAGAACACTCGGCATCCCGCCCCCCTCGCCGTCGACGCCGCCGCCACGACCCCTGCGGTCCGCCCGGCGCCCACCACCGGCACCACGACGGCGTCGACGTCGCACCCGCCGAGTGGCAGGAAGGCGGTACCGGCCGGTTCCAGGGCGGACGGAGCCGACTCACGCTTCGAGAACGGGCCGCTGGCCGTCGTCGACGTCGAGGACGGGAAAGCGCTGGCGTACTGCACCGGCGGCCTGGTCCTGGACGTACCCGCCAGGAGCATTCCGGCCCTGGTGGACTGGACGCTGCGCGAGGCGAGACTCGGGCAGCCCAGGCTCGCCGCGCCGGGCAAGGACGCCGACCCGCTGCTCGTGCTCACCGAGGCGGCCCTGGAGCGTTACGGTCTGCCCGTCGCCCTCACCGAGGAGGAGCGGCTCGCCGGGCGCCTGCCGGAGAGCCACAAGGTCGTCAAACAGCTCGCGCGGGCGCAGTGGAAGCTGACGAAGCGCGGGTTCGGGCCGTGGGCGCGGATCTACCGCCCCGCGCAGGGCTCGGAACGGGCGTGCGTCCAGCTGTGCATCCCGTCGTGGCATGCCCTGGACAGCCGTCACTGGGGCGAGGCCGGCGGACTCCCGCCTGCCGAACTCGCCCGAGTACTGGGCGTGTACGCGTCGAGGGTGATGACGCCGCGCGGTTCGACCGCTGTGACCGGACTGGAATTGATGACCGCGCTGCATCCGCCGACGCGCGCTTCCGAGCCGGACCCCGACGGCAAGCGACACTCCGAGCACAACCCCGGCAGCCTCGGCAGGGAGCCGGTCGATCCGGCACCGTGCGAGGCACCGGACGGCCACCCGGTCCTCGCCGGCCTGCCGCGCTTCCACGTCCGCGGCCCGGCGGAGAAACTGTTCGAGGAGGCGTACGACTGGGCGCGGCCGATGACCGATGCCGAGTGCACCCTGCGCCACCTGGTCGGCCTCGACGTCAACATGGCCTTCGCCGCCGGCGCCAACGGCCTGGTCGTCGGCCTGGGCGCACCGACACACCTCACGAACCCGGCCTTCGATCCGAAACTGCCCGGCTCGTGGCTGGTGGACCTCTCCCATGTCGACCTGTCACGGGTGAAGTCCGGCAAGGAGTGGGTGGAGCTGGACGGTTCGCTCCTGCCGTCGCCGTTCACACCGACGGGTGAGCGCCCCGAAGGGCCCGCCTGGTACGCGACGCCGACCGTGGCGTACGCGGCGGAGCTCGGCTACGAGGTACGCCCGCTGGAGGCGTACGTCCGCCACGAGAACGGCCGTTACCTGGACGGCTGGTACAACAGGCTGCGCGACGCCTACCTGGCGACAATGGCCGACCTCGGTGTCACCGCCGACCTCGCCCCGGCCGACTTCCTCACCGCGATGAACGGCTACCGGGAGCGCGACCCGGAGCTGGCACTCGTCGTCTCGGCGATCAAAGCGACCGTCAAAGGCGGTCTGGGCAAGCTGCGTGAGCGCCCGAGGGGGGAGGGCTGGCGGCCGGGCGAGCCGTGGCGTGCCCTGGCCAGGCCCACCTGGCGGCCGGACATCCGGGCGGGGGTCATCTCCCGCACCCGGGTCAACCTGCACCGTAAGATCGTCAAGCACGCCGCGTTCACCGGACAGTATCCCGTCGCCGTCCTCTCGGACTGCGTCGTCTACGCGGCCGCCGGACCCTCGCCGCTGGACTTCCTGCCCTACCGCGAGGGCAGGCCGCTGCCCGGCGGGTTCAAACTCGGAGTCAACCCCGGCCTGGTGAAGCACGAGGGGACGCAGCCGGTGCTGTGGGGCGAGGAGATCCGCGAGCGGTTCGGCGCGCCGGAGCTCAACCTGGCCCGGTACATCAAGGACGGCACCGTCACCGGCGTCGACAGTGGAGAGTAGGAGTGGGCGATGAGCCTGTTCGGGGACGGCCTGGACGCCGCGGAGCAGAAGGCGTTCACCCGCCCGGCGCCGAAGTCGGCCGGTGCGCAGATGCGCTACCTGGTGAAGCAGATGAAGGGCACGAAGGCGGTTGCCCAGCTCCTGCGCGTCTCCCAGCGCACCGTCGAACGGTATGTGAAGGACCAGATCAGGAAGCCGCGCGCGGACCTCGCCGGGCGCCTGGAGCGTGAGGTGAAGCAGCGCTGGCAGCCCCAGGTCCGCGCCAGGGCCCGGCGGAACGCGGCGTCCACCGGCGGCATCGTCATCGACGCTCGCGCCCGCATGGGCTACACGGCGCCGGTCGGTTCGACGGACCAGGACCGCATCCGGCATCTGACCGTCGCCCTGCCCCCGCGGTACGCCGCGCGTCTCTTCGACGCCCGGGCGGCCGGCGCCGACGACCGGCAGCTCCGGCAGATTGCTGCCGAAGGTCTCAAGGAGGTGTACTTCCAGGACGGCGGCCGCCGCGCCGGGCAGCTGGAGGAGGTGCGTTTCACCGACATCGAGCACCTGGAATTCGATTTCTAGCAGCTCCTGGAACAGCCCCGGAGCGGGCGGGCCGCCTCCGACTGCCTGCACACGTCATCGTGTTGCCGCCCTCGTCATCGTGCTGCCGCACGTGTGTGGGGCGGGTGTGGGCGTCGGCGTAGCGCAAGGGGGGAGTGTCCAGAGCCGGGCCGGGTCCCTGCGCAGGGTGACCTCGCGCCCGGATGCGGTGCGTACTGTCACGTCGTGGACGCCCGGCGGGCCGGGGACGACTGCCAGGGGCAGCCGTTCGAAGGTGCCGGCGCCGATGTGCGCGCGGTTCCGCGGGATCGGCGCCGACCTCCAGCCGGGTCACGGCGGCCGCGCGTTCACCGTGTCGCGCCGGCGACCGGTCGGGGTGGGTGGCCGGGTCCTCCCGGTGGAACCAGTTGATGAATTCGTCGACGAACGCGTTCATGGAGTCGGCATCGCTGTGCTCGGGGGAGCGTGGGAAGAGGGCCACACGATCGTACGATGTTGAGCCGTCGGCAGCCAGGGCACCGCCTGAACACCAGCTGATAGGTGAATCCGGTGGGTGCTCGAGTCCCACTTCGCCCAGAGCGCGAGCTACTTCCGGCCAGCAGACTGTGTCGTGGCAGTACCCGGTTGAGTGGTTGCTGCCTTCACTCACAACCCGCCGGCCCGCCCCGCGCACGAAACCGATCTCGCCGGCACTGAGCATCCTGGCTCCGCCGGCACAGGCCACGTGCTCGCTCCGCCACGGCGCCGGCCGAAGCACACCGTCCATGCCGAACACAAAGGTGAACGGCTCGGCCGGCTCCGCCGCCGACCGCTCGCCGATCCAGTCACTGAATCGTGCCGCCGTGCTGATCCGGCCCCCGCTGCTGCCACCGTCAGGCCGAACCGCACCCATCAGGCGGGCCCATGCTTGCGCGCACAGGATATGGGGGGTGGGTGGGAGCGGACGGCGGTGTCGTGCCGGTCGTCGGTCCCGTCGGCGATCCGGTGGCTCCTGCGCGGCTGCTGTTGTGTGTTGGGTTCGGGGGTACCGCGGCTGGGGCGGCGGGTTTGGGTGACCCACCCGGTGTTGGTTGTGTGGTGGTGTGTTGGGTCCGTTCCGGGGCTTCCCGGAACGGTGCCGGGCAGGGCCTGTCCGAGCCCCGCCTTTTCGCGTCGTGTCGGGGGGTGGGGGCGGGTTTGGTTACTTGCGCCAATACAGGTGGTGGGTGACTCCGCTGGGGCTGGGAACGGTTTCGAGCCGGTAACGATCGAGGAGTTCGTCGGGGGAGTCCCACAGGCGTACTCCGGTTCCGAAGCGCAGCGGTGAGACCACGATGTGCAGGGTGTCGATGAGGTCGGCGTCGAGGAACTGGCGGATGACGGTGGCTCCGCCGCCCAGTCGTACGTCTTTGCCGTCCGCGGCGTGGCGGGCTTGCGCGAGGACTGTTTCGGGGTCGGCGTCGAGGAAGTGGAATGTGGTGTCGGAGAGGGTGAATGAGGGACGCGGGTGGTGGGTCATGACGAACACGGGTGTGTGGAAGGGGGGTTGTTCGCCCCACCAGCCCTGCCACTGGTGGTCTGGCCAGGGCCCGCGCTGGGGCCCGAACTTGTTGCGGCCCATGATCTCGGCGCCGATGTTGTGTGAGTAGTCCCGCAGGAAGAGGTCGTCGATGCCGCGGCTGCCGCCCGGTGCGTCACGCAGGGGCCAGCTCGCCGTCTCTCCGGCCCAGGCGAAGAGTTTCCCGGGGTCGACGTGGCCGAAGGGCCTTTCCAGACTCTGGTCCTGCCCGGCGGCGATCCCGTCGCTGGAGACGTTGAAGTTCTGGACCCTGAGCAGCTGAGTCATGCCTTTTTCCTCCTGTGTCGGCGCAATGGTGCCCGGCTGGCTGGCTGGCTGGCCGGCCGGGCGGGTGGTACCCATCGGTTTGCCGTGGCCGGTTTCCGGCCCGGTCACTCAGTGTCCCGCTTTTCGGGCCTGGTGCAGGCCTGGACATGCCCACCCGTACCCGATGCAGGCCGCCCACGTGTGCCTGACCGTCGTGCGGGCCCGACAGTTGGACGCGGACGGAGCAGAAACGGATTCTCCCCGCTCGTCCACCTCGGTCTCGCCGAGACCCGACGTCTGATCACCCGTCTCGCCGACCGGCAGCCCACGCCGGTCGACCACATCCTGCACTGGTCGTCATGGCGGAGCAGACGGCAAGGTCAGGTCCGCGTCGGTGAGCGTTGTCAGCGTTGCTGCTCCAGGGTGAGGACGGCCGCGGCGATTGACGACATTCGATTCGGGCTGCACCGGGACCCGCGGAAGGTCCGCCACGACTTCAGTCGTGCGACGCCGCGCTGGACCGGTGCCCGGGCTGCGGAGAGCGCGCGGTTGACGGGTTGCTGCGTGGGTGTGAGGTCGCGGCCGGGTGGGCGTCCGAGGGGTGTCGTCACCCACGGGCCGGCTCCCATGTAGACGCGGTCGGCGAGGACCGGCACGCCTTGGCGTTCGTAGATCCGGATGATCCGGTGGGTGCGCGCCGCGGTCAGGTCGTGTGTGCGGCCGGGCAGTGCGGGTGAGATCCACAGCAGCCTCGGCGGTGTTCGGCGGAGTAGTCGGCCCGGCCGTTGCCCAAGCGGTCGCACTCGGCGAGCGTGCCGTCGAGCAGGACGTGGTCGGGGTCGGTCTCGCGCAGCACCTTGAGCAGGCCTGGCGCACGCTCTGCGAGCAGGCTGATCACCGCGGTGGTGTAGGCGTGGGCGGTGCCCACCGAGATATCGAAGCCGGCGGCGATCTGGGCGAGCGTGTCGCGCTTGCGCGGGTACGTCGGAGCGACCAGGGCACTCTGGTGCGGCGGTAGTTTGCAGCGGCGGTCACCTTCACGGGGGACGATGAGCATGGTGGCCCACTCGACCAGGGCATGGGGCAGGTCGAGTGCGGCAGAATACGGAACCAACGCGGCTCCTGCGCCTGTGGGTTGAGACTTCGAACACCTCCCCCGACGGCACGGGAGCCTCGTGCGTTGCACACCCGACTCGGCGACAGGCCGTCGCGCGGCACCCTGGTTGCCACGTCATCCAGTACGAACCGGATGACCAGGCGGGAGTTGGTTTCACCCTCCCCTCGCGGCGGCTGACGCTGCCGTGCCGCCAAGAGACGTAGACACCGAAGTGGTCGGGCTCGGAGGCCGTCGGTTCACCGCACCGCTTCCGCCCAAGTGCCCGCTCAAGGCGACGGCCCGGCAGAGCCACCGTGTGAGGGCGCCCGCTCCGGCGGACGTCCTCCTCGCGTGTACCGCGGACTTGCGCAACCCTGGGTCAGCTACCGGTGCGAGCTGCCGCGACGCTTTCACGCAGGGCGGGAAGGTCGCCGTAGAGCGTGGTGCCGGGGCACTCGGTGGCGAGCCGGTCACGGTGGCCGCTGATCGTCTGCACGTCCTTGGTGACGCCGTTGACCGGGTTGACGAAGACGGCCTTCGCCGACGGGGCGCGGATCAGTGCGGCGTCAGCCCTGACCACCGAGGTTCCACCGCGTCCCCGCGGCCCGGACGATCAGGCGCCGATCGCAATCGCAGGTGCCCCAGTCGATCAGCCAACGGCCGCGTGCTGCACCGAGCGCCCGCGAGTCGTCGCCGACAGCCTCGACCGCACCCGGATGTCTCGACAGCCTCGACCGCACCCGGATGTCTCAGGCGAGGCCGTGCAGCGTTTCGTCGTCGGGGCTGCCGGGCTGCGGGAAGTACACGTACAGGACATGTCCCTCGACCCCGGCGAGCGCGAAGGTCTCGAAGCTGAGGTGGAGGATACCGAGACCGTCGACGGCGAGCCGCTTCTCACCTGTCGAGCGCTCGTACACGTCGTGGGAATCCCACAGGGCACGGAAAGTCCCGCTGCGCTCCCGCATACTCGCCACGAAGCCGTCGAGTTCTGTGCGGCGCGTGGCTGCGGTGGCGCGCAGACCTGCGACGGCTTGCAGGGCGATCTCGTCCCAGTCGGGGTACACGTCCCGCGCGCGCCTGTCGAGGAAGGTGAACTCGATCAGGTTGTGCCCCGGGCTCCATGCCGGATTGACGCGGGCCGAGAGCGCGGTACCGGCCAGGACGTCGCGGTTGGGGGCGACGACGAACGCGGGCAGGTCAGCCCAACGCTCCAGCAGGCGCAGCACCCCTGGCCGCACGGTGTGGGCAGAAGGGGCGTCGTTGTCGGCCGGGACCAGCGAGGGCATGGCCAGGGACCAGAGGTAGGCCCGCTCGGTGTCGTCCAGGCGCAGGACACCGGCCAGTGCTTCGAGGATCTCGCGGGAGGGATTCCGGTCACGGCCCTGCTCGATCCGGGCGTAGTAGGAGGGACTGAGCCCGGCCAGCAGCGCCAGTTCCTCCCGGCGCAGTCCCTTGACCCGCCGTCGCGTGTTGTCGACGACTCCGGCAGATGCAGCGTCGATCTTCTCCCGGCGACTGCGCAGGAAGGAACCGAGTCGGTTGTCGTCGCGCGCCATCCGGAGAGCGTACCGCTCCTCATGTATCGGGGCCGCTCGTGCGCCGTACGGGAAGCTCACCCTGCGAGGGCCTCCCTCAAGGGGGCGTGGCACGTCCGCCGGCTTGCTGTTGCCATGGAGGCATGTCGAACCACAGCAACGAATCGTCTGTCTGGCTGATCACCGGCTGCTCCAGCGGTCTGGGCCGTGCCCTGGCCGAGCACGCCCTCGAGCGGGGCCACCGAGTGGCTGTCACCGCTCGAGACCGCGCCTCCGTGACCGATCTCGCCGCGAAGTACGGCGACCGCGCGCTGGCTCTACGGCTGGACGTGACCGACCCGGCGTCGGTGACCGAGGCCGTCCGGACCTGCGAGGTGGAGTTCGGGCGCATCGACGTCCTGGTCAACAACGCGGGATACGGCTACCTGGCCGCCATCGAGGAGGGCGAGGACACCGCGGTCCGTGCCCTGTACGACACCAACGTGCACGGCGTGGTGACGGTCCTCAAGGCCGTACTGCCCGGCATGCGGGCCCGCCGCTCAGGGAGCATCGTCAACGTCTCCTCCTTCGGCGGCCTGGCGGCCTTCGCCGCGACCGGCTACTACCACGCCACGAAGTTCGCGCTGGAGGGCCTGTCGGAGTCGCTGGCCGCGGAACTGGCACCGCTCGGCATCACGGTGACGATCGCCGAGCCCGGCGGTCTGCGCACCCAGTGGGCGGGGACGTCCATGCAGCAGTCCCCGACGCGCCTGGACGACTACGAGCAGACCGCGGGCAAGCGCCGTGAGGCCACCCTGGGGGTGTCCGGCCGCCAGCCCGGCGACCCGGTACGGGCCGCAGCGGCCATCGCCGCGGCCGTGGACGACGGCACACCGCCCCTGCGGCTGCTCCTCGGCTCGGACGCGCTCGCCGGTGCACGCGCCCGCCTGGACCGGATGCGCGGCGAGATCGATGCCAACGAGGCACTGACCAGGAGCGCGGACTTGGAGCAGGTGTGAGCACGGTCGGCGCGTTCGTCGTGATCGGTGCCGGGCCCGTGCTGGGCGCTGCGGCCGCCCGTCGATTCGGCCGTGAGGGACATCCGGTCGGGCTGATGGCGCGCGGCGCCGAACGCCTGGACATGATGGACGCCGACCCGACTTCCAGGGCCTGACGACAGCGGTCGAGACCGCGGACATCACCGACGAACGCGCACTCGCCGCGGCGCGCGACGCACTGCGCGAACGGCTCGGTCCCATCGAGGTGATGCTGTTCAGCCCCCGGCCGAGTCTCACGTGGATCAAGCCCGTGCTCGACACCGCGCCCGCGGACACCGAGAACGCGCTGGCACTGAGCGTCGTCGCCGCCACGGCGGCCGTCCGCGCGGTCGTGCCGGACATGCGCCGTCGGGGACACGGCACCCTGCTGAGTCCACGCAGGCCCGCGACCACACAGCATCACGAACAGCCGAATCATCAGATCGGTCACGTCTGACCAGGCCACTTCAACAAGATCGTGTTACGAGCTCTATGGCTTTCCGGTTGGGTCCTGGGTTCACCCGCCGGCCGGCGGTCCGATCGTGTGAGCCTTTTCGCCTGCCCGGCTCTGTACGGGAGTTGACCGCGGGGGAGTTTCCGCGGTGCCGGGAGTGCGGCCTGGCCCTTGGCATGGTGTTCAGGTTCGTCGGATCGGTCCGGGCCTGCTGGGCGCGGGAGCACGGGGGTTCATCTGGTCTGTCTGGTCCGCGGCGGCGTCCTGGGTGTGAGGTGCGGGTGGGGGCGGATCAGGTTCGCTGCGGTTTGGTGGGTGGCCGTCAGCTGTTGTGTGGTGTGCGGAGGTGCTTCTGGTTTACGGGGTGTCACTGCCAGGTCGGGTGTTGTGGCGGATTGTTGGGCATTGTCTGGCGTTGCTGGTGGGGGGATTGTTAACCTGTTGTCGGCTGGTGTGGGTCAATCCTGAGGAGTTTTGTGTCTATTTTGCCGCAGGTGTCTGACATTCTTTCGCCGGAGTTCGCGGCGGATCCTTACCCCGTGTACGCGGTGATGCGTGACCGGGTGCCGCTGCTCTGGCACGAGGCCACGGGAAGTTACGTGATATCCCGTTACGAGGACGTCGAGCGTGTCTTCAAGGACAGGAAGTCCGAGTTCACCACGGAGAACTACGACTGGCAGCTCGAGCCTGTCCATGGCAGGACGATCCTTCAGCTCAGTGGCCGGGAACACGCGGTGCGCCGTGCGCTGGTGGCCCCGGCGTTCCGGGGCAGTGACCTGCGAGAGAAGTTCCTGCCGGTCATCGAACGTAATTCCCGTGCTCTCATCGACGCCTTCCGGCACACCGGGTCCGCTGACCTTGTCAGTGATTACGCGACGCGTTTCCCGGTCAATGTCATCGCGGACATGCTGGGTCTGGACAAGGCCGACCATGACCGTTTCCACCGCTGGTACACCGCGGTCATCGCGTTCCTGGGTAATCTGTCCGGCGATCCCGAGGTGGCGGCTGCGGGGGAGCGGACCCGGGCGGAGTTCGCCCAGTACATGATCCCGGTGATCCGTGAGCGTCGTGACCACCTGGGCGAGGATCTGTTGTCCACGCTCTGTGCGGCGGAGGTCGATGGTGTACGGATGAGTGACGAGGACATCAAGGCGTTCTGCAGCCTGTTGCTGGCTGCCGGCGGTGAGACCACGGACAAGGCCATCGCCGGGATCATGGCCAACCTTCTGGCCCATCCCGAGCAGTTGGCGGCGGTCCGTGAGGACCGGAGTCTGGTTGCCGCCGCGTTCGCGGAGACCTTGAGGTATACGCCGCCGGTCCAGATGATCATGCGGCAGGCGGCTGTCGACGTCGAGGTCTGCGGCGGCATCATCCCCCGGGGCGCGACCGTGACCTGTCTGATCGGGGCAGCCAACCGGGACGAGCGCCGTTACTGCGACCCGGACAGGTTCGACATCTTCCGTGAGGACCTCACCACGGCCTCGGCGTTCTCGGCCGCCGCCGATCACCTCGCCTTCGCGCTCGGTCGGCACTTCTGCGTCGGTGCGCTGCTGGCCAAGGCGGAGGTCGAGATCGGGATCAACCATCTCCTGGACGCCATGCCCGATGTTCGTTTCGCCGACGGCTTCGACCCGGTGGAGGAGGGTGTGTTTACTCGTGGGTTGCGGTCGGTTCGGGTGTGTTTTTCTCCTGTTGCTGGCTGAGTTTGTGGGCCGGGTCGTCGGTCTGGTCTTTTGTGTGTTGTGGTTGTCGGTGTGGGCTGGGGTCCGGGCCGGTGGGGAACGGTTGCCGGCAGAGGATCTACTCTGCTGGCTCCTGCCGTCGGCGAGCGTGGGCACTCTGAGTGCCCGTCGCGGCGGTTTTTTGGCGTGCGCCTTCAAGTTGGCGGAAGCTCGGTGCGTCGGTGTGCCGGTGTGCCGGTGTGCCGGTGTGCCGGTGTGCCGGTGTGCCGGTGTGCCGGTGTGCCGGTGTGCCGGTGTGCCGGTGGTGTGCGGTGGTGTGGGTGGTGCTGTTGTTGGTGTTTGGTGTCTGGTTAGTGTGTGGTTGGTGTGAATGTTACGGGTAGTGTGGTGAGGCCGCGCATCCATACTGAGGGGCGCCATGTCAGTTGTGTTGTCTGGCCGGTCAGGACGAGGTCGGGTAGGTGTTCCATCAGGGTTTCCACGGCTGTGCGTGCCATGACGTCTGCGAGGAGTGGGGCCGGGTAGGGGCAGCGGTGTTCGCCGTTGCTGAAGGACAGGTGTGCGGAGTTTTCGGCTCCGACGTGTGATTCGGGCCAGATCTGGGGGTCGGTGTTGGCTGCGGCGAGTCCGAGGATGAGGCAGTCGCCTTCGCGGATGTGCCGGCCGCCGAGTTGGGTGTCGCGTGCGGCCCAGCGGCCGATGAAGTTCTGTGTGGGGGTGTCCAGCCACAGTACTTCGTTGAGTGCGTCGCCCACGCTGACCCGGCCGCCGGAGACGTTCACCGCGAAGCGTTCGTCGGTCAGCAGCAGGCGCAGGGTGTTGCCGATCCAGTTGGCTGTCGGCTGCTGGGCGGCGGCGATGACGGAGATGAGGTCCTGGACGGCTTCTTCGTCGCTGAGGCCGGCGGGGTGGAGCAGCATCCGTGAGGTGATGTCGGCTCCGGGGTTTTCCCGTTTGGTTTTCACCAGCTGTGTCAGGCGGGCGCCGACTCGTTGGTAGGCGGCGACCGGGTCGTCGTCCTGACCGGCGTCCAGTGAGGTGCGCAGGTCTTCTACCAGGGTGTCGGTCTCGTCGCTGTCCTGTGGCATGCCGCACATCCACAGGACCGCGCGGGCGGGGAGTGCGTGGGCGTAGGCGTTCATCAGTTCGGCTGTGCCGCTGCCGGCGAAGGAGGCGATCAGGTGTTCGGCGACTGTCTGGCACTCGCGTGCCAGTTCGAACTGGTCGATGCCTTCCAGGGCGTGGGTGAGGACGCCGGCCCGGCGCTGGTGTTCGGCGCCCTCGGTGAACAGTACGGAGGGCTGGTAGCCGACGAACGGCAGGAGCGGCCAGTTGTCGGGGATGTTCGGCCACTGGTTCCAGCGCCGGGAGTCCCGGGCGAACAGTTCGTCGTGGGCGCTCACGTAGCAGACCTCGGGGTAGCCGAGGACCAGCCAGGCGGGGATGTCGTTGTCGAGCAGGACCGGGGCGACCGCCCCGTGTTCCCGGCGCAGGGAACGGTACAGGTCGGAGGCCGACTGCTGGAACTGCAGCCCGGCCAGCCGGACTGCGGAGCCGTGGGCGGGGCAGCCCGGCGGGGGAGCGGCCGGGGAGGCGCTGTTGTGGTCGCTCACGAGGTCTTCTCCCGGGTCAGTGCCAGCGAGTGGAGGTGGTCCACGAGAGTGATCAGGACTTCCTTGCCCGATGATCTGACCCGCGCGTCGCAGTCGACCATCGGCACGTGGTCGCCCAGTGCCAGGGCCTGGCGGATCTCCTCGAGCGAGAAACGGCTCTCGTCGCCGTCGAACCGGTTGACGGCCACGACGAACGGTGTCTTGTGGTGTTCGAGCCGGTCGATGGCGTACCAGGAGTCCGTCATGCGCCGTGTGTCCACGAGGACCACCGCGCCCAGGGTGCCGGCGAAGAGCCGGTCCCACAGGAACCAGAAACGTTCCTGGCCCGGTGCGCCGAACAGGTAGAGCACCATCCGCTGGTTCAGGCTGATGCGCCCGAAGTCGAAGGCGACGGTCGTCGTCGTCTTGCCCTCCACGCCGGCGGTCCGGTCGACGTCCTGCCCGGCCTGCGTCATCACCTCCTCGGTGTTCAGCGGCCGGATCTCGCTGACGGAGCGGACCAGCGTCGTCTTGCCCACACCGAAGCCGCCCACGACGACGATCTTCAGGCCGGTCTCGGCCGCGTCGGTCAGCGGCGTGCGCTGGGACGGCAGCTCAGAGGTTGCGGAGCCCATGGAGCACCTCCTGGAGCATGGCGGTTTCGGGGAGGTCCGCTGCGGACCTCGCGGTGCGGGGGTGGCGGGCTGTCACCTTGCCCAGGGCATGGAGATCGCCCAGCAGGATACGTACGACCGTGACGGGCAGCCTGAGTTCGGCCGAGATCTCCACGAGCGCGGTGGGATGCCGGCACAGTTCCAGGATCCGCACGTGTTCGGACTGCATGCCCGGGGCCGGTTCGCACTCGCTGACGATCAGGGTCACGAGGTCGAACGCTTCGTCGGCCTCGCTGCGCCCGCCTGTCACCGTGTAGAGCCGGTCCGGGTCGCCGACGTCCACGGGTTTGCGGCTCACGCGGGGGCGCTCCCGCCGGCGGGTGTGCGGGGCTCGGCCCGCAGGTGCTCGCCGATCTGCTCGACGAGTTCGCTCATCCGGTGGCCCACCACGCCCGGGTCGGCGTCTTCCCGGGCGATCACCGCGAGGTGTGCGCCCAGGCCCGCCTCCACGATGAACAGCAGTCCGCCGTGGAACTCGGTCATGGAGTGCCGTACGCCTCCCGAGCCGTCGCCGAATTCCACGGACGCGCCCTGCGCGAGGGCCTGGATCCCGGAGCAGATGGCCGCCAGCTGGTCGGCCTGGTCCAGGGTGAGGTGTTCGGTCCAGCACAGTTTCAGGCCGTCCCGGGACAGGACCAGGGCGTGGCGGGTGCCCGGCGTGTGCTCCAGAAGGTTGCTCAGGAGCCAGGTGAGGCTGTTGTCGGTGGTCTCCATGACGGGCGGGACGGGATCGGACCGCTGGCGGTCTCCCGGCCCGTTCCTCCAATCGAACGGGGTGCGGCGGTTCGGTGCGGGTGCTGCCGTGCCCGGTGGCGCGGCGGGCCGGTGGGCTGGTGGGCTGGGCGTCGGCCGGTGGGCGGGCCGGTGGGCTAGGCGTCGGCCCCGGGATCCGTCCCGGATCCCGGTCCGGATCCCGGTCCGGGATCCGGGACGGCATCAGGTCCGGGGCCCGTTTGGGGCCCTGAGCGGCCGGGGGCCGCGCCGGGAGTGCTGCCTCCCGCGCGGCGGCCGTGGTGGTAGGCGCCGAACCGGCTGCCCGCGTTGCGGGCCGGTCCGGCGGCGTCGGACGGGGGCGGGGCCGATCCGGTGCCCGGCTGCGGCCGTCCGCGTTCCGCGGCGGCCATGGTGTGTCCCGGAGCCCGGACCGGCAGCCCGTTCGGCGTGGCGGTCCCCCGTCCGCGGGCCGGGACGCCGGGCGGCGGCACCCGGTCCCCGCGCGGGGCGACGTCGGCCGGCGCGAACATCTGCCCCTCCTGCGGGACCTCCCCGCTGCCGGACACCGCCGGCGCGGGGGACGCGGAGGGTGCGGCAGCGGCCGGGACCTGTGCGGTGCTGCCCGGGAGGCCGGCGGCGGCCGGTTCCCGCTGCTGGGCCACCAGCTGGGGCGGCAGCAGGACGACGACGCCGGTACCGCCGCGCGAGGACGGCCGGTAGCTGACACTGATGCCGTACTTGGCGGCGAGCCGTCCCACGACGCCGAGCCCGAGGCGCGTGCCCTGGAGCGCGGCGAGGTCGGTGACCTGGCCCGAGACCGACTCCTGCGCGCGGCGCATGGCGGCGTCGGACATCTTCAGCCCGCTGTCCTCGATGGTCACCACGAGGCCGGCGCTGCGCTCCTCCACATACACATGGACCTCGTCGATGGGCGGCGAGAAGTTGGCGGCGTTGTCCATGAGTTCGGCCAGCAGGTGCATCACGCCCTCGGCCGCGAAACCGGCCAGGGCGGCACGGCTGGAGTTGTGCAGCCGTACCCGGCGGTAGGCGGCGATGCGGCCCACCGCGCCGCGCAGGATGCTCTCCATGACGATCGGCTTGTTCCAGACCCGGCTGGACCGCCCGCCCATCAGCAGCGCCAGCCGGTCGGTCATGAGACCGAGCTGGGAGGTGCTGTGGTCCAGGCGCAGCAGGTCGCCGAAGACGTCCGCGCCGTGCCGGTCCTGCATCTCCCGCAGGTCGGCGAGCATGCTGACGGTCTTGGCCTGTACCCGGCTGAGTGCCTTCGCCGACGCCGCCTGCGCGGCGGCCGAGCGGCGTTCGCTGTGGGCGAGTTCCCGGACGAACGTTTCGGCGGGAGCACGCAGCGACGTCTTCGACGGCCGGGCGAGCTGGGCGAGAACGGTCTCGGCCGAGCTGCCCTCGCGCAGGAGGGCCACCGCCGCGGGCAGGATCTCCCGGGTGAGGTGCTGGAGTTCGGTGTCCCACCGCTCCAGCTCACGCCGGGCCCCGTCCAGTTCCGCACGCGCCCCGGCCGCCTCCCGCACCGCCGCGCCGACTTCACCGGCGAACACCTGCAGCAGGCGCCGCAGATAGGGGTCGCCAGGGGCGGGGACACCGGCCAGGGCCTGCTCCGCACTGGCTCCGTCCTTCAGCTGCCGCACGACCGAGCCCAGAGTCGTGCCGGCCAGCTGGTCCGTCTCGGCCCCGTGCCGCATCCAGTCCTTCTTGGTCCTCTCCAGCTCGTCGCTGCGGGACCGGGCCAGGCGGGAGAACCTGCGCAGCCGCACGGAGAAGGCGACGGTGAGGGCCGCCACGCACAGCCAGGCCACGGCCGCCGTGCCGGCGGCCCAGGCACGGGCCGCGTCCGGGGCGGCGACGGCCACCGCCGCGGCACCCGCGGCCGTCCCGGCCAGCACCGCGGGGACCACGGCCGCGGGCGCACGCCCGCCCGGCTCGGATCGGGGCGGGCGGGGGCGAGCTGGCACTGGCATTCAGCGGTCCCTGGGTCCATGAGAGTTCGGTACGTCACGACAGGCGCATTCCGGTGACCCGGAGGGCGGCAGGCCGTCTTCCGGATCACGCGCGGGCCTCATGCTAGTCACGTACATGGCATGAAGTGACGGGCAGGGGCCCGCCGGCTCCACCATTTCACTTCGTCGGGAAAAGATCACCCGGGCAGGACCGTGTGGTAAACCGCCGCCCGGCCGGGCGGCAACTGCCCTGCGGGCACGCCGGGTCGGCGCAGACACAGGCCGCCGTCGGCGCGTACAGCGGCGAACCCGCCCCCGCACAAGGCACACAGGAACAATTTCCAGCCAACCGCCCTGCCCGGCACGCCGGTTCGGCCCGCCTCACGGGGCCGCTGGACGACCCGGCCGGACACGAACGGCACGGAGCACGGCCAACGCTCGGAGAGAGATCTGTTGATGTGCTGTGGGTTCACCGGCCTGGTGTGCCGCGGCCCGGGCGGCCGGCGCGGAGGTGACCGTGCTGGAGCGCGGTGAGCTGCCCCTGCTGAAGGCCCTGGGCCGGGAGGCGGCCGAGGTCTCGTCGCTGTCGGCGACAACCCAGGACGCCTTCGCTCAGAGTCTGCCTTCGCCCACCCCTGCGGCGTCGCCCCGATCCCTGCCTCCTCCGGCACCACCAGCCGCCACCGCCTCGACCGCGGCGGCGACCGTCAGGCCGACCACGCCCTCTGCATGATCACCGTCAGCCGCATGGCCCGGGAGCCACGCACACGCGCCTGCGTGGCCCGCAGAACAGCCGAAGGCAAGACGAAGACCGAGATCATCCGCTGCTTGAAACGACACATCGCCCGTGAGGTCTACGGCCTGCTCGTCCCGCGAACCCCAGCGCACCCACCTGCCCGCGACGATCTGGCAACCGCAGCCCGACCTTCCTTGACAGCTGTACGAGCATCGGCAAAGCCGAACGCTTCAACCGCACCCTGCTCGACGAATGGGCCTGCCTACAGCCCTGCAACAGCAACGAACAGCGAACGGCAGCCCTCGACACCTTCCTGCACACCTGCACCAACGCGCTGCTGCCGGCACTGCGCGAGGCCGGGGCGGGCAGCGCGATCGTCAACATCTCCTCCGGCTCGGCGATCCTGCCAGGCCCGCCCATGGCTCACCACGCCGCGGCCAAGGCCGCACTCGACAACTACGGCAAGGCGCTCGCCGCCGGGCTCGCGCCCGCCGGGATCCGCGTCACCGTGATCATGCCCGGCAATGTGCTCACTCCGGGCGCCGACGAGGTCCGCCAGAGCTTCGACGACGCGATGGGCGTCGAACTCGCCGCGGTCACCGCGGACATCCCGCCGGGAGCCCCGGAGACCCTCGCGACATCGCCGAAGCCGTCGCCCACCTCGTCCCGGACCGAGCGCAGTGGATCACCGGGGCAAGCCTGAACGTCGAGGGCGGTGAACTTCCCGCGATCCAGGGTCTTTCGTTTGGATCAGGCCGGCTGGGAGGTGCGGTGCGTCTTCGACCGACCCCGCGACGCCGGAATGATCCAAACGAGAGGCCCTAGCCCCGTATTCGGTCAGCTGCGGCAACGGCCGGGCACGACGACTTGCCTCGCCGCGCCGGGCATCAGGCCCCAGCGGTGACCGGGGCGGGTGTGATTGAGAGGGGCGATCAGCGCACGCCGCTCGGCCGGTACCGCCGCGCGCCAGGTGGTGCCCCGAGCCGGGCGATGTGCGCTCCTTGCCCAGCACCCGCAGCTGGGCGGGCATGGTCACGGGCTGGTTCTCCCGGCGGACCCACCACGGGTTGTTGCCGTACCGGGGCGGCCCGCCGTCACCGCGGCACCCTCCGCCTCCGCCTCCGCCGCCGTCACCGCGGCACCCTCCGCCTCCGCCTCCGCCGCCGTCACCGCGGCACCCTCCGCCTCCGCCTCCGCCGCCGTCACCGCGGCACCCTCCGCCTCCGCCTCCGCCGCCGTCACCGCGGCACCCTCCGCCTCCGCCTCCGCTGCCGGCGCCGTCCGGCTTCTCGTCACTCACCCACCCGTCGCGCACCTGGTGGAGGAGACCGGGGCCAAGCAGGCCAACCTGAAGCGACGAGCCTGGCCCGAAGTGCTGCGACCTGCACTGACTGAACGCTGACGCAGGCTACGAGCCCTTGGGCGAGCACCGCTTCCAACCAATCATCGGAGGCACCCTTGCCGAACGGGCGGCCACGACCTTCACACATGGGACGGCGAGGCCCACACCACCTGTGGTGTGGGCCTCGCCGTTGTGCCGCTCAATGACCTTCTGCAGGGCGTTGTCTCACCGGGGCGCCGTCCGGGGCGCGTCCGGGGTGCGATCAGGACCAGGTGATGACGACGGCGCCGGGGGCGCCTTTGGCTCCGGTGGAGTCTTGGTCGCCGCGGTGTCCGTAGGTGCCGGTGTCTCCGTGGACGCAGTTACCCGCTGCGGTGCCGTGGCTGGGTTCGCAGCAGCCGCCCGGGCCGCCGCTGCCGGCGCCGAAGCCGCCACGGCCACCGGTGCCTCCGTCGCCGCCCGCGCCGTAGGTGGCTGTGGCTCCCCTGCCGGGAGCCCCGCCGGCGCCGCCGGTGCCTCCCTCGCCGCCCTTGGTGCGGTGGTTCTGGATACTTCCCCGCGCTCACCGGCCTTGCCGGGCTGCCCGGCGGCTCCGGTTCCCCCGCCCCCGCGGCGGTGCCGTAATCCTTCTCCCAGGCGCTCCTGCAGCCGAGGAGTTGTAGATGGGGTTGCGGCCCTTACCGCCGCTGCCGCCGGTGCCTCCCCCGGTGGCGCCGGCCCCCACCGCCGCCAGCGCCTTTCTCTCCTCGCCGCCATAACCGCCGCCTCCGCCGCTGC